>CALCCF010000056.1 GCA_937899905.1 uncultured Phycisphaeraceae bacterium
GCGTCCGAACACCACGTACGTCTCGCCTGCGTCACGGCGGCCTCCCGGATCGCCGCGATACGCGTTGATGATCAGGTCGTCCACACCGTCGCCGTTGACGTCGCCAGCCGAGGCAACCGAACGGCCGCTTCTATCAATCGGGTCGATCCCTTCCAGGCGGAAGCCGTTCGCGCCATCCAGGCTGCCGAGCTGGATCGACGACGGGAAGCCGCCGGCCCCGGGGCCGCGTCCGAAGACCACGTACATCTCGCCGGCGCCAGGGCGACCTCCCGGATCGGCGAGACGCGTCCCAATGATCAGGTCGTCCACGGCGTCGCCGTTGACGTCGCCGGCCGAGGCGACCGACCAGCCGCTCTGGTCGTTCTCGTCGATGCCGTCAAGGCGGAAGCCAGTCGTGCCATCCAGGCCGGCGAGCTCGAGCACCGCCGGGAAGGGTTCGTCCAGCGGGTCGCTCTGGGCCGCGGCCATCGACGACACGGCCAATGGCAGCCCCGCCGAGACCACCAGCGGCATCGCCAATCCGGCCACACGATCACATCCGACACGCGGCATCTCGCTTCTCCCTCGCGCAGCCTGCGGGGCGAGGCCCCGCACGTGCGCAGGTAGAAGTTACCAGATCGAGATCGCGCTGTCAAGACCCGCGAGCTGGCCGCGGCCGTCGGGCAGCGGGCTTATCGGGGCCTTGGAGGCCCCAACGGTGACCGTGGGCATGCCCACGACGATCGTGGAGGCCTTTCCGACGACCGTTGGCATGTCCACGATGATCGTGGCCGGGCGCGTGGCGCGCGCGGTGCGTCGATCCTGCGCGACGCGAATCCGACAACTTCCCACGTCCAAGGGGGGTGCGCGCGGCCAAAAGCGCAGGATCAGCGCCCGGACATTCTTCATAGTTTCGATCGATCGACACCGGCCCCGACCGTCGATGCTCGGTGTCGCGTCGGCCATGGTGGGCCGCGCCGCACCGCACCGACGCGTCACGCGTCGAACACAAGAAAGGACCCGAACCATGGGCGTGCTGCCGAACACACGACCGGAACTCATCCAGTTCTTCACCCAGCGCCTCGCCGACTGGCAGGCCAACCCCGAGCAGATCGGGCTCAGCGCCGCGCAGGTCACCGAGCTGTCGGGCCTGACCGCCAGCGCCAGCACGGATTACCAGGACGCTTTGGATTCTCGCCAGGAATCCAAGGACCGAACGTTCGAGTTCCACCAGAGCGCCGACGCGCTGCGCACGCTCGGCTCGGCGCTCGTCGCCACCATCAAGGCGTACGCCGAGACGACCAGCAACCCCGGCGTGTACGCGCTCGCGAGCATCCCCGAGCCCGCGCCGCCGACGCCCAGCGCCGACCCGGTGACGCCCACCGACATCACGCTGGGGCTGCGCCCCTCGGGCTTCGTGAGCCTGGAATGGTCCGGCTCGCTGGCGGGCGGCACGTTCTACGAGGTGCAGCGCAGCCTCAACGACGGGCAGGCGTGGGCGACCATCGCCAGCGTGCCGGCGCGGGCCGCGCTCGACGAGGGCGTGCCGCCCGGCAGCGCCCGCTCGATGTACCGCATCCGCGCCGTCAAGCCGCCGGCGGGCGCTGGCAACACGGAGCGCGCCACGCGCTACAGCCCGTGGAGCGCACCGCAGTTCGTGTTCCTGGGGAACCCGAGCAATCAGCTTGACACACCAGTGGCTGGCAGCATCGCGCCCGCGACGGGGCCGAGCCAGCAGGCGGGGTGAGCCGCCCACGAGCACACGTCGCAAAGAGAACACGGGCGCGACCGAGGGGCCGCGCCCGTGCGTGTGTCTGGGATAACGAGCCGCGGCCGCGCGGGCCCGCGCCACTCAGTCGCAGCCCGCGTCGAACTCGTTCTGGAACGCCAGGAAGTCGAACAGCGTCAGGCTGCCGTCGCCATCGAAGTCGGCGGCCAGATCCCCGGCGTCGAACAGGTTCTGGAACGCCAGGAAGTCGAACAGTGTCAGGTCGCCATCGCCGTCGATGTCGGCCCGGCACGAGCTGCCCTCGCCGATCCACAGGTCATCCAGGCCCCAGCCCATAGGATCGAGCACCGTGATCACGACACGCGCGATGTCGGCATCGGTGGTGACGCCGAAGAAGTCGAGCGTGTCGCCGATGCCGTCGGACGTGACGGACTCGAGCTCGTTGCCGTCGGCGTCGAACGCGCGGAGCACGCCCCCGTTGGGGAACGAGCCGAAGAGGACGTTGTGCACGCCCGCGGCACGCACGCCGGCGACGGTGATGTCGACATCGAAGATCCGATCGCTGCCGACTTGCGTGTCGTTGAGCCAGCCCTGGGGCGGGGACACCGGGCCGCCGAACGTGCCCACGATCCGATTGCCGGCCGGGAAGCTCAGGCCGAGGTCGCCGTAGAGCGAGCCGATCTCGCCCAGCGGCGCGGTCGATCCATCGGGCAGCGTGTCGAAGTTCACGAGCTGGGCATCGGGCACGGCCGCCAGGAAGTCACCGATGTCGTTGAACGGTGTGGCGCTCGCGAGCCCAACACCCAGGCCACTCAGGCCAACCACTGCGTACACGGTCTTCATGATCCACCTCCACGAGAATCAAACACGTTGGAACGGCGGGCGGCCTAGTCGCAGCCCGCATCGAACGCGGTCTGGAACGCCAGGAAGTCGAACAGCGTCAGCGAGCCGTCGCCGTCGAAGTCGGCCGTCGCATCGCCATCGCCGAACGCGGTCTGGAAGGCCAGGAAATCGAACAGCGTCAGCGCGCCATCGCCGTCGAAGTCCGCCGGGCACGTGCCGCCGATGGCGGCGCTGACGGCCGCGAAGGCGTCGATGCGACCGAAGCCGAACGTCGGGTCGAATCCCGGCGCACCGAGGTCGACCGACGTCGACGCGAAGATGGCCTCGACCTCGTCGGACGTGATCGTCGGGTTGACGCTGCGCATCAGGCCGACGGTGCCCGCGACGTGCGGGGTGGCCATCGAGGTGCCGCTCTGGAAGGCGTAGCCGTCCGATGGACCGAACAGCGGGATGGTGTCCCAGGCGCTCCAGACATCGACGCCCGGCGCGGTGACGGTCATCTCCGGGCCGGTCGTCGTGAAGCTGGCGATGCGGTCGCGGTTGTCGGTGGCACCCACGGCGATCGTCGCGTCGAAGCGGGCGGGCGCGAAGATCGGCACGCCGGGGGTGTTGCCCGTCGCCGCGACGAGCACGACGCCCTGGTCGGCGGCGTAGTTGCACGCGTTCTCGAGCACGCTGCCGAAGTCGGGCGAGCCGAGGCTCAGGCTGATGACGTCGGCGCCGTTGTCGGCCGCCCAGACGATGCCCGCGGCGATGTCCGGCTCCGAGCCGCTGCCGAAGAGACCAAGGACCTTGACGGGCAGGATCGAGCAGTCCCAGCCGACGCCGGCGATGCCCTGTCCGTTGTTCGTGTCGCCGCTGGCGATGCCCGCGCAGTGCGTGCCGTGGCTGATGAAGATGTCGTCGTCCCAGCTGCCGCCGACGGTGCTGTGGCCGGGCAGCACGTTGGCCTGCAGGTCCGGGTGGCTCTGGCTCACGCCGGTGTCGACGATGGCGATCACCACGTCGGCATCGCCGGTCGTGATCGTCCAGGCCTCGGAGGCCTTGATGTCGGCGCCCGCGGTGCCGACGGTGCCGTTGATCGACTGGCCCGTGTTCAGCAGGCCGTACTGCAAGCCGAAGTCGGTGTCGTCGGGCGTGGTGCTCAGCAGGCCGCCGATGCCGATGAGCTCGGCGGTGTCCACGGTTTCCAGGCCCGAGAGCTGGGTGATCGCCACGCGCGCATCGACGCCGGCTTCCAGCGTGGCCACGTGCAGGCGCGTCAGGCCGTGCCGCTCGGCGAGTGCGCCGTTCGTGGGCTGCACGTCGAAGGCCACCTCGAGCGCGACGACGCCCGGCAGGCCCGCGGCATCGACCGCGGCACCCGCGGCCAGGCGGAGCAACACCGCATCACTGCGGAAGCCGCCCATGACGTCGGCCTGATCGACCTTGCCCGTGAAGGGCACGAAGCCGTCGGCCACGCCATCGGAACCGAGCACGGCCGCCGAGGAGACCAAGAGAACGCTAATCGAGCACGCCACAGTCCTTCGCATCGCATGTACCCTTTCTGGATCCGCTGCCGCGGTGTTGAGATCGAGAAAAACGCCGCGAGCGAGCCCACCTCCCCGAGGGCCCGCCTCGCGGCGTCCTCATGTCTACACCACAGGATGCTGACAGCGTTACACTCCGGTTCGGCCGCATTGTGACACCCATACAGATTCCTGCCTTGTGTCCCTCGATCCGCCTCCAGGAGCGCCCAGCCCGATGAGCACCGCCCCACGCCCCATCCGCGACTTCATGGCCCACCACTTCCTGCACTTCAACGCGGGCACCGTCGTCGAGGCCGCCCGGGCGTACGAGGCCGCCATCGACCGCGGCTCGCCGATGTTCGTGAGCATGGCTGGAGCGATGAGCACGGCCCAGCTCGGGCGATCGCTCGCCGAGATGATCCGCAAGGGCAAGGTCCACGCCATCAGTTGCACCGGGGCCAACCTGGAAGAGGACGTGTTCAACCTCGTCGCGCACAACCACTACACACGCATCCCCAACTGGCGGGCGCTCTCCGAGGCCGACGAGGTCGCGCTGGATGAGGGCGGCATGCCGCGTGTGACGGACACGTGCATCCCCGAAGAAGAGGCGATGCGGACCATCGAGGCGCACGTGATCAAGCGCTGGCAGGCCGCGCACGCCGAAGGGCGTCGCGAGCTGCCCCACCGCTACCTGTACGACCTCTTGCTCAGCGGAGATCTCAAAGACGCCTACCAGATCGACCCGCGCGACAGCTGGATGCTCGCGGCCGCAGAGAAGGACCTTCCGCTGTTTGTGCCCGGCTGGGAGGACAGCACACTCGGCAACATGTTCGTCGCATACGCCGACCGCGGCGGCTACTCGCTCGACTGCGTGCTCGGCGGCACGAGCTACCTGGCCTCGCTGATGGAGTGGTACCTCGGCGTGACAAAGGGCAAGCCGCAGGGCCCCGGCTTCTTCCAGATCGGCGGCGGCATCGCCGGCGACTTCCCGATCTGCGTCGTGCCGGCGATCAACCTCGACCTCTATCGCGACGAGCCCGACAAGAGCGTGCCGCGCTGGAGCTACTTCTGCCAGATCTCTGATGCGACGACGAGCTATGGCGGCTACAGCGGAGCCGTGCCGAACGAGAAGATCACCTGGGGCAAGCTGGGTGCCGGCGACCCGAAGTTCATGATCGAGTCCGACGCCACGATCGTCGCTCCGCTCATCTTCGGCTGGGTGCTGGGCTGGTAGCGCGATACGCTCCGGCCGAATTCAAGCACCCACAGATTCATCGCGGGCCGGCTTTGCCCAATCCCAATCGGCGTCCTTGTCGAGGCGTGACGCGCTCTGCTGGATGCACCGCCGGCAGATGACCGCCCCCCCCTGGTGCTGGCCGACGGGCATCGGGCTCTGCCAGCCGGGCCCGTCGCGGACCTCGAGGCACATGACGCACGTCGCCCCCGCGGGCATGCTGTCGTTGCCCATAAGCACGACATCGGTATACGCCACGCGCAGAGCATCGCCGCTGATCAGGCTCCCCTGGTGACCCTCGACCATCGGGAACGAGCCATCCCACGCCTTGCCCGTGAAGTCGCACACGAAGTCGCTTGGCTGCATGTCGAGCTTATTGGCCCCGTCTCGATGCATGCCCGATGGTAACCCACGTTCGCCGGCTTCGACATATCATCGGCCATGCCGCCAGACTCCGATACCAACGCCAAGCGGATACGCGTGGCACTCATCGTCAACTCGGGGAAGCCTGAAGCCGTCGAGGCCGCCCACGGCGTGCGCCGTGTCATCGAGAGCCACGCGAACCTGATTGGCCAGTTCGACATCGCTCAGAACGGCGAGGCTCTTGAAGGTGGTGCCGACCTGGCGATCGTGCTCGGCGGGGACGGGACGATTCTCGGGCTCGCCAGGCACGCCGTTCGCTCTGGCGTGGCCATGCTGGGCATCAACTTCGGCAAGCTCGGCTTCCTGGCGGAATTCGACGTCGACTCGTTCCATCGCCACGCCGAGGATGTGCTCACACGCCAACCCAAGATCCGGGAGGTCGCCGCGCTGGAAGTTACCGTGGTACGTGGCGGCGACACTATCGCCCACACCACGGCAATCAACGATGTGGCCGTGTGCAACGGCGCACCCTTCCGCATGATCCAACTCGCGCTCAGCATCGATGGCACGCCAGCGGATGAGGCGACCCGCGTGTCGGGCGATGGCCTGATCGTGGCCACGCCCACGGGCAGCACGGCGTACAACGCCGCCGCCGGCGGGCCGATCCTTGAACCGACGCTGCCGGCGATGGTGGTCACGCCGATCGCGGCACATTCTCTAAGCTTTCGGCCGATCGTCGTGCCGGCCGCGAGCACCATCGAGATGCGCGCCATCCGCGTGAATCACTCGCCCGATTGTGATCCCAGCGCCGGAACCAACGCCGTCATCGATGGACAGACCGGCATCCCGCTCGAGCAGGACGACCGCGTTCACGTGACCGTGGGCGCGAACCCGCTGCGAGTCGTTGTCAATCCCGAGCGGCGCTATTGGTCCACGCTGATCCACAAGCTGCGTTGGGCCTCGGTGCCCGGCTGAGTCTCACACTGCAGGCTGCCCGGCCGTCGGAAGTGTGGCCTGCGAGGCGGGCTTCGTCGGTCGAGCGAGCGCGCGCTTTGCGGCCACCTGCATATCGAGCACGAGGCTAAAGAGCAGCGGCGTCAGCAGCAGCGTGAAGATCGTGGACACCAGCAGGCCACCCACGACCACCGAGCCGAGCCCGCGATACATCTCCGAACCGGCACCAGGGAACAGCACGAGCGGGAGCATGCCACCCACGCTGGTCAGCGTGCCCATAAAGATCGGGCGCACGCGACTGACCGTTGCCGCCCGGATCGCCTCGTGTGCTTCCTCGAGTCCGGCCGCGTCGTCGCTCAGCGGATTGCGTCGCATGAAGTTCAGGCTCTGGTGCACGATAAGGATCGCGTTGTTCACGACGATGCCCACGAGTATGACGAAGCCCAGGATGGTCAGCACGTCAAGATTCTGCGGCGCGATGGTCGGATCGGCGACCGAGACCTCGTGCACGATCGAGAGCCCCGCGAAGCCGCCGACGACCGCCAACGGCACGGTGAACATGATGACCAGCGGATAGAGGAAGCTCTCGAACAGCGCGCACATGAGCAGGTACACGACGGCGAGCGCCCATACGAATCGCGCTGTGAGCAACTCCGGCGTGCTCGCCAGCCCACCGAGCAGCAGCAGGAAGATGCCGCCGACCAGCAGCAAGCCCACGGCACCATACGCGAGCCAGAGCTTCTGGCGGCGTACCGCGATCACGATCGTCAGGATCGCCAGCACCAGCCCACCGGCTTGTACCAGGCCACCTATCGTCCACAAGATGAACCCGCCGCGTCCCATGGGCGGCCGTTCGGTCTCCTGTCCACCGACGCCAAACATCGCCACCTGGACCTCGTCCAGCTGCGCGGCCGTGCCCTCGAGGCGCACACGCATCGTCGAGTCGATCTGGCCGCTGTCTCTCAGCGGCGCGATGATCTTCTCGCGTAGCGTCGTGATGACCTCGCCCACCGGCTCGCCCTCGGGCGGACGCACCGTGACGGTAACGCTGGGCAACTCCTCGACCCGGCTGATCTCCTGGGGCGCAAGGCCGCGCTTGATGTCCACGACGCTGTCGACCGGGACAACCGGCCCGGCCGGCGTGGCGATCGGGATGCTCAGCATGCGCTCGAGGTAATCCAGACGCCCACCGAAGGGCAGCATCACCAGGTCGATCTGCTCGCCGTCGAGCTGGTAGTCGCCGACGTACACGCCGTCAAAAAGGCCACGGACAGCCAGGCCGATGCCCTCGGTGGTCAGCCCAAGATCGCGACCGACGTCGTTAATCTCCGCACGGACCTCGGGCTGCTGGAGCAGGAAGTTCGCCGGGCTCGGCTGGACGCGGCCGAATCCATACATGCCTGCAGCGTCGAAGAATGCCTGCGAAGCCACGGCCTTGACCTTCTCGAGGTTCGGCCCACTGATCTCGATGTCGATCGAGCCACCGCCCGCGAAGCCGCGACCAAAAAGTGACGACTGGCTCGCCCCGCCGAAGATGTCGCTGTTGAGTTGGTTGAAGGTGTTGGTGAGTAGTTGGCCCACCGGGATGACAACCTGCTCATCGGCGCTCGTGGCCCCCGAGAACATCGATGTGCCGAACGCGCCGATGAAGAAGTTCTCGATCGGCACGGGCTCGAAGGGCGGAATCTCTTCAGACACGCCGGTTTCGGGGTCGATGGTCATGCCCCGGGGGATCGCTTCGAGGTCTGCGACGCTCGTGGTCTCGCCCATTTCCTGGAGCGTGTACGGGCCGACCATCGACTCCATGCGCTCGGCGAGCTCGGTGCGAGCCTCCACGCTCAGACCGGGCGGGAGGAGCAGACCTCCAAACACAAGATTGCGATTGCCCGCGGGCAGATAGTCCAGGGGAGGCGCGAGCAGCGATGAGATCGCCAGGCTCATCGCGGTCAGCAGCACGATCGCCAGAGGTCGGAGCGTGTACCCACGCCACGAACCCATGAGCCAGGCCACGAGCCGGCCGAAGCCTTCGGCAATCAACGTAGCCAGCGTGGCCAACCCACCAAGCGTACGGACGAACCGGCCGAAGGCGGTCTTGCCTTGAGACGGCGGGCCGAGGAGCGTGGCGCTCGCCGATGGGATCACGGTCAACGAGACGACAAGCGAGAGCAGCACCGCCCCAACGATCGCCAGCGCGATGTCGCGGAACAGCTGCCCCGCCTCTTCCTGGATCGTCAGGATCGGCACGAACACGACCACGGTCGTGAGCGTCGAGGCCAGCACCGCCCCGCGCACCTCGCGTGCGCCGTCGTACGCGGCCTTCGCCGGTGAATCGCCCATCTGCCGGTGCCGGTCGATGTTCTCGA
The DNA here is from genome assembly GCA_937899905.1 of uncultured Phycisphaeraceae bacterium. Lineage (GTDB taxonomy): Bacteria > Planctomycetota > Phycisphaerae > Phycisphaerales > UBA1924 > JAHCJI01. The sequence goes on from CALCCF010000056.1 coordinate 8,974, forward strand.
GCACGACGATCGCGTTGTCGACGACCATGCCCACGGCGAACGCGAGCCCTGCCAGCGAGATGACGTTGAGTGTACGCCCCAGGCCCAGGAGGACCAGGAACGTGCCGATGACCGAGATCGGGATCGCCACCGCGATCACGAGCGTCGCGGGCACCGATCTGAGGAAGACAAGAAGAACCAGGCCGGCGAGGATGCCGCCGATCCAGAGGTTCTCCAGCACGAGATCGATCGACGAACTGATGTAGATCGTCTCGTCGTACACCTGCCGCAGGCGGAGGTACGGTCCAACCTCGGCGTCAAGATTCGGGAGGATGTCCTGGCGGATCTGATCGAGTTGCTCGCGAACGCCGGCCATGACTTCGACAACGTTGGCGTCGGTCTGGCGCAGGGCGTTGATCGCCAGACACGGCTGGCCGAGGCTGCGCACGAAGCCACGCGGCTTTTCATAGCTCAGCTCAACCGTACCGATATCGCGAAGATACACGGGCTTGCCATCGCGGTAGGCCACGATGGTGTCGAGCACCTGGTCGGGGCTGCTGAACTGGCCGACGACGCGGACACGGTAATCGCGCTTGCCTTCGGCGATCGTGCCGGCCGAGACGTTCCGGTTCTCGCCGCGGAGCGCTTCGAACACATCGACGTGGTTCAACCCCCGTTGGGCCATCTCGTACGGATTGAGCAGGACGCGTGCCTCGCGCTCACGCCCACCGTAGACGTTGACTTCCGCGACCCCGCCGACACGCTCAAGGAACGGTCGAATCTCGCGATCGACCGGGTCGAACAGTGTTGTGATGTCGAAGTCCCCGACCTTGTCGAGATGCTGGGGATCGATGTCGAGGATGATCCACGCGATCGCGTTCTCCGGGCCGCCGCTGGTGTCGGCGATGATCGGCTCGTCGACCTCTTCGGGGTAGTCTGGCACTTGTCGCAGCGAGTCGGAGACCTCCTGCAACGCGCGATCGATGTCGGTGCCGATGAAGAACTCGAGCGTGATCGTCGAGTTACCCTCACTGCTGAGTGAACGCATCGACTTCAGGTTTGAGACGTTCTTGAGCTGCTCTTCCTGCTCGGTGGTGATCTCGTCAACCACTTCCTGCGGGCTGCGGCCCGGCCACACCGTGGTCACCGTAATGAATGGGCGATCGACCGAGGGCGTGAGCTGGATCGGGATCGATCGCACCCCGATGAGGCCAAACATGACCACGAGAACAACGGCAACGACAACGCCAACCGGGCGTTGGATCGCGAGTCGGACAAGATCCACGGGTCAGGCCCCTTCCGACGGCGAGCGTTCCGCCGCCATGCCACCACTCTGAGAAGCTTCGTTCTGGTTCAAGATGTTTAGCGGCTGCGTCGGGAACATCCGCTCGTTGCCCTCGATCACGACCATCGACCCCGGAGGGAGCGCACCGGCACGAATCGCAACACGCTCACCAGCCGCAAACAGACGAGTGATGCGTGCGGGCACCGCCTGGTATCCGCCCTGACCGTTCGGCGCGGCGAAGTACACGAACTCGCCCGCATCATCACGAAGCATGGCGTCCTTGTGCACCGTCAGCGTCTCCTCGGTCACGCCGGTGGGTGTCAAGCCGAGAACGCTCATTCCAGGCCGGTATCGCTCCTCGGCGTTCTCGAGCACGATCCGCACGGGAAACAAGCGGCTGCGTGGGTCTGCGTCTGGTACGACGGTGAAGCGTGCAGCATCGACCTCGTCGCCCAATGCCGGCACACGCACGCGGACGCGAGCCCCCGGGCCTGTCAAACGATCGATCAGCCGCTCGGGAACATCTACCCACGCCTCAACGGTCGAGAGCGACACAACTTCGACCACGCTGTCTCCCGCACCCAGCCACTGTCCCGCCTCGGCCGTGCGGCTCACAACGCGACCGGCGAAGGGTGCTCTGATGATCATGTCGTCAACGCGTTCCCGAGCGAGATCCAGCAAGACCTCATTGAGTTCGACCTCGGCACGCGTGGCAGCGAGCCTTGCCTCGGCGGCGCTCAAGCTCGTCCGTGCCGAGTCGATCTCACGCTCGTTGCCGCCACCTCGATCGAACGTCTGCTGCACGCGTTCGAGGTCTCGACGAGCGTTGTCCAACAACGCCTCACGCTCGGCGACCGATGCCCGGGCGGCGGCAAGTACCGCTTCAGCCCGGCGCACCTCGCGCTCTGCCCGCGTGGCGTCCAGGCGTGCGATGACCTCTCCGGCCTCGACACGATCGCCCTCACGGACGAGCACCTCGAACACCAGCCCCTCCTCCTCGGCGGCCAGTACGCTTCGACGAGCGGCGCGGATCTCGCCGGTCGATTCACGCCAGGTCTCGAGAGGCTCGCTCCGAGCGATATCAACCCGAACCGTAGCCGGAGGTGGGCCCTGCCCGAACGCGCCAACCGTGCACAGTGCCAGCAATCCAAAAGCCGCCCATCGGGCGGCCGCACTCAAGCTCATCAGTTGTCCTCCGAGGACTCATCTTCGAGAGCCATCCTGGTGCTCTCCATCAGGTACATTCCATACAGCCACTTGCCACGCACAAACGGATCGACCTTGAGCTTTCCGGTGACGAAGCCGAACTGGGGCCGGGTCTCGATCGGTACGGCAAGCGCGACCTCGATGGCATCGTACGGTGTGGGCGGAACGCCCAGGCAACAACCGTCCCAAGGGTGCTGCATCACGAGCAATTCTCTGACAAAGCGCTCGGCGAACGGGATCGCGAAGTTGCCCTCGAACCGCACCCACGTTCCCTCGAACATGGTCACGCGCTCGGGTAGCACGAGCTTGCCGCGAGACGGGTTGAACGTCTCGCTCGCCGACATGAGCAATGACCAAGGCAAGACGTACGGGTCGGCAGTGGTGCCCGAGCCCCGAACACTGAAGCGCTCGTCGAGCAGGAGTCGACCGTCCTGCATCTCGATGCGAGCCGGACGGACGTCATACCCCCGGAATTCGGTCGGCGCCGGCTCGAATCCATCCGGCCGCGGCAACGCGCGGATTTCGGCCCAAAGGTCCTCGGTCTCGGGAGGCGGACGCGTCGACTCCACGGTGGCCCCGCCAGTCCACTCGGCGAGCGTGAGGCCAGGCAGGGGATCGAGTCTCAGGAATCGCTCGGCCCCAAACACGGCGAGAGCGCCGTCCTCAACGCGAGCAACGTAGCCGCCGAGCTTGCCTGTCTCGTTGAGCAGCGGCGCCCCGAGGCTCCATGCAGGGAGGTCCTCCTCGACCATGATGTTCACCATGTCTTCGCCGATGCGCACGCGTTTGACTGTTGTGATCAGTGTCGGGTGGAGCGTGTCTTCCTCACCGGGGGCTTCGGCGGTGCCGATCATGAGGAGCGACTCGCCGGGCAGCGGCTCGAGGAACGCGACCTGGAACCCGCGAAGTAACTCGCTGGGGAGTTCGATGGTCAACAGGGCAAGGTCAACCTCCGGCGCTTCGGCGACGATCCGCTGAACTTCGAAGGTCTTGCCGATGTCCAGCAGGACGCTTCCACGAACCGCACCAACCACCGCAGAGCGGGGCACGGCCACGCGACCCGGGCCGATGAAGAAGCCGGCGGTCTTCTTGGCGGTCCCGTCTTCTGAGACGAGCGAGACATCAACGACCGCCGGCGAATACAACGGAGACATCGCCTCGAGCCCCAAGTTCTGGTGCTCGGCCGACTGGGCCAACTGATCGCGGACGTTCGCCGAGGCCGCGTCGGCAACACTCGTACGCGATACGACCGAATCGGGTTGGCCTGGGGCGGGAACCCGTTCTTCTGGCGCGTTCGAGAGTGCCTCGAATACCGCTACAGCCGCCACGGCGACGATTACGACGCCCAGCACGCCCCCGATAAAAAACACCGGGGGCACTCTCCGCTGATTGCTCGTATCTTGCATGCTCAAGAAGGCTAGCCCAGGGGTCTGAGGTGTTCTGCGACGGAGATCCGGTACGCCAGAATGGACGGGGCGATCCCCGCCACGGCTGCCAGCACGACGGCCGCCACGGCCACCAGCGCGAATGCGTGGAGCGAGAACGCGGGCTCGACAACAAGCCCGAGTTGGGCCTTCAGCCCCCAAGCCACGGCCTGTCCCCCGAGGACGCTCACCGCGCCGCCGAGCACCGCACCGGCCGCCCCGAGGATCAAGGCCTCGGCCAGCACCCACGACACGATCTTCCCGCGGCTGGCGCCCAGCACGCGGAAGGTCGCGATCTCACGCCGCCGCATCTGGCCCGAAGAGTACAGCGCCAGCATGATCGATACCGCGCCCGACACCAGGACCACGAATGCCATCGCGATCAGCAACCGATCCACGCGATTGACTATTCGAAAGAGCGCGTCGATCTCCGATGCTGGCGACGCGACGGTGAGCGTCGGGTTGCGACGCAACTCGCTGGCAAGCTCGGCCACCGCCGTGCTCGCCTGTCGCCCCTCGCGAACAACCCCGCGCACGTACACGCCGGTCACCAGCCGATCGGCGGCCGACAAGCTCTCCTCGGTCACCCGGGCCGCCTGGCCTCCGGCCTCTCGGTCTCGCTTGTCTTGGGCGTGGATGATCCAGCCCGAGGCTAGATCGGCAAAGATCGCGCGGTCGTGCGGCGTGCCGCTGACCTCCAAAACCCCGACAACCTCGTACGCGAAGTTCTCGTGCACGAACCCGCCGCCTGCGAGGCCGCAGGTCAGCAGGATCGTGTCGCCGAGTTTGAGTCCACTCTCACGCGCGACCTGGGAACCCAGCACGACCTCGAAGTTGTCCTCGATCAGCCGCCCCTCGGTCACGCTCCATCGATCCCCCTCGCCATCTCGCTCGGGATCGAAGTTCGGATCGGGGCTGAACCGCTCAAAGAACTCCGGATGCACGGCCGTCACCGGAAAATCCTTGAACGAGTCTCCCTGCTGGATGGGCAACGCGTAGGCCACGCGCGGGTCTCGCTGGAGCCGCTGCACCGATAGCCAGGTCATCGCGCGGCTCGGCACGCCCGCATGGAACACCGAGTTGAGTACGCTCACCAGGCCCGATGGCTCCGCGGACACGACCAGGTGCATGTTGCCGGCGCCGCGTTCGAGCGTCTGCTTCGTCGCATCGCGCATGCTCAGTATGGTCAGGAGCAGACCGACGGCGATCGCCACCGTGATCGATGTGGTCACGGTCTGGAAGCGCCGTGCCAGCAGCGATCCGGACACAACTCGCACGCCACTCAACGCCATATTACACGGACTCCGCTGGCGTCAAGCCCGCAAGGTCGGCAAGGTCTTCCACCCGATCGAAGTGTGATGAAGCCGTCGGATCATGGCTCACGCACAGCAGAGCCGAACCCGCCTCGCGGCAGGCGTCCTTAATCAGCTCCAAAGCGCCATCGGCATTCTCCGGATCGAGGCTTGCCGTCGGCTCGTCGGCGAGCACGAGCGTCGGTCGCGCTGCCACCGCCCGCGCAACGGCGACACGCTGCTGCTGCCCAACACTCAGCGTCTCGGGCATCGCATCGACGCGCTCGATCCCGAGCCGCTCGAGCAGGCTCGCGGCACGAGCCCGATGCTCGACCCGTGGGATGCGAGAGAACATCAGGCCCGCCAGCACGTTTTCCATCGCGCTAAATCCGTGCAGCAGGTGGAAGGTCTGGAAGACCACGCCGAGGTGCTGGCCGCGGAAGTGATCCCTCGCCGCACCTCGCAAGCCATGCACGTTCTGGCCGGCGATCTCAACGCCCCCAAGCGTGGGCTCAAGCAAGCCGGCGATCAGGCTCAGTAGCGTGGTCTTGCCGCTGCCGGATCGCCCACGCAGGAGCGCGAACTGGCCCTCGCCGAGCTCGAAGCGATCGATACGGACAACCGGCGGCGAGTTATCCGTCGCCGAGCCATATCGAAAGCTGAGATCCTCGATGCGGAGCGCGGGTGGCATCGTGCCAAGCGTACGCCGAACGGAGGTTTGCGGTTCGCCTACTCGGCCCGAAACTCGACGTCATCGAACCCGATACGCCCCTCGGCCGAGCCAAACCCCGGGCCGAACTCGAATCGGACCTGCTCGATGTCCGAGAGGTCGAGCCCAGTGCCGTCTCGCAGGAAATCCCCAAGCTTGAGCGTGATGGTCTCGAACTCGTTCGACCAGCCAACGCCCGAGCCGTCACCCGTGCGTTGGTAGGGCTCCTCGATGCCACCGCCATATGCGCCGATGTTGATCGAGCTACGCACGCCCGTGCCATCCACCAAGGTCACCGTGAACGTGAGGTCGCCGAGTTGGCTGGTCGTCTCCGGGCTCCGCGAGATCTGGCAGGCACGGAAACTCAGCGATTCGAACCCCGTGACATCAACCTGGCTCGGAATCAGCGAGTAGGCGAACGCGGCGTCCGCGCCGTTCCACGAGAACGTCACGCCGCGGGGGTCGTCGATGGAGCCCGGGCGTGTCCGAGACATCCCGTTCATCGGCTGGGACGGGTTCCACGTAAAGGTCCGGTCGGCGTCGAACAACTGGCCCTCGAACGCATTGGCGACGCCCACCGAGATCGAGGCGCCGCTGCTGGCGATGCCAACCGACGGCTGGGACTGGAAGTCATCGATGACCCGATCCGAGCCGCCGCGTGCCGGGCGATACTCGTTGTCGACGACCGTGGTATCGGAAATCGCCGGGAAGTCCAGGCTCTCCCACTGACGCTCGTTGACGTCCCGAGCCGGCTCGTTGCCACGCACGTACAGCTGGATCAGCGACAGCCAGTCGATGAGCGCAACCCGCTGGACCTCTGGACGCCCGATCTCGGTGCCCGCGGGGCCTCGGAAGTCATTGAACCCGCAGCAATTGAAGTCGTTGTGATCGGCACCCTGGATGTACGTCACCTGCTTATTGCCCGTGCCACGCTCGTAGATCGCGAACGGCTTGCTGCCGCCCGCCACACTCCCACGGACGTCACCGTCCGAAGAGCCATAGATGAAGTGGAAGTTCACGTCACCCGGACGCGCTCGCGTTCCAAAATCTGTCGGCGCGATGCTCGATACCACCAGGATGTCTTCGAGCTCGTAGTTCTGCGGCACGTAGCTGCTCGTCACGATGCGGTCGTACGCACGCGCCACGCCCTCGCCGCCGCGGCTGTGACCGATCCACACCGTCCGGCTCTTATCGATGCGCCCATCGAGCACACCGCCCGCGATCACATCGAGATTGCCATAGAAGTAGTCGGTATGCCGGAGCGTCGTGCTCGACGCGGTCTCGATTCCTGGGACCGTGTCGTTCTGGTGGCTCATCACAACCCAGCCGTGGCTGGCGAAGTGGTCGTGCATGTAGTCGTACCAGACATACTGCTGGCCATTGCCGTGGCTGATGATGACCACGGGTACATCGGTCCGGCTTGCGATGTCGCTCGGGTAGGTCAGCCGCTGCTGGTTGCGCGAGGCTGGAATGCCAGGGAAGCTCGCGGTGTACGTGTTCACACGCGTTCGGGCAACCGGTCCTAGCTGCGTGAGATCCTTGAACAGCCAGAAGCCCACGCCGGTTCGGCCATCGATCAGATCGCCCGGCCCCAGTTCCCCATCGCCATCCACATCGATGACCACGTCGTAGGGCACACCGATGCTCTCGCCCGCGTCGTCCTCGAGCGCCGCCGTGCCGAACATTTGTTCCGTGTTGTTGGATGTTGAAGTACCCCCGCCAAACGTCGTCGGCTGCGGCAGCCCGCGAGCATCGAGAAGCGTCGGGTCGGCATCCCACTCGGCCTCGCTCTTGTCGGCAACGAGGTAGACGTCCACCGAGCCTGTGGGAACGCTTGCCGAAGCAGGATCGATCGCTACGGAAATCGCTTGGCCCGGATTGAACGCACGCACGTAGTCGGCGAATGGGAAAGAATTGAGCCCGAGCGCCGCGAGTTCGAGGTCGACGATGTCGCCCGAGGGGCAGCCAAGATCGAACAGGTTCTGGAACTCGAGGAAGTCGAACAGCGTGAGCGAGCCATCGCCGTCGAAGTCCGCGCGTAGGTCGCCGGAGGCGAACAGGTTCTGGAACTCAAGGAAGTCGAAGACGTCCAGTTCCCCGCTGCCATCCAGATCCGCCGGGCAGCCCGCTTGGGCGTGCGCAGCCGATACCAACGCGAGCCCCACGACCACCGAGATCACCGCACCGTTTCGCGTGTTCCTGATCATTCCTGTCGCTCCTTCGCTCCCCATCAAACCAATTCCCAACGCCGTCTTGCCATCTACGGCAGCAATCGCACATCATCGAGGCCGACCCGCCCCTCGCCAGAGCCAAAACTCGGTCCGAATCGCAGCCGGATCGTTCGGACGTCCGCCATGTCGATGGCCCGACCGTCACGCGTGAAGTCGACCAGCCGAATCCGGATCGTTTCGAACTCGTTTTGCCATCCAGCGCCCGAGCCGAAGCCGGTTCGCTGGTACGGGTCACGAACGAGCACGCCGTACGCCCCAGTCGAGAGCGTGCTCGACGCACCCGCGCCGTCCACGAGCTCGATCGAGAACGAGAGCGGGTCCATGCTCGCGATCGTCAGCGCATCGCGCGTCACCTGCGCCATGCGAAGGCTGAGCGAGTTGAAGCCTGTCAGATCGCGCTGCGTCTGCGTCAGGGCCCATTCGTACCCGAGGTCGGCACCATCCCACTGGAACACGACGCCGGCAGAATCATCGCTCGCGGCGCTGCTGGCCCGAGTCATCCCGTTCATGGGGTCGCTCGGATTATCCGTGAAGTCGGTGTTCCTGTCCTCGAGTTTCCCCTCGAAGAGTGTCTCGACATCGAACGACACCGCCGCCCCGCTGCTCGCCACGGTCGCCGACGGCTGGCTCTGATAGTCGTCGATGACGCCGCCAACACCAGCCCCCGCATTGTGCTCGCGGATGATCGTCGAGCTCTGCGCGATCGACGGAGACTGCAGCGAGTCCTGGTGTCGCCAGATGAACTCCTCGGCCCAAACCTGATCCTTGAGGTAGCGCTCGGCGAGCGCGAGCCACGTGGCGTTGGCGATCCGCTGGGCCTCGGGACGGCCGATCGCCGTGCCGGGAGGCCCCGTGAAGTCATTGAAGCCGCAGCAGTTGAAGTCGTTGTGGTCGGCCCCGTGCACGTACGTAACCTGCTTGATGCCAGTGCCGCGCTCGAAGAGCTGGAAGCTCTGGCGATCGTCTCGGTGGGGCGCCCCACTGACATCGCCGTCGGCAGCGCCAAACAGCAGGTGGTACGTCTGCCCGTGGATCTGGCTCAGCGTCGCGCGCCACACCGTGGGTGCGATGCTGCTGGTGATCCTGAAGTCTTCCAGCGAGTAATTCTGGGGCATGTACACGCCATCGACAATCTTGCTCGTCGCGCGAACGACGCCCTCGCCACCCCGGCTGTGGCCGATCCACATCACGCGGCTGGTGTCGATGCGCCCAGCCAACTCGGGCACGAACGTCTCGTAGCCACCGAAGAACGCGTCGGCATGCCGAAGCATGCTGTCGCTAGAGGCCACGAAGCCCGGGATCGTGTCGATCTGGTGACTCATCACCACGTAGCCATGGCTCGCCAGGTGCTGCTGGACGTAGTCGTACCAGCGGTAGTCGTGGCCATTGCCGTGCGCGATGATGACCACGGGCATGTCGGTGAGCGACGGATCATCGGGGTACATGACCAACTGCCGGAGCCGAGACGACGGCAACCCGGGCCACGACACGGCATAGTCCACCGAGGGCGCGCGGCCGTATGGGCCAAGGCGAGTCAGGTCCTTGGCGTACCAGATCCCGGTCTCGTCCCCCGCGCCATCGATGAGGTCGCCGTCTGAAAGGACACCGTCGCGATCGACATCGACGACGACGTCGTACCCCGCCGCGGCGCGCGTGTCGGTATCGGGCGGCGAGAGCAAGGGCGACGAGTTGAGCGCGAAAACACTGCCCATGAGTGAACCACCCGCAAACAGGATCGTCTGCGTGCCACTGAGTCGCGCATCGACCAGCGTCGGATCAGCGTCCCACTCGGCCGCGCTGCGCGCCTCGACGACGAAGACATCCAACTCGCGACCAACAAGCCCGGGAAAGCTCGAAGGATCGATCCCGAGAAAGGCGGACTGGCCGACGACAAACGTGTCGACAATCTCGATATACGGAAAGGCTGAGAGTTCACGACCGACCAGTTGCACATCGACGACGCCCGCCGGGCAACCGCCATCGAACGCGTTCTGGAACGCGAGAAAGTCGAACAGCGTCAGGTCGCCATCACCATCGAAGTCGGCCAACGGATCACCGGCGTCAAACAGGTTCTGGAACTCCAGGAAGTCGAAGAGCGTCAGCGAGCCGTCGCCGTCCAGGTCGGCCGGGCAGGCGGCCGCGACCGAAGCGGAACCGGCGGCTGCGAGACACAAGGCCCAAATTCGCAAGGCACGACGCGATCGACGCATAGGACGCCCTCCTTAAGAGATTCGGAAGGCACAACTCTCCCCCCGGCCCAGACAGGATACCGCACGAGCCAGGGTTCGTTTCGCCAATATCCCTAGCCGTTCTGCCTGAGGTGGCCTGCGGACTCGTCGGTGGCGACCCGCGAGAGCGAGAACGCATCGGCCAGCGGATCGGCCCCCGGTCCATCGAGCAGGGCGGTGACAGCCCCTGCCGACGTCCGATAGGCCAGCGACATCCCGTGCCCGGTGAACCCGCCGCAGAACCACACCGAGCCATCGTCGCTGATCGGCCCAACCAGCGGCATGCCGTCGGGCGAGAAGCCCATCGTTCCCGCCCACCGCGAGACGACACGGATCGGTCGATCCAGAACCATCCGCGCAAACGCCTCGATCGCGTGCTGGACCGGCTCGGTCGTCCGGTCGTCCATGCTCCGCTCCGCGTCGGAGAACTGGCCACGGCAGCCGCCCACGACGATGCGTCCGTCCACATGCTGGCGGATGTACTCGTGCCCACGATTCACGTAGTACGCGTAGTCGAGCCGAGCGTTGTCGGCCTCCAGCGCGAGCATCTGGCCGCGATTTGGGACGACCATGCGCGCAAGCCCCGGGAGAACGCCTCCCGTGTACGCGTTCGTGCACACGAGCACCTGTGCCGCACGCACGACTGAACCGGCCGTGCGCACAACGCATCCCCCACCTTGGCCTTCAGATGCGGGCTCGATCGCGTGCACTTCGTGGCTAGACAGCACGGCGCTGCCCAGCTTCGAGGCGAGCAACGCGACAAGCTCCGCCGGATTCACCGTCGCGTCTCCCGGATTCACGAGCCCGACGAGTGGCAGGCCGCTCTGCCAGATGCTGTCGCTACCGCTCTCGGTCAGCAGCACGCCGAAACCATCGGCTTGAAGGAGCTCTGCCGACTCGATCAGCTCGTCGGCTTCGCTCTGATCGAGCGCGAGAAGGCAGCTCGGCGTTGCCTCATAGCTTGGCAGCGCCTCAATGCCCTCGGCCCTCAAGCCCAGGAGGTTCTCTTCGCTCCAGCGCCAGACATCCTGGGCGATACGCTCGCCAAAGCCATCGCGAGCCGACCGGTAGTTCTCGGCCAGCCCACGCATCAGGTATCCGGCGTTTCGCGTGCTCGCCCCCCAGCCCGGTACGTGCCGCTCAAGCACGATGGGCCTGAGTCCACGCTTGAGGACGTGGAGCGCCGCGGATAGTCCACAGACGCCGCCCCCCACGATCGCCACGTCGGCATCGAGGGTCTGCGGGTGGGTCGAACGTTGCCAGTGTGGAACGGTCAACGCGGCACGAAGGACCTGGCTCCGATCAGGCCGTCGCGAGCGGCGCGGAGGCGGTGCGATCCTTCAGCAGGCCCTTGGCGACATACGCCAGCAGGCCAACACCAACGGCGCCGATCAGGAGCGTGGGGATCGAGATCGTGAGGCCAGCGGCGTGGAACGCCATGCACTGGGAGCAAAACCCGGCGTGGGCGTGCGAGGCGTGGCAGGCGCAAGAGGTGCAAACATGCATCGTCATTCTCCGGAAAAAGCCCCGTCCTGGGGAATGGTCATCGTATTTCGGCGAGAACCTGAATGCAAGACCTCGTCACCAGGATCGGCCATCTCGCCGACCGGATCGAGCCGAGGGTTGTGCTCGCAACAAAAACGGCCGGACCCTGAGGGATCCGGCCGAGCGAGATCTTTGTATGCGAGAGTGGCTACTTCCGCTTGATCTTGTGCACGGTGTGCTGACGAAGGCGGGGGCAGTACTTCTTGATGCCGTCCTTCATGCCCTCGGGCAGGCCACCACGGACGTTGACCGAGGTGCGGTAGTTCAGGTCACCGGTCTCGGTGCACTGGAGCCAGACGTATTCGCGGGCCAGGCCCTTCTTTTTCGCCATTGGTCAAGTCCTTGCTTGGAGGGGCCCGAGCCGGGTCGGGTCCCAACAGATTCAGCGTGGCCGCTGCTTACTCGATGATCTCGGTGACGACGCCCGAACCGATGGTCCGGCCACCCTCACGGACGGCGAAGCGGAGGCCAACCTCCATCGCGACGGGCTTGCCCTCGAGGTCGACCTCGATCTCGACGTTGTCGCCGGGCATGCACATCTCGGCGCCGCCGAGCAGGTTGACCGAGCCGGTCACGTCGGTGGTGCGGAGGTAGAACTGCGGCTTGTAACCCGAGAAGAACGGGGTGTGGCGGCCGCCCTCTTCCTTCGAGAGGACGTAGACCTCACCCTTGAACTTCTTGTGGGTCTGGATCGAGCCAGGCTTCACGATGACCTGCCCGCGCTGGATTTCCTTCTTCTCAACGCCGCGGAGCAGGAGGCCACAGTTGTCGCCGGCCATGCCCTCGGTCATCTCCTTGTTGAACATCTCAACACCGGTGATGGTGGTCTTGAGCGGCTCGGGGCGGAGACCGACGATCTCGGCGGCGTCGCCGACCTTGATCACGCCGCGGTCGATACGACCGGTGGCGACGGTACCACGACCCTTGATCGAGAAGACGTCCTCGACCGACATCAGGAAGGGCTTGTCGGCCTCGCGGGGCGGCTCGGGGATGTACGAGTCCAGAGCGGCGAACAGCTCGTCGATGCCCTTGTTGGCCGCGTCGTCATCGGGGGCCTCGACGGCCGCCTTGGCGGTGATGTGGACGATCGGAGTGTCGTCGCCGGGGAAGTCGTACTTGCTCAGCAGGTCGCGGACTTCCATCTCGACGAGTTCGAGGAGCTCGGCATCGTCGACGAGGTCGACCTTGTTCAGGGCAACGACGATGTAGGGCACGCCCACCTGGCGGGCCAGCAGCACGTGCTCACGCGTCTGGGGCATCGGGCCGTCGGCGGCCGACACGACCAGGATGGCGCCGTCCATCTGGGCGGCACCGGTGATCATGTTCTTGACATAGTCGGCGTGACCCGGACAGTCGACGTGTGCGTAGTGGCGGTTGTCGGTCTCATACTCGACGTGCGACGAGTGGATCGTCACCGTCTTGGACGAGTCACGCACCGTGCCACCCTTGGTGATCTCGGCGTAGCTCTTGGCCTTGCCGCCGCGCTTCGTGGCCGAGCGCGCCGCCATGGCGGCGGTCAGGGTGCTCTTGCCGTGGTCGATGTGACCGATCGTCCCGACGTTCACGTGGGGCTTGGTCCGCTCGAAGACCTCTTTTGCCATCGCCGTCTACCTCCAGCTGTGCCTTCGTGCCAGCCGCCCCGCTGTAAGGGCATGTGGCCGGCCGGTTCCTCGAATTCGTCTGCCGGAATCCACACGGAACCGGCGATGTCTATCCAGTCTCGGCCCACCGATAGGGCCGACGAGCCCGCCCCCCGAACAACCTCGGAGTGGCGAGAGCAGATTATAGACGCCTCGTGGCGAAGCTCAAAGCTCCGCTAGGGGGCCCATGCCGGCCTTCCAAGGGTCTGGCCCCCGCATGGGGGCCCGTCAAGAGCCGCTGGTGAGACTTGAACTCACGACCTCACCCTTACCAAGGGTGCGCTCTACCACTGAGCTACAGCGGCACCGAGGGAACTTCTCCGATCCCGAAACCCAGCCCCGAATTCGGAAGCGTCAGGGTTCCAGAAGGATGCACACCCACCGGCGAGCCCACATGGTACGCCATGTGGTATGGGCGTCAACCCGCAGAGCGGTCTCCGTCCCTTCCTTCATCGGCTTCTCCGCCAAGCAACTGTGTCCGGGCGAGATCCTGGTACAGGTCGCATTGGGCCATCAGTGCATCGTGCGTGCCGATATCCACGACCCGGCCGGCGTCGAGCACCACGATCCGGTCCGCCCGTCGCACGGTGCTCAGGCGGTGGGCCACGACGATCGTGGTCCGGCCCTGGCTGAACTCGTCCATCGCCTCGTTGATCCGTGCCTCCGAGCCGGCGTCGATCATGCTCGTCGCCTCATCGAGGATCAGAATCGCCGGGTCGCGCAGCATCGCCCGAGCGATCGCCAGCCGCTGGCGCTGGCCTCCGGACAACGACGTGCCGCGCTCTGCGATGTGCGCGTTGATGCCCTCAGGCAGCTGCTCGACAAACTCCATCGCTCGAGCACGCGTCAGAGCCGACTCTATCTGCACATCTGATGCGGTCGGCATGCCATACGCCACGTTTTCGCGCACCGAGCCCTCGAAGAGGACCGTCTCCTGGCTCACAACGCCCAGCTGCTTACGCAGCGAGCGAACCGACACGCTCGAGAGATCCTGCCCGTCGACGCGCACGACTCCCTGCTCTGGGTCGTATAGGCGGTACAACAGGCCGAGTAGGGTGGTCTTGCCCGAACCGTTTGGCCCGACGATCGCCACTCGTTCGCCAAACTCGATGGTCAGGCTCACGCCGTTGACCGCCGGCTGGCGCGCGCCGGGATAGCGCACGTGCACGCCTTCGAGCTCGATCGAGCGCGTATGTCGTTGCAGGCGTGCGAGGCCGGCTTCGTGGCCGGGCTCGGGGGACGCGTTGAGCAATTCTTCTAACCGCTCCGCCGCCCCGGCGGACGTTTGCATGTCGTTGAGCAAGCCGGTGAGGGGCTTCAATGATGCGCCCGCGATCGCGAGCCCCGCCAAGACCTTCAAAACGTCCTGCGGTTCCAGCCGCTGTTGGTCGATCGCCCAAAATGCGACCAAGATTAGCACAACGAGCACCAGAACGGTCAGTACCTCCACGAAGGGCTTGGACAGCGCGCGTGCCGTCCGAGCCTTGAGCATCTGGTGATACACGCGTCGATTCGCAAGACTGAACCGGCGGGCCTCGCGTCGCTCGGCCGTGTACGCCTTGACCACGCGGAGCGCTTGTGCCGCCTCGGTTGCGATCGAGAGCAACTCGGAACGATGTCCCATCGCTCGCTTCGACGCGCGCTTGATGCGACGGCCAAAGTAGCGGATCACCGCCCAGACCGCCGGCGCGATCAGGATCGCGATCGCGGACAACTGCCAGTTGATGATGAACGCGAAAACAAGCGCACCAAGCCCCTTGGTCACTTGCGTTACGGCCTTGCTCACGAGCGCTTCGAAGCCATACGCCAGTTGCTCGGCGTCGGCGATGAGCCGGCTGACGGCGTCAGACCCGCCAACCGATCCGCCGTTCGAACTCGGGCCGCGCTGCGTCGCCAGCAGGGGCATGAAGAGCAACGAACGGAATGCTTGCCGCCGAACCCGCATGACCGTGCGGTGCACGACGGTCAGAGAGAGGAAGGCGTGCCCGAACTGGCATAGGCCCGCAAATACCGCAAGCCCCGCGACGATCGCGACGAGCAGCACCACGCTCGCCCACGCGTCCTCGGGCAGCCGGTCAACGACAAACGCCGGGATCTCAAACCCGCTGCCTTCGAGGTTGTGGGCCTGGGCCATCGGACGCAGCCCCTGCTTTTCCTCGAAGAGGCCATCGATGACCGGGGAAGCCGTCAGCAGACCAGCCGCGAGCCCGCCACCCGAGAGCATCGCGCAAACCAACGCCAGGACGAGGCGCCCCTTGAAGTCGAGCATGAGCCGTGCAAGTCGCCAGAAGGCCGGCATGGACCCGGAGTATTGACGGTCAGCGGTGGACAAGCAATCGCATCGATCCATCTCCAAGCGGCAGCATGCCCACTTCGGAGAACCCAAACAATCTACAATCAAAAGCGAGGCCGCTCGCCTACCCCCGGTGCAGTGCTCATGCAAGGCCATCCGATACTCTTGGACATGCCGCGACTTTGCCAGTGCACCGTGCTCACCGCCGCGCTCGCCATCGCAGCCTGCCCCGCGGCTGCGACAGCGGCCAATCAGGACGAACTCCCGCAAGACGAGATCGAAGCTGTCGAGCCGGCCGCGGAGTTGCCCGAGGCGATACGCAATCTACTGCTCGGCGTGGGGACACCCAGCCGGGGCGGAGAGGGCATGCTCGCGGTCGAGGGGTCGATACTTCCGGAGCGAGCCGGCCTGATCCGGCGGACGCCTTACGGCGAGTGGGCCTTCGTATTCGTGCGCGACGACGGCCAGCCCGCGGCCATGGTCCTGCTGCCGTGCCGCCAGCTCGAGCGGATGGTCGAGTCGGTCCAGGCGACGAACGCCACGGCTATCCGGCTGACCGGCCGGCTGACGGTGTACGAGAACGTGAACTACGTTCTGCCCACGAACTACTCGATCATCTCTACCGAGACGGCATCGAGTGACGGCGACGACGAATCCCAGCCCGCGACGGATCCACTCAATCAGATCGATCCGATGCTGCGCGAGGTTGCCGAGCAGTTGGAGGCCGGCCGCATTCGTGCCCGCTCGCTGCAGGCCCCGCCCATGGCGCCGCCGAGCATTCGCGAGCCCACGGGCACGCCTTCGACGGACACGGAGCAAGCGATCGAAACGGACGCGCTGCAAGAGGGTGACAATGTGCTCCGCCGCCGCGCACGCTTGGAGCGCCAGCGCGGGCTGTGGACGCTGCGATTCGACGATAGCGATCAGGAGACCGGTGCGGCTACGGCGCAGGCCCCGCTCATCGTGCTACCAAACTCCGCGTTGCGCTCTATGGAGCAGTCCGTTCGCCGGTATGGCGACCAGATCGCGTTTGAGGTGAGCGGTACGGTCTATCGGTATGGCCGCCAGCCCTACGTGCTGATCTCGATGCACTTCGCACAACCGCTCGAAGGCCTTCGTCCTCGAGGCTGACAGCAATCCGCCAGGGTCGGGCTCAGAAGGCCGAGTATCGACAGCGGGGTCAGCTTCGGGCCCACAAGCCTGATCTCCCTCGGCTTGCTCTGGAGTCTCTTCGCCGGTCGCGGGCTGCGCGAGCTTCGCGTTCGCCCCATCCACGTCGGCCGATGGCACATCTTCGCTCAACGTTACCACCGGCAATCCGAGCAACGCCCGGGATCGCGCGTACGCGGCATCGCCAACCGGCCCACGCTCGAAGTCGTCCCTTTCGGGGTTACCAAGGATGGCTCGCACCAGCTCCGATTGACCAGAGAGTTCCTGTGCTGCCGCGAGGCGGTCACCCAGAGCGGTGAATCGCGCGAGCGTGCGCGTAATCGGGAGCGATTCCGCACCCGGAGCCGGCGGCACGCGTGACTCCAGGATTGCAATCCGACCGAGTCTCGCGGCGGATGGACCATGACGCGCAATCGCATCCGCAGCACGTTGCAGCAAGGCGGTATCAGATTCTGAGGCACCGACGAGCGTCTCAACCGCCCAGGGATACGGCTCGAGGACCCGTGCCGCAGCGCGACGAAGGTCGCCACGATCGCTTCGAAGCAAATCCACGACCGCAGAACGCCCCTCGTCTCCAGCCAATCGATCGAGCACCGGGACCGCCGCTACGGAGAGCGTCGATGGAGCTTCGATGTCGATGGTTGCCAAGATCCGATCCCGCTGCGCCGGCGTCGGTTCGAAGCCCGCATCGAGCAGCGACACGATCGCCCTGAGCGCATCGTCTGCCGTTGGCGATCCAAACTCACGCCAGCGCAGCACCGCATCGATTGCGGCCGAATCGGGCGACCGCCGAAACGCGCGAAGCATCACAGCGGCTACTTCGGACTCGGTCTCGCGACGCAACGCCATAGTCAATCGCGCGGACGATCCCTCGGGCACGATTCGATCGACCAGCAGGGCCGCGGCCTGGCGCAGCGACGGCGAGGCATCGTCAAGCAGCCCCACGACGGCGGCAGCAACTTCTGGACTCGGCGATACACCGCGTTCGAGCTCGCGGAGCACCAGATCCGTGCCCACCGATCGGAGCAACGGCTCCGCATCGGTGAGCAATGAAACCAAATAGGCCGATCGCTGTTCAACAGCAAGAGCGCTGTGCATCCTGCGGGCGGATTCGCCCAGCCGCAACAGCAGATCACGCTGCCGGCGCTCTAGCGCTACCGCTCGATCGCGGACGCCGTCTAGGAGCAATGCACGCCACGCCAGGGGCGGAAGATGGCGGTGGCTGTTCAACCACTCCCGCCAATCCACCTCTGAGGCTCCGAGATCATCGCGACCGGTCATACGCACGAGTGCTTGCGAGACGGAACCACGCTCGCGCGGCGGCGCAACGGCCAACCAGTCGACCAGCAACTCGCAGGACGCCGGCTCGAGTGAGCGTGCAAGCAGGTCCAGCGACGCGAGACGAGCATCGGCAGAGACCCCACCCACTTCCAGTGCGCCAGCCGCTCCGGCGGATTGGTCACGCAGCGTCCGTCGCAGGGCTGCGGCGAGCCCTTCGATCTGTTGCTGGCTGTCCGCCGTCTCAAGCATCAAACGCAGCGCCTGGGCGGGCTGCTCAACCAGCCAGTCTCGCGGGAGCGTGGCATCAGAGTTCTCGATAAGGCTGCGCACGAAGGCCGATGCCACCTGGCGTCGCGCGGGCACGTCGGCCGCAGAGGCGAGCGCAGCGACCGGATCGATCTCGTCAACCGTCGGGCGATCGCCTCCCACCGGCTGGCCGGAAGCCAGAAGCGTGGAGCCGAAAACAAGCACACCGGCGAAGCATGCGATTGGGCCGCGACCGCTCCGGGCTTCGAGCCCGCGGGAAGAATCCGCGATTACCGCTGTTCGAGAGCCCATCTATCCAGCATACGCCCCGCCGGGCGATCCTCCATAGCACCATAACTACACAGGCGTAAGAACCCGAGTCCGAACGCACATTCAATCATAAATCGGCAATCGCCAGCGCCCGATCCGAACAGTTCGATCGCGGCCAGCGAGGCCTAGGCCCGTTCAGCCGGCGCCACCGGATCGTCCCGACTCGGCCCACCTGGCGACTGGTCGTCGCCTCGCAAGCTGCGGGCGATCTGGGCCCGCGCTTCGACCGCCGCCTGGATGGCCTCGGCCTGCTTCGTGGGATCCCAGCAGCTAGCCCGATCCTCCCGATCGACGACCTCGCGAAGGGTCAGTAGCACCTGGGTCAGCCCCGCCCAGCCGAACGCGAGCACGGCAAACAGCACAAGCGTCGTCGGCAGCCAGACCAGCTCGGGCACGGCCCGGGGTGCGGCGTCTACCCCACCGCCACGAAGCCACGCCTCGGCGACGGCGCCATAGGCCAGATCGAACAGCCGGCCGATCAACCATGCCGCGCCGAAGGTCGCCGCGCCGACCATCAGCACCAACGCGAGCGACAAACCAGGTCGAGCGATGAGGTGGGCCGCGGCCCGCTGTGCGGCATCTGGGGCGTCCGCGTCGTTGGCGGAAACCGCGGGGATCGCCAAGAGCAGCAGCAACGTTGCAATCACCGTGACCACCAAGCCGAGCAGCGCAAACGTCGCGGCGACGCTCGCACCGAACGCGTTGTCGATCCAGCTCCCGATGGCTACGACGAGCCATACCGCCAGCATCGCACCGCCAAGCGTGGCGATATACGTGCTCGCACAGAGGCCCCCGCTGCCGAGCATCGAGGGCAGCACGCGCCAAACCTCAGCCCTGCTCGGCCTCGCCGCCACGAGCCGAGCGAGAATGACACCGCACAGCGACACAGCGGTGACCAGCCACACAAGACGGAGCCACGCCCAAAGCGTCCCGCCCCAGCCCTGTTCACCCATCCAGGGAAGCAACGCCTCGATCTCGATCGGCAGCACCCACGACGCCGAGAGGGCCGTGATCGCGCAGACCGCGAGGCTCAGCGGGTGGAGCGCCAGACCGCCCGCGCGGAAGACGAAGGCCGTCGACTCGGCCAGCTCGGACCAGGAGCCCGGCTCGGCGACGGCCCAGGGATGGGCCGGACGATCACTCTGGTCATACTCCGTCTGGGGGCTCGGCATCTCGGGACTTCCCTCCGCGGACTCAGGAACCATCAGATCCTTGGCCCCACAGGCCTCAAAGTGGGCAAGCGGCCGCAACAATCCACCTAACGTGGAGGTGGGCAGGGGCTCTCAGCAACGAGCCAGAGCCCTGCCGCCTGGAGCAACAATGGTCAACGCTACCACCCGCTGGGTCCTGTACATCCTGTCGCTCGTCGTCATCGGTCCGATCGCCGGCCTGGCCATGCAGCTGACGAGTGCCACCGACGGCTCGGCCGGTACGGCTGTGGCCAACACGAACCCAGCTTTGGGCGTCATCGCGCTCGTTGTTGGCACGCTCTTAGCGGCCGGCGTGGGCGGTGTGGCGGCTTGGCGGTGCGGGCTCAGGCCAGGACTCTCGTGCGCAGGTGTGGTGCTGTGCTGGATGGCAGGGATGTCAGCCGGGACGACCACGATCATTGCCGTCAGCGGAGAAGCACCCTGGGGCACGCTCGTTGTCGAGGGCGTGCTCGTCGCTGCCTGTTTGGTGGCCATCGGCGTCGTGATTGCCCTCGCGGCCCAGAAGCACACCCCCGCCCCGGGCGAGCATCTCGTGGCCCAGTCGACCGAAGCGATCACCACCGAGGAGTCGCTTGCATTCTCTGCTCGCTCGGGTGCGGCTGTCGCCATCGCCGCTGCCGCGGGAGGCGCGGCCGCATGGCTTCTGGCCGTCACGGACCTTCGCGGCCAAGTCATCGCCGCTGCCGGTCTCGCAGCCATCGCCATCGCAGTGGTTGTGAAGCTCGTTGATCTGAAAGCGCCTGCTCTCGCCGCATTGGGAGCCGCCGCCATCCTCGCCATCGCTTCGCCCGCATTGGGCCTCATCCGTGTCCCGGCAAACGAAGCACTCACCGCCGTGTATGCCCAAACGCTGCCCGGCCTCGCATTGATCACCCCGCTCGACTGGGCGGCCGGAGCCCTGCTCGGCACGCCCTTCGGCCTCGCGTGGGCCGCCTCGATCGTCAAGCGGACCGAGCACTAATCGAACACTCCCCGCCCCGGGCGTGCGCCGCCGGGGCATATTGCATCTGTCTGAGAGGTTGACCTTGACAATGACCCAGGACCCCGCCGCCTCTTCCATGCCCGATATGCAGTCGAGCGCCGACCCGCGTGAGATCGCGATCGATCGCGTGGGCGTCCGCGAGGTGGTGTACCCCATCCGCCTGCGCACCCGCGACGGCGGGGAGCAGGGCTCGGTCGCCCGAGTAAGCATGTACGTCGCGCTGCCCCACACCCAGAAGGGCACGCACATGAGCCGCTTCATCGAGGTGCTCGAAGCCCACGCCGGCGAGCCGCTGACGCCCGAAGACTTCCCCGGCATCGCCCGGGCCATCCGTGATCGGCTCAACGCCCAGGAGGCCCACATCGAGGCCAGCTTCACCTACTTCATCAAGAAGAAGGCCCCCGTCACCGGCAT
The DNA here is from genome assembly GCA_937899905.1 of uncultured Phycisphaeraceae bacterium. Classification (GTDB taxonomy): domain Bacteria; phylum Planctomycetota; class Phycisphaerae; order Phycisphaerales; family UBA1924; genus JAHCJI01. The sequence goes on from CALCCF010000056.1 coordinate 30,440, forward strand.
CGAGAGCCTGATGGACTACAAGGTCACGTTCTCGTGCACCGCCAACGGTGCCGACGACTTCAAGATGACCGTCGCCGCCCCGGCTACGAGCCTGTGTCCGTGCAGCAAGGAGATCTCCGAGTACGGCGCCCACAACCAGCGCTGCGAGATCACCGCGACCGTGCGCTTCGACGGCTCGATGTGGATCGAAGACCTCGTGGAGATCTGCGAGGGCGCGAGCTCACTGGAAGTCTTCGCCCTGCTCAAGCGGCCCGACGAGAAGTACGTCACCGAGAAGGCCTACGAGAACCCCAAGTTCGTCGAGGACATCGTCCGCGACCTGGCCATCGCACTAAACGAGGACGACCGCGTAACGTGGTACGCCATCAGCAGCGAGAACTTCGAGAGCATCCACAGCCACAACGCGTACGCGGAGTTGGAGCGGCGGAAGCGATAACTCGGCATTGAATCGCTCAAGACCCAAGTGAGCCCCACCAAAGCGTGGGGCTTTTTCATTTCACAAGAAAAGCCGCATGCTCAAACACGCGGCTTAGGTCATGTGCGTAACTCTGCAGTTCTTATGACTCTCCCGAGTCCTCAGCCGGGGCCTCCGGCTCGGCCGTAGCCGTTGCGGCTTCGGCCTTTTCGCCGCCGCGGCCCTTGCGGAGCTCCGCGTTGCGGGCCGCACGCTTGTCGGCCTGGCGGCGGCGACGGCTGGGGTTGCCGCCGATCTCCGGGCCTTCCTCGGCACCGACGAACTGGATGACGCACATCTCCGTCGCGTCGCCCAGACGGTGGTAGCCGATGCGGACGATGCGGGTGTAGCCGCCTTGGCGGTCGGCGAAGCGCGGAGCCACGTTCTCGAAGATGTGGCGGACCAGACGCGGGGACTTGCGCAGCTCGCCGTAGCGGTTGCGCTCGACCTCGTCGCTGGAGGGGATGTCGAAGTACTTCTCGGCCCGCTCGCGGAGCGCCGTGACGCGCTCGCGCTCGGCCGCGTTGTCCTCGCCCTTGGGCATGTAGAGCCACTCGAAGGCGCGGCGGTCGCGGCCGAGCATGGCGATCACCTGCCGACGGCTGTGGAGGTCGCCCTTCTTGGCCTTGGTGACGATCTTCTCGACAAGCGGCTGCAAGGCCTTGGCCTTGGGCACGCTGGTGACGATCTGGCCGTGCTCGAAGAGCGACGCGGCCATGTTGCGCAGCATCGCCTCGCGGTGCGTGCGGGTACGGCCGAGCTTGAAGCCTGCTTTGCGGTGACGCATGACGGTGATCCTTCAATAAACCGAACAGGCCCAGCCGCGTCCTCTCGACGCAGCCGGGCCTCGATGGTAGGCCGTTTACAGCTGCACGACCTCAGGCTGGTACCCCTCGGGGAGGTCCATGCCGAGCTCCAGGCCCATCTCGTTGAGCTTCTTCTTGACCTCGCGGAGGCTCGTGCGGCCGAACGAACGGAGCTTGAGCAGCTCGTTCTCGGTCTGCATGATGACCTGGCCGACCGAGTAGAGGCGGGCGCTCTCCAGGCAGTTGCTGGCCCGGACAGAGAGCTCCAGCTCGCTGATGGGCATGTTGAGCTTGCGGATGAGGCCCTCGTCGACGCCGGCGGCCGCGGCGGCCTCCTCGCTCACACGCTCCTGGCCCAGCTCGAAGTACTGCACGAACGGGTTGAGGTGCTTGCGGAGGATCTTGCCGGCCTCGACCAGCGACATCTCCGGGGTGATCGTGCCGTCGGTCCAGATGTCCATCGACAGCTTGTCGTAGTTGGTGCGCTGGCCGACGCGGGTGTTCTCCACGTGGTACCGCACGCGGTGGACCGGGCTGAAGATCGAGTCGACGGCGATCAGGCCGATGTCCTGCTCGTCGCGGCGGCTCAGGTGCTCGCTGGCGGGCACGTACCCGCGGCCCTTGGCCACGTGCAGCTCCATCTCGAAGTCGATCTCGCTGGTCAGCGTGCAGATCGTCAGGTCCTTGTTGACGATCTCGACGTTGGTGTCCGCCTCGATCAGGTCGGCGGTGACCTCGCCGGGGCCCTGCGCCGCCAGGTGCATGACGCGGGGCTCGTCGCCCTCGAGCTTGAGCACCAGGTTCTTGATGTTGAGCACCAGGTCGGTGACGTCCTCGAGCACGCCGGGGAGCGTCTCGAACTCGTGGCTGGCGCCCTTGATCTTGACGGCCGTAACGGCGGCGCCCTCGATCGAGCTCAGCAGAATGCGACGGAGGCTGTTGCCGATGGTCGTCCCGAAGCCACGCTCGAAGGGCTCGACGGTGAAGCGACCGAAGGTGGTGTTGTTGAACTTGGGATCGGCCACCACATGGGTGGGCAACTCGAGACCACGCCAGCGTACACGCATGGGCATACCTCTTTCTTGGTCGACCGGTGGAAGCCGAAATGGGCCTGACGCTCGTCGGCTCTCGGATCCGCACCCTACCACCGGTCTTGTGGGGTGCGCTCCTGCTGTCCGGCGCGTCTCGTTCTCGAACGAAACCGTCTCTGAGCCGCTAGGCCCCGAGGCGGGTGTCTCTCAAATCCCCGCGATCCAGTTCGGTCAGACGCGCCGCTTCTTGGGCGGGCGGCAGCCGTTGTGCGGCACTGGGGTGTGGTCTTCGATAGCCGTGACGCGGATGCCCGTGGACACCACGCCGTTGACGGCCGCCTCGCGACCGCCGCCGGTGCCGCGGATGCGGACCTCGGCCTCGGTCAGGCCCATCTTGCGGACCTTGTGGCCCACGCTCTCGCCGGCTCGCGTGGCCGCGAAGGGCGTGGCCTTGCGGGCGCCCTTGAAGCCGATGGTGCCGGCCGAGTCCCAGGCGAGGGTCTCGCCGTTGGTATCGGTGATGGTGATCATCGTGTTGTTGCTGGTGGCCTTCACGTGGATGATGCCACGGACAACGTTCTTGCGGACCTTCTTGGTCTTTTTCGCCATTCAGTTCGCTCCAATCGCTTCCACTTTGGGTTCCTCTCGTCCACGAAGGCGTCGAGGCTGGAAGCTGGCGACGGTGTGCGTGAGTCGTCGGAACAGATCGAGCATTCGGGCAGCGACAGCCTTAGCCCTTGACGCCCTTCTTGCCGGCAACGGTCTTCTTCTTTCCCTTTCGCGTGCGGGCGTTGCAGCGGGTGCGCTGGCCGTGCACGGGAAGGCCGCGGCGGTGACGCTCGCCGCGGTAAGCCCGGGTGTCCTTGAGCCGCTGGATGTTCTGGCCGACCTGGCGACGGAGCGCACCCTCGACGAGGTAGCTGCCGTCGATGATCGCACCGATCTGGGCGACCTCCTGCTCGGTCAGGTCGTTGGCCCGACGGTTCGGGTCGATCTGGGCCTCAGTGAGGATGTCGGCCGCGTACTTCGGGCCGATGCCGTGCACGTACTGCAGGGCGTAGTAGATCTTCTTGCGATCGGGGATGTCAATACCTGCAATACGCGGCACGCGTGTTCTCCCTGGCCGGAGGCCAAATCATCGAGACGGATATCAGCCCTGGCGCTGCTTGAAGCGGGGGTTCTTCTTGTTGATGATGTAGACCTTGCCGCGACGGCGGACGATCTGGCAGTCCTTCGACCGCCGCTTGACGCTTGCTTTCACCTTCATCGGCCACCTCGCTAAGACTCGAAACGGGCACCTCCCGGGACGCCGGAGAGATGCGAAGGGGATTGTACCCCTATGCGTTCAGAGAGTCATCTGGAGAAGGCCCACCAAGCACCCGGAAGCCGTCCTCCTCAATCGCGATCATCGCCTCCCGGCCCACCGACGGAGTCCCGTCGGCGGTGCGGATTGCCCAACCATCCTCCGAATCGATGATCTCGCCCGAGCCGCTGGTGATGGCGGGCTCGAGCGTGAGAATCATGCCAGGCCGGAGGGTCGGCACCGTCTCTCCGGGGTCGGGCGTCAGAGGCAGCACCGGCAGCTCATGCGGGGCGAGACCGATGCCATGGCCGGCGAGACCGCGGACGAGTTTGGCCCCATCAGCAGCAGCGGCATCGGCCATCGCGCCCGCCACACGGTCCCAGCCGACGCCTGGGGCGATCTGCGCGATTGCCGCATCCCACACGGCGTCCAACGCCGGCATCAAGGCGTGCTCCTGATCCCCCACTAAGACGGTGTCCGCGACGTCGGCGTGCCAGCCATCGAGTTCGAGCATCAGGTCGAGCGTGACCAGTTGGCCGGCTCTCAGCGGCTCATCGGTAGGCCGCGCATGGGCGACGACGTCATCGACGCTTACCGAGCACGCAGATCCGAACGGCTCGCCCCGGCCGTTCAACACCCCGGCCATCGTCGCCCGGGCGCCCACGCTCTCGATCAGTTCAGCACAAGCCGACTCGACGTCTATCGGTGGAACACCCGGACGGCAACCCACAAGCAGAGCATCCAGGATCGAACGAGCAAAGGAGGCGGCACGTCCGGCCGCCTCCCGATCTGATTGCGTGTAGAGCTGCGGCCCGCGGAGCGTGCGCCGGTCGCGGGTCACCTCGGCCCGCGGAGCTTGGGCCCCTTGCCCGTGCCGTCCTGGCCGCCGAGGAAGCCGGCGTAGTTGCGCATCAGCAGGTTGGCCTCGACGCGTTGGACGAAGTCCAGGATCACCGCGACGACGATCAGCAGGCCCGTGCCGCCCAGGAACTGTGTGACATGGAATGGCACGCCCATCGCGCTGCTTACCAGCATCGGTAGCACCGCGATCACCGCAAGGAACGCGCCGCCGACGTACGTCAGCCGCTCCATGACCGCCTCAAGGTACTCGGCGGTTCGCGGGCCGGGACGCAGGCCGGGAATGAACGAACCGTGGTCGCGCATCTGCTTGCTGATCTCTTCAGGGTTGAACTGGATGGTGATCCAGAAGTAGCTGAAGAAGTACACCATCAGCACGTGCAGAAGCACGTAGGGGAACTGGCCGTAGTTCAGGGCGTCGCCAAACCAGGTGGACACGGTGTGCAGCGGGCCTCCGGCCTGCTGGGGCGAATCGGCAAGGCCGCTGAAGATCACCGACGGGAAGATCATCAGCGAACTAGCGAAGATGATCGGCATCACGCCGCCGTGGTTCACCCGCAGGGGTAGGTAGCTTCGCTGTCCGCCGTAGGTCCGCCGGCCGCGCGTGTGCTTGGCCTGCTGGATGGGGATCCGACGCTGGGCAACGGTCATGAGCACAGAGCCCGCAACGACGACCACAAAACCGGCGACCAGCAGGATGACGCCAACCCAGTTCAGGCCCTGCGGGTCTTGCGGGTTGAAGTTGGCCGTGACCCAGCCAACGGCGCCGGGCATGCCGGCGAGAATGCCTGCCATGATGATCATCGACATGCCGTTGCCGATGCCGTGGCGGTCGATCTGCTCGCCGAGCCAGACCAGGAACATCGTGCCCGAGGTGAGCACGCAGACGCCCATCACCCACCACAGCGGGCTGACGCGCCACTGGGCGTACACGAGCGACTCGCCGCCAGTGCTGGACTGGTTCGAGACGTACCACAGCCACCCGATCGCCTGCACGACGCACAAGCCGACCGTCGCGTAGCGGGTCCACTCCTGGATCTTCTGCTGGCCCGTCGGTCCCTCTTCACGCAGCTGCTTGAGAGCGGGCATGACCGCGCCCAGGAGCTGGAAGATGATGGCCGCAGAGATGTACGGCATGATGCCCAGGCCGAAGATCGTCGACTGGGACATGCTGCCTCCGCTGAACACGGAGACGTAGTTCATCAGGCGGCCGGCAGCGCCGCCGTCCTCCTGCTGGAGCTCGAAATACGTGGAGAGCGCACCCTGGTTGATACCCGGCAACGGGATCCAGATCCCGATGCGATAGATCGCGAGCATACCCAGGGTGAAGAGCACCTTGGTGCGCAGCTCGGGTACGCGAAACACGTTAAACAGGGCCTGGATCATCGATCCTCCGCGGGCTCGCCCCTGCCCGAAGCAAGGCCGGCCCCGAAACATTCCGGCACGACGGCCGGTCAGGAGCCGCCGGCCGAGGGGCTTCAGCCCGGGGCTTTACTTCTTCTTGGCCTTGGCGGCCTGACGCCGCTCGAGATTCGGGCGACGCAGCTTCTTGGTCAGATTCTTAGGCGTCTTGTCGTCGCTATTGCGATCGATGCCGCGAACCCGATCGCGGCGGGTGCCGGTCTCGGACACGCTGCCGCCCGCGTCCTCGATGATCTTGCGGGCCGATCCGCTGACGCGGCTGACGTTGACGGTCAGCTTGGCCTTCAGGCCGCCCTCGGGGACGTTGCCCAGGATCTTGACGTCGCGGCTGGTGTCGCGGATCAGGCCGGCCTCGATCAGCGACTGGGGGGTGATCTCCCCACCACCGCTGAAGCTCTCGTGCTCGACGATGTCCTTGATGTTCACGATCCAGAACAGCGTCTTGAACTTCGCGTTCGTGAAGCCGAACTTGGGCCACGTGCGGAACAGGGGCATCTGGCCGCCCTCGTCCTGGTGACGCACGGAATGGCCGCGACGGCTGCCGGCACCCTTTTGGCCTCGGCCGGAGCGCTTGCCCCCACTGCCCAGGCCGCGACCAACGCGCTTGCCCTTCTTGTAGCGGCCAGCTTGTGCGGTGATCTCGTGGATCATCATGGCTTCAATACTCCCTTGGCCCCAATTGCTCGATTCGTTCACGGGCCGTCGAGATCACTCGGACTCGTTCAGTTATCCGTCGCCGGATCCGCATCGCCTTCGTCGCCAGCCGCGGCCGGCTCGGTCGATGCGCCAATGCCGGCACCCGTGAGGGCCTTGGCCCGCTCGATGCGCTGCTCGATGACCGAGGCCTCGAGCTCGACACCGCGACGCTCGGCCACCTCTTCCAGCAGACGCATCTTGGCCAGGCCGTCGATGGTCGCCTTGACCACGTTGAGCTTGTTGCCCGAGCCGAGGCTCTTGGTGATGCAGTCGCTGTAGCCGGCCATCTCGAGCACGGCGCGAACGGTGGCGCCGGCCACGATGCCCGTACCCGGCGTTGCGGGGATCAGGCGGATCTTCGAGGCGGAGAAGCGGGTCTCCACCTCGTGGGGCACAGTGGTGCCCAGCCGCTTGACGGTGACCATGTTCCGGCGGGCCTTGCGCTGCGCCTTCTCGATGGCCTGGGGCACCTCGTTGCTCTTGGCGTAGCCGTAGCCCACCTTGCCCTGGCGATCACCCACGACCACGAGCGCTCCAAAGCTGAAGCGCCGGCCACCCTTCACCGTCGCGGCGGTGCGATAGATGTTGACCGTGGTCGATTCGATCTGCCCGGCTTCGTCGATCATCTCAGGCATCAGCGCCCTCGTTTCCCTTGCTGCGACGGGCCTAAGGCTTCGGTGCCCGGCCCGAGAATGCTCAGAACTTCAACCCACCCTCGCGGGCCGCGTCGGCCAGCGCCTGCACTCGGCCGTGGTAGCGGAAGCCGCCACGGTCGAACACGACCTTCTCGACACCCTTGGACTTGGCCCGCTCGGCGATGAGCGTGCCGATCGCCTTGGCGGCGTCGACGTTGCCCGTGGTGTCACCCGAGTAGCCCTTGTCCATGGTCGACGCCGAGCAGATCGTCGTGCCGTCCAGGTCGTTGATGACCTGCGCGTACACGTGACGGAGCGAGCGGTAGACGCTCAGGCGCGGGACTTCGCCCGTGCCGGCGACGCGCTTGCGGATGCCGATTCGGCGGCGGGTCCGTCGTGTTTGCTTCGCTTTCTGCCTGTCCATTGCGTCAAAACCTCAGGAGTATCGAACTCAAAACAGATCCAAGAAACAGACCCAAGAAGAAGGAAGGTCGGTCGGCCTTTACGCGCCGGCGGTCTTGCCTTCCTTGCGGATGATGGTCTCGTCGGCGTACTTGATGCCCTTGCCGTTGTACGGCTCGGGCTTGCGGGTCGCACGCACCTCGGCGGCGAACTGCCCCACGGCCTGCTTGTCAAAGCCCGTCACCGTGACCGTTTGCTTCTCGACCTTCACGTCCACGCCCTGGGGGATGTTCTTGAAGATCGGGTTGGCAAAACCGACGACGAGCTTCAGGCGGTTGCCCTCGACCGTCGCGGTGTAGCCCACGCCCTGGACCTCGAGCACCTTGGTGTAGCCCTGGCTGACACCGACGATGTTGTTCTCGACGATCGAGCGGGTCGTGCCCCAGAGGCTCTTGGCCTCGCGGTCGCCTTCCTTGCCCTCGGGCACGACGAACGACAGGGTCTTCTCGCCCTCGTCCCACGCGACGGAGACCAGCGGATGGACCTCGTGGCTCAGCGAGCCCTTGGGGCCCTCGACGCGCACGGTCTGGCCGTCGACGCCGATGGTGACGCCCTTGGGCACGGAGATGGGCTTCTTGCCGATGCGTGACATACCGATTCAACCTCCTCGGCCGTCCGAAGCTTCGGACGCCGCGCCAATCCCCTGGCTTACTGCACCACCGCCAGTAGTTCGCCGCCAACACGCTCGGTCCGGCACTTGCGATCGCTCATCACGCCGCGGCTGGTCGAGACCACCGCGATGCCCATGCCCTGCAGCGGGCGGGGCAGATCCTCGACGCCGCTGTAGACGCGGCGGCCGGGCTTGCTCACTCGCTGGAGCGAGGCGATTAGCGGCTCGCCCGCGGCGCCATACCGCAGCGACACGCGGAGGACACCCTGGCGGCCGTCGTCGACCACGTTGAAGCCCTCGACGTAGCCCTCGTCCTGGAGGACCTGGGCGACGCCGCGGCACACCTTGCTGTTCAGGCAGTCCACCGTGCGGGCGCGGTTGCGCAGCGCGTTGCGGATCCGAGTGAGCATGTCCGAGATGGGGTCGTTGACCGACATCGTTTCCGAAGACCTCCTGCCCGGCCCCTTGGGGCCCAGGCCTAACTGCCCGCCGGTTCGTTCCGGCAAGTCCGCCCGTCTAACTCCGCTAATCTCGCGGCCTGCGGGGCGCCTTCACTCCGCTCGAATCACCAGCTGGCCTTACGCATGCCGGGGATCTTGCCCTCGTGGGCAAGCTTCCGCAGCATGATGCGGCTGATACGGAACTTGCGGTACACCCCGCGAGATCGCCCGGTCAGCTCGCACCGGCGAACCTGCCTGGTGGAGAACTTGGGCGTCTTGTTGCTCTTTGCGATCTGTGCCTTGGTCGCCATGCTTCTGATTCACTCCCGACGGCCACTGGTCGGCCGCCTTGGTTGCTCGCTCTCTCAGCTCGCCTTCTTCTTGGGTGCCGGGGGCTTGCGGAAGGGCATGCCCAGGGCCTCGAGCACCGTGCGGCTCTTGGCCTTGTCCGAGTTACGGAAGACGAAGTTGATGTTCATGCCGTGCGTGAAGGTCACGTTCGCCATGTTGATCTCGGGGAACACACCCTGCTCGGTCAGCCCGATCGAGTAGTTCCCGGCCCGGTCGAACGACGTGTCCGACAGGCCGCGGAAGTCCTTGATACGGGGGGTGGCCAGGTTGATGAACCGGTCGAGGAAGTCCCACATTCGGTCGCCACGCAGGGTGACCATCGCGGCGGTTTCCATGCCCTCGCGGACCTTGAAGTTCGAGACGCTCTTCTTCGCCTTGACCACGACGGGCTTCTGGCCGGTGATCTGCGTGAGCGTGTCGATGACCGCCGCGCGAACGTTCGGCGGGATCTTCGGGCCGCCCAGGAAGCGCCCCATGTCGACGTTGAGCACGACGCGATCGAGCACCGGCATCGCCATGGGGTTGGTCACCTCGAACTGCTTGGTGACCTCCGACCGCGCGTCCTCGAGGTAGCGCTTGCGGAGGCGCTGCATGCCCTCGCGCGGCGCGGCGGCCGCCTGGGTGGCGGGGTCGTCCTTGTCTGGCTTGTTGGACTTGTTCTTGGCCATCGGATCTGTCCTTCGATGTGCCCCGCGAATCGGCGGGACGCAAATACTCGCTCAGTGGCTTACAGCGTGTCCCTTAGAGCGTGTCCTTCGTCGCGGTCTCTCCACCCTTGCGGCGCGCAAGCACCGAGATGGGCTTGCCGTTCGTCACGGCTACGCGCTGCTTGTTGCCGTCCTTGTCGGTCGTGAACCGAACCCGCGTGGCCTTGCCGTCCACGGCCGGACTCACATTCGAGATGTGGAACGGGGCTTCCTTTGTCACGCGGCCACCCTGCGGGTTGACGCGTGTGGGCTTGACGTTGCGGGTGCGCAGGTTCAGGCCCTTGATGTACACCAGGTCCTTGGCGGGGTCGATACGCATGACCTCGCCGGTGCGCCCCTTGTGGTCGCCGCTGGTTACGATCACGTTGTCACCCTTGCGGATATGCCGGGCCATCACACCACCTCCGGAGCGAGCGAGACGATCTTCATATAGTTCTTCTCACGCAGCTCGCGGGCGACCGGCCCGAAGATGCGCGTGCCGCGCGGATTGCCATCGGCGTTGAGAAGGACGACCGCGTTGCTGTCGAACTTGACGTACGAGCCGTCGGCCCGCCGCGTGTTCCTGGCAGTGCGAACGACGACGGCCTTGGACATGTCGCCGGGCTTGATGTCCGCGCCGGGCAGGGCCTTCTTGACCGAGATGAGCACGCGGTCGCCGACACCGGCCGATGGGCGCGTGTTGTTGCCCGCGGCGCTGGTCTTGCCGTAGACGCGGATGACGTAGGCCACCTTGGCCCCCGAGTTGTCCGCGACTTCGCATCGTGATTCTTGCTGAAGCATGGCTTGCTACTTCCTACCTGCCGGTTCCGACTCGCGGCCGGACGGGTGAAACTCGTCTCTTGGCCTTAGCTGGCCCGGCTGCTCATGATCCTCGAGAGCTTCCAGGTCTTGGTCTTGCTCATCGGCCGGCACGGCACGACTTCCACGCGGTCGCCCACGTTGGCTTCGTTGCCCTCGTCGTGGGCGTGGAGCACCGTTCGCCGGCGGACGTACTTGCCGTACTTGGGGTGCTTGGCCACGTAGCTGACCACGACCTTGATGGTCTTGTCGCGGCCGGCGGTGGCCACCTCACCCACGCGGGCGCCCTTGGCCTTCTCGGTGCTGGTCGTGCTGGCGGTGTTGTCGCTCATACGCTCACGTTCTCTTCAGGGGCGTGTTGCCCGGTCACTCGGGGACAATCCCGTTCGTTCCAGATCCTCAGCCGGCGGCCTTGGCGGCGTGCCGTGATGTCCGCTCGGTCATCAAGCGGGCGATGTCCTTGCGGGTCTTGGAAAACTCGCTGTTGTCCTCGACCTTCTCCGTCGCGGCCTGCACGCGGAGCTGGAAGAGGCGCTTACGCAGGCGGACGAGCTCCGCCTGGATCTCGTTGTTGTCGAGCTTGCGAACTTCTTCGCCGGTCATGACGCCTTCTCCAACTCGGTGCCCTGCGGGGCCCGCAAAACCTCGAAACACTCGATCCGCTTACTCAACCCACCGTGGTGCGACGCTTGACGAATCGGCACCGCACGGGCATCTTCATGGCCATGCGCTTCATCGCCTCGCGGGCCATCTCCTCGGGCACGCCCGAGAGCTCGTAGAGCATGGTGCCCGGACGAACCCGAGCGGCCCAATAGTCCACGTCGGCCTTGCCTTTACCCATGCGCTGCTCGAGGGGCTTCTTGCTCACCGGCTTGTCGGGGAACACACGGATGAACAGCTTGCCCTGGCGCTTCAGGAAGTGGGTCGACGCGATGCGGCCCGCCTCGATCTGGTTGCTCTTCAGCCAGCAGCCTTCGAGGGCCTGCAGGCCGAAGTCACCGAAGGCGACGTAGTTGCCCTTGGTCGCCTTGCGATCGCGGACGCGGCGGAACTCCTTGCGGAACTTCACTCGCTTTGGGATCTTGTATGGAGGCATCGTTCAAACCCTTCCTACCGGCCGGCCGACACTCGCGACCGCCCGAACAAAACAATCCTGCTTACCTGCGGCCTCGGCTGCGAACGCGTGCGCCCGCCGCCTTCGAGGTCGTCTCCTCGTCCTGAGCCTCGTACTCGCCCTTGTAGATCCACACCTTCACGCCGATGCGACCGGCGGTCGTGCGGGCCTCCTCGAAGCCGTAATCCACGTTGGCCTGCAGCGTCGAGAGCGGCAGAGCACCGAGGCGGACATCGAGGCGGCGGCTCATCTCGGCACCACCCAGGCGGCCGGAGATCTGGATCTTCACGCCCTTCGCGCCGTTCTGCATCACGCTCTCGGCTCGCATCTTCACGACGCGGCGGAAGCTGCTGCGGCGGCTGAGCTGCTCGGCAACGTTCGCCGCGACGAGTTGGGCGCTCAGGTCGGGGTTCTTGATCTCCAAAATCTTGATCGACACCTTGCGGCCGGTCATGAGCTGGAGCTCTTCGGTCATGCGCTCGACCTCGGCGCCCTTGGGGCCGATGACCACGCCCGGGCGAGCCGTACGGATGAGCACGACCAGCTCCTCACGCGTCCGCTCGATGTCGACGCTGGCGACGGCGGCGTGCGGGCGGCCCGGGTTGCGGTTGAGCCGCTTGTCCAGGTACTCGCGGATCTTCTGGTCCTCGACCAGCAACTCGCCGTAGATCGCCTTGGGCGCGTACCAGCGGCTGCGGTGGGCCTCGGTCACACCAAGGCGGAAGCCGAAGGGATGGATCTTCTGTCCCATTACGCTCGCTCCTGAACGCCCACGGTGATGTGGCTGGTCTGCTTGATGATCGGGTGGGCCCGGCCGCGGTCCTTGGGACGGAACCGCTTGATCTGCGGGCCCTCGTCGACGCGGCTCTCGGATACGAACAGCTCGGTGACGTCCGCGTCGGCCAGTTCGGCGTCGGCGATGGCGGCGTTCAGGGCCTTGGCCATGTTCTCCGAGGCACGCTTCTGGCTGAAGTTCAGCAGGTTGAGTGCTTCGTCGACGCTCTTGCCGCGGATGAGGTCGGCGACGAGCCGAGCCTTCTGGGTACTGCCGCGGTGGAAACGCACCTCGCTGACGAACCGGGCGAGGTCGCGCGGCTCGGCGTTGACGGCGCGGGCCAGGGCCTGGATGTGCGGCGTCCGGCACGAGGGCTTGGGCCGACCGGCCAGCCAGTTGCGGACGGCCTTGTCGGCCTTGTCGCCCGGCAGGCCCAGCGGACGGACAGCCTCGGCCATCGTCTCGACGGTGGCGCCGGCCTCGTCGGCAAACTTCTTGAGTTGATCGCTACGCAGTCTCACCGATGGATCTCCGAAGTCGTCCGTGTGCGGTTGCCCGCCTGAATCGTCCCGTGACTTCGAGCTTTTGATGCTCGAGTTACTTGCCGGACTTACTTGCCAGGCTTACTTGCCGGACTTGATGCCTTCCTTCTTGTTCGTGTGGCCGCGGAACGTGCGGGTCAGGCTGAACTCGCCCAGCTTGTGCCCCACCATGTCCTCGGTCACGAACACGTCGATGAACGCCCGGCCGTTGTGGACCTGGAACGTGTGCCCGACGAATTCGGGCACGATCGTGCACCGACGGGCCCAGGTCTTGATGGGCTCGTGCTCGCCGGCTTCTTGCTGCTTCATCACTTTCGTGTACAGCTTCTCGTCGACGAACGGTCCCTTCTTGAGGCTACGACCCATGCTTCACGCTCCTGCCAGTGCTCTCGATACTCGACCGCACTTGATGCCCCATTCCACTCACCGAATCACTCACTTCGACAGCTGCCCGTACCGCTTGCTCTTGCGTCGGCGGATGATCAGCTGCGTGCTGTACTGCTTTTTGTTGCGGGTACCGCCACCCTTGGCGTCCACACCACTGGGGCTCACCGGCGTACGGTTGCCCTTCGAACGGCCCTCACCACCACCCAGCGGGTGGGCGTGGTGGCTCTTGGCCACACCACGGGTGATCGGCCGACGGCCGAGGTGCCGCGAGATGCCGGCCTTGCCTAGGCGGCGGTTCTGGTGATCGCTATTGCCCACAACGCCCACGACCGCGCGACAGTCCAACGGAACGCGGCGCGTCTCGCCCGAGGGCAGAACCAGCGTGGCGTACTTCCCCTCGCGGTTGGTCAGCTTGGCGGACGAGCCGGCCGACCGACACATCTGCCCGCCCTTGCCCACAGCCAGTTCCACACAGTGGACCTCGAGGCCGGTGGGGATGAACTTCAGCGGCATGCAGTTGCCCACCGTCGGCTCGACGGCCTCGTCACGCGAACTGCTGACCTTCATGCCGGTCTTCAGGCCACGCGGGGCAATGATGTACCTCTTCACGCCGTCGGTGTACTCGACCAGGGCGATGTGGCACGTGCGGTTGGGGTCGTACTCGATGCCCACGGCCGTGCCCTCGATGCCATCGCGATCATTGCGACGGAAGTCGATCTTGCGGTACATGCGCTTCGCGCCGCCGCCGCGACCACGCACGGTGATCACGCCAGTATGGTTACGGCCGCCCTTCTTCTTGATGGGCGAAAGAAGTGTCTTCTCGGGCTTCTTCTTGTCCACCTCGACGTGCATGTTGACCGAGGCGTTGCGTCGGCCGGGCGAAGTTGGTTTGTAGACACGGATGGGCATGATAAATCCTCGTGGCTGAAACTCGCCCGAATCAGAACAGATCGATCGTCTGGCCTTCAGCCAAACGCACGATGGCCTTCTTGGTTGGCGCGGTCTGCACGTAGCCGTACCGCATGCGACGCTCGCGGGCCTTGCGGACCTGCGTGGTGACACCCAGCACGCTCACGCCGTACAGGCTTTCGACCGCACGCTTGACGTCGGTCTTGTTGGCCCGGCGGTCGACCAGGAAGGTGTACCGATTGTCGTCGGCCATGGTGGCCGTGCTTCGCTCGGTGACAATCGGCTTCTTGATGACGGTGCTCGGGTGCATCAGGCGACCTCCTCACCGGCTTTACGGCCGCGCGGTTCGAGCTTGGCGTCCTTGCCGGTCTGCGTCTGCGGGCCGGCGAGGTAGGCCTCGAGCTCGGCCTTCTCGATGATCACGTAGCGGCTGTTGAGCAGGTTCCAGGCCGTCAGCTGGTCGCTGCGGCACATGGTGACGTCGTCGATGTTGCGGGCGCTGAGCCTCGCATCGACCGAGCCCTCAGGCAAAGCAAGCAAGACCTTGCGATCGATGCCCAGGGCGTTGAGCATGCCCTTCATGCCCTTGGTCGAAGGGCTGTCGAAGCTGATGCTGTCGACGATCTTGACCTCGTTGTCCACGAACTTGGCGAGCAGGGCGTTGAGGTTCGCCTTGCGACGCATCTTCTTGGGCATCGTCTGGCGGTAGTCCTCGCGGGTGCGACGCTTCTCGTGAGCGTGACCACCACCGCGAAACTGAGGGGCCTTCTTGTTGCCGTGGCGTGCACGGCCGGTGCCCTTCTGCTTGTAGATCTTGCGGGTCGAACCGTTGACCTCGCCGCGCCCCTTGGTCTGGGCGCTGCCCTGACGCTGGTTGGCGTGGTAACAGACGTACGCCTGCTTGATGAGCTGGGGGTTCAAGGACCCGCCGAGCATGGCTTCGTCAATCGACATAGAGCCGACCGACTCGCCCTTCATGTTGTAGACCGGCACATCCATCGTGCTCGCTCCTGACGCCTGTGCGACCGTACCCGTTTGGGTTTGGTCGCTGCCGCACCGGCCCGCCCCGGTTGGGACTTTGCTTCCCCACCGGCTTACGCGACCGGCGGAGGCGGGCTCGGATAAGACTCGGCCGTCTATCCGAGAGGCCCTTGGGAGGGCCTCAAGACCATCTTGTCCTTACCCGGTGGTTTCGCCTGAGCGACCCTCCGGGCCGCCCCATCGCCATGAACTCTCGTGGCGAGGGGGCGTCCGTCAATCCTGCGTGCCCAATCAGCCGGCTGCGGCTGCTTGAGCGGCGGCCTCCTGAGCTGCATGCTTAGTTGGCCGCAAACGAACCGAGGGGCGGATCCGCACGATCCCACCGTTGGCCCCGGGCACAGCGCCCTTCACCAGCAGCAGGTTGCGATCGGCTTCCACCCGAACAACATCCAGGTTACGAACGGTGACGCGCTCATCGCCCATCTGGCCGTTCATCTTCTTGCCCTTCTTGATCCGGCCGGCCTTACCCGCGTTGTTCGCGTGGCCGCCGATCGAACCAGGGGCACGGTGCTTGCGTTCCACGCCGTGGCTGGCACGCAGGCCCTTGAAGTTGTGACGCTTCATGGTACCAGCAAAGCCCTTGCCCTTGCTGGTGCCGGTCACATCGACGTACTTGAAGCCCGAGAAATGGTCGACCGAGAGGGCCTGACCGACCTCGAACTCGCCGGCCTCGGCCTCGTCCATACGGAACTCGACATGGACGGCCTTTGGACCAGATCCGGCCTTGCTGTCGTGGCCCATGATCTGGAAGGTGGAGCGACGCGGGCGGGCGTCGACGGAGCCGATCTGGACGGCCGAGTAGCCGTCGGTCTCGGTGGTCCGCACCTGCGTGACCACGGCCGGCTCGACCTCGATCGCCGTCACGGGGATCGACACCCCGTTCTCGAGGTACACGCGGGTCATGCCGATCTTGCGGCCGACCAATCCGAGTTTCGCGTTTCCGCCTGCCATGCTTGGCCTCACCTTGCTCGGCTTCGGTAGTCTCCGGGCCTAGGCCCGAGCCAGAGGAAGCTCACGATTTCTTCTGCCTGAGGGTCCGGTGAACCGGGCTCAGGCCTTGATCTTCACAAACACGCCCGCGGGCACCACCAGCCTGTTCAGGGCCTCGACGGTCCTGGCGTTGGGCTCGTGGATGTCAATGATCCGCTTGTGCGTGCGAATCTCGAACTGCTCGCGGCTCTTCTTATCGATGAACGGGCCACGGAGGACCGTGTACCGCTCGATCCGCGTGGGCAGGGGCACCGGACCGGCCACTCGGGCGTTGGTCCGCTTGGCGTGGTCCACGATCTCTCGTGCCGAAGCATCGAGGGCGATGTGGTCGTACGCTTCCATCCGAATCCGAATGCGACCGCCTTGCATAAGCCGGCGAACCTCCTGCCTGCTGGGTTTTGCGTCAACCGCGAGGAACGCCACGCGAGCGGCCCAACCCGGTACTGACCCGCACCACAAGGGCCGAAGCCCCCGCCACCGGCGCGGAGAGAAGGATAGATGGCTCTCTTCCTCCGTCAACCGCCAGCCTAGAGGAATGTGAAGATAGAGTGGCCGTGTGGGCCGCCGCTATCCTCTTATAGCAACTCCAACGGCACGCCCGATCGCGCCGGAACGCCCAAGGAAGGGACACGATGGCTCTGCGAAAGCCCCCTATGCACCGCGTTTCCTGCTTCGCCGGCCGAGCGGCGGCGTGCCTGCTGGCCCTTGGGACGTTCGTCCACACGGCGTCGGCTCAGGGTGGGTCGACGAGCGTCATCATGTCTCCCGAGCCGCTCGCCCTCGAGCCCGTGGGCCTCGAATTGGAGATTCCAGCGGACGCTAGCGGCTTCCGGGCCGATCGCGGAGAGGTGCCCACGCTGGAGATCAGCCCGAGCCTCGGCCACTGGTACCTGGTAATCCAGGCCCCCCAACGCCGCGTGGCAGCCCAAGGGCGGGCCGGCGCACACCTGCCCGTGGACGACCTGACCGACCAGATCCTGGAGAACCTCCGTGCCAGCTACCGGGTCGACCAATCCGACGGCACGACCATGGAGAGCCGGGCCAGCGTGCTCGCTCGCGAAAAGGGCTTGGTCGTCGCAGGCCGACCAGCGTCGCGGTTCTACGTCACGTTCCCAGAAGGTGACCGCGAACGCGTCCGCATGTACACGCTGGTCGACGCGGGTGCCGGGCAGATGGTCAGCTTCGACCTGCTGTGCGAATTCGGCGACCGGGCCGAAGCTCGGACGGCGTACCTGGCCGTGCTCGCGAGCGCACAGTTCTCCGGCAATACCGAAGTCGCCGCGTCCAGGGCCATCGCCATCGAGACGACCGAGGCCCTACTCGGCATGCTGACCTCCGCCGACTACGACCGCGCTCTGGCGCTGGCCGACGGCCGATGGGATCGCCTGAGCCAGCCCGCCGAGACCGGGCTCGCAATGGATGATACCGAGCGGGGCTATCGGTGGATCCGGGCCTGGAAGGGCCGCAAGGGCGAGATCAACCCAGAGCGAAGCGAGGAGTCCTGGAGCGAGGACGACCGCCGCGAGGGCTACCTCGTTCGCATGGACGGTCGAATGGCCCAGCGATCCGCCACCGGTCAGTGGACCCTCATCGATACCCGCGTTGTTTGCTTCATGACGTTCGACCGACAACACGAGGCCTGGACCGCGAGCACGACCTTTCGCCAGGGAGACCAGAGGCCGGTCACCAACACCGAGTTCGGCGTGCGCGACGGCCAGGAGATGAAGATCGCCCGCCGTGGCAGAACGTCCAACACGCTCCAGCCGGCGGTGCCTCCAAGGGGGTACGTCAACCAGGTCGAGTTCTACCTGCTTCCGCAACTGCTCGTTGGCCATGCGGCCGAAGCCACCTACGGCGTTTACGCCTACGCCGGCGGCGACACAAGCGTGCGCTATCGGCAGTTCGAGCTCCAGCCGGGGTCGGGCGGCGCGATCGCGTGGCAGCTAACCACGCAACTCGGCGAGGAATCACGCTCGATCTCGGTGTACGACGGTGCCGGCGGTTTTCGCGGCAGCGATCGCGGCGATGGCACGCGATGGACTCCGAGCAACCGTGACGAACTGCTCGGCCTCTGGCGTCGCAAGGGGCTACCCACGAGCACTCGATAGAACGCGGGCCCCACCCAACGCCTACAAAACACCGCACGGAACACCGATCGACCGACCCGCGGAAGGAGCCGCACCATGGCGTTGCAACGGGTCATCTCCCCCGCCGCCACCGACACCCAAGACGAGCACGCCGGCTGGGCGCTCCGCCCCGAACGGCTGTCTGAATACGTCGGCCAGCGCGAGACGCTCGAACGCTTGGCGATCGCCGTCGAGGCCGCCCGCAGCCGCGGCGAAGCCCTCGACCATGTGCTCTTGCACGGCCCACCCGGTCTAGGCAAGACCACGCTCGCGCACGTGATCGCCGCCGAGATGGGCACCAAGGTCCACGTCACCAGCGGGCCGGCGATCTCTCGCGGGACCGATCTGGTCGCCGCGCTGACGCGCCTCGAGGCCGGCGACGTGCTGTTCATCGATGAGATCCACCGCACGCCCGCGGCCGTCGAGGAGTTCGTGTATCCCGCGATGGAGGACTTCCGCGTTGATGTGACACTCGACGCCGGTCTCAACGCGCGCACGGTCCAGATCAAGTGCAAGCCCTTCACGCTCATAGGCGCGACGACCCGCGCAGGCCTGCTGAGCGCACCGCTGCGCAGCCGCTTCGGTCTCATCCATCACCTGCGGTTCTATGAGGTCGATGAGCTGGCGGCCATCGTCGAGCGCAGCGCCGGGCTGCTTGGGCTGGGCATCAACGCGTCCGCCATCGACGCGATCGCCACGCGGAGCCGCGGCACCCCGCGTATTGCGAATCGGCTGCTCCGTCGTGTGCGAGACTTCGCCTCGGTGCGTGCCGATGGCGTGGCCTCGTCAGACGCCGTCGACCAGGCACTCGCGCTCGAGGGCGTCGATGCTCTGGGTCTGGACGAGCTGGACCGCAACTACCTCAAGACCATCGGGACCACATACAAGGGCGGCCCGGTTGGCCTCGAAGCGCTCGCGGCCACGATGAACGAGGATCCCGGCACGCTCGAAGACATGATCGAGCCCTTCCTGCTCAAGCGCGGCTTCGTCGCCCGCCAACGCCGGGGCCGCGAACTGACCGAAGCCGGCGCCGCCCACGTCGGCGTGTCCGCACCACTGCATCATGAGGCGGATGAACACGAGGGCGACCTCTTTGACGGCTAGCCGTGCCGTTGCGATAGCCATCGCGATCGTGGCGGCTCTGCTCGTCGCCGGCTGCGTTCGTGAGGTCCGCGTCTTCCCGGCCGACCCGGCCCAAACGCTGCGCGATCGCCAGCAAACACGGCTGACCTCTCCGGCACTCAGTGCGTTCAGCCGCGATGCGTTAACCCAACTCGATCTCGTGCGGCTGCATCGGCGCGATGCGATCGGGGCGGCCGATGCGCTGGCTCGGCTCGCCGACGAACAGCCCGACGCACCCTGGCGTCTCGCGGCGGCGGAGATCCTGCTCGATATCGCCGAGGACCAAGGCACCGACCCATCGCTGTTCCTGGCGTGCGCGATGCAGGCCGATCTAGAACTGCAGCGCGCGATCCGCGACGAGGGGGGGCTGCTCGACTCTCGCACGCAGTTTGCGGCGAATCTCTACCGCAGATCGGTGGCGAGGTTTGTGTCCCTCAGCAGCCAGCAGTGGCTTCGCGACGGATCCAGCGAGATCGTAGAGGGCGCCGGCGGGAGATTCGTGGCCAGCATCGCCCCCGACATCGGCCTCGCGCGTTTCGGCCCGGGCTCGTTCGACACACTCAAGCCCGCCGACTTCGTGCGCGTCCGAGGCATGCGGAACCACCACCGGCTCAACGCCTACGGCGCACCCATGGTGGCCATCCGCGAGCAATCTCGCGCCCGCCCGCCGCGCAGCGAGCCATTTGTTCCGCCCGAGGGCCTGATGACCGCCGCCACCGTGACGCTGCGGTTCGACTGGTTCGACCGCGTTGCCGTCGAGGTCTGGAACCCCGATCACGCGCGCACGGTCGAGCAGCATGACGCGACGCTGCGGCTCTCGACCGACGTCACCGCGCCGATCGCCCAACTGTTCTCGCGCACCTCGCTCATCACCAGCGGCAGGCGCGGCCTGCTGAACATCCAGGACTATCTGGGGCGATTGGGCATCTACATGCACGAGCCCTACGACCCATCCAAGATCCCCTTGCTCATGGTGCACGGGCTCCGCTCGAGCCCGGCCACGTGGCGCGACATGCTCAACGGCCTGCGACACGATCCAGACATCCGCGAACGCTACCAGTTCTGGATGTTTTACTACCCGACGGGGCTGCCCATCGCCCGATCGGCGGCGTACCTGCGGGCAGAACTCTCGCGCATCCGCGAGCACTTCGACCCCGACGGCACCAACGCTCCCATGGATCAGATGGTGCTGCTCGGCCACTCCATGGGCGGCCTGCTCAGTAAGGCGCAAGTACAGGACAGCGGCGACCGCCTGTGGCACTCGCTCCACCCCGAGCCGTTCGATGAGGTCGCAATGCCCGTCGAAGTGCGCGCACACCTGCAGGAGGTCTTCTTCTACGACGCGAATCCGGGCATCGCGCGGCTCGTCTTCATCGCAACGCCGCATCGTGGCAGCGGATTCGCCTCGAATTGGATCAGCCGCCTCGGCGATCTGCTCGTTGACCTTCCCGACGAGTTCGACTCCATCGATCCGTGGTTCCTCGCAGAACGTGATCGCGTGCAACCCGGGCCCGAGTACCAACTCGAGCGAGGCATCCCGTCGAGTATCGACGATCTCCGCGAGGATTCGCCGCACCTGATCGCATATCTCGAGACGCCAATGCGCGAGGGAGTCCCGTTCCACCTCGTTGCCGGTGATACGGGCGACGGTACCGACGGCATCGTCTCGGTCGAGAGCGCCACCATCGACGGTGCCGAGTCCCGGCTCGTCGTCGAGAGTGGCCACGAGGCCCACACCCACCCGCTCACGATCCGCGAGATCCGGCGGATCTTGCTGCTGCACCTTGAGGAGACCTCCCCTGACGGCACGGGTTCGTAGGTGGAACTGATACGCTTATTCTGTAAGTGCAAGCTCGCTGCGGGTGTAGTTCCGAGGTAGTACGTCAGCTTCTTGCTGCTTGGATTCGCTACCCATGAGATACCTCATCGCCGGTGCAACTGGGTACTTGGGAGGCCACCTCGTCCTCGAGATGAGACGGAGAGGTCTTGACGTGATCGCTATCGCGAGGAACTCCGAGAAGCTCAAGGCTGCTGGGCTAGACGCCCAGCGCTGTGTCGTCGCCCAGGTGACCGACCCAGAGTCCATCCATGGTGTCTGCGACGGAATCGATGTTGTGCTTTCGACGGTGGGGATTACGCGTCAGAAGGATGGCCTCACCTATATGGATGTGGACTACCAGGCGAACCGCAACCTCCTCAAAGAGGCACTCCGCGCAGGCGTGCAGAAGTTCATCTACGTCTCGGTGTTCAACGGCCCGCGTCTACGCCACCTGAAGATCTGTGAAGCAAAGGAACGCTTCGTCGACGAGCTGAAGCAGTCGGGCATGGACTACACCGTTGTCCGTCCGAACGGTTTCTTTTCTGATATGACGGAGTTCCTTGGGATGGCGAAGCGAGGGAGGATCTGGCTCTTTGGAGATGGCTCGGCAAAGATCAACCCGATCCACGGCGCCGATCTGGCCAAGGTCTGCCTTCACGCGATCGGTACCAGCGAGCGTGAGACCGATGTCGGCGGTCTGGAAGTCTTCACCCAGAAGCAGATCGCCGAGTTGGCATTCGGTGCATTGGACAAGCCGCCACGCATCACCCGCCTTCCGACGTGGATACGAGGGCTGCCCCTCTGGTCGGCGCGCACCTGCACCTCGGTCAAGGCGTACGGCCCGCTGGAGTTCCTCCTCACGGTCACGGCCGAAGACAGCGTGGCTCCGTGCTTTGGCGAACGACTACTGGCGGAGTGCTTTCGGGAATACGTGCGATCCAAGAGATGGGACTAAAGGCATGCGAACTCTGTTCTTCGGCGCCGGGCCCCTCGGATCGCTGTACGCACACCTCTTGCACGAGTCAGGTGCAGACGTCACTGTGCTTGCCCGTGGTGAGCGGCACGCTTGGCTCGCAGAACACGGATTGCAACTCGTCAACGAGATCACAGGTGAACGCGGGGCGTCACGCGTGAACGTGGTGAGTGAGCTTCGGTCCGATGACGAGTACGACCTCGCCATCGTCCTTATCAGGAAGAACAAGCTCTCTCCGGTCTTCGAGACTCTGAACGCTCGACCCGCTATCAGGAACATCCTGTTCATGGGCAACAACGCGCTGGGATTCGACGAGTACCTTCAGCACCTGCCGCCCGAACGATTGCTCTTTGGCTTTCCCGGTGCGGGTGGCGGGATAATCGATCAGGTGGTCCAATACGCGGACCGCGAGAAGCCGAAGGGCAGTCGACGACCCGTGACGATCGGCGAGGTCGATGGTCAGGAGAGCGAGCGCACGCGAGCGATCAGATCCCTCTTCGAATCGGCCGGTGTTCCCGTTGCCGTCACCTCGGACATCGATGGATGGCTCAAGTACCACGCGGCGTTGGTGAGCCCACTCGTATGCGCTCTTTACAAACATGACTGCGATGCCCAAGAGGTCGCGAAGCACAGTGACACACTTTGTACGATCGTCCGTGCGGCCAAAGAGGGCGGACGAGTGCTCCGATCGCTCGGGTATCACAAGCGTCAGCCTTTCCGGTTCAATCTCTTCTACTGGCTGCCGGAGTTCATGAGCGTGCTGGCCCTGAAGCAGTTGCTCCAAAGCAGATTCGCAGAGGTCGCTTTCGCAATGCACGCGAAAGCCGCTCGAGACGAGATGGAGGGTCTCGCTTTCGAATTCCAAACGCTGGCGGCCCGTACCCGGATCGAGACACCGTGCATCGACATGCTGAGGGACTCAACCGCCTGACCGCGACCGGACACAATCTGTGTCGCACGCTAAGTCCGCGAAGCCTTGGCAGCCTGCATAGAAGCTGTACGAGAGCTGGCAGTCGGGCCTGAATCCACTCGGTGGCCAGCGGATCCAGTTGCGTATAATCCTGTTCGGTCGAAGCCCTTGCGGGTGTAGTTCAGTGGTAGAACGTCAGCTTCCCAAGCTGAATGTCGCCGGTTCGAGTCCGGTCACCCGCTTTCCTCATTCAGGCTGTGCTCATTCGAGATCGTCCGATCGGGGCCTTACGAGCGCATGCACACGTTCGCGTGACAAGGTGGCCCGAGGCTTCAGGCCCTCCAGTTCCAGCGAAGCCGCCTCCATCGCCCGGACGACATCTGGCGCGTACTCACCGCGGGCCGAGTTGCACGCGTGCACGAGCACGTCCGCACCGGCTTCAACCCCCAGGCGGAACGCCTCCTCGAGCGACCAGCGGCCCCGCACGCCCTCCATGTCCAGCGCATCGGTGAACACGGGGCCGGCAAACCCGAGCGTGTCGCGCAGGAGGCCGGTCGTTACCACACGCGAAAGTGACGCCGGGCGATCCGCATCGAGTCTTACCAGAATCAGGTGCCCTGTCATCACGCCGACGCGCTCGCTCATCAGTGAGCGATAGGGCGCCAACTCGCGCTCGCGGTCCCAAGTCCGCGAGATATCCGCGATGCCGTGGTGCGAGTCGGCCGACGCCGAACCGTGGCCGGGGAAGTGCTTCAGCACACAACCGACACCCGCCTCTTGGTGTGCCCGCAGGACGCGCTGGGCACAAGCCACGACCTCCGCCGATTCACTCGAGAACGATCGATCCAGCGCCCCAATCACCGGCGACTCAGGGTTGATATCCACGTCAACGCACGGCGCAAAGCTCAGATCGATCCCGGCATCGTGCAGCGCGATGGCCATCGAACGCGATTGCGACACCTGACCCTTTTCGGAGAGCGACGCGAAGTGACGCGCGGAGGGCCAGCCCGCGAACCCGTGCGCTCGCGAGAGGCGCTGCACGCGCCCGCCCTCCTGATCGATCGCGACCAAGGCATCCGGGCCCAGACGCGAGCGCACATGATCCGTCAGCACCCGGACCTGCTCGGGCGAGCGCACGTTGCGTTCGCCCCCGGTAGCGACATCGCGGTCGAACAAGATCACCATCCGCACGCCCGCGTGGATGCAGGCATCAAGATCCTCCTCGAGCGCTGGGTCGCCGGGCGTGGCGCCACGGATGCCGAGCATGGTCATCGCCCCGAGATCGCGCAGAGCCGCGCTCACCGCCCGGGTCCCTTCACGATCGAGCAGATGGCCAGGCTAACCAGGAATCCGCCGAGCATGCGCCAGCCCAGTGAAGGGGCTGGATCGACCACGAACTGCAGCACCGCAACGGTACCCGCACCCAACACCAGCGCGCACAGGATCGTCAGGGCGCTCCCACGTCCCAACAGCAACGTCGATACGAAGACCCCCAGCAGCCCGGCGTAGGCGTAGATCATCACGCCCAACGCGAAGGGGATCAGCCCCTCGCTCTTTCCGCCCTCGGCGAGCACGAACACGCATGCCATCGTGATCAACGCGAAGCCACAGAGGGCGTTCACGATCCGGGCGGTGCGCGCGCCGGTGTCCTTCTTGCCCAATCCGAGGTCAATCACCACCGAGCTGGACATCGCGTTGAGCGCCGAATCCGTGCTACTCATCGCCGCCGCAAACAGGCCCGCGATCAAGAGGCCGCGTAGGCCCGTGGGCAGGTCGTCGAGAATAAACGCCAGGTACACACCGCGCGTGTCGCCCTCGACAACCCCGGCCCCCGAGGCATCGCGCACGAAGAGCAGCAGCCCCACGCACAGGAAGAGGCCGACGACGAGCGTTCCCAGCAGGCTCGCCCCAACCAAGGACCACGCCGCACGCGGCGCGCTCCGCGATGTCAGGAGCCGCTGTGCGATGTCCTGGTCGGTGCCAAACGCTGCGGCGTTGAACAGCGTCAGCCCGAGCAACACCGCCCACAGCGTGAACGGCGAGCCAAGGTCCCAGGACAGGTCGATGAGCACGAGCTTCTCGCCCGTCGGATCGGCGTTGGCGATCGCGCTGGGCAGGTCGCTTGGTATGACGCCGATCTGCCCCACCAGCACCCAGATGCTTGCGAACACGGCGACCACCATGACCAGAGCCTGCAGCGCGTCCGTCCAGATGACCGCCTTAATGCCGCCCCACGATGTGTAGATCAGCGCCAGCGTCCCAAGTGCTGCGACACACAAGAGAAGATGGAGGATTTCGAGATCACCAAAAACGATTAGGCTGCACGGCACCGCCGCGATATAGAGCCGTGAACCGCTCGCGAGCAGGCGTCCGAGCAAGAATGCCACAGCGCAGCACTTCTGTGCGAATGCGCCGTATCGCGCCCCGATGGGCTCATACACCGTCGTCGCGGCAGCCGCGTAAAACTTTGGCAGCAGTAGCCATGCGACCAGCACCGCGCCGAGTACCGACGCGATCGACGCCGAGAGGTATGTCAGGTCCGATGCGTACGACTGCTGCGGGCCACCGATGAACGTTGCGCCCGATACCGACGTCGCGACGACCGAGATCGCGATCGCCCAAGCCGGAACGCGCCGGTCGCCCGTGTACAACGCCTCGGCGCTGCGCACCCGCCGAGCCGCGAACCAGCCGATGGCCAGCACCGCAAGCGCGTACGTCGCGAACACGACTCCATCGAGCGGCGTCAGCATGACGCACCCCGCCCAAGCGCATCACGGAGTGATCCACCCAAGTCTTCGAGACGATCTTCCGCCTCGCCACGCGAAACACCCAGCGATCGCATGACGACCGCGGTCTTGACCCGGCCACCCGCCTCACCAAGCAGTGTGAGGGCCTCCTCGCGGGTCCCTCCGACCAGACGCACCACAATCCGCGCGGCCCGATCGCGCAGCTTGTCGTTCGTAGCGCTCACATCGACCATCAGCCCATCGTGCACCTTGCCCATTCGCACCATGAGGGCGGTCGAGATCATGTTCAGTGCAAGCTTCGTTGCGGTGCCCGCCTTGAGGCGAGTCGAACCTGCCAGCACCTCGGGCCCGGTCTCGAGGCGGATAACGTGGTGCGGGGTGTGGCCGTCGGGTGATTCGCCGCACGTCACCAGGGCGGTGAGCGCTCCCCGGGAGCGCGCGATCCGCAGCGCTCCGAGCGGGTAGGGCGTTGTTCCGCCCGCGGTCAGCCCGATGACCGTGTCGAGATCGCCCACACCGATCCGTTCCAACTCCGGCAGCGCGCCCTCGGGGTCATCCTCGAGCGACTCGCTCGATCGACGCAACGCGGCATCACCGCCCGCGATGATGCCGACGACGCGCGATGTATCTACGAGGAACGGGGGCGGACACTCCGACGCGGCGAGCACGCCCAGGCGCCCCGATGTTCCGGCCCCGACGTAAATCAGCCGACCGCCCGCACCAAACCTTGGGACGATGTCCTCGACCAGCGCCGCGATGCGCGACGTCTCGGCCCTGACCGCGCGCGCTGCACGCTCATCTTCTTCCGACATCAGCGCCAGCAGGTCCACGGTTGGCAGGGCGTCCAGGCCCGCGCTGCGCGGGTGCACCCCCTCGGTCGGCACGCCCGAACGGTCCGGCGGGCTCTTCACGGGCGTCCCCCAATCCAAGACCCTTCCGCCATCAGCGGCCGCGTCCGCCCGGTGATGGATGCCTGTGTGTACACAACTCCGTCGAGCGCCAGCAGGCCGAGCACCGCGACGCATACGGCTTCGCGTTCCTGAACGCCGATGCCGAACGCTTCGGTTGTCTGGCAAGGCCCCACGACATCCTCGATCGCGCGCACGAGCGCGGCGTTGCGCACGCCGCCACCCGCGAGCACCGCGAATCCCGAGCCCGAGATTCGCTCGCCGATCTCGGTGCCCACGGCCCGGACGGCGCTGGCCATCAGATCCTTGCCATCCAGCGAGGCGTATCGGTTCACCCACGGCCCGCACTCATCACCCGTGCCAAGCGAGCGACCTGCCGTCGACTGCCCGCGGAGGACGTCACGGAGCGCGTCCACCGCGTCACAATCGGGGGTTCCTGCCAGGGCCGCGCGCCCTTCGTGGTCATACGGCATACCGAGCGCAGCTCGGGCGCAGGAGTCGAGCACCTGGTTGCAGACGCAGACATCGAACCCCTGTACGCCCTGGGTATCCAAACCGGCGGGTAAGCTCGTGACGTTGCAGAAGCCGCCGAGGTTCACGATCGCGCGGTCCGCTTCCTCGGATCGGAACAACACCCAGTCCGCAAGCGGCGTGATCGGGGCACCCTGGCCGCCCGCCGCAAGGTCGGCTCCACGCAGATCGTGGATCACCGGGCAGCCGAGTCGTTGCGCGACTGGCCATGGATTGATGAGCTGCATGGAAATCGGTGGCGCATGGACGACGGTCTGGCCCGGCAGCGCGCACACCGCGGGCTCCAAACCTGACCTGTCGACCAGTTCGCCAACAACCTGGGCGTGCAATTCCCCGAGTTCAAGCGCCAGCCGCGAGAAGTCTCCAGCGCTCATGGGCGTGCCACTCGTTGCGGCCCCCAGACCAAACGCAAGAGCACCGAGCTCCACTCCGGTGCGCGCGAGCGTGCGCACGCGTAGATCCAACCCCACGCCCTCAGCTTCCACGAGGACGGCATCCAACCCATCGAGGCTGGTCCCGGTCATGCAACCCACGGCGTAACGCACCATCGACACACTATCGGCGACGCACCCCTGTGCCCCACCAGTTCGGCATGGCCGCTCAGGAGTGAATCCCAACGCGTTGCTTCAGAGCGTATCAGGGCCGTCGGGCGGCGCCTGCCAATCGAAGACCACCTGGACCAAGACGAGCCCTTGGCCTCCGAAGGACATCACCGAGCGGGTGGCCAGCAGACTCTCGATCGTCATGGGACTTCACGGTCGGGCCCAAAAAGACCGAAGTCCCCGGCGCGCCGGCTCGATGAAGGAGGGCGGCGATGCGCGGGCACGCCCGAGCCCCATTGACTGCGACCGATAAGACCACGCCCTTCGCCCCGCCCTCGGTGCTTGCTGTATGGAACCGATCTGGATTCTCATCGCGTTTCTCGTGGGGCTGGCGATCCGCCAAGTCGGCCTACCACCTCTGGTGGGGTTCCTGTGTGCTGGGTTCGTGCTTTCCGCGATGGGTGTGCAGCAGACGGAGATGCTCACGCGGCTTGCCGACCTTGGCATCTACCTCCTGCTGTTCTCCATCGGGCTGAAGCTGGACCTGAAGGGGCTCGCCAAGCCGGCGGTCTGGGGTGTGGCCTCGATCCACATGCTGGTGTTCACGGTTGGCATCGGGCTAGCCGTATTCGCCCTCACGTTCACCGGGCTGGGGCTGTTTGCCGAGTTGGACTTCTGGACCTCGATGCTGGTGGCGTTCGCGCTGTCGTTCTCTAGCACCGTCTTTGCAGTGAAGGTCCTCGAAGACCGAACCGAGATGAATTCGCGGCACGGTCAAGAGGCGATCGGTGTGCTGATCACCCAGGACCTGTTCGCAATCCTGTTCCTCACCGCCTCGGTTGGGAAGCTGCCGTCGCCATGGGCATTGCTGCTGATCGCCGTACCGCTCTTGCGCACACCCCTGAAGATGGTCTTCGATCGGGTTGGCCACGGCGAATTGCTCGTGCTGTACGGCCTGCTGCTTGTGCTCGGCTCGGTGTACCTGTTCGACCTCGTGCAGATGAAGCCGGACCTCGGCGCATTGGTCGCCGGACTCGTCCTGGGATCGCATCCAAAGTCGAGCGAGTTGTCCAAGGCCCTCTTGTCCTTGAAGGACTTGTTCCTGGTCGCGTTCTTCCTGTCCATCGGGCTGAACGGCGTGCCGACGCTGCAGCAACTTGGGATCGCCACCGCGCTCGTCTTGCTCTTACCTCTCAAGGCGGCGATGTTCTTCTGGCTCATGACCCGCTTCAAGCTGCGGGCACGAACGGCGACGCTCAGCACGCTTCCGCTGAGCAACTACTCGGAGTTCGGCCTGATCGTGGGCGCTGTCGGCGTCACGGCGGGATGGATCGACCCCGCGTGGCTGCTGGTCGCGGCGATCGCGATGTCGATCAGCTTCGTGTTCACGGCGCCTATCAACTCGGTCGCTCACGGTCTGTTCGCAAAGTACATGGATCCGCTGCAGAAGTTCGAGACCGACAAGCGGCTGCCCGACGATCGACACATCAAGATCAGCCAGCCGATCGACGTCGTCGTCATCTCAATGGGTCGGATCGGCACCGCCGCGTACGACGTCGTGAGTGAACGATTCAACGGCCGGGTCATTGGTCTTGATCAAGATCCTGAGACAGTCCGGCGACACATCGAGCAAGGCCGAAACACCGTGTGCGGTGACGCGACCGATCCGGACTTCTACGCCCGGCTCGGCCCGGCCTCCTCGTGCAAGCTGACAATCATCGCGCTCCAGAAGACCGCCGAAGCGATCACGATCGCCGAGCTCCTGCGATCAAGCGGTTTTAAGGGCCGAATCGTTGCTATGGCCGCGTTCGAGGATCAGGTCGAACAACTCCGAGCGGCCGGCGTCGACTCGGCTCACTACCTCCACGACGAGATCGGCATCGGCCTCGCTCGAACGGCCCTCGATGAGATCGAGGCAGACCCACCACGCGCGGCGGCTTGAGATCGCCCTGCGCTCGCGAGGCCTTGCGTCCTACATCGCATCCGTGAGGAATCAGCCGCGATACGACTCGGATCCGCGACCGCTGTATCCGGCAGCCCGTTGCGCCGCCGCCCAGCCCGGCCGGCGTGCGGCAGGGAAGACTCTTGAGCCCAGGCTCCAGATCTATCGGCATCGAGAGTGCGATCATCCGAGCCAAGCCCATACCCTGACGCGTCTGCATACGAGGACCATCCCATGCCAACCACGACGCCCGAGCACGACGAACGCATCGCGAAGATGACCATGGCATCCGTCTATCCGCACTACGTCACGAAGGTCGAGAAGAAGGGCCGGACTAAGGCAGAACTGCACCAGGTCATCGAATGGCTTACCGGCTTCGACCAGAAGGCGCTCCAGAAGCACATCGACGACCAGTCGACCTTCGAGGACTTCTTCCGGCAAGCGACGCTGCACCCCAACGCCCACCTCATCACCGGCGTCATCTGCGGCTATCGCATCGAGGACATCGAAACCTCGCTCACAAGACAGGCTCGATACCTCGACAAGCTGGTGGATGAGCTCGCCAAGGGCAAGAAGATGGAGAAGATCCTGCGCGGCGCGTGACGGGTCGTAGCAGTCTCAAGGGCCGGCCTTGGTCTCAGATCGCCGATCGGAAGCATGAACGCAGCCCTCTCCAAGGGTCCGGTAGTCGTGCGGGACACAAAGTTTCGGCCGAGGTGAAACGGCCGCGGTTTGGCCCCCAACAATGAGACGGGCGGCGGAAGACTCGCGATGCTCGCCCGTGGAGGCGTCACCATGGATGAACTCGTAAAGGCCATCTTCGATGAAGGCAACCTGTTCTGGATCATCGGCGGCACGATCGCCATCGTGGCCATCGTGTTCGGCACGATCGCCGGGGCGATCAAGCGGGTTGCCCGCGAGAAGACCCGTCGCGAGATCGCGGCCTATATCGCCGAGGGCTCGATGACGCCCGAGCAGGGCGAGAAGCTCATGCGAGCCGTGCCCGACGACGACGACTAGGCACTGATCCAGCCCGGCCAACCCGCGGCGAACCGGAGTCCCCCATGTATCCAGAAGACCCCATCACTGGTGGAGTCGCACCGACCTTCCTGGCCTTGATCGCCATCGGCGGCGGGGTCGTGGTCCTCACGGTCTTCTTCGTGATGCTCTTCTTAAGCATCATCTCTCGGAATCACCAACGGGAGCGGACCACGCGCGAACTCGCTGCCTACGTGGCCGAGGGATCCATCAGCGCAGAGGATGCCGAACGGATCCAGCGCGGTTCGAGGCCTTGGCACGAGCTCCGCGAGATCGCCCGCATCTCGGCCGGGGCAGCGAGCTGCGGACGGAAGGCGTAGGGCCTCGGGCTCAACCCCCCAGCGTCGTTATCGACTCATTAGTGGTGCCCACCATCGCCTAGCCTCTCGGCCAAGCCAATCGCTTCCGAGAGGAGTGTCGCTCCGTTGTCTACGCACGAACACGCACCGCCCGCCGCCCTGTTGATTGTCGGCAACACCCGCGCACGAACCGCGCACTACGCGGACGGCAAGGTCCACCACTCCGCCAACCACGATGCCGAAGACGGCGAAGCGATGATCGACGCGCTCGCATCATTCCTCGATGATCACCATGGCGCCCCGCTGCTCATCGGCAGCGTGAATCCTCCAGCGGC
Source organism: uncultured Phycisphaeraceae bacterium (assembly GCA_937899905.1). Lineage (GTDB taxonomy): Bacteria > Planctomycetota > Phycisphaerae > Phycisphaerales > UBA1924 > JAHCJI01. Next base: position 62,063 of record CALCCF010000056.1, read on the forward strand.
CCGCGCCGCGGCCAGCGCGTTCGCGTCACGCGTCGCCCAGGTGGCGTATGCCGGCATCGACTTCGCGATCCCGCTCCAGACCACGGTCGCCCAGCCGCAACGGGTAGGAATCGACCGCCTGCTGTGCTGCCTGGCCGCGTTCAAGATGGCCGAGCAGGCATGCATCGTGATCGACGCCGGGACGGCAATTACCGTGGACTTCGTCGACGGCCAGGGCGTGCACCACGGCGGGGCAATCGCACCCGGGCTCGGCGCCATGCTCGATGGCCTGCACCGGGCAGCCCCGGCCTTGCCCGAGCTCGCACCCGCGGACGCGCTGGCGATGAACCTGCCCGAAGCGCAGCCCTGGGGGCCTGATACCGAGCCGGCAATAGCGCTCGGCGCCCGAGCCGCCGCCGTTGGCCTCGTCCACAACCTGGTTGATCGCTTCGCGCTCGCGTACGGCGGCTACCCGCGGGTCATCGCCACCGGTGGCGACGCGTTGGGCCTTTTCGAGAACGACGAGATCGTCGAGCACGTCGTGCCCGACCTGCAACTCGTCGGGCTGGGACACGCCTACGAGGCCATGCTGGACGAGGACAACGAGCCGGACTCGGACGACCTGTAGCGGTAGCCCAACACGGCTACCGCCGTACGGCGCTCCAACTCCAACCCAGCGAATCGTCCATTGGCTCAACCCGCAACCTCGCGCGCAATCGCTCGTACAACGCGGCCATGGCCTGTTGCTGCGCATCGAGTTCGAGCCGCTCGAGCAAGTCCGGCCTCGCAGCCTCGAGCGTGATGCCATCGGACGGCCGCTCGTCGATCACGAGCGCAAATGCGAATCCCTCGTCCAGCGCGATCACGGGCGTGAGCTGGCCAGGCTCGGTCTCGAATACCGCGGCGCGAAAAGCGTCGGGATACGTCGCGTCGACGCGTCCGACCGGATCGAGCAGGCCGCCGCGACCGGAGGACACATCGCTGCTGTGGTCGATGGCCAGCTGGATGAACCGAGCAACGCCGAGCTCTAGCGACCGATCCAGTTGGCTTTGTACGTCCGCGCGATGTCGACCCACCGCCCTCTCGCTGGCCATGACGATCACGCGGACCTCGCGCCTCGGGCCATGCAGGGACTCGTGCAATCGACGCAGTTGGGCATCGGTGGGCTGGAGCACCTGATCCGCGGTGATCTTCCGGGCGAGGGCGTTCCGACGCAGCAGCGACTCGAACCACTGCGGTCCCCAGCCGCGGCGGGCCCTGGCCCCCTCGACCGCGAGGCCGCGCGATCGCCGGTCGCGAAGGCCGACATCAACAAGGGCGCGCTCCACGATGGCCCGCTCTGCCCGGATGTCCTCGTCACCAACCTCGACGCCGAGCCGCCGGGCCTCTCGTGCGACGGCCCTATCCAGCGCGAGCGCCTCTAAACCTGCCGCCCCACCACGCTCGGCCAGCAGTGGCCACAGGTCCTCGCGCGTGACAAGAGTGCCATCGATGAGTGCGGCCCGATCCGGCGACGCCGCTAGCCTGCGATCTCCGACGGCACCTGTCGATCCGGCTGACGCCGCACAGCCCACCAAAACGCTCACGATCGCCATGCAACACATGGCCATGAGCGGTCTTGAACTCCCGGGCAAGGACGCGCGCGCAAGGCGGCGGGCGCCCAATCGTGAACCCCGTTCTCTCGTGCTGTCTACGCAATCGTACATGGCTGGGACTGCCCCTCTCGCGCCCAGACCCGCGGAAGTGGTCTCGGCGTCGCGTCGATCTCTGGGTGTGCGCTCGGGGGTTCGCGACTCAGCGATTCCGCGGAGCGTCGAGAGGCGCGAACATGCCGCTGCGGGCGTTTTGGAACCCTAGCTCGTTCTGATCCCCAGCGTGCGCTCGCGAGTCTCAGCCAACGCCGCAAGCCCGCACCAAACCCCGCGCACCCGCGGGCGGTCCCCGCTGCCGCCGCGATTCAAAGCAGGCTCTCGACACCGACGGCTGTGGGGCAGCGAATATATTAACAAAATGCAAACAAATGACAATCAAGCCATCAGGAGACTCTGCGGGACGTGGGGCTCAGCCATCGCCGCCGAGCGGAGGGGCCTCTAACTCGGCCGCGGTTGGGAAATCACGCGCGAAAATAGCAGACCAGAATTCCAACAAGATCGGGTATACTGCCGATTCGTCAAGGGCCATCCCGTATCACGTGGCGTTTTCGATCATTCGCCCGGCGGGACGTAGGGGGTTCTTTGGTCGAATGGGTCGCACCGGCCCGTTTCTGGTCCAGAGATCGATGGACCAGCTTGGAATGATGGTCAGATATGGTGTTCTCCGCATGGCCGCGCCGCGACGCCACCCAGCGCGGCTTCACGCTCATCGAGTTGCTGGTGGTCATCGCGATCATCGCGTTGCTCATCAGCGTCCTGCTGCCCGCGCTCGGCGAGGCGCGCAAGTCCGCCCGGCTGGCGATCTGCATGGGCAACATGAAGCAGTTCGGCTTCGCGACTGGCACGTACTCCGCGGACTACCAGGACCGCCAGTGGGGCTTCACGTGGAACGACGAGCGCGATGCGGCGCAGTCCACGTACACCGACTTGCAGAGACCAGGTCGACCGATGGAAGCGGCGGCTTTCCAGGCTATGGACATCATGCGTCGCCGAGGGGCCCGATCGGATCGTGACATGACTCGTGTGACGCGTTGGATTCCGTATGTCTACTACAGCCACCTTGTCGTGAACGACTACCTAGCCCAACAGCTGCCCGAGAAGATGGTGGTTTCGCCGGCCGACAAGGATCGGCTGAACTGGCAGGAGGATCCGAAGGAGCTGTTTGATACGGGATTCTGGTTGCCTCGCCAGCCAGACCCAAACGACCGGAACAAGCGCTGGGCGTATAGCTCGAGCTACCAGCTCGTACCCGCGGCCTACGACCGCTCGCCGCTGCCGGAGAATCGGGTGCACCAGAACTTCGTCCACTACAGCTACTGGAGCTATCCCCGCACGGTGCTTGGCAATGTCCGGTTGACGGACGTTGAGCATCCGTCCCAGAAGGTCCAGATGCACGATGCCGAGGGGCGTCACTTCGGCAAGCAGCCGGTCTGGTTCGGCTACGACACCGCTCGCATGCCGCTGCAGGCCTTTGACGGCTCGTGCATCGTGCGCTTCAGCCAGGACATCAATCCGGGCTGGCAGCCACAACGGCCGACGAGCGGCGCACCCGAGCGAGTCAGCTACCAGCCTCGTCCGTGGGAAGCCCCGACGCTCAACCTGAGGACATCTGAGATCACCGACGGCAAGATGCGTTGGACCCGTGGCGGCATCAAGGGCATCGACTTCGGGGGCACCGAGGTCGACACCGGCCAGCCATTCCCGTAAACCGTCCAAAACACGAACGATTGGGGCCCGCACGCATCGCGTGCGGGTTTTACGTTGGATTTGGGATCAAAAATTGCATGGATTCTTTGTGAATATTGGATATTCTAGACTGTTGTACAACAGGCTCATGCATCCTTCTGGGGTCCGCCGACGGATAGCCACGGTGGATTGACCAAGGAAGAACTGGGGAACGTGAAACCATGATGCGTCCATATGCACTCTGCCGTGGCAGGCTGGCTGGATCTACCCGCCGGCTTCGCGCCTTCACACTCATCGAACTGCTGGTGGTGATCGCGATCATCGCCCTGCTGATCAGCGTGCTCCTGCCCGCCCTGGGTGAGGCTCGCAAGTCGGCCCGCCTGGCGATCGACCTGGGCAACCTCAAGCAGTTCGGCTTCGCGCTGGGCACCTACTCGGCCGACTACCAGGATCGCATCTATGCGTTCACCTGGGAAAACGCAGAGGACGCTCGTCGCAGCCAGACCTCTGACGAGACGTATGACACGGGCGATCCCCTCGCCGCCGCCGCCGCTCAGGCGACGGACATCATCCGCAACCGTGCCGCGTTCCCTGATATGCCCCAGCCCACGAGCTGGATCCCGCAGGTGCTGTACACCCACCTCGTCGTGAACGACTACCTCGCACAGCAGCTGCCCGAGAAGATGGTCGTGTCCCCGGCCGATCGCTTCCGCCTGCAGTGGCAGGAGAACCCGCTCGAGCTGTTCAACACCAACTACTGGTGGCCGTTCCAGCCCGCCGGGACCGCGACCACGAACTGGCGCTGGCCGTACAGCTCGAGTTACCAGGTGGTCCCGGCGTCGTACGACCGCACGGTGATCCCCGGTAACCGCGTTACTCAATCTCCTGCGACCCACTCGGGCTACCGCTCGACGGGCGAAACCAAGCTTGGTGACCTGCGGATCACCGCGGTCGACGCGCCCGCCCAAAAGGTCTTCATGATGGATAGCGTGGATCGCTACTCGAAGAACGAGACCTTCTACGCGTTCCCCGACGCACGAAACCTCACGCTCATGTTCGATCTTTCGGCTTCCGTGCGTGTGACCGACGATTCCAACCCGGGCTGGGACCCGCGGCAGCCCACGGGCGGCCCGCTCCAGTTCACCTACGCCCCGCCGACCAGCGGCGAGCGTTGGCAGTCCACGTTCCGCGCTGGTGAGCAGGTTGATGGCCACTACCGCTGGACGCGTGGCGGCCTGAAGGGCATCGACTTCGGCGGCAGCGAGATCGATACCGGCCAGCCCGACTAGTAAATCGAGATTCGAGCCAGACGCAGCTCTCTCCAATCAAGGACGAGGGTCTCCAAGAACCACAGAATCGCCCAGCCCAGTGCTGGGCTTTTTTTGTGCCCGTCGCTACCCTGTCGGTGTTCCGCGCTTTGCGTGGAGAGCCCCACAGGAGTGCGCGCCGTGCGAGTACTGATTGCCGACAAATTCGACGCATCGGGCATATCCGCCCTCGAGGCTGCGGAGTGCGAGGTCGTGGTCGATCCGGGGCTCGGCCCCGACACGCTTCCGCAGGCCCTGGCCTCGCATCGCCCAGAGGTGCTGATCGTTCGCTCGACGAAGGTGCCCGCCGCGGTGATCGAGGGCCAGGACTCGCTCAAGGGCATCATCCGGGCCGGCGCGGGGCACGACAACATCGACTCGGCCGCAGCCAGTGCCAAGGGCATCGCCGTGTGCAATTGCCCTGGAATGAACGCGGTGGCCGTGGCCGAGCTGGCCATGGGCCATGTGATCAACTGCGATCGCAGGCTGCCCGCGCAGAACATCGAGCTGCGCGGCGGCCACTGGTTTAAGAAGGAGTTCGCCAAGGCCCGCGGCCTGAAGGGCCAGAGCATGCTGCTCGTGGGCATGGGCGCCATCGGCCGCGAGGTCGCAGCCAGGGCGAGCGCGTTCGGCATCGATGTCGTCGGCTGGTCGCGAAGCCTCACGCCGGAGCGTGCGCAGGATCTTGGCGTCCGATTCGGCGGGAGCTCCCATGATGACCTCTTGGCCCAGCTCGGCTCGGCCGACATCGTGAGCTTGCACGTCGCCGCTACGCCCAAGACCAAAGGCATGTGCGACGCCGAGTTCTTCGGCGCGATGAGGGACGGCGCTTCGTTTATCAACACGGCCCGGGGCACGCTCGTCGACGAGTCGGCCTTGCTCGATGCCATCGGCTCGAAGGGCCTGCGTGTGGGCACCGATGTGTACCAGAACCAGCCGGGCACGCCCGACGAGCCCTTCGACACGCCGCTCGCCAAGAGCGACTCGATCTTCTGCTCGCACCACTGCGGGGCGTCGACCGATCAGGCCCAGACCGCCGTCGCGGAAGAGACCGTCCGCATCGTGACCGAGTTCCAGAAGACCGGCCAGTTCGTCAACGTCGTGAACGCGTTGCAGCCCGCCTGAATTCGCATTCGTCTGGCATCCTTCCACATCGACCCCCGACCGAGGAGCCTCCTGCAATGACCGCATCCGCAACTTCCGGAACACTGGCGGGCGCCGATCACACCCGCGGCGTGTACAACTTCTCCGCCGGACCGGCCGCGCTGCCAGAGGCTGTCATCCGTCGCGTTCAGGACGACATCTGGGATATCGACGGCAGCGGCATCGGCATCATGGAGCACAGCCACCGCGGCCCGGTCGTCGACGGCGTCTGGGAACGCACCGAAGCGGCGTGCCGAAAGCTGGCCAACATCCCAGACGACTACGCGGTGCTCTACGTCCAGGGCGGCGCATCGACGCGATTCTCGATGGTGCCCGCTAACTTCCTTCCCGAGGGTGGTACGGCCGACTACATCAATACCGGCTCGTGGTCGAAGAAGGCCATCAAGGAAGCCAAGCTCTTCGGCAGCGTCAACGTGGCGGGCAGCAGCGAGGACAGCAACTTCGACCATATCCCGGCCAACCTCTCGTATTCGGCTACCCCGGCCTACCTGCACTTCACCAGCAACAACACGATCTTCGGCACGGAGTTCAGCGCCGAGCCATCATGCCCGGACGGCTCGTTCCTCGTGTGTGACGCGTCGAGCGATATCTTCAGCCGTCCGATCGATGTCACCAAGTATGGCCTGATCTACGCGGGCGCCCAAAAGAATCTCGGTCCCTCGGGCGTCACGCTCATCATCATGCGGAAGGATCTCGCAGAGCGGTGCGAGCGGACGCTGCCGAGTATGGGCATGTACAAGACCTTCGCGGCCAACGACAGCCGCTACAACACCCCGCCAGTGTTCGGCGTGTACGTCATGGGCGTGGTATTCGACTGGATCCTGCAGAACGGCGGGCTGGGTGTCATGGCCGAGCGGAATGCGGCAAAGGCTCAGCTGATCTATGACGCGTTGGATTCGGGCTTCTACAAGCCCCACGCGCAGGTCGGCAGCCGTTCGATGATGAACATCACGTTCAACTGCCCCACCGACGACCTGAACAAGGACTTCCTTGGCGAAGCCAAAGGGCACGGGTTCGACGGCTTGAAGGGCCACCGCTCGGTCGGTGGCATCCGCGCCAGCATTTACAACGCATTCCCGGCCTCGGGCTGCCAGGCGCTTCGCGACTTCATGCGCGACTTTGCACAGCGGAAGGGCTGAGCCGCGCCAACGCCGCCTCGATCACTTCCTCAATGGAAATGCTTGCCATCATGGCGGCATTTGCCGAGTTCTTGTGTGCGCTCGCGTGCGACGGGCGCTCATGCTGGAACACGTCATCATCGCGTTGGTAGGGTCCCACGAGCCCGGTCAGGGTGGGGCCAAAGAGTGCGACCAACGGACGATCGAACCCCACCGCCATGTGGAGGACAGCCGAGTCGTTCGCGACGACGAGCGATGATCGCTCCACGATCGCCATGAGCTCACCAACACCTGTGTGACCCACGAGGTCGATCACCCGATCGCTCCCGGCGGCGACCGCGCGCGTCGCGGTGCACTGCTTGCGCTCTCCCGGCCCTCCCACAATGGCTATGCACGCTTCGGTCTGCTCCAGGATCTCACGAGCCAGGGCGGCGAACCGCTCGTCCGGCCACTGCTTCGCGGGCCATCGGCTCGTCGGCGCGAGCACCACGAGCTGATTGGTCGACACGCCGGCCAGGGTGTTGCTCGCCTTCGATCGGGCCGCATCGCAGGTGTACAACCGCATGTCGGGAGCCGCGATTGGCTCGGCTGCGCCGAACGTATCGATGGCAGCCTGCGCAAGCTGCATCATCCGATCGACCGCGTGGGCATTGGCTACCGGTTTGACCCGTCGCGTGTACGCCCGATGCGAGAATTCGCGCGCGTCTGCACCACCGATGCGGATCCGGCTACCGGTCGCCAGCGTCATAGCGCCGCTCCGCAGGAGCCCTTGGCAGTCGACGACGAGGTCGTATCGGCGACGGCGAAGGGCGAGTCCCCATCGCAAGGCGGCCAGAAGGTTGTCGGGTCGCGCGAGCGGTGAGAGGTCTCGACGGGGAAAGGCCACCACTTCACTCAAGGCCGGGTGGGCGCTGATCGCCTCGGCAAACGCGTCCTGGACCAGCCAGTCGATGATCGCCGACGGCCAGCGGGCCCGCAACGCGGCTAGCACGGGCACGCTGCGGCACACATCGCCCAAGGCGCTGGGGCGGATGATCAGGATGCGCTCGGGTTCGGTTGGGACCGGGGCCACTGGGCAGTGTATCGGCGGTGTGCGGCTCCTGGGTTCTATGCTGGGGGCAGGAATCGACTGGCGATGCTGGCGTTGCTCCCGATCCTCGTGCTGCTGGCGAACTCCGCGCTCGGGCAGGAGACCCCGACAACGAAACCCTCCGCAGGGCAGCCGCTCTCCCCCCCACCACTGGCCGGGCTGATCGTGCACGGTCAGCCACAAGCGCCTGGCGGCGAGCCCATCCAGATCCAAGCGGCCCTCACGAGGCTGGACTCGTTTGAGTCGCTCGATGATGGAGCGAGCATCGCCGCACTCCTGGGCGTGATGGTCGAGGCGGCCTCGTCACCCGGCACGACTGTCGCGATCCTCGGCATCGAGGGTGGCGTTCCCGTGGTCGCGGTTGCCACACCGGGCGCCCGCGAAGAGGACATTGAACTTCAGGGCAATGTCCACGCGTGGAGTACGGAGAGTCACACGTTCTTCTTGTATCAGCGCGGTGATGCACCTGTGGATGTCACAGAGACTGGCGTGGCGATCGATGCGCTCGCGACAACCTTCGCTGCGCACGGCATCGAAGCCGAGGCCGGCGTCGAGTTCATGCTCGACCTCGAGAACTTTCGGCGTGCGTGGCCCGATGCGCTCGTCGATGGTCCCGCCCGCCGCGTCGTGGCTCTCACCGGCCTCGCCAATGCACGCAAGATCCGCGTGCACGTCCCCGAGTCCGGCGCGGTCAGGCTCTCATACTCCAGCCGTGCGCAGACGGCCGACAAGGTGACCACGCGTGTGGGGCCGGACCCGGCGGATGAGACCATGATCGGCGTCCGCTGGCCAAGCGTATTCGACGCGGGCCTGCGCATGTACGCGTTTGCGCTGGGCGACGAGGCCCGACAAGCGTTTACCGAGAGATTCCAAGCCTGGATGGGCTCGAACGGGAATCGCCTCCGCGGCTTGATCCAGGCAACCGAGGTGGCCATGGACTGGTCGATGACGAGCAATGGACAGGGGGGCCCCGGGCTTTCGGTGACCATCCCGATCCGCGACGGCGTCAACGGTCAAGCCCTCGCCGACGCGGCGAGCGCGACGCTCCGTGACAGCGGCTTTGCCGTGCAAGGCAATCGGGCCACACTCGAATTGCCGGCGAGTCTCGCTGCCGCGGTAGGCGCCCAGACGCTCGTGATCGAGGTCGATACCGAGTCCACGCCGATGGCTTACAAGATCTCGGTCGAGTGAGTCCGGTCAGACGGTGAGGACGCGCATGACCTCTTCGATAGTGGTCTCGCCGGAGCGAGCCTTCTCGAAACCGTCCAACGACATCCGATCGAGCACGCCGTCCTTGAGGGCATGCTTGGCGATGTCACCGGCACCTCTGCCCTTCATGATGTCCTCTCGGAGGCGATCGCTGCTGCGCATGAGCTCGTAGATGCCAATGCGACCGCGATAGCCGGTATGCCGGCACTCGCGGCAGCCCTCGCCACGCGTCAGCATGCCGTCCTCGCCCGGCTCAAATCCCGGAGGCAGGTCGGCCGCGTCGGGCTGGTACTTCACCGCGCAGTGTGGGCACACGCGCCGCACGAGCCGCTGTGCCAGCACGCCTTCGACGCTGGAACTCACAAGGAACGGCTCCACACCCATGTCGAGTAGGCGTGTCATCGCGCCCGGCGCGTCGTTGGTGTGCAGCGTGCTGAACACGAGGTGGCCGGTCAGCGACGCCTGGATCGCCGTCTCGGCCGTCTCCTTGTCGCGGATCTCACCGATCATGACGACGTCGGGATCGTGACGCAGGATCGATCGCAGCCCGGCGGCGAACGACAGCCCCACTTGCGTGTTCACCTGGATCTGGTTCACGCCGCCCACGTGGTACTCGACCGGATCCTCGACCGTGATGGCCTTGATCTCTTCGCTGACGATCCGGTTCAGCGAGGCGTACAGCGTCGTGCTCTTGCCCGAGCCGGTCGGGCCGGTGACGAGCAGGATGCCGTAGGGCCGCTCAATCAGGCCCTTCCAGCCCGTCTGGACCCACTCGGGCATGCCCAGGTCGCCGAGTTCCATGAGCACGGCCGACTTGTTGAGGATGCGGAGCACCACGCCCTCGCCAAACAGCATGGGAATCACGCTGACACGCAGATCGAACTCCTGGACGGTCTGCCGGCCCTCGGCGTTGGGCAGCCGCTGCTTCAGCGTGATGCGACCATCTTGCGGCTTGCGCTTCTCGGCGATGTTCAGGTTCGCCATGATCTTCAGACGGCTGATGATCGCGGCGGCGAACCGGTTGATCGTCTCGGGCACGTTCGCGCGTTGCAGCACACCGTCGATGCGATACCGCACGATGAGTCGGTGCTCGTAGGGCTCGATGTGAACGTCAGTCGCACGCTCGCGGATGGCCTCGAGCAGGATGTCGTTGACCAGCTTGATGACGCTGGCCTCCTGGGCCTGCTCGATCTCGTCCTCGTCGCCCGCGGCCTCGACCTGCGTTCCGGCCTCGGCCGAGAGCGCGTCGAGGGTGTCCGAGCCGACGCCGTAGTTCGAGCGGATGAACCGCTGGAGGCCTTCCTCGTCGGCGAGCACGAACTCGATGCTGTAGCCGGTGAGAAGGCGCAGTTCATCGAGCACACTGAGCTCGAATGGGTCACTGGTCGCAACCGTGAGCGTCTCGTTCTCGCGGCGGATCGGCACGCACCGCTGCTTGTTCACCAGGCTCGCCGGCAAGATCTCGAGGACCTTGGGCTCGACCGAGACGGCATCAAGGTCGACCACGTCGAGGTGGAACTGGTCGCCGATGGTCTGCAGCACCTGCTCGGCCGAGACCAGGCCCGAGCGCACAAGCACCCGATCGAGCCGCTCGCCGGTCTCTCGCTGCTGCGCGAGGGCCTCTTCGAGCTGCTCCCGGCTGATCACGCCCCGATCGAGAAGTACGGTGCCGATGCCCATGGCTACACAGAGTCTATTGCTGGGGGGGCCTTGCGTAACGACGCTCTGTGCCGCAAGACGCCAATTTGCGGTTATGGGCTTGTCGGGGCTTGACAAGCCGGGAATTTTATGTTACTCTATGGTCACATATAGAGTACAACTGCCACCAGGCCAGGGAGCCAATCCATGAACGACACCACCGCCAACCCCGTCCATCCGCAGGTCCGCGAGGGCCTCCGCGGCTTCGAGTTCGCCCGCCAACTCCTACTGGAGATGGCCAAGGCGACGCCGGACGACCGGTTCTACGACGTGCCCGCGGAGGGCGGGAACCACGCGGCGTGGAACCTCGGCCACATCGCCGTCACCGACGACCGCATCCGATCGGCGCTCGGCGGCGGTGATCCCGTGCTGGCCGACTGGCACGACATGTTCAAGGGCGGCAGCGTGTGCAAGCCTGGGGCCGAGGGGTACCCGTCGCGAGAGGAGCTGCTCGACGGGCTCGCTAAGTCGCGCGCCGCCGTCATCGCGTGGTTTAGCGGCATGAACGAAACGGAATTGACCGAGCCGCTTACCGGTGGGTTCACGCAGTTCGCTGCCGATCGCGCCATGCTCATGGGCTCGATGGCCGGACACGAGACGTTCCATGCCGGACAGATGAGCGCAGCACGGCGCGTGTTCGGCATGCCGCCGCTGTTCTAGCCGGTATCGAGACGGTTGCGCACAGGCATGGACTCGCCAACGACCGATTTGGACGCCGTGTGGAAGGCCCTGGGCGACCCGACGCGTCGGGCGATCCTCGACGCGCTTCGTCATGGGCGCGCTAGCACGGGCCAGCTCGCCGCGGCGTTCCCAGGACTCAGCCGATTCGCCGTGATGAAGCACATCGGCGTGCTGCACGACGCGGGCCTGGTCGTTTCGCGCAAGGAGGGGCGCCAGAAGTGGAATTACCTCAACGCCGTTCCCCTGAGAAGGGTCTATGAGCGTTGGGTCAGCAGGTACGAAGACCAATGGGCCGGTTCGCTCCTTGGTCTGCAACGGCTCGCCGAGAGCCAGAATGGATCAGCCATGCCCGTCGAGACCATCGAACTCAGCGCCCAAGTCATCCAGACCGAGATACGAATCGATGCCAGCCCCGAGACCGTCTACGGCCTCTTCTTCGAGCGACCCAACGACTGGTTCTACGAGAGCGAAGAGAGCCGCAAGACGCAGACGACCAAGATCGAGAACCGGATCGGCGGGCTGTTTTACCTGGAGACCACAAGGCCCGAGGGCCCGCCAGACCTGAACGTCATCGGCACCATCACGATGCTCAAGCCCAATCGCAAGATCCGGCTGCGTGGCGACTGCACGATGCCCAGCGCGTTTGTCGCGAATATGACCATCGCCTTCGAGGCCGATGGTGCCGGCACCCGCGTGAGCGTGGAGCATCGCATGGCCGGCGAGTTCGACGCCGACCTCCCAGCAGGATTTGAAGAGGGATGGCAGGACGGGTTGCAGAAGCTCAAGACTCTCTGTGAGCAGAGCGGCTGACGGCACTGCCCTGCCGAGCCAGCCCGAAAGGGGGTCTCGTTATGGGCATGTGGACGCGAGGGATTGCGGCCGTAGCTGGCATCGGCGTGGGTTTGGCGGTTCTCGCCACCGGTCCTGCGGGCTCTTCGTTTGGAGCGAAGGCGTTGCTTGAGCAAGTTCCCGAAAAGTTCTCGATCAACGGCTTGCTGCACGAGCGATCAGCGAGCGACAAGCAGGTTGTCGTGGAGCGGGTCGTGCCCGCATCGATCGCCGAGTGCTGGAAGATGTGGACCACCACCGAGGGGGTCGGCAGGTTCCTGACACCCAATAACACGGTCGAGCTCGCCGTCGGCGGCCCGTTCGAGGTCTACTTCCTCCCGCAGAATCCGGAAGGGCAGCGAGGCTCGGAGGGATGCAAGATCCTGAGCTACGTGCCCGAGCGCATGCTCTCGTTCGAGTGGAACGCGCCGCCACACTTTCCGGAGGTCCGCGCAAGGCGCAGCCGCGTTGTCGTGATGTTTGAAGAAGTACCCAGTGGCACCAAGGTAGAGCTGATCCACCTGGGTTTTGGCAACACCACGCAGTGGAACGACGTGCACGAGTACTTCACGCTCGCCTGGCCGCAGGTCATGGATCGATTCGCCGACGCCGCTCGGACTACCTGATCCGCACGCGGAAGGTCTCCAATTCGGCATCGGCTGAAGCAGCACCGACCGAGGGCAAGGCGATCGTGTCGATGACCTGACGATCCCGGACGAATCTGAGCGTGTCGATTGGAACGGCCGTGCCATCGGGCTCGAAGCGGACCGCGAGGATGCGATCCCATGCGATCTCGCTCGGGGGCAGCTTGCCCCCATCCCATGCGGGTCCATCGGAGAGGCCCGTCGTCCAGCCCTGCTCGCTGATGTCCTCGGCGGCAACGCCGAAGGCCATAGAGAATCGGTGCTTCGCGAAGATGTCATCCCGCCCGTACTGATGGCGGAGTACGGCCGTCGCGATGTGGTCCATCTGCCACGCGCTCCAGAACCGTCGGTCGTACTGCCGACGCCCGGTATCGGCCGCCCTCCAGGGAGAGCGCGCCACCAGGATCACCGCCCCTGGCTGTGGGTCCGGGAACAGCTCGGCGATCGCTCGAGCCTCTTGCAGGTCGAGGCGGTATCGCTCCTTCAACGTTGCCTGGATGCCTACGAGCGAGACCGCTCCGGCACCGGCAATAAGTATGGCCAGACAAGTGGCACCGCGACGCGCCACGCTCGCGACACGCACTGGCAGCCCGCGGCTGGCCAACTCCAAGACCGCAACGCACGCGATGAGAAGGCCGATCGCCGGCAGCACGACGTGCCGCGCCTCGATCGGGCCGGTCTTGACGACGATGAACGGCACGAGGCCCAGCGCGAACCACCCGACTCCAACGGGCACCACCATGCCAGTAGCCGGTCGATCGTCTGACGCGTGGACCAACGGCGTGCGAATCGCCCAGAAACACCCCGACAACACCGCCAGCGCGAGCACGAGGAAGCCGAGCATCCCGAGACTGGCAAGGCCAACCTCGATGCCTCCAAGCGTGAGATCCCGACCGTGCACACCACCCAGTTGGCTCCACGTCTGCTCGCCCACAGTCGCGGTGCGCCCGAACCAATCACCGAGCGGAAGCAGGGTGGACACTCCCCCACGGTTTGTAGACGGGGACGTGACGGCCACGAGTAGGACGTACAACGCCGAAGGGACGCCGATGGCCAATGCGAGCAGTGCCGACCGTCGCAGACGCGTCCGAGGCGGCAGGTTCGCACACATTGGCGCGAGCGCGACGCCGCCAAGACAGGCCACCGCTTGCTCGTTGAAGCAGCACGCCGCGAACACAACACAAGCCATGCCCAGAAGCGGCCAAGGACGGACCTCGCGTTCGGGGCTTCGCATCACGCGATGCGCGACGAGCACAACGATGATCCCCGCGAGTGCCGTCGGTATTGCCGCCGGCCAGTGCATGACGTCGAAGGCCATAGGTAGCGTCAAGAGCAACGCCGTAATGGCCCCCGCACCCAGGACGAACCCGAGGCCACGCACCCACCGCCACGTGGCGACGCAGAGTCCCAGGTACGACAGCGCAGCAAGCAGGTTGGCGATTGCCGGAGCGTCCCATGTCAGGCTGACCACGTGGCGGACGAGGACCAGCGACAGCGGCCTCCAGAAGAGCGGCAATCTCCAGAGGTCGGCTACCGCAATGGCACCCGTGGCCGGGTCATTGACGGCCCAGGTGTAGTCGTCTCGCGTCTTGCCGATATCGCCGCCAAAGAACACACCGACGAGTACGAACAACAGGAGCGTGCACACCACAAAGCACCACGGCGCAATCGAAGCACCACGAGCAGTCGACAGTTGGGGCGCTGATGGGCTGTCCATCGGGCCCAGTCTACGTCGCTGTATCGTGCGTCAGCGGCTTTTGGTCAGGCAGCGCGTGTTCGCTGCGCAGTGCGAGGCAACACCGCGATCGCCAATGCCGTGAGGTCGTCCTGCTGGTGCAGGGAGCCGGCCTGGCAGTCCACGCGTTGGGCAAGGCAGTGGATCGCGTTGGCGGTGGTCGCCCGATCGTCGCTGCCGATCCACGGCAGCTTCGCGAACTCGCCGAGGTAGGCCTGGGTGTCGAGCTTGCCCGCTTCTGCGCCGGCGTCGGTATCGGGAAAGGCGGTCTCGAAGCCATCGCTGTAGAGCAGCAGCGTCTCACCATCGCCTAGCACGAACGACTCCTGCTCGTACGGCTCGCCGTCGAACACTCCGAGGAGCGCGCCGCCGGACTCGATGGCCCGCGGCTCGGTGCCGCCGAGGATGAGCGCCGGCGGATGGCCGGCCGTGCACAGTGTGACCTCGCGTGTCCGAGTATCGATGACACCGCACACCGCGGTCGCGAATCGCGACCGGCCGCGCTGAGTTCGCACCAGATCGCTGTTGAGTGCGGTCATCGCCTCGGCAGGCGTCCGAGACTTCGCGCCGCCTCGTAGGCTCCGCGAGATGATCATCGTGAGCAGCGCGGCAGGCACGCCATGGCCCACGGCGTCGGCCACGAAGAACCAGAGCCGGTGATCGTCGATCATGACCGCGTCGTAGATATCGCCGCTGACGTACGTCGCGGGGCGGAACATGACCCCGAAGTCGAGGCCCTCGGCCGTGGGCAGCTCGGCCGGAAGCAGCTCTTGCTGGATCGCGGCGGCGAGGTTGAGTTCCTCGTGCATGCGGTCCATTTCTTGGCGCACACCACCCTGGAAGCTGCTGAGGATCTTCAGCTCGCGCTGGAGCACACCGACGGAGTCCTGCCGCCCCATGAGCGCGTGCAGCGTTGTCGCGATGGCGTCTGGCGACAGATCCGCAGCAACGCCAACAAGACCCCCACCGCTGACCTGCTCGCGGATGTCCTCAGGCATACCGGGCATCATGATGAAGCCGAACGCGAGCGAGTCCCGGAGCAGGTGGGCCAGGGCGATGATCGTGGACTTCGGGGTGCCCTCATCAAGCAACACGATCACAGCGCACACGGACGACGACTGCTGGCCCTCGCTCTGGGCGATCAGCGCGTCGGCGAGGTCGGCAACATCGATCGACTCGGATTCCGGAGCCGTACCCGGCCACGCGTTCGACACGCGCTGCCACAGAGCGTGCAACTCTTGCGCGCCGTCAGACGAGCTCGCGAGCATCAAGGTTGGTTCGGCCACGCCGTGCCCTCCGGGCGAGAAATCCCCGCCAAGGGGGGACAAAACGCCTCTAGGGCTATCGGCTCAGCGGGCCATCTGCTGGAGTCGGGTGGTGTCCAATTCGATGGTGTCGCCGCGCTCGATGCCGAGTTCTCGGAGCTTACCGGCCCGAAGCTCGATGGCGAACTGAGCCGCCGCGTTGCTCGAGTATCGGGTCAGCCGATTCTCGTACGCTTGGTCGCTCTCGCCGGGCTCTCGCGGCTCGACCGGCATTTCGTGCGTCGCGACCACTGTGCCAAACTGGTCGAGAAAGGCGATATCGATCGGCACAAGGCAGTCACGCATCACGAAACCGAGCACGCGTGGACGCGGGAAGACGAACAGCATCCCGCCATCCTCCTCGATGAGTTCTCGGCCCCCGAGGCCGCGCAGGCGTCGGGCGTTGTCGGCGGCGAGCTCGAGGAAGAACACCTCATCGTTGATGCGGATGGTCTCGACGTCGTTGGCCACGGCGTCATTCGGCACGCACGCGCTCATGAACAGGCCGACGGCGGCCAGGCAAAGAATCAGCAACGTCCGAGTAGCCATGCGTCGTCCTCCGGCGTGAAGCGGGCGGGCCCGCGGGGCATGGTATCGAGGTCGAACCGCCCGGCGAATTCGGCCAGATCCATAGCCGTGCGCGGCTGATTGGGTATGGACCAGCTCCCCAGCAACCCCAGGATGCGCTCGAGCGGCACGCCGTGCTGGCGATAGTGCTCAACCCGGCTATCACCGTGACGCTTGGCCAGGCGGCGGCCGTCGGGTCCGACCACCAGCGGCAGATGCGTGTACGTGGGGATGGGCTCCAGGCCCAGAGCCTCGTAGAGCAGCACTTGCTGGCCCGTCGAGGCCACGAGGTCGTCACCGCGCACGACCTGGGTCACGCCCTGGCGGGCGTCGTCCACGACCACGGCGAGCTGGTACGCGGGTGTGCCGCGTTTGGTCCAGATCACGAAGTCGCCCGCATCGGCCCGCGGATGGGTCTCCCGCGCCCCGAGGAACTGATCCGAGAAACGCACGGCACGATCGGGGCTGACGAACCGCCAGTTGGAGTCGGGTCGGTCAAAATCGGAGGGCGCGAGCGGGTCTGGCCTCGTAGAGGGCGTCGGATCAGCAGCGCCATCGTGCGGAGCCGAGGCGGCTTCGGCGATCTCCCGCCTCGTCAGCTCGCAGGGATAAGCCAAGCCCAGCCGAGCCAGACGGCCGACGGCTGACGCATGACCCTCGAAATCGTCGCTCTGGATCGTGGGCTGGCCGTCCCAGTCCAGGCCCAGCCACCGAAGCGTGTCCTGGACCTGACCGACGGCCTCGGGCTTCACGCGGGGGCCGTCGAGGTCCTCGATGCGAAACAGGACGCGCCAGCCGTGCCGGCGGGCCAGCACCCAGTTGATCACGAACGTCCGGGCGTTGCCCAGGTGGAGCGCCCCCGTGGGTGAAGGGGCGAGGCGGGTGATCTGGGCGAGTTCTCGGACCATGGGGATCGGGGACATCGGTATCGGGATGACGCGAGCTTGGCGACCGACCGCCGGGCGCTACCGTTGGGGCCCGGCGGGTCGGGCACGGATGGATCGTTGGCCGCCCCGGGCCGGAAGCGATGGAGTATCGCCATGGAGAAGCTCTCCGAAGCCGAGGTGAAGGATCGCCTGACGCACCACCCCGAATGGACCGAGGTGGGCGGAGAAATCCAGCGGACGTTCGACTTTGCCGACTTCAAGGCCTCGATGCGGTTTGTCAATGACGTCGCCGACGAGGCCGAGCGGGTCCAGCACCACCCAGACATCCTGATCCGCTATTCGCGCGTGACCCTGACCGTCTCGACGCACGACGCCGGCGGGATCACCGTCAAGGACTTCGATCTGGCCGCCTTTGCCGACAACGCCGCCGGATCGATCGCCGGGGCCACGGCCTAAGCCGCCGACCGAACACCCCGAGCCCAATCCAGACGACCGACAAAACTGCCGTGTGCGAGTGGCTGCCACGTGATTAGTGCGGCACTTCCTTGACGGCGTTGCGATTCCAAGCGGGGACGCGGATCAGGATCGGGCCATCGCCCTCAACCTCGCACTGACAGCTCAGACGGCTGTTGATCTGCAGGCCCGGGGCTTCCTCGACGCGGTCCTCCTCGGCCTCGGTGGCCTCGGTGACGTCGTCCATGCCCTTTTCGACGTAGACGTGGCACGTCGAGCAAGCGCACACACCGCCACACGCGTGCTCGATGTTGATGCCGTTCTCGACCGCGACCTCGAGCAGGTGCTCGCCCTTGGCCGCCATGAGATCCCACTCGACCCGATCCGAGCCGGTGAGGGCCTCGGGATCCTCAAGTATGAACTTGACGGGGACCTCCTTGGGCCCGTGGTCGTGGTCGCTGTGGCGTAGGTGCATGCATGCAGTTTAGGCGAGGCTTGGGTTGTCCCCAGATCGTGCGTTGATGTCTGCTAGGGATTTCACTTGTATCGCGACCACTATCCGGCGCCGATTGCACGCGAACTTCGATCGAAGCCCGTTAGACTGGCAAGAGCGAGTTCTCGAACGGGAGGATACCAGATGCCATCGATCAGGAACCACGCCATCACCGCAGTGCTGGCCTTGTTATCCGTTCTTGTCAGCACCCAGACTGCCAGCGGGCAGCCCGAGGTCTTTGAGGACATCACCGTTAAGGACGCGATCGAGCGCACGAGCGGCAGCGACCGCGTGCTCGTGGTCAAGGCGACGGCGGTGTGGTGCGGACCGTGCAAGCGCATGGACGCGACGACTTGGGTCGACGAGTCGGTCGTCTCCTGGATCAGAGAATATGGGCTGGCCACGCAATTCGATGTCGATGAACAACCCGAGCTGGCCCGAGAGCTTCGCGTCCGGGCGATGCCGACGATGATCGCATTTCGCGATGGCGAGGAGTTCGACAGGATCGTTGGGTATCGCGACGCGAACGGCCTGCTGGCTTGGATGAACGACGTCAAAGCGGGCAAGACCGGACTCGATCGCGCGCGCGAGGCCGCCGCCGATGGAGCCGACGACGGCGAGCGCATCGACATCAGGGCTCGCATGGAGCTTGCCAGGTCCTTGCACTTTCGCGGAAAGTACGAGGAGGCAACAGACGAGTTCCTCTGGCTGTGGGACAACATGCTCGATCACCAGCCGAGCATGGTCGGCGTTCGATTGTCGTACATGGTCTCAGATATGAAGAACCTAGCCGAAGAACACGAGCCGTCCAAGGAGAGGTTCATCGCTGCTCGTAACGGACTGACGGCCCGACTGCAAGATAGCGAGCGTCGCAGTTGGAGCGACCTACAAGACTGGATCGCACTCAACAGAGTCGTCTCGGATGCGCAGGCAACGCTGGATTGGTTCGACCGCGTCAAGGCACGCCCCGATGGCCCACCCACACTGCGACGTATGAGCCACACGCTGGACGAGCTGCTGATGAAGCACGAGCGTTATACCGACCTCGAGCACATCGGTTGGGATCCGGTCGCCGATCTGCGGCGCAGTTTGGAGATGAGCGGCTTCGGCATGGACGATTGGGGTGAAGCCAGGCGAGAAGAGATGCTGACCAGCAGCGAACGCTTCGCCGCTTCGAGGGCGGGGGGCGCCCTGTTCGCATGCATCAAGGGCGATCACATCGAGCATGTCGAGCCGCTCGTCGAGCTGCTCAATCAACGCATCTCGCGTGTCGACGGTGTGGTTGTGGCGTATGAACACCTGCTGCGTCGCGGGGTGGCCCATTCGTCACTTTTGCCACCGCTGGATCGCGCGATCGAGTCGGAGAGCGCCCCGCAACGCAAGCGCACGCTGCGTGACCTGCGCAAGCGCGTGCGTTCGAGTCTGGAGCACTAGCCCCGCTCGCCGACCTGCGCGAGCATAGCGAAGCGATCGATCTCAGGCTGCGAAGGCGAGCGTTCGCGCCGTGCCATCGCAGCCCGAGCAACCTCGAGGAACTTTTCGGGTCGGTAGGCACGCTCGCCCGCGTCGGTCATCCAGCGCATCGCACCCACACGGCCGGAAACTGCCGTTGACGCCGCCCACATTGTGCCGGTGCCAACAACGGCACCCGTCATGATCCGCGTGCAGATCGCCGTGCGCACGTGGTCGCCCAGAACGCATCCAAGGAACGTCTCGCCGGTGCGCTGGCGATCGACGATGATCTCGCCGTAGGTGTTCAAGAGGTTGCTGTTGGTCGTGCCCGCGCCGAGATTGACCCACATGCCGACATAGCTGTCACCGAGGTATCCGTCGTGCGTCTTGTTGGCGTAGCCCTGGAAGATCGTGCCCGAGACTTCGCCGCCCACCTTGCACACCGGACCAATGGCGGTGTTCGGGCGGATCGTCGCGTGCTCGGCGACAGTGGATCCGGGGCCGACGTATGCGGGACCCAGGATCACCGCGTGGTGCCCGATGCGCGCATCCTCGTCGATCACGATGGCGCCACTGCTGGCATCGAGCACCGCGGTGTCGGCAACGCGCGCGTTCTCACGCACCACGACGCCCTTGGCCGGCGCGAGTTGGCTGAGGTCGTACGACAGGCACGCATCCCGGAGGCTCCGCACGTGCCAGCAGCGTTCCAGGAGCCGCGCTTCATGATCGGTGGCCTCGTAGCTGCTGGTGTCTAGGAGATCACTGGAAGGGTCGGCCACCTTTGCCGCCAGGACCGTGCCACCATCCACAAGCGCGTGCCCGGGCTCCAAGGCCGCGATGGTCTCGGCGTCGCGAGCGGCCAGCGGCCAGCGGCCGTTGACAAGGGTCGCGCCCCCAACGATCGGAAGGTTCACGCCCAGCTTTGGGTGGAGCTCTTGGGTGAGTTCCACCTGCGGCTCGGGCACGATCAGCCCCGCGGGTGGCAGGCCGAGCTGGCTCCAACGCTCGTGGGGGGTCCAAGCCCCGGTGCGGACATCGAAGGCCGGTCTGAGATCGGTCAGTGGAGCCAACTCGCCGCCGCCGTCGTCGAAGAGGATGAGCTTCATGGCGGGACTCCGGACCCAGGGGAGGCGCTCGCGCCGCGATCAGGCGCGGCGTTGCCAGGGACGCTGACCGTGGCCGCCGAAGCCGAGCAGCGGCGCCGCGGCAACCAACAAGAAGCCAATCGGCACACTGAGCACCGCGGTGTAGCCGGCCGACCCCAGCCTGATGAGTGTCTCCGAGCCCGGGCTGAACGCGAGGGGAGCACCGGCGAGCGTCTGGATCAGCAGCAGCACGACCACAACAAACTGGGCCGCGATGACGCCCGCGAACGTGAGCACGCCCAGCGTCGCAAGGTGGTGCCGTACCAGCTTGCCGCGGAGCGTGAGGATGACCTGGGCCATGAGCACACCGCCGAGGGCATACGGGCCGATCAGTGGCTGCGCTGGTGCGTCGATCATGGGCCAGCCGCCCGTGAGATCGAGTGTGAGCCCCAGCACGAGGCAGGCCCAGATCGCGTGCATCGGAGGGGCGCTGAGCGCGACGAACGCTCCGAGCGCTAACAAGAAGCTTGGCTGCACCGGGCCGATAGCCAGCGTGTCTCGCAGCCCACGCTCGAGGCCAAGCAGCACGTAGGCGAGTATGGCGAACACCGGCCAGTTCATGCGCCGCCGCCTTCCGAGCCGCCCGCCGCCTGCTCGGTCTCTCCCTCAACCGGATCGATGGGCACGCGGAGCACGACCTCGCTCACGCGGCGCAGCGGCACGGTGGGCTCGACGGTTACGACCGTGCGCGTGGGCTCATCGGGTGCCGAAGAGACTTCGATGACGGTGCCGACGATGAGCATCTGCGCGCTTCGCGGCCATGTCTCGTCACGCAGTCGAACGGTCATGCCCGTCGTGATCTCGACCGGGCGTTGGCGAGAGTCTTCGAACACCCAGGTCGCCGGGCCGCGGAGCCGGCCACCGCCGATGGGCTCGAGCCGGCACTGGATGCCGCTGTCCAGTGTGTCCGCCGTCATGACCAAGGCCATGATGCCACCGGCGGCGCTGTCGGTGATGGGTCGCACGACGCTCCACGCCGCCGTCGATCGCTCCACGCGGCCGAGCAGTTGCAACCCCTCCACCACCGCTACGGCATTCTCGACGACGCCGCGGCCAGTACCCGCGCGCACCTGGAGTGCGCTACTCGATGCCTCGCTGAACCGGCCGATTACTGGAGCCGCGATCTGGCGGACGCCGAGTTCCGGCGTCAGTTGGGCGCCGCGTTGGAGCTCAAAGACGCGGCGCTCAAGCTGGCGGACACGCAACTCCATATCAAGCGAACGCTGCCGAGCGACCTCAAGCTCCTGGCGGTACTGCTCGGCGAGCGCGGGGTCGGCGCTGCGGCGGAATGGACGGGTGAGCGGATCGGCCACCCAGCGGACGGCGTTGCTCACGGGCGCAGAGATCGTCACGGCCACGTCAGCGAAGCCGGTCGTCCAGCGCGTGTAGCGCATCGGCACAACCGAGAGGATGAAGAGCACGACGAGCGTGATCCTCAGCAGCGTCTTGGCGCTCGGTCTTTTGGAGAGTGGTCCAGCCATGGCGCTCCGCGCTCAATCCGGGCTCAAGCTGCACTCGGGGGCAGCGGCCGGCGGCGGCCGGCTAGACGTCGATGTCGTTCTCGAGGGTGGCCTTCCACTCCTCGATGTGCTCAAGATAGATGGCCGTCCCGCGGGCGACACAGGTCAGCGGATCATCCGCCAGCTTGCACTCCAGACCGGTGGCCTTGCGGAGAACATCGGGCAGCCCACGAAGCAGCGAGCCACCGCCGGCGAGCATGATGCCGTTCTCGACGAGGTCGGCGGCGAGCTCGGGCTCCACCTTCTCGAGCGTTCGTGTCACCGTCTCGATGATCTGGCTGATCGGCTCGTTGAGGGCCTCGCGGATCTCCTCGCTGGTGATGGTCGCCTTGCGGGGCAGGCCGCTGATCATGTCGCGGCCGCGCACCTCGATGGTGGTCTCGTCGCTGATGGTCGCCGCCGAACCGAGCTCGATCTTGATGCGCTCGGCGGTCTGCTCGCCGATCATCAGGTTGTACGTGCGACGCATGTGGTTCATGATCGCCTCGTCCATGTCGTCGCCGGCGACGCGGACGCTCTCGCACACCGCGATGTCGGCCAGGGACATGACGGCGACCTCGGTCGTGCCACCGCCGATGTCGACGATCATCGACGCGGTCGGTTCGGCAACCGGAAGGCCGGCGCCGATGGCCGCAGCAACGGGTTCCTCGAGCAGGTACGTGCGACGCGCCCCGGCGTGCTCGGCGCTGTCGAACACGGCCCTCTTCTCGACCGCGGTGATGCCGCTGGGCACGCTGATGACCACGCGCGGGCCGACGAAGCCCCAGTTGCGCGTGAGCTGGTTCACCTTGCGGATGAAGTAGCCCAGCATCGCCTCGGTAATCTGGAAGTCGCTGATCACGCCGTCCTTGAGCGGGCGCACAGCGGCGATCGACCCGGGCGTCTTGCCGAGCATCTCCTTGGCCATCCAGCCGACGGCCTGGCCGTTCTTGAGGACCTCGTTCGTGCCCTTGCGCACGGCGACGACGGACGGCTCGTTCAAGACGATGCCCTGCCCGCGCACCGCAACGAGGGTGTTGCAGGTCCCCAGGTCGATGCCCATATCGACACTGAACAGACTGGTCAAACGGTCTAGGTACCGCACCGCGGCGTCGCCCTCCTGGCCGGCCGTCGCGGTACCGTTGCGACGGATGCTCCGCATAGGGCGGTCCATCGGCCCCGGGGGTCGGCAGGCGTGAGATTATAGGAATCAGTTCAGCCTATCGGCACATACACGAATCGACTTTGGCGCGGCCTCGGCACCCGTATACCAAACAAAATGCGTATACCGCACTAAGCGACACTCAGCCGGTCGACTGCATGGCGGCGGCGATCGCATTGATGCTCGCATGCAAAACGGGGCGGATCGCTTTGGCCTCCCGGCTACGTGCCAGGCGAGACCGCCCGAGCAGTTCGATCTGGACCAGGTTGAGCACATCGGTCCAGGGATTGCGAGCATCGATGGACCGCCCGACGACCGGGGCGTGCTCCATGAGGTCGGCGTGGCCGGTCAGGTCGAGGCTGGCCTTGCGCGCGCGCTCGAACTCAGACTCGATGCGGCTGAGGATCGAGTCGCTGCCGTCCCCACGGAGCGCGTATCTGCGGAAGATCGGCAATCGGGCACGCGCCATTTCCTGATTGGCGTTCTCGAGCACGGTGCCGAGGAATGCGCTCGCGCCACACATCGACCGGAGCTGATCGCGGTCAGCATCATCCAACTCGCGTAGCGCGCTGCCGAGGCCATACCAGCCAGGCACCATCGCGCGCATCTGGATCCACGAGAACACCCAGGGTATTGCGCGGAGGTTCTCGAATTTCAGGCGGTCGCCCGTGGCACGAGAGACAGGCCGCGAAGCGATGGGCAGCCCGCCGATGTATTCCACCGGACTGCAGTCGATGAACCAGGGCCAGAACGCATCGTCGTCGATGAGCTCGCGATAGACGCGCTGAGAGTTGGCTGCCAGCTTCGCGAGGATCGCCGAACCATCGATCGATGCCGAGTGGCTGCGCGACGCCTCGGCCAGCATTGCCGCGTGGACGATCTGCTCGAGATGCCGGCGAGCCATGCCGGCGAGCGCGTAGCGGAAGGTGATGATCTCGCCCTGCTCGGTGAAGCGGAGCCTGCCGCTGCGTGACGCGGGCGGTGCGGCCAAGATCGCCCGCCCCGTACGACCCCCACCACGCCCGGTCGTGCCGCCGCGGCCGTGGAAGTAGCGGAGCCCGATGCCGTGCCTGGCGAAGACCTCGGCGATGCGCTGCTGGGCGAGGTGCAACGCGACATTGGCAGAGACGAACCCGCCGTCCTTGTTCGAGTCGCTGTAGCCGAGCATGATTTCTTGCTCGGGCTCACCCTCGCTTGTCGCCTCGACGTGCTCTCGGAAGCATGGCTCGGCGAGAGCTTTGTCCATGACCCGTGGGGCATTGTCGAGGTCGTCGACGGTCTCGAACAGCGGCACGATCGGCAGCCGTACGCCGGACTCGCGCATCAGCAGGATCACCGCGAGCAGATCGCTCACGTGGCTGGTCATCGAGATGACCCAGCAGGCCACCGTGCGCGGGTCGCGTTGCTGCGCCTTTCGAACGACTCGGAGCGTTGCCATGAGCTCGGCTGAGTCTTCACTCAGAGCATCGTGATCTCGCACCAAGGGGCGATCGGTGGCGAGCTCTTGCCGAAGCACGCCCAGCTTGCCATCCTCATCGAGCGCCTCGTACACGGCCTCGACGCCGGCGGATCGCAGAAGCTCGCCAACGGCTTTTGCATGGACGCGCGAGTGCTGGCGGATGTCGAGCGACGCGAGGTGCAGCCCGAACGACTTGGCTCGCGTGATCGCGTCGGCCAGCAGCCCTTCCTCGGCCACACGGTGCAGGCCGGCCAGCGTGCTGTCGAGCAGCCTGCGGCGGATCGAATAAAGGTCTTCGAGGAGCGCCGCCGAGTCGTATGCAGAGTCATCGCGCACGTGCGTCGTGATCTGGTTGATCATCGCCCGCAGCGGCTCGTGGGGGGAGCTTGGATCTCCGCCCACGCTCTCGATCGAGACCGACAGCGCGTCGTGCAGGCGTTCGAGCTCGGCGGCCCAAAGCTCGCGGGCGGCCTTACGCATCTCCGCGATCGTGCGCTCGGTCACGTCGGCGGTGACGTTGGGGTTGCCGTCGCGATCGCCGCCGATCCAGGAGCGGTAGCGGATGAGCGCGGGCAGGTCGTTGGCGATGATCTCGGATTGGTCATCACCAAACGTCCGACGCGCGGCCCAGGCGACATCGCGAACCAGCCTCGGCACGGCCCGCCAGATCGTGGTCCGCAGAAAGTACACGCCGTTGCGCACCTCGGCGGGCACGTCGAGGCGTTCCTGGCGAACCTCGTCGGTGGTCAGCAGCAGGGCTATGGCTCGGTCGAGGCGGCTGCGGGTCTCGGCGGCCTCGCGTGCGGTGAGCTTGCCGCCCGACAATCGCGCGACGCTCGCGGCGATGTCGGCCTGCTTGTCCAGCACGGTGCGGCGGCGCGTCTCGGTCGGGTGGGCCGTCAGCGTGGGGCCGATGTCCAGGCGGCCAAGCATCGCCGCGATGCCCGCGGCGTCGAGGCCCTGCCCGGTGAGGGTCGCCATCGCGGCGTCGATCGACTCGGGTCGGCACGAACCATCCTCGAGGCTCCGCTCGCGCGAGCGGTTGACGCGGATGATGTTGAGCTGCTCGGCCTTGTTCAGCAGGTGGAAGCGGGCCGCCCCGACGCGGACCAGGCCCGCCAACGAGTGGAGGTCCATGCCCGCGATCCGCTGGGCCGCCCGATCGAGCTGGGCCTCGCCCGCCCCCGAGCCACAGCCCGAGGCGATGGCCTCCCCCGCCTCGGCGATGTCCCCGAGGCCCACGCTTCCGCAGGCCTGCCGCAGGGCGTCGAGGAGGAGGGTTTTGTCTTGGGTGAAGGGGGAGGTGGGTTGGGGCATAACGCATTGTTGAACAGAGACTGGCCGCCGTGATCGATCGATGGCCTTTTGCCAGGAGGCGCACGTGCTCGCTACACCACCTGCCGGTCTTCGGAAGACGCCTCACACAGCTCGGCCAATTCGCACTCTGCTTCACGCCGAGACTTGAACTCGCGGCCCCAGTCCT
Source organism: uncultured Phycisphaeraceae bacterium (assembly GCA_937899905.1). Classification (GTDB taxonomy): domain Bacteria; phylum Planctomycetota; class Phycisphaerae; order Phycisphaerales; family UBA1924; genus JAHCJI01. Next base: position 88,758 of record CALCCF010000056.1, read on the forward strand.
GCATCGCAATCAGGATCGGCTCGAGCGAGCGACCGTACTCGGTGACGTCGTACTCGACCCGCGGCGGCACCTCGGCGAAGACCGTGCGTGAGACGATGCCGTCCGCTTCGAGCTCGCGGAGCTGGAGCGTGATCATGCGCTCGGTCGCGTTAGGGGTGAGCCGCTTGAGCTCGCCGAATCGTTTCGCGCCGCTGAGCAAGTGGCACACAAGGATCGGCTTCCATCGGCCGCCGATGACGCTCAGGGTGGCCTCGACATCGCATCCGGTCTTCCAGTTGTACTGCCGCGTCATCTGAAGCTCCAAGGCCCAAAAATCTCAATACTTACAAATTTGTAGGTACTTGTTGTTTCAAGAGCATAGCCATAGCTTGTTCTCCAGACCCGACTGACCCGCCGGCAACCGGCAAGGAGACCACCGTGTCAGAGCAATACACGACGTTTCGGACCAGCCGCGACGGAGGCATCCTCACCGTCACGTTCGACTTCCCTCCCGTGAACGTGCAGGGGCAGGAGATGCTGGCCGACCTCAACGGCCTGGCGATGCGGCTCGAACGCGACCGGGACACCAAGGTCGTGATCTTCGAGTCGGCGCACCCGGAGATCTGGGTGTGCCACTACGACACCAACCTCCTGAAGGACATGTCCACCGAGGCCGTCTCGCGTGACGAGGCCCAGCTCCTCGATCTCCAGTCGGTGCTCGAACGCATCAGCAAGCTCCCGCAGGCAACCGTCGCGAAGCTCGAGGGGTTTGCGCGCGGCGGTGGGCATGAGTTTGCGCTCGCCTGCGACATGCGGTTCGCGGTGCGAGGCAAGTTCAAGTTCATGCAGATGGAGGTCGGCATGGGCATCTTGCCCTGCGGCGGTGGCGCGTCGCGTATGGCGCGGCAAACGGGGCTGGGCCGCGCTCTGGAGATCATCCTGAGCGCACGCGACTTCGACGCCGATGAGGCCGAAGCGTACGGCACGATCAACAAGGCGCTCGATGCCGACGAGATCGACGAGTACGTTGACACACTCGCAAAACGGATTGCGCAGTTCCCGGCCGAGTCAATCAATGCTTGCAAGCAAGCGGTCTACGAGTCGATCGATAGGCCGATCGCCGAGGCGCTCAAGGCGGAGGCGTATTGGTTGTACCAAGCAACGAGCAAGACGCCCGCCATCAAGCGATTCACGATCGCCGACGAAAAGGGCATGGAGCACGACCTCGAGAACCAACGCAACTGGAACGACCTTGTTATGCAGGTGCAAGAGATCCAATGAACGGCCTTCCAGGAGGACACACGCCGATGAAAGCCGCACTACTCAACACGTACGAAGATGGAGCACCATTGCACACTGGCGAGGTGCCGAAGCCGGAAACTCGATCGGGCCACCTGCTCGTCAGGATTGCGGCTTCGAGCGTCAACACCGTCGACACGAAGATCCGCAAGATGGGCGGGCCGGGTGGCCTCGCGCCTCAGACTCCCGCCATCCTCGGGATGGACTTTGCGGGCACGATCGAAGCCATCGGCGAAGGCGTCTCTGGCTTTGCCGTCGGCGATGAGGTGTACGGCTGCGCCGGCGGGCTGGCCGAGCTTCCGGGCACGCTGGCCGAGTACATCTGCGCGGACCATCGCTTGGTCGCGCACAAACCCAAGAGCCTCTCGATGCGTGAGGCGGCGGCATTGCCGCTGGTTGCGATCACCGCCTACGAGGGCCTGACGCGAGCTCGGGTTGGCCCGGGACAGAAGGTGCTCGTCCATGGAGGCTCGGGCGGGGTTGGGCATGTCGCGGTGCAACTCGCCAAGCACATGGGCGCCACCGTGTTCTCGACGGGTGGCGGCGAGCCGCAGCTCGAACTGATCGAGCGCCTTGGAGCGATCGGGATCAACTACAAAACCGAGGCCGTTTCGGCATATGTCGCGAAGCACACCAACGGCGATGGGTTTGACGTGGTCTACGACACGGTTGGTGATCGCAACATGCTCAACTCGTTCGAGGCGATCAAGTTCAACGGCGATGTCATCACCACGACCACGATGTGCGAGCTCGACCTGACCAGCGCGCACCTGAAGGGCGTGACGCTGCACATCGTCTTCATGCTGATCCCCATGATCCACGATGTGGGCCGAGAAGCGCACGGCCAGATCCTCGGCAAGATCGCCGAGATCGTGGACGCGGGCGGCCTCGTGCCCATCCTCGACGAGTCGAGGTACTCGCTCGAAGAAGCAGGCCAGGCCCACGCTCGCCTGGAGAGCGGCAAGGCGATGGGCAAGGTGGTTCTCGAGCACACCAGTGACATGCCGGCATGAGAACGCCTCTCTTGGAGGGGCCCTTCATGCTGGCGGCCAGCCGAGTTGCGCCCCGATGCAGATGTGGCGTGGGTGCCGGTTTCCGATCCAAGAAGCAAGGAAACAAGCCAATATACCGCCTTCGAGGCCGGATTTGACCAATAAGACGACCGGTCGTATTATGCATTCGTGCCTGTCGACCGAACGAGCCCTGAAACACGCGATCGCCTGTTGAACATGGGCATGGACGCATTCCTCAGGCTCGGTTATCACGGCGCGGGGTTGAAGGCCATCCTCGACCAAGCGTGCGTCCCGAAGGGCTCGTTCTACAACTACTTCGAAAGCAAGGAAGACTTTGCGTCTGCCGCCATCCACCACTACGCCGACTGCATAAGTGCTCTTCTTGAGCGCGCTCTCGACGCGCACGACTCGCCCATCGCGGGCCTCCGGGCGTTCTTCCAAGGCCAAGCCGAATCGTTTGAACAATCGGGTTTCAGCGGCGGGTGCCTGATCGCAAACCTGGGCGGCGAACTGGACGACAGCAACACGTGCAGGAAGGCGCTTCAGGAGACCTCTTCGGCGTATCTCGATGCACTGAGCGCTGTTGTAGCCGCAGCTCAAGCCGTCGGCGAGATCCGTTCGGACGTGGCCGCAGCCGAGCTGGCGTCGCTCTTGTCCGATGCCTGGGAAGGCGCCGTGATCCGTATGAAGATCGAGCAATCGATGGCGCCGCTCGACGGTGTCTTGAGCCGCATCCTCGACGGCTTCTTCCAGCCATGACTCGCTTTAACCGGGTTTGCACGCGCGATCAGCACTCCATCGTGGCTGCAAGTCCAAGTTCCGAGAGCTCGTCGCCCACGCATTCATTCGACTGGGCGAAACCGTCGTTCGACTCGCGCAGCACCTCATCCCAATTCATTCGCCTCGTGGGCACTAATACGGAGTCTGTAGCATGAACAAGGACGACTTCACCGAAGTGCTCCAGCTATTGCAAGACTACTACGACGGGCTGTATCGGCTGGACGTCGAGCTGCTTCGTGATGTGTTCTCGCCGACTGCTCACTACGCAACTATCACAGATGGCTCTTTGCTGACACTCTCGATCGACGAGTACTACGAGCGGCTCGCGAAACGGCCATCGCCTGCCGGGCAAGGGGTCGACTACGCGTTTCGTGTGCTCTCGATCCGATTCGCTGGAGAGAGCACAGCTCTCGCGGAGATAGAGTGCTCGCTCTTCGGGCACGACTACACCGACTACCTGTCTCTGCTTCGTGTGGACGGGCGTTGGCGTATCCAGACCAAGGTCTTTGAAGGTGTCCCACAACTCGCAAGGGAGGCATAGCAGTGCCATACGTGAATGTTCAAATCACGCGCGAGGGCGATACCTCAGCCGAGCGCAAGGCCGAGGTCATCCAGGGGATCACTCGTGTCCTCGAAGACGTACTCGGGAAGGACCCGGGCACGACATTCGTGGTTATTGAGGAGGTCCAACTCGAGAATTGGGGGATCGGTGGCATGCCCGTTGAGGCATATCGCCGGCAGCGAATCGCCACAACGTGAGCCCGGATTACGAGCCGTTCCGACGCACTGCTACCCAACAAAAAGGGCCCCACGAATGGGGCCTTCAAGCACGGGCGGAAGGATTCGAACCCTCAACCTCCTGATCCGTAGTCAGGTGCTCTATCCAGTTGAGCTACGCCCGCTAAGGGCCTCGATGGTAGCACGCGAATTGGCCCTGGGGAGGCCCCTGGGTGGCCGCTAGGGCCGATTCTGGGAGACGGTCGCTTGATCGAGGGCAGCAGGTGAGCCATAATTTGCTCGCTGCAGGGATGTTACTGGCTGGTGGACTACCGCCGGCGTCCGCCCTGAGGCTCCAAGGTTTTGGACGGTTCGCCCGAGTTTGGGCACGCCTACGGCAGCCTGGCTCGGTCCAGGGAGGAATGGTTCGCACATGGCCCACACAGTCTCCGCACGCAAGCGCATCCGGCAGAACATCCGCCATCGGGCCCGCAACCGCTGGCGCCTGCAGACCATGCGTAACGCGATGAAGGACTTCGAAGACAAGCTGGCCCACGGCAGCCTCGAGGATGCCAAGGCCGCCTACATCGCCGTGCAGAAGATCCTGGACCGCACCGCCGCGAAGGGTGTCATCCACCCCAACCAGGCCGCCCGCCGCAAGAGCCGCCTGAACGCCCGGCTAAAGGCACGGGCCGCGTCCGGCCAGTAGGACCAGAACGGCAAGAGAAGAGAGCAAGCGCCCGTCGCAATCGCGAGGGGCGTTTTTGATTGCACTCGCGGCGGGATTTAGGATCGCGACGTGCCGGAAGCACCCGAGACATCCGAGCAGGTGGCGGCTGAGGAGGCCGGGCCGGAATCGCGCACGGCTTTGGGCGAGTATGCCCAGGCCTCGCGAACGCCGTTGCACATCCTCGCGTTCCTGCTGCCGATCATTGTGGTCTACGAGGTTGGCCTGGCGTTGCAGCACGAGGCGCTCGCGGGCACGGGCGGCGTGCGGGCGTGGGCCATGCTGGCGCGGGTGATGGAGACGCTGGGCGTGTCGCCTTCGGCCGTCGTCGGCTACTCGCTGCCGGCCGCTGCGATCATCATCGTGCTGCTGCTGTGGCATGTGTTCGAGAAGCAGCGATGGCGAGTGCGACCGGCGGTGGTGCTGCTCATGGCAGCGGAGACGGTGGCGTGGATGGTGCCGCTGCTGCTGTTCGCGGGCGTGCTGACGCGCGTGATCGGCGATGGCAGCGGGACGACCAGTCCGCAGCCGATGTCGCCTACGACACTGGAATCGCTTGAGGGCCTGGGCTGGCAGGCGCGACTGGTGATCGCCTTGGGCGCGGGGCTGTATGAGGAGTTGCTCTTCCGGATGGCGCTGCTCGCGCTCCTGCATGCGGTGCTGGCCGAGCTCTTGAAGCTCGGGCCAAAGCTCGTCTTCGGGATCGCATTGCCGGTGTCGGCACTGGCGTTCGCGCTCTATCACGACGTGTGGACGGCGGGCGGGGTCGATGTCTGGGCGACACTGCTCTACTTCGCGGGTGGGTTGTACTTGGGCGTGATCTACCTGCTCCGCGGATTCGGCCTCGCGGTCGGGGTGCACGCTTGCTACAACACAACGGTGCTGGTGCTGCTCGGTCCGGTATGAACCGGCGAGTTCTGTGGAACGCCCGGAGGTTGGCACCCATGGTTGACCAAGGCGGCGCGTCGAATAGCATTGTCGCTACGACGAATAGACGGCCCCATCGTCTAGTCTGGTCTAGGACGCCAGGTTCTCATCCTGGAAACCCGGGTTCGAATCCCGGTGGGGTCATTGCCTACAAACCAGCTAGCAACGCGTACTCGCGAAGCCATTCCTGGTTACTTTCCGCCAAATATCGCGAGTCTTTCTAGAAACACGAACGTGTTCGTGAAGCTCTTGCTCTGATGTCAGGGGCGGGTTCTGAACCGTTTCCGTACTTGGCTATCTCACCCTCAATTGGGGGGTGAGTAGGGCCGATGTACGGTTGAACCCGCGGAGTGTCACGAGATCAAGCGGAACCAGCACATCCAGATCCATCACTCGGCGGCCTCCACGGCGCGTCCGTTCCCTGTCGGACCCGAGAGCGCGGCAGAACTCGTGGAGACTGCTCGCGCCTCGAGCCGGCCTCCCTCACAAAGCCGCACGCGGCACTCTCCGCGGGTCGAGATGCACGGCCAGGAGGTCGTGCTCAGCGTGCTGCACCCGGGAGGCACGCACTCGTCTTCGAAGAGCCTCTTGCTAGATATCGGTGCTGGCGGCGCCGCGATCTTGTATCCCGGCTTCCTCTACAACGACGCCGAGTGCGTGTTGCATATTGAGACCACAAGCGGGGAGCCGGAGATGCTCCAGGCGACACTGGCGTGGTGTCGCGTGCTCAACAAGGGCGTCCACATGGTGGGCATCCGCTGGACAGAGCTCTTTGACATCCGGCAGTTTGTGCCATCGAGTCGCTGGGGAGAACTCGGTACGAGTGGCGACAACGTGGCATCGCCCGATGTCTCCGGCAAGGTGCTCGCTATTGGCATGGACGAACTCGAGATCGAGTTGCTCAAGATGCTCTTGAAGGACTTGCCCATCCAGGTCGAGTCCGCCGGCTTTGCTGGGGCCGCGATCGACTCCCTTCACGACCAGGCCTTTGACGTGCTCTTCGTCAACGGGGACTGCCCGGAACTCGACCATGCCTCGTTCACGGCGAAGCTCCGCCATGAGGGCTTCGACGAGCCAGTGTTCGTGTTGATCGATCGCAAGCACCTGCCGGATTCGTCCGGAGGCTTGGAGGGCGTTCAGTATCTGGCGCGTCCGCTGGGCGAAGAGGGGTTGCTCGGTTCTATCCGGGACGCGATGCTTAAGGCCGCAGAGGGGACCGGCGGGAGCAAGCCGATCGTCTCTGATCGCGCGAATGACCCGGATCTTCATGGGCCCATCGGGAAGTTCGTCCGGCACGCTCGCGAGCTCCGCCAGACGCTGCGAGGCACGATCAACACGGACAATACCGAGGAAGCGCGGCGGTGCCTCGTTCTTCTGAGCAACACCTCGTCGGGATTCGGATTCTTGTCGCTCAGCGACGCTGCGGCTGGAACGCTGAAGGCGCTCGACGCCTCGGGCTCTGCGCAAGAGGCCGGACCTGCGATCAAGCAGTTCATCCGGGTGCTGGACCGCCTTGCGGACCCCAGCCAGCCGGCTCAAGCCGCCTGACCACTCGACGAGTAAAGCCGCCTGCGGCCACCGGGTTCGGAACCGCGCCCCTGCCAAGACAGGCAGACCGACCACCACCCGCGCGGCACTCGTCCGAAAACCGCATGTTGAAGCCGGAGACTCACGAAGGCGTTCAGGCGTCTCCGGAAAGGCGGCCCAGACCTCTCAGACGAAGGAGCATCAGGGCAATCCTGCGACAAAATCCGTGAGACCCCTCACTTTTTGGGGGTTTCTCGCCGATGGGGGTCTTCGTTAGGAGGCTCGCCGTCTGATGAATCACAAGCACGCCATGCAAGTTCACCGGTCCGCCGCACAGTCGGCCAAGCCGCTCAACATCAGCCCCGAAGGCCAAGCCGAGCTTGTGCAGATGGCTCGGGACAATGCCGGTGCCGAGTCTGCGAAGCTTGCCCGGCACTCGGTCCGGCTCCAGATCGATCGCGAGCCCGTCGTCCTGAGCGTGATCCATCCCGGCGGCACGCACTCCGCTTCGGAGTCGATCCTGTTCGATATCGGGCCCGGCGGTGCGGCGGTGCTCTATCCGGGTTTCTTGTACGGTGGGACCGATTGTGGGCTCCACCTTGCCACGACCGACGGCAAGGAATCGATGCTTGGGGCCAAGGTCGCGTGGTGCCGCTGCCTGAGCCGCGGCGTGCACTGTGTAGGCCTGCGTTGGTCGGAGGAGGTCGACGTGCGCCGCTATGTGCCGTCAAGCCTCTGGAGCGAACTGAACCTCGGCAGCGACAAGGCCAGCATGGCGGAAGTCAGCGGGCGCCTGCTCTGCATTGGCGTCGAACCACTTGAGATCAACCTGATCAAGCTGATGTTCCAGGGCATGCCGGTTGAGGTTGAGGTTGCCGATGATGCGGGCGCCACGTTTGATAGCCTCCATGCGCAATCGAGCGATGTGCTCCTGATCAACTCGGATAGTGCCGCATTCGACTCTGAGAAGCTCATCGCCCAGCTGCGCCAAGAGGGTTTCGCCGAGCCCGTCATCCTCCTCGCTGACAAGCGTAACGAGTTCGAGAAGCAGTCTGGTGGTGACTTCCGCGTCGTGAGCAAACCGCTTGACGCCGATGGGTTGCTCTCGGCCGTTCGCGAGTTGATGCTTGCCCAGGACTCGACGATGACCGGGACGAGCCCGATCTCGTCGAGCCTAGCCAGCAAGCCCGAGATGGTGACCGCGATCGAGGGCTTCGTGGAGCATGTACGAGCGCTGGGAGACACTCTTCGCGGCGCGATCTCGGCGGACAACACCGATGAAGCGCGCAAGTCGCTGCTGTTGATCCACAACACGGCTTCCGGATTCGGATTTGGGCTTCTTGGAGAGGCCTCGGCCGAGGCGTTGAAGGAACTCGATGCGTCGGGATCCGCCCAGGAGGCGGCGCCGCACATCCGCCGATTTGTACGGGTGCTCGATCGGGTTCGTGCGACCGAGTTGGCTACCGACGTGGCCTGACTTCGAGAGTCGTGTCACTCAATCAGACTTGTCTCGGCCGGACTCTGGTTGCGAGAGCTCGTGCGCGGCTGTTCGCGCGCCGCCCTCGATGACCCGATCCGCGGCGATGTACCCCACCGTGACGGCGAGCACAAGCAGGGCCCCGATCAGCTTGTTCGGCGCGGGCACGGGGATCTCGATCCAGCGGCAGGCGGCACCGAGAGCGAAGGCCAGGGCGAAGCCGATCGCGGTCTTGAGCATGGGCAGTCGATCTCCATTGGGGGATCCGGCAGATTCTTGGGTCCCAGCGGTCGGAATCCGGGGGTATACGTTCTATGATCGGCCCTTCTCACGGCCCAACCATCGCAGAAATTCGTTGAAGGACCCTGCCCCATGCCAGTATCCCCGACGTCCTCGATCCCTCTGACCCTGGGCGCCGTCGGCGACATTCCTGCGCCGTTCTACGTCGCTCCGATCGCCGGTTTGGCGGCTCTCGCTACCGCGGTGTACCTCCGCAACAGCGTGATGCGCAATACCGAGGGCGAAGGCGAGACGGTGCGAATTGCCGAGGCCGTCCGTGACGGCGCGATGGCGTATCTCAAGAGCCAGTACAAGGTTGTCGGTGCGGTGTTTATCGCACTGATCGCTGTCCTGGGCCTGATGGTCTGGGCCGAGCTTGAGCCCGTGTGGGCGATGGTCGGCGTTCCGGTCGCCGGCTTTCTGAGTGGTTTGTGCGGCTGGTTCGGGATGCGGATGGCGACGAACGCCAGCGCCCGAACGGCAACGGCCTGTAAAGAGAGCCTCAACGGCGGACTGACCATCGCGTTCCGATCGGGCGCGGTCATGGGCCTGACGTGTGTGGGCCTTGCGATCTTGGACTTGAGCTTCTGGTACTTCTTCTTCATCTCCTTCGGCGACTCGCTCGGCTTCCTCAGCCTGAGCGAAGAGGGCGACCGCGAAGGCCTCTTGGCCGCGATGGTCACCGTCCTGATCTCCTTCAAGATGGGTGCGTCGCTCCAGGCGCTGTTCGCCCGTGTGGGCGGCGGCATCTTTACGAAAGCCGCCGACGTCGGCGCGGACCTCGTGGGCAAGGTCGAGGCCGGCATCCCTGAGGACGACGCACGCAACCCGGCGACCATCGCCGACAACGTTGGTGACAACGTCGGCGACGTGGCGGGCATGGGCGCCGACCTCTACGAGAGCTACTACTCGAGCATCATCGCCGCGATCGCCCTGGGCGTATCAGCGGCGTTCAGCGTCACCGTTCTCCGAGGCATGGAGGGTGGCTTCGACCTGGCGATGAAGGTGGGCACGCTGCCCATCGTGCTCGCCGGCGCGGGCATTATCTTCTCGATCATCGGCGTGTTTGCCGTGCGGACCAAGGAGGACGCGGGCTTCAAGGAGTTGCTCAAGAGCCTCCACATCGGCGTGTGGCTCTCGTCTCTACTGCTCGCACTGGCCGCGTTCGGCGTGCCGTTCCTTCTCTTGGGTGATGCCGAGACGTCCAACCTTCTCGGCGTGCAGTGGTGGCAGTTCAGCATTTCGATTTGTGCCGGCCTCGCCAGCGGCCTGCTGATCGCCTGGTGGACCGAGTATTGCACGAGCTATGAGCACCCGCCGACCAAGCGGATCGCCCAGCAGGCCATCACGGGCCCGGCGACCGTCATCATCTCGGGTATTGCCGAGGGCATGAAGAGCACGTGGCTGTCGATCTTCGCGGTGGTCGTGGCGATCCTGATCGCCTTCGGTGCCGCGGGTGGCAATGAGAACCTTCTCATGGGCCTGTACGGTGTAGGCATCGCGGCCGTGGGTATGCTCGCGACGCTGGGCATCACTCTGGCGACCGACGCGTACGGCCCGATCGCCGACAACGCGGGTGGCAACGCGGAAATGTCGGGCCAGCCCCCCCACGTCCGCGAGCGCACTGACCTTCTTGATTCGATCGGCAACACGACCGCCGCCACGGGCAAGGGCTTCGCCATCGGCTCGGCGGCACTCACCGCCCTTGCACTGCTCGCCGCGTACGTGCAGGTCGTGCAGTACCACGTCGACAAGCAGACAACCAAGTTCGCCAATGAGCAGCGGCTGGTGGTCACTGCGAACGAGACCGCACCGCTTCAGGGCGGCATCGCGATCTACGAGGGCAACCGACGCTTCGGCATCATGGCCCCGGAAGAGGGACGCGACGGCGGCGATTATGTCGGCGGTGCGATCTTCCTTGACACCGCGCAGTTCGAGGACATCGCCGAGCGCGGACACTTCGGCTCGGGCGGCGCGCTCGCGCTGATCAACCCGGGCGATCAATTCACGATGCTCTGGGAGGGCAACCTCGCGAGCGCTCGTAATCTGACGCTCGAGGGACGAATCGATCATGGCGACCACTTCCACACGGTGACCCTCCGCGCGGTGTCAACGGGGCAGATCACGATCACCGACGTGATGACCTTCTACAACGTGAGCATGACCAGCCCCAACCTGCTGGGCGGCCTGTTCATCGGTGTGATGCTGACCTTCCTCTTCTGCGCCCTGACTATGGACGCGGTGGGCCGTGCGGCCAACGTGATGATGCAAGAGTGCCGCCGCCAGTTCGGCGAGATGCGGGCGCTCTTCCGCAAGGACGGCATGAGCGAGGAGGACATCGCCAACCCCGAGAGTTGGCCGACCCAGGTGGGCTCGGGTGACAATGCCTATCCGAATTACGCCAAGTGCGTGACGATCGCGACCAACGGCGCGCTCAAGGAGATGGTGCTGCCCAGCATCCTGGCGATCGTTGTGCCGGTGGGCACGGGCCTCATCCTCGGCGTGAGCGGCGTGATGGGATTGCTGGCCGGCGGTCTGATCACGGGCTTCGCGGTCGCGGTTTTCATGGCCAACGCCGGCGGCGCGTGGGACAACGCCAAGAAGCTGCTCGAGAGCTACGGCCGCATCACCGCGCAGCAGGCGATGGACGACTCGACGCAGCGCGAGAAGATCCCCGCCGAGATCCGCGACGACATCCTCGCTCGTGCTCGCGAGATGGTCGAGAGTGGCCACGGCGACGAGTACGTCTACGGCAAGGGAAGCGACGACCACAAGGCCACCGTCGTTGGCGACACCGTGGGCGATCCGTTCAAGGACACGTCGGGCCCGGCGCTGAACATCCTGATCAAGCTGCTCAGCTCGGTCGCCGTGGTGTTCGCGGGTGTGGTCGTCAAGTTCGCCCCGTCGATCGGCTCGGCGCTCGGCCTGAGCTGATCCGCGGCAGCATTGATTCGCTGAAGGCCCGCTCGCGAGCGGGCCTTTTTCATTGCTTGCCCCAGAATGTGGCAGCGGGCCACCGTAGGCGTCATATTTTTTTTTTTTATTGTTAGGGCGATAACGGAGATCTACACGACG
>CALCCF010000057.1 GCA_937899905.1 uncultured Phycisphaeraceae bacterium
TCGAACACGAGGTCGAACGCGTCGACCGCACGCTCGACGTCGGCCCGGAAATCCTTGCCGTCGAGCGATCGGATCCTCTGCTCGGCCTCGCCGTACTCACCCTCGGTCATCTGCAAGAACACGTCCGCAAACTCCTCGCCCGCGTTCGGTCCTCGAAACTGGCGCGCGAGTGACGCGATCAGATCACGCTCTCGACGCAGAGCATCCGCGACCTGGAACGGGTCTCGGGCCGGGAATCGATCGAGTGCCTGGCGGAGCGCCTCACGCACGGCACGATCACCGCCCGTTCGATCGAGCAACCACGCGGCCTCGTTCATGGCGACCCTCGATATCGCGGAGGACACCAAGGAACTCACGAGAACCTCATCGCCGCTCGTGTGGCGCGCCAGGCGGAACGTACTGGCAAGCCGCTCTGCCGCACCCTCATGATCACCACGCAACGCAAGCCGGCGGGCATCGACCATCAACAGGCGACCCAGCATGCGCATGTGCTGGAGGTGCGGAAGCAACGCCGCATAGCCGTCCTCATAGCGAACCTGAAAGTCGCAGTTCGGTTCTCGAGTGGCCCGCTCGAGGTCGTCGAAGAAGCCCTCGAGATTGGCCAGCGATTCGCCGAGCGCACCACCGGGCATCAGTGCGGCGGGCTGCTCGATGGGCCGCTCATCCTCGCCGTCCGAGTGCATCTCACGGAGCGTGGACCGCACCGCGTCGGCGATCTCTTCGATCTGCGGTGTCACATTCACCAAACGCCAATAGTCGAGCGCCGCGTTCCGGTCCTGGTCTTGGTTGAACTGGGCCATCTGGGCGACGGTCGAGATACTGGTCGTAGGCAGGGCGGTCGCGGCGGGAGCCATCGCCAGCCCACACAAGGCCATGAGTGCGGCAACGCTTGAGATTCGGGTTCGCATCGAGGTGCCTCCTTGGGTTCTCTATACCCATAGACACCGCCCAAGGCCGCACCGTCCGGCCAGTTCTCAGATAATCCGAGCACTGGCCGCGGGACTAGCCATCGCTCAGAACTCGTTCTCGAATGCGTTGCAGCTCGTTTCGAGCCCTGGAATCTACCCTGTAGACGTTTTGATACCAAGGCATGACAGTGGGGGCTACGTCCCCATACTCGCCGTCCCGGATCCTCTCCCGAAAAACCTTGAGCGCCTCTGTCGGGTTGTCAGACTTCCAAGCAGCAAGCAACTCATCAAACGCCGTCACCGCAAGATCAACCTCTTCTTCGAATCGATCCCCTACGAACAGCCTCCAGTACTCCCCTCTCAATGCCCGGTCTTCCTCGTCCGCAGTTTCCGACATCCCGGCCAGACCATACTCGACTGCAGCGTTTGGGCCCTTGTACCGCTTGGCGATCAGACGCGTCGAGTTCACTTCCGTAAGAATTGCCGGCACGATGCCGAAAGTGTCACCGATGACAAATCCAGACAGCCCGGTTGCGATCAACTCGCGAACTTCGGCGGTGTCGTCGACTCGATCTAACAGCCAATGACACTCCAGCACCGTCGTCTCGAATGCAGATATGGCAACCATGGAACTGATGAGATGTCGGTCGCCAACAAGATGTCGGGCGATGGCGAGAGCCGCCACGAGGCGACGAGCCGCTCGCTCTTCGTGCCCTGATAGAGCCAGCCGCCGGGCATCGACAACCAGCAGCCGTACCAATGGGCGAATCCCGCCTAAATGCGGGAGCATCATGTCGAATCCATCTTCGTATCGGATCTGAAAGTCACACGCCTCGACGCTGCTGGCTCGTTCGATATTGTCAAGAAAGAGCGAGTGCCGTTCAAGTAGTTCGCCATACGTGCCGCCTTCGGCAAGTTCGGCAGGCTCGTTGATGGGCTCTGCGCCGCTCTCGGGCTTGGGCTGCATCTCGTCGAGGATCGCTAGTAATCGATCATCAAACATCGCTCCATAGAGTTCGCCATGCCTCATCTCGATCAGGGACCAGTAATCGAGCGCCGCATTCCGATCCCGTTCTTGGAAGGCAACCGATGACGGTGCGGTCAGTGCCATGCAAGCGGCGACCATCGTGAGACATAGGGTGTTGTAGGCCAAAGCGCGTACTCCTCTCCGTACCGAACTGTCAGACCGCGGTCGATCTCTGCGAGCCTAGCCTCGCCCCGATGACCGCCAAGACCGACGTAAAACCCCCAGCCCCGCTCATGCTCGGCGTCAGCGGCATGCGAGGCATCACCGGCCAGAGCCTGACGCCCGAGGTCGCGCTCCGCTACGCCGCAGCGTTTGGCACGTTCCTCCACCGGCGGACGGCATCGCCGATCGTGCTGATCGGCCGAGACGGCCGGCGCGGCGGTGAGGCTGTCTACGAGGCGGCGGTCTCCGGCCTGCTCGGTGCCGGCTGTTGCGTGACCAGGCTCGGAGTGGTCTCCACCCCCACCGTCGGCCATGCCGCGATGGGTGAGGCCGACGGTGCCGTCATCATCACCGCCAGCCACAACCCCCAGGAGTGGAACGGACTCAAGTTTCTCCTGGGCGGGGCCGCCGGAAACGAGGACACCGAATTCGACTTCGCATGCGCCCCGCCGATCGACCTCGCCAAGCAGATCATCGAGCAGTATCACGACGGCCCAGAGTGGAACGAACCCGTCGCCGATCGCCCCCTCGTCGACGAATCCGAGGCGGCGTACGGCCACTGGGTCGAAGTCGCGGGGCGCGTCATCACGATGTTGCCAGACTCGGCGACCGAGTCCTGGAGCAACCACGGTTCGATTGGCCTTCGGTGCGTGCTCGACGCCGTCAACAGCTCTGGCTCCACCGTGGGCGTGCCGTTCCTGGACTACCTCGCCGAAGTCATCACGCTCAACTGCTCATCCAGCGGCGTGTTCCCCCACACCCCCGAACCGACGCGCGAGAACCTGTCCGGATCCGGAGGCCTGTGCTCGGTGGTGCCGGGCGTGTCGGCAGACGTGGGCTTCGCGCAGGATCCCGACGCCGACCGCCTGGCCATCATCGACGAGACCGGCCGCTACATCGGCGAGGAGTACACGCTCGTGCTCTCCGCACTCGCCCTGCTCGAGCTTGAAGACGATCCCACAGATACCGTGCTCGTCGCCAACCTCTCGACAAGCCGGATGATCGACGATCTCGCCGAACGATTCGGAGCGCGCGTCGAACGAACGCCCGTTGGCGAGGCGCACGTCGCCCAGCGCATGATCGAACTGCTCGCCGATGGGCAGAACGTTGTGCTCGGGGGCGAAGGCAACGGCGGCGTGATCTGGCCCGAGATCTCGTTCGTGCGAGATTCCGTGGTCGCGATGGGCCTGACTCTGGCTTTGATATCACGGCACGGGAAGCCGCTGAGCGCCATCGTCGACGGCCTGCCCGGGTACTCGATCGTGAAACGTAAGCAGGACATTCCGAGCAAGGACGCCGCCAAGCCCGCGATCGATGCGGTGGCGGAGGCGTTCAAGGACCGTGGCCGAGTCGACCTCCAGGACGGCGTTCGCATCGACCTCGATGACCAGAAGGCTTGGCTCAGCCTACGGGCGAGCAACACCGAGCCCATCGTGCGGCTCATCGCCGAAGCACCGGATGAGGCCGCCGCCAACGCCCTGCTCGACGAAGTCCAGGCCTTGCTGGACTAGAGCGCGGCCAGCCGCTCGACGGCCGCCTCGATCGTCGAGTGCTTCTTGCAAAAGCCGAACCGCACGAATCGCTTGCCGAGCGAGCGATCGATGTAGAAGGAACTGGGCGGGAGCGCCGCGACGCCGATCTCCTTCACGAGATGGCCACAGAACGCCGCATCGCCGTCGAGCCCCAATCGCGCGGAGACGCGTGTGTGGTCACACATCACAAAGTAGCCTGACGCAGGCCGGTATACCTTGAGCCCAGCACGCTCGAGCGCATCGCACAGCAGGTCTCGATTCTTACGCAGGTTCATCCGTAACTGCTCGGTTGTGTCGAGGTGCTCGAGCAGCGCCTTCGCGGCCGCAAACTGTGCCGGAGCATTTGCACAAAACGTCAGGAACTGGTGCGCGCTCCGCACCGCCTCGGTCAATGGCGGCGACGCCACCGCCCACCCGACCTTCCAACCGGTCGCGCTAAATAGCTTGCCGATGCTACCCAGCGTGATCGTGCGCTCGGCCATGCCGGGCAAGCCCGCGAGCCGGATGTGCTCGCCCTCGTACACCAGATGGTCATACACCTCATCGGTGATCGCGATCGTGTCATGCTCGACGCAAAGCTCGGCGATCAACTCGAGCTCGGCTCTCGTGAACACCTTCCCCGTGGGGTTGTGCGGCGTGTTGAGCAAGATGGCTCGCGGCGAGGCCGCGAACGCCTCTCGGAGGGACGCTCCTTCGAACACGAACTCTCCTCGCTCGTCTGGTGAGAGCGTCACGGGGATGAGTCGTGCTCCCGCCATCGACGCCGTCGCCTGGTAGCTGTCATAGCACGGCTGGAAGACCACCAGCCCATCGCCAGGATTCAGCAAGCCAAGCATGGTCGCCGCGATCGCTTCCGTGCAGCCGCACGTCGCAGTAACCCAGTCGACCGGATCAACCTCGATCCCGCCGAACTCCTGGAACCACTTGGCCGCGCCCTGGCGCAACTCGGGCACGCCCGACAACGGCGCGTACTGGTTCAGCCCATCCCCAGCCGCCCGGCCCAGCGCTTCGAGCATCGCCGCCGGCCCGTCAAAATCAGGGAATCCCTGCGAGAGGTTGATGGCCTCATGCCGCACCGCCATCGCCGTCATCTCGGCGAACACGGTCGAACCGAAGTCACGCAGCCGATCCGATACCTGTGATGTCGCGATCATGCATAGAGGATACATCCCTACGCTCCTCAATGCTTTCCCCAGGCTCGACAATCCCACAAGTCACAATCCCGCCTACCCCAGGCCTTTGCAACGAGCCGACCCAGCTCCGAGACCTGGCGGCCCAAGGCCCGATCGTCATCTACAGCTATCCGGCGGACAACACACCGATGTGCACCCGGCAGGCCTGCATGGTGCGAGACACCGTGGCCGAGCACGCCGAAGAGCTGAAGGCAGCGGGCCTACGCGTTGTCGGCGTCAGCCCTCAGGGCGCCAGGAGTCACGAGCGGTTCAGCTCTCGCCACAACCTGGCGTTCCCCATCATCGCCGACGAGGACAAGGCCATCCTCCGAGCGCTCGAGGCGCTCGGGCCGCTGGGCATCCCCCGCCGTGTGACGTACCTCTTGCGCAGCGATGGCACCATCGGCGACGCCATCACCGCCGACCTGCGCCTGAGCCGTCACACAAAATTCATCAGGCAAGCCCTCGAGACCGTCGGCGCTTAACCATCCCGCAGGTCGTCGATCGGGAACGCCGGCCGGGCGAGCGGCCGGAGCGCGAGCGCAAGCAACGCGCGCTCGCTGTCATCCCCCGCGATGCGATTGGACTTCAGCGCGCCGCATCGCCGGCACCGATGCACGACCACCCACTCGCCGGCATCGTCACCGTCCGAGCGCACGGCGATAGCGATCGGTTCCATGGTACCGCCGCACGGGCTCGCACGATCACCCGGACGCTCGTCAACATGCTTGCTGTGCAAGCAGTTCGGACAGTGGTTTCGCTGGCTGGTCCCCCAGGCAACGCCTCGCACATGGGCACCGCAGTTGACGCAGGTAAAGCCATCCGACTCATTGCGACGGCCATGGCGGGGCTTTGGAGTTTGGGAGTGATTGTCGTCGTGAGACGTGAACTTGCGCTGGTCGCGACGAGCGCGCTCTCGAGAAGGTCTTGGCATGGAAAGATGGCCCTAGTGGGCAGACCGCACGTGTGGCGGTCTGCCGCGGTCCTGAAGCTGGCAAAGAGACACGGAGCCCGTGGCCGGCCGCATCCCGGCGCGGGCTTCGCGCAAAACCACATCCGCGCTCAACCTTGGAGCGCGGTCTGGCCCGATGGGATGGGCAATGGAGCCAGTTCAGGACGAAGCGGTCATCAGCGACAAAGGTAGCCCGGTTGGCAGCGCCACGCCCTACGCTCTCCCATGAGAATCCTGCTCACCAACGATGACGGCATCCGCGCCCCGGGAATCGTGGCGCTCTACGACGCCCTCATGGACACCATCCCCGGGCTCGAGGGCACGCTCGGTGGGCCGATCCGCATCGCCGGCACACCGATCGAGACCATCTTCACGGTCGCGCCCGCGACCGTCCAGAGCGCCACCAGCCATGGCGTGACCTTCCACGAGCCGCTCATGGTCGAGCACGCCCGGATTCGCGGCCGCATGACCGGCGCCGCCGTCGACGGCCGCCCCGCCGACTGCGTGAAGCTGGCCCTCAGCGAGATCTGGCCCGGCCAGTTCGGCACCGGCAGCACGCCCGACCTGGTCATCAGCGGCATGAATGCGGGTGCCAACTGTGGCATCAACGTCATCTACTCCGGCACGGTCGCCGCGGCGATCGAGGCGGCGTTCCTGGGCATCCCGTCGATCGCCGTGAGCCTGCACCTCGGCAAGGCTTCGACACGCTTCGACATCGGCGCGATCCACGCCCGTCGCGCCATCGAGTCCCTGTTGGCCGGCGGCCCGCCCAAGCCGCACGAGGTCCTGAATCTCAACGTGCCGCGCTGCGAAGACCCCATCGAGGACACGCCGGAGGCCAAGGCCGAGGCCGACCGCCAGCGCACGAGCGCGGGCCTGCCGACCAACTTCGATCAGAGCGACACCCGCGTCACGCGGCAGGCGAACAACGCCGTCCACCCCGCCAACGCCGATGAGCGCCTGCCGATCGTCGTCTGCCCCATGAACACCCACGGCCACGTCGATCGCTTCGAGGGTCGCGTCAGCCCGGGAGGTCGCTCTTACTTCTGGGCGGCCGCGGGCGGCATGGACTTCCAGGACACCGAGCCGGGCAGCGACGTCGATTGGCTCTTCCAGCGTGCGGTCACCGTGACGCCGCTGCGCTACGACCTGACCGACACCGACGCGGTCGACCGGTGGACCCAGGCTGCGGGGACCCAGCCCACGGCGACCGGCCGGGGCGCGTAGGCAAAGCCAGCAGATACCTAGGATTTCCCTTCACACGGAGGACGTGCCCGCATGTTCATGCGCCTGATCTATGACGAGAAGCTGGCCCAAGGGGCGTACATCATCGGCTGCCAGAAGTCGGGTGAGGCGATCGTGATCGACCCGCAGCGCGACGTCGACCGCTACATCGAGGTCGCCCGAGCCAACGACCTGAAGATCGTCGCGGCGGCCGAGACGCACATCCACGCGGACTTCGTGTCCGGCGCCCGCGAACTGGCCCACACCCACGGCGTCCGTGTCTACGTCTCCGGAGAAGGCGGCCCAGACTGGCAAAGCCGGTGGGCCGCCAAGTACGACCACGTCACCCTCAAGGATGGCGATACGTTCTCGATCGGCAACATCGAGTTCCGTGCCGTGCACACGCCGGGTCACACGCCCGAGCACATGGTGTACCTCGTAACCGATCACGGCTCTGGCGCGAGCGAGCCCATCGGAATCTGCACCGGCGACTTCCTGTTCGTCGGCGACCTTGGACGACCCGATCTGCTGGAGAGCGCGGCCGGCCAGCGGGGCGCGATGGAGCCCAGCGCCAAGCGATTGTTCAGCAGCGCGAAATGGCTCGGCCAGCTACCCGAGTACATCCAGGTCTGGCCCGGGCACGGCGCGGGCAGCGCCTGCGGCAAGGCGCTCGGCGCTGTCCCCATGAGCACGGTCGGCTACGAGCGACGCTTCAACCCAGCGCTCAAGCTGGCGATCGACGACGGCGCGAGCGAGGGCTCCTTCGTAAGCTTCATCCTCGAAGGACAGCCCGAGCCGCCGATGTACTTCGCGAACATGAAGCGTGTGAATCGGGACGGACCGCCAGTGCTCGGCTCGCTCCCCCAGCCATACCAGGTTCGGCTCTCCGACCTCGCCAAGATCGATCCGCAGCAGGTCGCGATCATCGATACGCGGCCTTGGCCCCAGTACCGAGACGGCCACCTGCCCGGGGCCATGAGCTTCCCGCTCAGCACCACGTTCAACACCGACGCAGGTTCGATGGTCCGCGAGGACGAGCAGATCTACCTGATCGTCGAACCCGAACGCCTCGAGGAAGCGGTGAGAGACCTGGTCCGCATCGGGCTCGATCGCATCGTCGGATGGATGGATCCGACCGAGATGGCAAACGCCGCCAAGACCGCCTCGATCGCCGAGGTCTCTCCCTCCGAGGCCGCCCAGCGAATCGACCGCGGCGAAGTCGCCGTGCTCGACGTCCGCCGGGCCACCGAGCTTGCCGCGGGTCGCCTCGATGGCGCGCAGACCCTCGCCCACACCAGGCTGGCGTCAAGGCTCGACGACCTGCCGGCCGATCGCACGCTCCTCATCCATTGCCAGGGCGGCATCCGCTCTGCTCGCGCCTGCGGCTACCTCCAGAGGCTCGGATACGGCGTGATCAACATGGAAGGCGGGTACGAGGCTTGGCAGCGGGCGCACACCACGGCGAACGCCTGATCCATGCCCCAAGGCCCACCCGCCGAGAGACCACTCCCCCTACAATCGCCGCTATTCCGGGAGGCTCGCGCGATGGAACACGCGGTGGTCATCGAAAACCTGCGTAAGACGTTCGGCGACAAGGTCGCCGTCGAGGGATTGGACCTGCGAGTCCAGTCGGGCAGCCTCACCGGGCTCATCGGCCCCAACGGTGCCGGTAAGAGCACGACGATCCGCATGCTCATGTCGATCCTCTTCCCAGACTCGGGAACCCTCAGCGTGCTCGGCAAGCGCAGCGCCCTGGAAAGCAAGGACCGCATCGGCTACTTACCTGAAGAACGCGGCGTGTACCGCAAGATGAAGGTCACGCACTTCCTCAAGTACATGGGCAAGCTCAAGGGCCTACGAGATCCCGAGCTCGGCCAGCGCGTCGCGCATTGGCTCGATCGCGTCCAGCTCTCTGACGCCGCCGGCAAGCGGTGCGAAGAGCTCTCTAAGGGCATGCAGCAGAAGGTCCAGTTCATCGCCGCCGTGCTGCACGAGCCCGAGCTGCTGATCTTGGACGAGCCCTTCAGCGGCCTCGACCCGGTCAACCTCCGCCTGCTCCAGCAGCTGATGGTCGAGCAGCACGAGCAGGGCCGCACGGTCATCCTTTGCACGCACGTGATGTTCCAGGCCGAGCAGATGTGCGAGAGCATCGTGATGATCAACAACGGGCAGAAGGTGCTCGACGCGACGATCGAAGAGATCCGTGCGAACCACGAGCCGAGCGTGGTCCTGTTCGATCCCATCGATGGCGAGGACCCGCAGTCCGCGCGAGGTATCGATGGCATCACGGGCGTCGAGCAGACCCGCGAGGGCTGGGCCGCCCACATCGACCTGCACGCCATCGCCGCGCCCGATGCCGTGCGCGAGATCGCTCAAGCTATCCGAGTCCGCAGCGTGGCCGCCAAGCGCGTCACGCTCGAGGATGTGTTCGTCGAGCAGGTCGCCGGCGGCAGCGCCGATCGTGAGGCCGAGGTGCGAGACTCGCTCCGGGCCTCCGTCGATGAAAGCGAGAGCATGGAAGGAGCCACGGCTTGAAACGCATCCTGCACATCGCCGGCCGCGAGTTCGCCTCGACCGTGCTGACCAAGGGCTTCCTCATCGGCGCCGTCGTCGTGCCGGCCATCCTGGCCGTCGCAATCCCGGTCATCATCTTTATCATCAGCCAACAGAAGGCGCCGCCCATCGTCGGCACTGTCGCGATCATCGACCCCACGGGAGAGGTTGCGCC
The DNA here is from genome assembly GCA_937899905.1 of uncultured Phycisphaeraceae bacterium. GTDB lineage: Bacteria > Planctomycetota > Phycisphaerae > Phycisphaerales > UBA1924 > JAHCJI01. The sequence goes on from CALCCF010000057.1 coordinate 9,706, forward strand.
GCGGCTGGTCGAGTACCTTCGACCCGAAGCGATCGCCGAACGGCGTGGGGAGCTTGCCCAAGAGATCGGCCAGGTGGTACCTTCCGTACCCGGTGGCGGGTCCGGCGCCATCGAACAGGCGGTGGATCAGGCAATGGGCGAGCTGCCCGATCTCACGGTCGACGTGCTGCCTCCCGATGCCGACTTCGATACCGCAAAGGAGCGCATCCTCCAAGCCGTCAAGAACGACCCAGACTCGACCATCGCTGTCGCGCTCGTCGACACGGACGCGGTCCTCAAAGACGACGACGCCGAACGCTTCGGGGCGTTCAACCTGACGGTACTGCCACGATTGGATGAGCGCACCATCGGTGAGATCCGCAGCGGGCTCAACCGAAGCGTTCTAGACGCTCGCTACGCCGCGAATGGCTACGAGACCGAACTCATCGAAGCCCTCACTCGAGTAGGCGCGCCCGCCACGAGCGAGATCACCGAAGAGGGCGAACGCACCTCGACGAGCGCCCTGAGCTTCATCCTCCCCGTCGTTATGATGATGCTCGTCCTCGGTGCGGTCTTCACCGGCGGGCAGTACCTGCTCACCACCACAATCGAAGAGAAGTCTAACCGCGTCGTCGAGGTCCTGCTCAGCGCCGTCTCACCCACGCAGCTCATGGCCGGCAAGATCCTGGGCCAGATGGTCGTGGGCCTCTCGATGCTGGCGATCTACTCGGGCGTTGGCATCAGCGCCCTCATCGCGTTCAGCCTGGCCGACCTCATCAACCCGATGGACATCGTCTGGATGTTCCTGTTCTTCCTCACGGGCTACGGCATGATCGCCTCGCTCATGGCCTCGGCAGGCGCGGCCGTCAACGACCTGCGCGAAGCCCAGACGTTCATGACGCCCATCATGATGTTCATGATGATCCCCTACCTCATGATGCTCGTGATCCCGCGAGCACCAAACTCGACGCTGGCCGTTGTGCTCAGCTTTATCCCTCCGATCAACCCCTTCATCATGATGCTCCGCATCGCCAGCAACGACCCGCCACCGTTCTGGCAGATCCTGCTCGCGCTGCTCGTTTCCATCGGCGGCGCAGTTGTCGCCATATGGCTCGCCGGCAAGATCTTCCGCGTCGGCATGCTCATGTTCGGCAAGCCGCCAGACTTCAAGACACTCATCCGCTGGGTCCGCATGGCGTGAGCGAGCCCGCAACTAAGACACCCTCGGCCCAGGACCTCTACGAGGTCTGTGTGCAGAGCCCGACCCACGTGGTCGATCTGCTCCGCGCCATCCATGGCGGCGAACCCACACGCCTCGGCGAGGACTTCGCGGGTTCGGGCGCGGTCAGCCGAAACTGGGTCACGCTCGGAAGCGACCATGAGTCATGGTGCGTCGATCGTGACGCGGCTGCCTTATCGCGATGCAACGGCGTGGAGCGCATCCACACGCGCGTCGGCGATGTTCGCGAAGAGGGCGCTCCAACCGACGCCATCTGGGTCGGCAACTTCTCCATCGGCTACCACCACGATCGCACGAGCCTGCTCGCGTACCTACGTCACGTGCGCGCTCGGCTCAACGCTGGCGGAGTCTTCGTCTGTGATACCTACGGCGGCGAGAGCGCCTTCCTGCTCGGCGAGGTCCACCGCTTCCACCAACTGCCCCAGCACCTTTCCCCCGATGGCACTGGCGGCTGGCGCGTGCGGTACACCTGGGAGCAGCGCGACGGAGACCCGCTCACCGGGATGGTCACCAACGCGTTGCACTTCCGGATCGAACGCGCGGGCGTGATCGAGACCGAGCTCATCGACGCGTTCATCTACCGCTGGCGGCTGTGGTCCGTGCCAGAGCTGCGCGACGCGATGGCCGAGGCCGGCTTCGCCTCCACCGCCGTCTACGGCCAGCTGCCCGACGCCGTCGACGACGAGGGCCGCCCGTTCATCCAGCCCATCGAGGACGCCGAAGAGCTCGACGACAGTTTTATTGTCTGTGTGGCAGGCCGAGTGGAATAGCCGGCACCCCGTGATTGATAGTGCACACTAACGTCGCCATGAGGCGGCAAGACAACTCACACGGGGACTCGCCATGACCACCACCAGCCAAGATCACAACACCAACAACGCTGCATCTGGCGGCCTGCCGACCATCGACTCGGGCAAGCCCTTCGCCATCGCCTCCTGGGTGGGCCAGATCGTCACGGCAGTCATCCTGGGCCAGACGCTGTTCTTCAAGTTCACCAACGCCCCCGAGACCCAGGTGATCTTCCAGGACCTTGGCGGCCGACCCGCCGCCCTCGCCTCGGCGGTCGCGGAGCTCGTCGTCGTCGTCCTGATCCTCGTGCCCAAGACGGCCGTATTCGGAGCTCTTGGCGCCGTCATGATCATGCTGGGCGCCATCGCCTCGCACATCGCCGTCATCGGCATCGCAGTGCCCACGCCCGACGGCACCGGCGACGACGGCGGGCTCCTCTTCGGCATGGCCGTCGTCGTGCTGCTGATGTCCGCCATGGTTGCCGCCCTCAGGCGCAACGCGGCGCTCGGGTTGCTCCGCGAGGCCTAAAGACCACGGGCGGGTCGCTCCTAGACTGTTGAGACACAGTCTCAAGGAGCGCCCATGCCACGCACGATCCGTATCCGAACCGCCCTCATGGCTGCCTCGCTGGCGGCCTTTTCCGCGTCCGCACACGCCCAGCAATGCCCCATCGCCGAGGCGCTCCAGGCCAGCGACGCCGACGTCCGGCTCTACGACACGCATGTCTCCACGCTCTCGAGCCCGGCCATGGGCGGACGCCTGCCGGCGAGCCCGGGCATGGAACTCGCCAAGGGTTACGTCCAGCGCGTCTTCGAGATCGCGGGCCTCGAACCAGCCTTCGGCTCCGAAGGTGACGCGTCCTGGCGGCAGCCCTTCGATTGGAACGGGCAGACCGCCGAGAACGTGGGCGGCATCCTGCGAGGCCGTGGCAACCTCGCCGACCAGTACATTGTCGTGGGCGCGCACCTCGACCACCTGGGCATGGGCGAGGGCAGTTCTCGCGGCACCTCGGGCCAACTCCACCCTGGCGCCGACGACAACGCCTCGGGCGTCGCGGCCGTGCTGCTGATGGCAGACCAATTGGCATCGTCCTACGCACAAAGCGATGAGGATCACCGCAGCGTGCTTTTCCTTGCCCTGAGCGGCGAAGAGACAGGCCTCCAGGGCGCGACCTACTACGCCAACAACCCGATCGCCCCGATCACCACGCACACCATCATGATCAACATCGACATGATCGGACGCATCCAAGAAGACCGCATCAGCGTCTCCGGCCTCGGTACCGCCGCGGGGCTCGAGCGCACGCTCTCCCCGGTGTTCGAGGCCTCCGAAATGCGTGAGCAGATTGAGTCCTCGATGAGCGCGCGCAGCGACCACTACGCGTTCTACGAGGCCAACGTCCCCGTGCTCTTCGTCACGCAAACCGACCAGCACGACGACTACCACACGCAGAACGACATGCCCTGGAAGATCAACCGGACCGACGGGGCCGAGACCGCCGCCGTGATGTCCGAAGTCGTGCGCACCTTGTCGACCGTGCGCAGCAACCTCGCGTTCACGCGGGTGCAGAGCGCGTCGCGCGGCCCGAGCATGGGCAGCATGCGTGTCCGCTTCGGCATCCGCCCGGGCACGTACGTCGACGGTGTCAGCGGTGTCGCCGTCGGTGGCGTCACGCCCGATTCGCCGGCCGACTACGCGGGCGTGAAGGCCGGCGACGTGCTGGTCTCCTGGAACGGCGAAGCGGTCGGCGATGTCCGCGCCTGGATGGGCCAGCTCATGCGGCACAACCCCGGCGACGTCGTGACGATCGCCGTCGATCGCGAGGGCGAACGCATCGAGCTCCGCGTGACCCTGCAAGGCCGCGACGGCGTCTGAGCACACCCCCACATCCGACCGCCAAGAACACAGCCCCGGCGTCGATGAACGCCGGGGCTGTCGCATCAGCAAAGCCACCTATCGGACTCGAACCGATGACCTAAGCTTTACGAAAGCTTCGCTCTACCAACTGAGCTAAGGTGGCACCCAAACATGTCCCTGCCCGGACGACGCGTCGCCACGAGCAGGCCCCAAGTATTCGGCCCTCGTCGCGAGGTGTCCAGCGGCATGGGCACAATGCCGCTGCGACTGCGACTCGGTCTCACTTTTTGAATGAGACTCATTCTCACTGCACATTGGGCGTTTTCATGCCATACTAGTGGCGTTGTCGCGGGCACCGGCTCGCGCCAGAACCGAACGCCCACCACCGCCAGGAGGCACCCAATGCTCCAGATCACCGACGGCCAGTGCGGCAAGTGCGCCCACTTCGGCGAAGAGCACGATGGCAGCGAGAAGCTCGTCCAGATCCGCATCAGCGGCCAGGCCCCCGAGGACTTCCAGGAGACCTGCGGTCACCCGCAGCTCAAGCCCCTGAACCTCACCGTCACGGCTTCGAGCGGCTGCGCGGGATTCACCCCCGCCATGGCCGGGTAAGCCGCCGAGCCAACGCGCTCCGCAGAGTACCCACCCGCACAACGTAAACCATCCGCCGCGTCCATCGCGGCTTTTTCTTTGGCATGAACCGACAGGGAGCCCATGAATCGGACCCGAAAGATCCTCGCCGCCGTCTCGGCGACCGCCCTGGTTGTCCTCTCGCTCGGCTTCGTAGGGTGCGTCAAGACCTCCGGCGGGGAGTGGTACATCCACTCGGCCGCGCTCCCGGAGGACTGGCCCGAGCTCACGCCCGTGGGCGAGGTGCAGGTGAAGTCTTACCCGCTCTATCGCTCGGCCGAGGTCTCGGCACTCAGCGTGGGCTCCAGCGACTCGTCGCTCTTCCGGGAGCTCTTTCGTCACATCAGCAGCGAAGACATCGCCATGACCGCGCCCGTTGAGATGCGATACAACGGAGACGATGCCGGCGACAACAGCATGGCGGCCATGGCCTTCTACTACCGAGATACGAGCATCGGCTCGACCGGCACCGATGGCAACGTCGTTGTTGAAGACATCGAACCCCAGCAAGCGGCGACCGTCGGCGTACGCGGGCCATACAGCACGCGCAACTACGAGAAGGGCCTCACGCTCGTCCGAGACTGGCTCGCCGACAATCCGCAGTGGCAGCCCGACGGCGAGCCGCGATACCTGGGCTACAACGGACCGTTCGTGCTGTGGTTCATGAGGTACGGCGAGGTGCAAGTGCCGGTGCGCGAGACAGGCACCCAATAGTCCGCCCGAGTTACTCTGGCAGGCTCTCGAGCCATCCCAGCAGATCCGACGCCGAGCGCTGGCCGCGCAGCTGCGCGATGACCTCGCCGTCCCGAAGCGCGTAGGTCATCGGGATGCCACGCGATCCCAGGTGTGCGTCGACGAGTTCGGGCGATCGATCGACCTCGACATGGGTCGCCAAGAAGCGATCGTCCGAAAGCACTGCGATCACCTCGCCATCGTTCAACGCGTCCCGTTTGTACTGCTGGCACGGAGCGCAACGATCGGCCGTCGCGAACGCGATGACCAGGCGCGCATCACCGGCCTCCTCGATCGCAACGTCGAGCGTCGGAGCGTCGGCGATCAGCGATGGAAGCTCGATCGTCTCTCGCGCGACGATGAAGCCCGTATCGGGGTCGTACTCATGCTCGACCGGCAGTCGATCCATCCATGCTTGGATCGCGGGCGGCGGCGTGGCGGGCTGTGCGCCATCAGCATCCATCACGACCTCCGATCCCGAGCCCGGCGTGCTGCAACCAGCAACGGAGAGTGCGACGAGAATCGACAAGAACGCGACGGGCTTCATCATGCCCACAGGGTAGGGAGCGATCTCGCAAGCGCCCGCGCGTCACACATGCGTGGGATGACAACGCCTCCGAAAGAAAACGGCCCCCTCCAGAATTGGAGAGGGCCGGCTTTCGAATAGCGGGGGCAGGATTTGAACCTACGACCTCCGGGTTATGAGCCCGACGAGCTACCAGACTGCTCTACCCCGCAATCTGTTGGTCGAGATGATAGGCCGCGCGTCCGATTCGATCCATTCACGCGTCGCGTCCGCTTGCGGCATCGGCCTCCGCCAAGTGCAGCTGCCAGAAGCCCACGTCGTGCCACTGGTCGAACTTCCGGCCGACCCGCTCGAAGTGCGCGACCTTGGCAAAGCCCATGCGTTCGTGCAGCGCCGCGGAGGCGTCGTTGGGGAGCGTCATCCCGCCGATGACGGTGTGGAAGCCCGCGGCCCTCAAGCGATCGAGCAGGTCGCCATAAAGCGCTGTCCCGACGCCCTTGCCCTCGAAGCCCCGGGCGATGTAGATGCCCACCTCGCAGGTGTTCTGGTAGGCCTCCCGCTCGCGCCAGACGGCCGCCTTTGCGAACCCCGCGAAGCTGCCGTCGACCTGGGCCGCGAGCCACGGGTGCGTCCGACTCCCCCGCTGCCACACCGCGGCAAACTCGTCATCGCTGGAGGTTTCGAGGGCGAAGTGGACCGCGGTGTGCTCGATGTACCAGTTCGTCAGGGCGTTCGCGGGCGGGACATCGCCGGCTTCGAAGGGACGCACGTGCATCATGCCGCCAGCGTACGCGATCCAACGCCTCGCACTACACTGCCTGGTGAGCAGCAATTCCCCAGCGCGTGAGAACACCAGCCCCAACTCTCTGAACGTCCTGCTCGTCGGCGGCGGCGGCCGGGAGCATGCCCTCGCCCAGGCCATCGCCGCGTCGCCCAAGCTGGGCACGCTGTACACGAGCCACCCCGGCAATCCGGGCATCGCCGCGGTCGCCACGCCGGCCGGTGTTCCGATCGACGCCGCCCAGGCGTACCGGGCCGAACTGTTCTGCCGAGATCACGACATCGATCTCGTCGTCGTCGGCCCCGAGGCGCCGCTTGCCGAGGGGCTCGCCGACAGCCTGCGTCGCAAGGGCGTGGCGGTCTTCGGCCCAAACAAGGACGGGGCGCAGCTCGAAGCCGACAAGCACTGGGCCAAGGACCTCATGCGCGGCGCCGCCGTGCCTACCGCCGAGTCACGGAGCTTCACCGACGCCGAGCAGGCGGTGCAGTACTCGCTCAGCCGGACCGAGCCGCCGGTGATTAAGGCGACCGGTCTCGCCGCGGGCAAGGGCGTGGTCGTGCCGAGCACGCACAAGGAAGCCGCCGACGCCATCCGCTGGATGCTCAACGACAAGGCATTCGGCGACGCCAGTTCACGCGTGCTCATCGAGGAACGGCTCGAGGGCCCGGAGGTCTCTGTGTTCGCGCTCACGGACGGCACGGGCGTCTACATCCTCGACGCGTGCCAGGACCACAAGCGTTTGCTGGACGGCGACGAGGGCCCGAACACCGGCGGCATGGGCGCGTTCTGCCCGAGCACGCTGATCGACGACGCCATGATGTCTCGCATCCAGCGCGAGATCCTGCTGCCCGTCATCGACAGCATGCGGCGTGAGGGCATCGACTACCGCGGCGTGCTGTACGCGGGGCTCATGTTCACGCACTCGGGCCCCAAGGTGCTCGAGTTCAACGTGCGCTTCGGCGACCCCGAGTGCCAGGTGCTCATGCCCCGGCTCGCAAGCGACGCGCTCGAGATGCTGTACGCCACGGCAACGGGCAACGTGGAGAGCCTCGAACTCGCGTGGCATCCTGGAGCCGCGGTCTGCGTGGTGCTCGCCAGCGAGGGCTACCCGCAGAAGCCGATCACCGGTCAGAGCATCACTGGGCTCGATGAAGCCGCCGAGATGGAGGGCGTGTTCGTATACCACGCGGGCACGAAGCACGACGATGCCTCAGGCCAGGTCATCACCGCTGGCGGTCGGGTGCTCGGCGTTACCGCACTGGGCGACGACCTCGAGCAAGCGAAGGACCGCGCATACGCGGCCGCCGACAAGATCCGCTTCAACGGCATGCAGGTCCGCCGAGATATCGCAGCGGCGACAGTTATTGCGCCTGCTGCAAGCCGAAATTCGTAGCCAAGAACCCAACCGAAATCGGTCGACCTCGTGTTAGACTGGGTACTTGCCCGGGCGGCAATCCCTCCCACCCCGCACGCCCGTGGCTCGGGAGAACACACCATGCTCGCACCGAACAACCTGCGCAACGCCGGCCTGCAGGCCCGTGGAACGATCGTCACTCCGATCACCGCAATTGCGATCGCCACGATCGCCTTCGGTGCCGGCTCTTGGGTCACGCGCTCTGCAGACTCCACCCAAGATGTCGCGCGCGCCGTCCCCGTTCAAGAAGAAATGGACCCCGAGGCCATGATGGAGATGTACGCGCAGGCCGGCCAGCCCGATGAGCACCACGAATCGCTCAAGGTCTTCGTGGGCACATGGGACGCCGACCTCAAGACCATGATGCCCGGCATGGAGGAATTCAATACGACCGGAACTGCGACCTATGAGATGATGTTCGGCGACCGATTTATCAAGCTCGACTTCAGGAGCTCGGTGATGGGCGATCCGATGCGCGGCATGAACCTCACCGGCTACCACAAGGCGAGGCAACGCTACGAGAGCATCTGGATCGACGACAAGAACACCGCGCTGAACTATCTCATCGGCCAAAAGACCGAAGACGGCTGGGTATACGAGGGTGAAGAGACCGATCCGGTCGCCGGCATGACGCTGCCGGTACGCGACCTCATCGTGATGGACGGCGATGACAAGTTCACCTTCACGCGCCACTATCCAGCCGAAGCCGCAGCGGCAATGAACATCCCGGTAGAAGACGGACAAGACTGGGTGCCGGGATTCCAGATCGTGTACACGCGGGCGAAGGCAGACGCCCAAGAGAAGCCGGAGCCACGAGTGGGGTTCGGCCCGACCAGGTTTGAATTCAGCTTCTGAAACAGGTTCTTGGTACGACCCCGAGTTCACCCAATCGCCGCCCTCCGCACGGCCGGCAGGCGTTATTCCGCAAGCGCCCTTCAGTGGCCGCTGCCCCGCTGCGAGCCAAATCTCATAGGGCCAACCCCAATGCCGCACGGCCTATCCCGTGGTACACTGGAAGCCTGCCCGGGCGGCACCCCCTCCCACCCCGCACGCCCGAGGCACGGGAGAACACACCATGAATGCATCAACCATCATCCGCTGCGCGGGCTCGCTGCCCCGTGGGCCAATCGCCGCCGTCGGTATCGCCGCAGCCCTCGCCTTCGGACTGGGATTCGTCGCAGCCACACGCTCCGTTGACTCCAACCAGGAACTCGCCAGCAGCGTGCTCGTTCAAGACCAGATGGACCAGGAAGCCATGATGGAAGCCTGGATGGAATCCATGCAGCCCGGCGAACAGCACGAGGCCATGGACGCCATGGTCGGCACGTGGAAGGCCGAGCTCAAGAGCATGATGGCGCCGATGGAGAGCGTCGGCACCGCGACATTCACGCGCGGCATGAACGGCAAGTTCGTACGCCAAGACTTCAACAGCAACATGATGGGCATCCCCATGCATGGCATCTCGTTCACCGGCTACAACAAGGTCCTCGATCGCTACGAGAGCGTCTGGTTTGACGACATGAACACAGCCATGTCGTTCATGACCGGCAAGAAGACCGAGAACGGCTGGGAGTACCACGGCGAGGAGACCGATCCGATGACCGGCAACACGCTGGACATCCGCGACCTGCTCATCGTGCACGGCGAAGACCACTTCACCTTCACGCGCCAGTATCCCGCTCAGGCCATGAAGGCCCAAGGAATGCCAGTGCCCGAGGGCGCCGAATGGGTCGACGGCTTCCAGGTCTCGTATACGCGGGCCGAAGGCGATCACGATCACGACCATGATCACGATGGCAACAGCGGCGGAAATAGCCACCGCTAACGCGAACCGACTCGAATCCTCGACCCTACCTCACGACCCCCGCCCCTGCGGGGGTCGCGTCGCTTGGAGACCGGGCGGCTTAACATGCTCCCGCGGAGGCCCGACCGACGCCGCCCGCCCCACCGCCTTCCACGAGGACCATCCCTATGCGTACCACCGCCCCGCTGCTGTTGCTGTCCATGGCCGTCGCCGGCCTCGCCACCGGCCTTGGGCTCTCCGGCTGCACGATCTCCCAGCCCGATCGCGGCCGCTATCACGGCCCGCTCGAGGTCGCCGCCAAGGGCGGGCTGCCGCTCCTGCGATGGGAGTCGGCCTACCGCGACGGGTTCGACCCGTTCCACATCTACGACTACCCGCTCGCGCCCACCACCGATGTGGTCGACGAGCTCCACGGCGTATCCGTCGCCGATCCCTTCCGCTACATGGAGGATCCCGACGACCCGCGCCTCGTCGACTGGGCCGGCCAGCAGGACGCGCTCTTCGACAAGGTGATGCAGCACGCCGGCACACGCCAGGCGTACCAGGACCGGCTCACCGAACTGCTCGACTACCCGCGCTACGGCACGCCACTCGAGCGCGGCGGCCGCTACTTCTTCACCACCAACGACGGCCTGCAAAACCAGAGCGTGCTGCGCGTCGCCGACTCGCTCGAGAGTGCGGCGGCGGGCGAGGGGCGAGTGCTACTCGACCCCAACTCATGGACCGCAGAAGGCACCAACAGCCTCGCCGGCTGGAGTCCAAGCGAGGACGGCACCATGCTGGCCTACCTCGAACAGGAAGGCGGCAGCGACTGGCGCACGATCCGCGTCATCGACATCGACACCGGCGAGGACCTGGGCGTCGAGATCATCGAGGCCAAGTTCACCGGCATCACCTGGGCTAAGGACAACAGCGGCTTCTATTACAGCCGCTACCCTGAGCGCCCAACCGGCAGCGCAGAACTCACGAGCCTGAATGAGTTCCGCAACGTCTACTTCCACCGCATGGAGCGCGGTGAGGATGGCTCGCCGATCTGGGGCGGCAGCCTCGTCTACGAGAGCCCCGACCATCCCAATCGTGGCTGGAGCGCGGGCCTCACCGACGACGGTCGGTTCCTGCTCATCTACGGAAGCGAGACGACGGCGCCGCAGAACCTGCTCTACGTCGATGACCTGAACGACGATGCCAGCTTCATCCCCATCATCACCGAGTTCCAGGCACGCTACAGCGTGCTCGGCACAGCCGAGGGAATCGACGCAGACCCGACACGCCTCATCGTCTACACCACCGACAACGCCCCGTTCGGTCGCGTCATCGCCATCGACCCGAAGAACCCTGGCCGCGACAACTGGGAAGAGATCATCCCCGAGGGTGACATTCCGTTGCAGAGCGCCTCGATGGTCGGCGGCCACCTGATCACCCAGGCACTGCGCGATGTGCTGCCCGAGGTCAATGTCTACACGCCCGCGGGCGAGCTCATTCGCACCGTGGAGCTCCCCGGCGTTGGCAGCGTCGGTGGCTTCGGCGGCCGCCAGACCGACGAGTTCACGTACTACGGCTTCAGCAGCTACGCCCAGCCCAGCACGACGTATCGCTACCACGTTGCGTCGGGCGAGAGCGAGCTGTTCCGCGAGAGCGAGGTCGACTTCGACGGCGAGCCGTACGAGACCATCCAGGTCTTCTACCCCTCCAAGGACGGCACGCAGATCCCCATGTTCATCACGATGAAGAAGGGCACGCCGCTCGACGGCTCCAGCAAGGTGCTGCTCTACGGCTACGGCGGCTTCGGCATCCCGATGCGTCCAGGCTTCAGCACCAGCCGCGCCGCGTGGCTCGAGCAGGGCCACATCTACGCCGTCGCCAACCTCCGCGGCGGTAGCGAGTACGGCCTGCCATGGCGCGAGGCCGGCAGCAGACTCCAAAAGCAGAACACGTTCGATGATTTCATCGCCGCCGCCGAGTACCTCCACGAGAACGGCTTCAGCGTGCCAAGCCGGACGGCCATCCAGGGTGGCAGCAACGGCGGCCTGCTCGTCGGCGCCTGCATGACGCAGCGTCCCGAGCTCTTCGGCGCCGCCATCCCGCAGGTGGGCGTGCTCGACATGCTGCGCTTCCACAAGTTCAGCGCGGGCCGCTTCTGGGTCAGCGACTACGGCAGCGCCGACAACGCCGAGCAGTTCGAGGTTTTGTACTCGTACAGCCCTTATCACAACGTGAGCCCAGGCGTCGAGTATCCGGCGACGATGGTCACCACGGCCTACCGCGACGATCGCGTCGTGCCGATGCACAGCTTCAAGTTCGCCGCCGCGCTGCAGCGCTACACGGGGTCGGCCGAGCCAATCCTCGTGCGCATCGAGCGCGACGCGGGCCACGGCGCCGGCACGAGCACAGAGAAGCGCATCGCCGGCACCGCCGACGTCTGGGCGTTTTTGGAGATGGTCCTCGAGTAGCCCCGCTCACACCCGAGCGAGGCAAAACGAGTTAAGAAAGAAGCCCCCGAACCGCCCGCCACAACACATGGCGGGAGATTCGGGGGTTGCTCAACTGCGCGTGAAGCACGGAGATGACGCAGTTGGGCATTGCCGCGAGCCTCCTTGGAAAGAACACCTCGCGGCAATCAGGGGGTTCAGTCGCACCCTCCGGCAAACACGTCCTGGAACACCAGGAAGTCGAACAGGGTGAGCTGGCCGTCACCGTCAAGATCGGCCCGATCGAGGCGACCGGCCATGAACTCGTTCTGGAACGCCAGGAAGTCGAAAACGTCGAGCATGCCAAACGGCGGCGCGAGATCGGCAACGCAGATCGTCTCAGTCACGAAGACATCGGGCTGCAACTCTCCGCGAACGCTGGTATTCATGCGGATGATCTCGGACAGCGTGAGCGACTGGATCTGGTTGGACATCGACGGCGGCAGGTAGCTCTCGTACCAGAATCGATCGCCGTCGCGCAGGCGGATGAACTGGTCGCGCAAGATGCGGTACAGCGTCTCGCCCACGAAGGCGCCCGGACGGTGCCGCTCGGCGAGCAGGCCGACCCATGCGTCGATCTCATCTGGGTGCGAGTACACATCCGCGAGCCGATCCGCGGTCTCACGATCCGCCCCGACATCACGGAACGTGCGTGCCGGCGGCCGGCCAAACGCCACCCGCAGCTCGTTATAGCTCGGCAAGCCGTGGTCGCGACCACGCTGGATGTTAAGCGAGACCAGATCAAACCCGCCCGAGCCGGGCGGCCCAAACAGGAAATTGCGCACGTTATCGATGACCCGGACATCAACGTCCTGGGCGTCCTGGCTCGCGAGCCCACGAAGCACCGGCTCGATGCCCGCCTCGACGATCTCACCGGGCACGAAGAACGCATCGGCGAGCTCGAGATGGCCACCCGGGATCTCGCGCCCCTGCGCATCGACACGCTTGAGCTCGCTGGACAGCATCGTGTGCCCTACCCGATACGCAGCCGTCGCAAACAGGTTAGAGATGCCCGCATCGACCTCGGGGCGGTACCCCGCGTACGGCGGGATCGCCCCTGGCCCCAGCAGCTTGGGTAAGAATTCGTTGTACGTAATGGCTTGCATCTCGGCGGCCACCATCGCGCGCGCATGCTCGTAGATGCTATCGCCATCGAGGTGCGGTAGGTCTCGCGCGATCTGCGTCGCCAGCCGATTGTGCTCACGCACAAACAGCGTGTGCATGGCGATCAGCCCCACCTGCTCGTTGGCGCGGATGTCTCCAGCCAAGAAGAAGGACGGGTCGTACGCCGTCGGCGCATTCTCGAAGCCATTGACGTTGAACGGCAGGAGATCGCCATCGCTCGTCTTGAGCTTGCCGGTACCATCCAGCGTGCGAAGCTCGCGCGCACGCTCTTCGTCAGAGCCGTACACGTTCGACGCATCGATGTACGCCGTGATGTTATTGATCTGCTGGCGGACCATGCCCAAGCCGGAAGCCGCCGAACGATCCAAGGAGATAGTCACCTCGCCGGTACCGCGTGGGTCAAACCACGGGTCGCCAGCCGGCACCACGATGTCAAACTCCTCGGCCGGGCTCGCAACCGGGGTCTCATCGATGTCGTGATCGAGAAACTGGCCCCACTGCCATACAAAGTCGGAGAACCGGTAGGCATTGGGAACGCTGCCGCTGTCCTGTGCGGCCACGACACTGCTGATGAGCCGAGCACTGGGCCGACCACTCCCCGCGGGTGAGCCGACGCCGTCGCCATACGCCGCGGGAACCAGCCGCAGGAACTCGATGCCCGCCGCACCCTGCAACGGATTCGCGAGGTTATTGAACGTGCCGTCGATCGTGCGAAACTCGAACGGGAACACCGCGGGAGTGTCCGTGGGCCCGTCGGTCGATCCACGCGTGCCCTCGGTATTGGCCAGCCGTGGGCCGCGCTGGACCGGTGATCGCTCGTTTGGCGACTGGTCCTGCGGCCCCACATCGGGCCCTTGGCTCTGGTTCTGAGCATGTGCGGCTGGCAACCCGGTCGCAAGCCCAACGATCGCGAACAGAACAGCGGTGCGTCGTGCCATGGCTTGGCTCCTTGCGGGGAACGCGCGATCCCCGCTCAGAACCAAATTGTGCGCGGCGGCCGAGAGTGTGACACACCGCGGCGCAGAAATTCGCCGGTTCCGGTCCGACGGCATCAGGGGTCCAAGATTAGTGGACCTATTTTCTCGGGCGATGTCACACTCGATCGGCTAACCGGCAATACGGTGCGGCGGGCGCGTCGCCCGTGTGTGGCCAATTCTGGCCACTCGAGCGTGGGCGGGCCGACGGAGCAGCTTGGTGCGATCACGCTCGAGAGCAGGACGTGAGATCTTCGAGATCCTTGTGCGCGAGCACGCGGACATGCTTCTGGCGTATCTGCGCAGCTCGGTCGATGATCCCGGAGCCGTCGATGATCTCTTTCAGGAGGCCATGATCGTGGCCTGGAAGCGGCTGGATGATTACGACCGAACGCGGCCCTTCGGCCCATGGCTCCGCGGCATCGCCCGCGTGCTCGTCATGGCCCACTACCGCCGCGTTGGGCGTTCGCCCGAGTGGTTCTCCGATGGTGTGCTCGATGCCATCGACGCACGCTACGTCCGGCTGGCCGAACGACCCGGAGACTCGTTCCGGGATCGCATCGAGGCGCTTGCCGAGTGCATCGACATGCTGTCGGACCGGCTGCGGGCCGTGATCGAGATGGCCTACGGCCGTGGCATGACCCTGCGCGCCATCGCGCAGGCCACGAACGAGCAGGAAGCGGCCATACGCAAGCGGGCGCAGCGAGCCCGGACGCAATTGGCCGACTGCCTCGCCCTCCAAGGGGATGGATCGTGACCGACGAACGCAAGCACAGTTCCGAGCGGCCACCGGACGACGAAGCTCGCATCGCCGATGATCGGTTCATCCATGGCGTGCTCGGCGTGTTCCACCAGGAAACACCCGAGCTTCAGAACGCTCGCATCGGCCAAGTCATGGACGACATAGCCGACCGCCGGGCCGCGCCCCCGATGCTTCGGATCGCACGCCGAGTGGCACCCCTCGCTGCCGCCGCCGCCCTTGGCCTCGCGGCGCTGGTGTTCTTTGTGTCAACACCCCCACCCGCGTACGCCGTGGTCGATTCGGCAATCGAGGCCACTCGGGCCGCGACAGCACTGCGATATGAGATCCGCGTAGGCCCCGAGGGCGACGAACGCACGATCGGCACAATGGACATGTCCAGCGATCTCCTTCGCATCGAGCTCCTCACCCCAGAGGGGCACACGTTCGTGATGGGGCGCGACGACCAAGGAGACTGGTCGCTGCGACGCGACGGATCGGTCTCACGGGGAGAGGTCCGCCGTGGCGGGCCGCGATGGATCGACCTCGGCGAAAGCACCATCCTCGTGGGCTCGCTTGACGCCATGCTCGACAACCTGCGTGATCGCTACGACATCGGAACGCCCAGGAGCGAGGACTCGGGCCTGCGAATCACAGCCACCCTTGCCGAGGGCAATACCGAGCCAGGCCCCGATCGCATCGAGATGTGGATCGACGATGTCGGTTCGCTCGTCGAACGCCTCGAACTGCATTGGCCCGAGCCCCCGCGCCGTGAGGGAGCACTGCCAAGGCCGGGGCAATCGGGCCAGCTGCCGCCCGAGCGCACACCGCGAGCGAGCCGGCCCGAAGGCGCACCACAACGAGATCGAACAGGCGGACGCCCCGGCGATCCCGAAAGGCGCCCCCTCCCGCCCGATCGCCGCGCCGGCGAACGCCCCCCACGCGGCGGCATTGGCGGAGGCCCCCCGCCACGAGGCGCAGGCAGGCCCGGCGAACTCGGCGGACTCGGCGGGCCACCGCCCTCTCGCCTGATCGACGGACGCCCAGGGTTCCGCGACGGCACGCACGCCCCGCCCCCCAAGCGGATCACGTTCATCCGTGTACCAGCCCCAGATCTGGGTGACGGCTGGGCCTTACCGACCGGCGGCTCGTAGGTTCTGCCAGCGCTGAGCGACATAGCGACCCATGCAGGCCCCACCGTGCCCGATCGCGGCCGCACCCGCGCAATGATGGACTATGCCAGACGACCGATTCCATCGAAACGATATCGAAGGTCCCGGTCCACCGCAGCGCTCGCGCTCCGATATCCCGCCACACCCCAGCCCCAAAGCCGCGCTACCACCAAAGGCCGAGGATCACCCAGACCACGGCACATACCGATCGAGCTGGTGGCAGAGCGGCGTGGGATGCAGCTGGCAGTCCGCCGCCATCGCGGCTGGGATACTCATCGCGCTCTGGCTACTACGCAACGTCGTTGGTCCGATGCTGTCGCCCGCAAGCCCGTAAAGCGCATCGATAGCATCCACGCGTTTCTCGCCGACGCCACCGCGTCGACTGCCAACTGCTGTCTCCGAACCCCCCAAAGCAGGTCACGTTCAGAACTTAAGGCTTCAGGCCTCCATCACCATCGGGCGTCCACTCTCGCAGCGCCGCCTGGCCTCGCAGATCGCCCAAGGCTCGAAGGCGGTCCGGATAGTCTGCCGGTATCGCCCAGACGATCGGCTCGCGCTCGGGTTCGCCCTCCGGTGGCACGCCTACCAGCCCACGCTGGTCCGGTCCCAGATCCGTACGGATCGCGAGAACCACATCCGAGCTCGCCCACGGATGCTTGAACCAATACCGGTGGCCGGTAATGTCGAATCCTCGCTCGCCCGAACCACGCGAAACATTGATCACGTGGAACCGCTCGAGGTCTAGCAGCCACTCGCGATGCTCCTGCGCGACCGTTGCGGCGTGCAGCAAGCCGATGCGCGGCTCACCGCCCATAAATCGCTCGGCCGACGCCAACGCACCGTCGTTGTCGCTCTGGGTCACGACGACCTCCCGCGCCAAGTCATGGATCGCCGGCAAGTCATCCAAGAACTGGTCCGCGGGCACATCGGCGGCCGCGAAGTACACCGCGCCCAGCCGGAGCTTCTCCTGGAGCGCCCCATGGTCGAGGTCACCATGCCGCTCGCGCAGCAACGCCAGCGCTCGCGACGTCACTCGGCCGCCCGCACTCCAACACAACACATGGATCCGCCGCGCACTCGTGTCGGCCGCGAGCGCTTCAAGCAGCGTCGCCAGCGCCGGCGCCGCTTCATACGCCCGACCGACGTCGTTGCCCAGGGCGTAGGACAAGATGCTCTGACGCGTCGGCCAAGAAAACGCGATCGAGGTCAGATCACGGCCCATGAAATGATCGAGCTGGGCCGCGAAGGCGCACGCGTTGTAGAAGTCGACCTTGGCCCCGTGCACATAAACCAGGATGTCCGGGTCGCGCGCGTTCGCGACGGCGGTATCGATGCTGCCCAGCACCCAAGCCGCGCGATTCGGCTCGGCCGCCTCTTGGGCGGTCGAGTCGATCGGGAATCGCCCGGCCTCGAATACACCGTTGATGGTCAATGGCGGACGGCCATCCAGTTCAGGCGACACCGTCGCGGCTCGCAGATCGGCCCAGCTCATGCCCTCGGGCCCAAATCCAATGAGCGCGACACCCATCGACAGGTGATCGCCTTGCTGGTTTCCATACGCGATGTCACGCCGAGTGCTCGTGCGCTCACGCGTCGTCGCGTAATACACACGGCGGGGCACCCACCGCTCATCCTCGGGGATATGGGCCATCGGATCGACGCCGGTCTCGGTAAAGAGTGCCGGCGTGGGCATGAGCGCCTCGAGCGCGGTCGAGCATCCGGGCAGCACGCCGAATGCCACGAAGAGCACCGCAAACGGTGCAATCAAGCGGCGAGAGCCTGAACGCCGGTGCATGGTCGATGCCACCACCATTCGATCAGCCTGCCCGCATCGCCTGCGCCGCCGCGCGCACCCGCGTACGGATATCGATCATGCGATCGGCCTCGTAATACAGGTAGATCCCCAGCACCTGGCGCTCCGGGCCAATGAGGATCAGGTGCGACGGGTGGCTCACGTTGTTCATCGTGCTGCCGTCGGCCAGCTCGATCTGCCGCGTCGTGTCCTCACCCACGAAAAAATTCAGGCTATCGCGCACGATCGAACGCACGTCCTCGAACGGCCCGGTCAGCAGGCTCCATCGCTCGAAGTCCATCCCGTTGCGCTCGCCATAGGCCTTCAAGACTTCTGGCGTGTCGTTGGCCGGATCGACCGTGACGCTCAGAAACCGAAGCCTCGTGCCCTCCATGTCGCTCTGCAGCTTGAGCATCTCCGCGGTCATGCCCGGGCACGCGAACGGGCAATTGGTGAACATGAACGTGAGCACCGTGAGTTCGCCATCCAGGATCGACTGGTCGGCAGGCCGCCCCTCCTGGTCGGTCAACGTGAACTCGGGTATCTCGTAGCCCACGAGCAACTGGTCGGACTGCAATGGATCCGACGGCACCGCGTCGGCCGAGCCAGACGCCGCCGGCGGTCCTGCCACAGGGCGCAGGAAGTACATCGTGGTAAGCAGGCTCATCAAGATGAGGCCCACCAGAATCATCAGGATCATCAGCACGCGTTGGGACATGCGTTCGCCTCCACCCCCGATTCTTCGAGATCCAAAGCCCTTCCTACCGCGGCCTGCCTCGCGACATCGTCAGGATAGCAAGCACAACGCCGGACAATCCAAACACGGCCGCGAGCGCGAACGCCGGAGCATCCGCCTCGCCAGCCAACCCACTCCTCACCGCCCGCTGGCACCACGCCAACGGATTCACGACAACAACGGCGCGCAGCCACCCACTCGCGCCCTCAACCGGGAAGATCGCACCACTCAGCAGCCACATGGGCATCAGAACCAGGTTCATGACGCCGTGGAAGCCCGATGACGAATCGACCCACCACGCAGCCGCAAGCCCAAGCCCCGTGATCCCCAGCGAGAGGCACGCAAGCGACAGTGCCGCGACCAAGCCGCCAGACAGCGTCAACTCCGCACCGACAATCGGTGAGAACGAGAGCAAAACCATCGCTTGCACGAAGCCCAGCAGCCCACCACCGATCAGCTTCCCGAGCGCCATCGACCACCGCGGGGCCGGGCTCACGAGCACCGCTTGCAAGAAGCCCTCGTGCCGATCCTCGATGAGCGAGATCGCCCCGAATATCGCGCTAAACAGCACCACGAGCGAGGCCATGCCCGGAAGCAGGTAGAGCGCCAGCGAGGCATCACCCGAGCCATCGAGCAGCTCGGGACGGATGCTGCGCGCAAAGCCGCTGGAGATGAAGATCCAGATCATCGCCGGCGTCGCGATCGCTACGACGACGCGCACGCGCTGCCGGCTGAACCGCCGCAACTCCCGGCCCGCTAACGCTAGTGCTGCGCGCATGCCGCTCACGCGACAACCTCCGCGTCAAGCCGCGCGCCCGCCATCCGGAGATACACGTCCGCGAGCGTCGGCTTGCGCACAAAGAATGGAATACCAGCGTCCGCCAAGGACGCCGACCAGTCGCGCAGTTGCGCCTCACCATCGGGCAGCGCGATACGCGATCCGTCGGGCTGTGCCTCCCACGGCAGTTCAACGCCGTCGACCGACGCATGCGCGGGCACGCCCAGCATCAGGCTTCCCAACTCGCCAACAAGATCTGCGGGCGAACCCTCTCGAACGATCGCGCCGCCGGACATCATCAGCACCCGCTCGAAGCGCTCAGCGTTGGTCATCAGGTGCGTCGACATGACCACTGCGATGTCCGGCCGCTCGGCCCGTAATGCCTCGATCGCCCCCAGAAGCGCGGCACGAGCGGGTAGGTCCAGACCAACGCTCGGTTCATCGAGCAGCAACAGATCGGGCTCACCAAGGATCGCGCGCACGAACTCGACGCGCCGCGCCAATCCGCCCGAGAGCGTCTTGACCCGATCGCTAAGCCGGTCCTCGAGGCCATGCTCGGCACACAGATTCTCGATGTGATCATCAGAATGCGGCATCGCCGAGAGCGCCGCCTGCAAGCGAAGGTTCTCGCGCACCGTCAGCAATGGGTCGAGCGCAGGACTCTGGAAGACCACGCCGAAGCGCAAATCAGGCCGCCGCTGTATGGAACCACCCGCGAGAGCCTGGAGCCCCGCGATCACGCGCAGGAGCGTTGACTTTCCAGAGCCATTGGGACCAAGCAGTGCAACATGCGAGCCCGGCTCGATCGTGAAACTCACGACATCGAGCGCGCGGACCGGCTTCGATCGACGGGAGCGATGCTCGACCACGGCCGACTCGACCCGAACGAGCGCATGAGGCTCTGCACTCACCCCAGCGGCGTTCCCTGGACGCCGAGGACCAGGCCAAGGGCCGCGTCGGCCACCCACGCCGCCATCAGGATCGGAAGGTAGATCACAGAACCGATCAACACCTTGCGTGCATCGGCGCGAGTACGCGTCCGCGTAACCTTGAGGGTTAATCGCAGGAACATTGCGCCAGCGATGAGCGCCACCGGAACGGCGATGAATCCCGGCGTGACGTCCATCACCAGCACGGGCATCACGGTCACTGGCAGCAAGAGCGCCGCCCAGAGCACCATCATCGCCCACGTCCAGCGGCCGGTCTTGTCGACAACCGGCAGCACGCGATACCCACCCGCGGCGTAGTCGTCCTTGTACATCCACGCGATGGCGAGGAAGTGTGGGATCTGCCAGACGAACATGATCGTGAACAGCGCCCAAGGGCCGACATGCGCAAGCGAGGACCAGGATCCGTCAACGCAAGCCCAGCCGATGACCGGCGGCAGCGCGCCAGGCACCGCACCGATCCACGTGCTGCTCCAGAAGCCGGGCTTGCTCGGTGTGTACAAGAAGAGGTAGCTCAACACCGTCGCAGCAATCAGAATCGCCGGAGCCATGCCAGCCAAGACCCACGCGAGGACGACGCCGAGCACGCAAAGCTCGATGCCCATGATCGTCACGGCCAGCGGCGTGACTCGGCCGGAGGGCAATGGCCGTGACATCGTGCGCGGCATGCGTGCGTCGCGATCGATCTCCATCACTTGGTTCAATGCATTGGCGCCCGCCGCGGCGAGACCCGCGCCGAAGATGGCCGCCACGAGCCCTGTGACCAGCTGAAGCGCATCGGGCCTGAATGTCAGCGCTGCAACACCGAAGCCGAGGGCACTTGTAATGGTGACAAGCCGCGTGATCCGTGGCTTGGTCGTCTCATTCAGCGCAGCGACATCAAGGCCGCGCCGTGTTGGCGTGGGCAAGGCGATCGCTTGGGCAGGGGCCTCGATTCGGGTCATTGGCGTCGCGGATTCCGAGGGCGATTCATTGAATCTCGTGTCATCGGAATTCTTGCGGTCTGGCCGCAACGAATCCACAACATCATGGTTTGCCACGGTCATCCTGCGGTCACCTTGGGGTCACCGAGAACTCGGCCCAGACCGGAAAGTGGTCGCTTGGGAACCCAACACTCCCGCCCCGGGGCGCGGGCTCGATCGTCCACACGCCGGACCGGAGGATGCCCAATCCCCTGCTGGGGATCACGTAGTCGACGCGCAAGCCGAAGTCGGCTGTGTCCGTGGGTTCGAGCCCGTCCACCGGGCGCTGGTGCACGGGTGCGGGCATCGATTGGATCCGAGGGTTTCTCAAGAGCCGGCCCATCGGGTCGCCGACGTCGTTGCCCTTGTTTGGATCGGCGTTGAGGTCGCCCAGGATCACGAACCTGCGGCCTCGTTCCAGGCCGCCGATGCGACCATCGTCGTCGGCGATCCAGGCGCGATTGTCGAGGTAGTCGTCCCAGAACCTGATCTCGTCGTGATTGCGCGCCTTGTTGCGGCCCTCGGGGCCGTCGAATGCCGGCGGCGTGGGATGGCTGCACAGAAAGTGGAGCATGGCGCCGTTGGGCAAGCGCACCGGCACGTCCCAGTGGCTCTTGGAACTCAGCCGCATCGCCTGCCATTCGTCGTCGCTGTACCAGCTCTGACCATGCTCGGTCATCGGCCGGCGCGCGTCGGGCATGGCGCTCCAGGGCAGCAATCGGAAGCTGCGTATCTGGTCGTCCATGATCTGGAGCCGCTCGTCGACGAGCAGTGCCATGCCGTACTGGCCGGGATAGGTCCCAAAACCCCAGCCGTCGTTGCCAAACGCGCGACCGTCCTGGGTCTGAGATGGGGGCGAGCCGCTGGCACTCGATGGCCCTGGACGCGGGTACGACGTAACCGCCTTGCCGTTATTGTCGAGATCGAGGCCGCTCGCTTGGCCGGTGTTGCTCGGCAGCATGACCACGTTGTAGCGGATCGGCTGGACGCCCTCGGCGTGGGCGACGGCGAGATATCGCTCGACGAATCTCCGTGCGTTGGAACCCTCGGGCTCGCTTGTCGGCACACCCGGTACGCCGTGCTGGTCGTAGGCGATCTCGTTGATGAGGACCACGTTGGGGCGCAGCCGCTGGATCACCTCGGCGATGCGCTGGAGCCGTGGGTTATCCCCGGCCAGCAGATCTGTGGTCGAGACGTCCTCGATGTTGAAGCTGGCCACCCGGATCGGGATCGCACCGTCGTCCCGCTCTTGGGCGTCAACCGGCGTCGCCAGAACCAGCAACCAGGCCAGCGTGAACGACAGGATTGAGAGACCTCGTACCATGCGGAGACAGGGTAGAAGTCCCTTGGAGCTGCGGCGGCTCCGGTGCTACGATCTCGGGTTCAGCGGCAGGACGGGAGCCGCCCGGGAGGAGCCCAGGCGGGCCGAGGCACGGGCAGGGGTTGCCGGCGGGGACCGAGTCCCCAGACCAGTGATCCAGCTCTAGGAGCCAGTCGTGGCGGTGATGCTTGCCGGCTTTGGCCGTTCTTAGCAGCATGCCACGCCCCGTGCCACCGCCGCGTCGGGAGGGTCCCGGCGTGCTCGATCGGCATGGGTTCGTGCGATGGCACGACTGGTTTTGGAGGATCGCCGCAGGTCGCAGGCGCACCGAGCAGAGTTCCACTGCCCGATGGTGTAATGGTAGCACATCAGTTTTTGGTACTGAGAGTCCAGGTTCGAGCCCTGGTCGGGTAGTTTCCCGGTGCCCCGCCTGTTGCCGCGCGTGACCTCCAGGTTCTGGAGCGACGTGAGCGACACCAACTCTACGAATCCGCATCACCCGTGCGCGATCATCCTGGCCGCCGGCAAGGGCACGCGCATGGGGAGCGACCTGCCCAAGGTCGTGCACGAGGTTGGCGACCGGCCCATGGTCTCGATCGTGGCCGAGGCGTGCCGGTCGGTTGGCTGCGAGCCAATCGTGGCGGTTGTCGGCCATGGGCGGGAGCACGTCGAGCGGGCGCTCGAGGGCGCGGCCGGCGAGGTCCGCTTCGCGTTGCAGGCCGAGCAACTGGGAACGGGCCACGCGGTGCTCGCGGCCGAGGAGAGCCTCGAGGGCATCGCGCCCGATACGGACGTGCTGGTGCTTTGCGGCGATGGCCCGTTGATCCGAGCGGAGACGCTGCGCACGCTGCTGGATGTCCACACGAGATCGGGCGCGGCGGCAACGCTCGCGACGGCGGTGGTTGAGGATCCGACCGGCTACGGCCGCGTGGTTCGCGATAGCGAGGGCCGATTCGCGCGCATCGTGGAGCAGAAGAACGCGACAGACGCCGAGCTGGCGATCCGCGAGATCAATCCCAGCTATTACTGCTTCAAGCTCGGCCCGTTGATGGACGCGCTCCGGCGCGTGGAGCGCAACCCGAAGACGGGCGAGTACTACCTGACCGACGTGCCGGCGATGCTGCTGGCCGAGGGGGCCACGGTCGAGGTCGTCGATGCGGTGCCCGCGGAAGACGTGCTGAGCATCAACACACCAGAGCAGCTCGCCGAGGTGGATCGGATCTATCGACAGCGGCTGGAAGTCGCTGCCGATCATGGACAAGGCGCCGGAAGAGGCGCTGGAGAAGGAGTTCGCCCGTGAAGATCGATCCAAACCAGCTCAAGGTCTTTAGTGGGCGTCACAGCAAGCACCTTGCCGAGCGCGCGTGCGAGCACTTGGACCTGCCGCTTGGCAAGGCGCGGACGATGGCGTTCCCGGATGGCGAGCTGCTCGTGAAGCTCGATGAGGATGTCCGCGGGCGTGACTGCTTCGTGATCCTTTCGACGTGCCACCCAGTGAACGACAACCTGATGGAACTCTTGGTGTTTGTCGATTGCCTTCGTCGCGCGTCGGCCAAACGGATCACGCTCGTGATCCCGTACTTCGGATACGGGCGGCAGGACCGCAAGGACGAGGGCCGCGTGCCGATCACGGCCAAGCTCATCGCGAACCTCGTCACGGCAGCCGGTGCGGATCGTGTTCTGGCCATCGATCTACACGCCGCCCAGATCCAGGGCTTCTTCGACCTGCCGACCGACCACTTGTCGGCGACACCGGTGTTCCTGGACTACTTCCGGGAGAAGCGGGACGAGCTGGGCGACCTGTGCCTCGTGAGCCCGGACGTTGGCAACGTCAAGATGGCCGAGGCGATGCAGAACCTGCTGAACGCTGACCTGGCGATCATCAATAAGCGTCGCATCAGTGGCAGCGAGGTCGTCACCGACAGCCTGATCGGAAACGTCAAGGGCAAGACAGTGCTCATGTTCGACGACATGATCTCGACCGCCGGCACGGTGTGCGAGGCGGCGCGCTTTGTGATGGCAGAGGGCGCGAAAGAGGTCAAGGTCGCGGCGACGCATGCGGTTCTCGTCGGCCCCGCCATCGATCGGCTGATCGATAGCCCGATCAACGAGGTCATCGTTTCCAACACCATCCCGCTGAGCGATCGTGCCAGGCGTCTTGACGGCAAGCTCGTCGAGCTGTGCCTGGGCGAGCTCATCGGCGATGCGATCCACAACATCCACCACGACCAGTCCGTCAGCGCGCTCCTTCGGGATGCGGCTGGCGCCAAGCGATAAGAACACGAAACACTCGGCGGCGCCGATCGCGGCCCGCATCGTCTCAGGAGAGCGAACATGCATGAAGACGCACCAAGCCTGACCGCCAAGAAGCGCGATCGCACCGGCTCGCGATACTCAAAGCGACTGCGCGATCGCGGCGCCCTGCCCGCCATCGTCTACGGCCACGGCCAGGATCCGATGTCGATCGAGTTTGACGCGCACGAGGCCAATCTCCACTTCGCCAAGGGTGAGCGCGTGTTCAACCTCAAGATGGAGGGGGACAAGGACGAGTTCGTGCTGCTCCAGGATCTCCAGTTCGATCACCTGGGCACCGACATCATCCACGCCGACTTCCGCCGGGTGGACCTGTCTGAGCGTGTCGAGGTGAGCGTGCCGCTCGAGTTCATTGGCAACGCCAAGGGCCTCAAGACGGCTGGCGCGTACCTGAACCACCCGGTCACCGAGCTCAATTTGGAGTGCGCGGTGACCAACCTTCCCGATGTGCTGGAAGTTGACATCTCCGAGCTCGACGCCCACGAGCACATGACGGCCGGCGAGATCAAGCTGCCCAAGCCGACCATGAAGCTGCTGACTCCGGCCGACACCGTCGTCGTCGGTATCAGCGTGAAGACCGAGACCGAGGAGACCGCCGAGGGCGCTGAGGTCGATGGCGAGGCTTCGCCCGAGGTCATCACCGAGAAGAAGGCCGACGAGGGCGGGGAGTAATCTCGCCACCATCCATGAAGCTGATCGTCGGCCTTGGCAATCCTGGAAGCGAGTACGAGAACACGCGTCACAACGCGGGGTTCATGGTTCTCGATGAGCTCGCCCGCAGGCACGCGGGCGGCGCGGTGGCGCGTGGACGATTCCACGCGGCGACGCTGGAGTGCATGATTGGCCACGAGAAGGTCTTGCTTGCCAAGCCCACGACGTTCATGAACAAGTCCGGGTTGAGCGTCGGTGAAGCCGTTCGCTTCTACAAGCTCGAGCCGGCCGAGGACATGCTCATCGTGGTGGATGACTTGTACATCCCGCTTGGCGCGCTGCGGCTGCGCCCGAAGGGCGGCGACGGCGGGCACAACGGGCTCGCCGATGTCGCTCGCGCGGTCGGCGGCGATGCGTACGCTCGGCTGCGTGTGGGCGTCGATGCCAAGCCCGAGGGTGGCAGCCAGGTCGGCTACGTGCTCGGCCGCTTTACCAAAGAGCAAGCCGAGACGCTGCAGCCGGCGCTCAAGCGGGCCGCGGACGCAGCCGAGTGCTGGGTCGGCAACGGCACTACCGAGGCGATGAACCGCTTCAACACGCCCGAGGTGAAGAAGCCCAAGGCTCGCAAGCCCAAGCCAAGCGACGCCGAAGCGTCAAAGCCCAGCGAATCGAACAGTTCGAACCAACTAAAAAGAGAAACCCGTCCTGTGGGGCCCACCGATGGGACCCCCAGTGATCAACCCCAGGGCGCGAGCGAAGCCGCGCGCGCCGGTCACCAACAGCCGAAGCACTCGGCGAAGGACTCCTGACATGCCCCCAGAGCGCACTTTCCATTACGAAGCCATGTTCCTTGTCGGCCAGTCGAGCGCGGCCGATCTCGGCGCCGTCATCACGCACATCGATGAGCTGCTCGGCCGCTGCGAAGCCAAGCTCGTTTCGATGGCCAAGTGGGACGAGCGTCGCCTCGCGTTCGAGATCGAGAAGCAGAAGCGCGGCTTGTACATCCTGACGTACTTCGAGGCGCCGGCCCAGAAGATCTCCCAGCTCGACCGCGACTGCCAGATGAGCGAGACCATTATGCGTCTGCTCGTCACGCGTGCGGATCACCTGACCATGGAGGAGATGCAGGCCGCCGACGGTCGCGAGGCCCTCATGAGCGAGGCCAAGCTCCGCGCCGAGAAGGCCTCCGAGGACCAGGAGCAGGCCGAGGATACCTCGGTTCGCATGGGCCGCCCAGTCGAGGAGGCTCCGGCGGAGCAGCCCGCGGAGGGCTCGGGCGACGGTGCGAGTGCGGATGCCGAGCCAACTGCCGAGGGCGAGGCCGCCGAGCCCGCCGCCAACGCCTGACTTTGCTACGCTGAACGCGAGTCGCGTCTTCCGCGTCCCCACCACTACGACCCCGGAGAATCGCCATGGCCGGCAGCTTCAACAAGGTGTTCCTGATGGGCAACCTCACCAAGGACGTGGAGGTTCGCCACACGCCTCAGAACACGGCGGTGGGCAACATCGGGCTCGCGGTGAATCGCAAGTACCGCACCCAGAGCGGTGAGAACCGCGAAGAGGTGACCTTCGTTGATTGCGAGGCGTGGGGTCGGACCGCCGAGGTGATGGCCCAGTACCTGCGCAAGGGCCGGCCGGTGTTCATCGAGGGCCGCCTGAAGCTGGACCAGTGGCAGGACCAGCAGGGCAACAACCGCAGCAAGCTCAAGGTCGTGATCGACAACTTCCAGTTCGTCGACAGCGGCCAGGGCGGCGGCGGTGGGCCCGGCGGTGGTGGCGGAGGAGGAGGCGGCTACTCACAAGGCGGAGGAGGAGGAGGAGGGTACGACAGCAGCCCGGTGCCGCCGGACGACGACATCCCGTTCTGAGTTCGTGACCTATCATCTTTGCTCGTATCCCAAGCCCGGTGGCATGCTGCCCCGGATCACATACGTTGGGGCCGACGGCATCACGCCCGGCTCCTCAACTTCCCGGCCGGCCTTGCCGGCGGAAAGGACAGCGACCATGGCTCGTGACCTGAATCTGCTCCTGGTTGAGAACGTTGACAATCTCGGCATCGTCGGCGATGTTGTGAAGGTCAAGGCGGGCTACGCCCGAAACTTCCTGCTGCCTCGCGGGCTCGCGACCGAGCCTGATGACGATCTGATCAAGAAGCTTGCCGACCGCCGGGCCGAGGCCGAGAAGGAGGTCGCCGCCCTCCGCGCGAACCGCGAGGAGATGGCCGGCAAGCTCGACGGTCAAGAGATCACCATGGTCCGCGCCTGCAACGACCAGGGCGTGCTCTACGGCGCGGTGACCCAGCAGGACATCGCCAAGGCGCTGCAGACGCTTGGCTTCGACGTCAAGCCTCGCGAGGTCCGCCTGCCGTTCGCGATGAAGCGCATCGACAACTACGAGGTGCTGCTGAAGTTTGCCACCGACCTGGAGAGCCACATCCGCGTATTCGTCGAGCCCGATCGCACGATCGACGACGACGAGCGCGAGGAGATGGAGTTCGACAACGAGGGCAACCTCATCGAACCGGGGAGCAAGCCGAAGGCGGACGCCAAGGCAGACGAGGACCAGGCCGAAGCCCCGGCGTCCTGAACCGTCAAGACAACCCGATCAACCAAAGCTCCGCGGCCAGTCCATGATCTCGCCGCGGAGTCTTCGTAGCGTCTTACTCCGCAAGCCGTACCGCTGCTCGATCGATCGCCCGGCCCGAATCATGACGGCATGCAGATAGAGCAACGGGAGCAGGATCACGCGGAACAAGGGCTTCCTCAGCCAGCGAATCTGCATCTCCAACGTTGCCGTGTAGAGCTCGAGAGGTGACGCCCCGGAATCGTGCAGCTCACACATGCCCGTATCGAAGAGGTACCTCATCGCCAACTCGTGGCGACGCTCGAGTTCGGCAACGGTCGTGCCATGGAACGCCTCGGCGAGGTATCCCTCGTGCGGCATGTCGAGCGCGATACTGCGATGATTCGCGGTGACGAGGATGACCTGCTCGCGGGACGAGCGCGAACGCAGCACCGTGAGAAAGCTGGTAACTACGTTCTCTTCTCCGCGAGCCGAGCCGATGAGGTAGCGGGCGCCCGACTCGATTTCCCAGGCGACATCTTGCAACGGGCTCCCGAGGAAGTGCATCTCGATGACGGACGCCAGTTCCCAGCCGCGATCGGCGGCGAGGCCCGCCTGCTCCTCCACACGCCCGAGTGTTTCCCCGGTCTCGCCGTCCTGCAGTTCGCGCGCGACTTCGCCCGGCTTCAAGCGGAGAACCGCGACCCCGATGAGGACGACGATTGCGTACAGGCATGATGCCAGGATGCCAGCGCCGATGAGGACCCAGAGCCACCAGGCCATTACGTAGCCGTCCTAGCCGTCGCGTGTGGTGCGCTGTTCAATCCGCTTCTCGCTGGTGACCTGGATCACGCGGTCGACGAAGCTGCCCGGCGTGTGGATCTGGTCGGCACCGAACTCGCCCAGCCCGACCATGTTGTCCACCTCGGCAATGGTGTAGGCGGCGGCGGTCGCCATCATGGGGTTGAAGTTGCGGGCGGTCATGCGGTAGACGAGGTTGCCAAAGGGATCGGCGGTGTCGGCCTTGACCAGGGCGAGATCGGCGTAGATGCCGGTCTCCATGACAAACTCACGCTCGCGGAAGTCGCCCTGGTTCACCTTCGCCTGGGCGGGCGTGGGCAGCAGCGTGCGGGTCTCCTTGCCCTCGGCGATCTGCGTGCCCGCGCCGGTGGCGGTGAAGAACGCCGGGATGCCGGCGCCGCCCGCACGGATACGCTCGGCCAGCGTGCCCTGGGGGTTGAACTCGACCTCGAGCTCACCCGAGAGGAACTGCTTGGCGAAGGTGTCGTTCTCGCCCACATAGCTGGACACCATCTTCTTGATCTGCCGCGTCTGGAGCAGGAGGCCCAGCCCCCAATCGTCGACGCCGGCGTTGTTGCTGACGCAGGTGAGGTCCTTTACGCCGGTATCACGCAACGCGATGATCAGGTGCTCGGGGATGCCGCAGAGGCCGAACCCACCGACGTGGATGGTGCACCCGTCGTAGAGGATGCCGCGGTCCTTGAGGTCGGCCAGGGCCTCGGTAGCGGAGGAAACGAGCTTGGTCTTCGTAGACATGGGCGGAGTGTATGGCGAGACCGGCCCGCTAGCGACGGACCCGTTTCAGCGCCATAGTCGCTTCGTGTCGCACCCGCTTCGACTGCCCCCGCTCAGCCATTTGCTGCAGATCGTTCGGTCCTAGGGCCCGTCGATCAATGAGCTCCGCCAGCAAGCGGCTCAGCTGCGGGCCCGTGAGGACTTCGAGGAACAACTCTAGCGATTCGGGGGACCAAGGCTCGGATCGGATCCGCAATCGCGCTCGCCAACGCGACACCGTGTTTGCCCACGTGGGACCAAGCCGGGCTTCGAGCTGGTCAACCTGTGTGGTGGTAAGTGAGAGCACGCTGTTCAAGCCGATCAGTCCATTCACGATGATGCTCTCGAGGTCCGGATCGGCCTGGAGCAACCAGAGCAGGTGCTCAAGTTCTTCATCCGCCAACTTGGTGCGCGCATGGATCCAGTCACTAAGCGCAGCCCCACGATAGTGATCGAGGTTCCACTCGACGTCCGACTCTGCCTCGCGAAGCTCTTGGCGGATGCGGGCCTCGGTCACGAAGCCATGCTTGAGCCACTCTCTCGTGTAGTTGAGCTTGGCGAGCTCGGAGTCAGAAATTGGGTCAGCCATCACTGACCCGCTCGAGTTCCTCCAAGAACGCGTCGCCGAAGGCGTCGAGCTTCGCCTCGCCCACACCCTTGATCGAGAGCATCTCGCGCCGGCTGGAAGGCCGGAGCTTTGCCATCTCACGAAGGGTGGCATCGTTGAACACGATGTACGGCGGGATGCTCTCCTCGCGGGCGATCTGGAGACGCACGGCACGGAGACGCTCGAACAGGGCGACTTCGTCGGCATCGAGCACGACGACCTCGGGCGATCTGTTGCTGCGCCGCGAGCGTTCGCGGCCGACGGCGCCCGAGCCCATGGGCCGTGCGAGTGTGATGGGCGTCTCGGCTTTCATGACGGCGTTGCCGAGGTCGCCGAAGCGGAGGGTCTCGAAGCCGCCGTCGCTTACGTGGCGTTGCAGAGCACTGGCCGCGACGAGCTGCTCGAGGTACATGAGGACTTCGCCGCGGGGCTTTTCTTTGAGCAGGCCGTGGACGCTGAGGCGGTCGTGGCCATTGGCCTTGATCTTCTCTGAACTGGAGCCACGCACGACGTCGGTCACGTGGGCCGCGCCCCACCGCTGGTCGAGGCGGGCAACGGCGCTCATGAGGATCTGCGCGATGCGGGCGCTGTCGGGCTCGTGCTCGGTCTCGCCGAGGCAAACGTCGCAGGCGCCGCAATTGTGGCGGCCCGGCGGTGGGCCATACTCCTGGCCAAAGTGCTCGCTTAGCGCTTTGTGTCGGCACTGCATGAGCGCGACAAAGCGCTGCGCTTCGCGGACGAGATCGAGTTGGGCCCTCGTGCTCTCGGGGATGGGCTCGCCCTGGGGCACGTCTCGCAGGATCAGCCGGGACCATCGGCCGGCATCGCTGGGGCTAAACAGCAGCAAACACTCGGCGGGCTCGCCGTCGCGACCGGCTCGGCCGGCTTCTTGCTGGTAGGCCTCGACGCTCTTTGGGCACGCCGCGTGGACGACGAGGCGAACGTTGCTGCGATCGATGCCCATGCCGAAGGCGACGGTGGCGCACACGACATCGAGCTGCTCGTTGGTGAACGCGTGCTCGATGTTGTCGCGTTGCTTGGGTTTCAGACCAGCGTGGTAGGGTTGAGCGTCGAGGCCTCGCCCGCGGAGCGCTTCGGCGAACTCCTCGGTTTCCTTGCGGCTGATGCAGTAGACGATCGCGCCGCCCTCGCCGGCCTGCTGGTGGCGCGTGACGGCGGCGGCGATCTGCTCGACGGCGCGTGCGCCGGACTGACGCGCCTGCACCCTGTACGTCAGGTTCGGGCGATCGAAGATGCCAACCAAGACCTCGGGCTCGTGCAGGCCGAGCTGATCGATGATGTCCTGACGCACGCGGGGTGTAGCCGTCGCGGTGAAGGCCTGCATGGGCGTGCCTGGCACCACCGCCCGCAGCTCGGCGAGGCGGCGGTACTCGGGGCGGAAGTCGTGGCCCCACTGGCTGATGCAGTGGGCCTCGTCGATGGCGATCGTGCCCAGGCGGCCGGCGTCGTTGAGCCTCGCCAACAACGCCCGGAAGCCGGTGGTCACCATCCGCTCTGGCGCGGCCAGAACGAGGTTCAGTTCGCCGCTCACGAGCCTCGCCTCGATCTCCCGGGCTTCTTCTGGTTCGACAGCGGAGTGGAGCGCGGCCGCGGGGTACCCGTTGAGTTCGAGGGCACGGACTTGGTCGCGCATCAAGGCGATCAGCGGGCTGACAACGACGGTGACCTTTTCGTTGACCAGCGGCGGCAGTTGGTAGCACAGGCTCTTCCCGCCGCCGGTGGGCAGGACGACGAGAGCGTCTCGGCCTTCGAGGGCGGCGGCGATGGCGGATGCCTGCATTGGCCGCAGCGATTGGAACCCCCATACACGCTGGAGTGCCTCCAACGCCTCCTCGGGAAGGCTCGGTGGTGGCGATGTACAGGTTCCGTCAGGCATGGCCCTAGACTATGCGAGCAACCGGCACTGGGCTTCGAAGCGTTGACGCGACCGGGCTCGGGGCTTATCGTTGAGGTCTGGGACACCGCGGGCGGACAACCCTGCCGTGTCTGGCATCTGTCCGTTGTGTGACCCGGCTCGCGTTTGCTCCTGAAGCGCCTCTTGCGAGCCTTGAAGAAGGGTATCTTGCCATGCTTCCAACCCATCGCCAGTCCCACGGTCGCACCCGCCGTCGCCGCGCACACGACTCGCTCACGGGCACCAAGGTCACCTTGTGCCCGGTCACGAGCATGCCCAAGAACCACCACCGCGCCTGCCGCCAGTCCGGGTACTACCGCCCGGGCCTGACCATCGTCGTTCCCAAGCTCGGGATCGGCGTCGAGCGTGACTAAACCACACCCTCGCTTTCAATCTTGGGATGAGTGCGGGCAGATACGACGCCCGTGTGGGGTGCTGTGATGCGATTGGCCGTCGACGTCATGGGCGGTGACCACGCGCCCGACGCCATCTTGGCGGGCTGCTTTCGTGCGCTCGAGCCCGATAGTGGCGCCATCCCGGAGGGTGGCCGGCTGGTGCTGTTCGGCGATCGCGACACGATCCTCGACATCGCCAAAGAGCACGGCGTTGATCCCAGCCGATTCGATCTGGTCGCCACGACCGAGGTGATCGAGATGGGTGAGAGCCCGGCCAAGGCGGTCCGCTCGAAGGCGGATTCCTCGATCGTGCGTTCGGCGGCCCTCGGCTCACCGAAGACCGCGGGCACACCAGAGCATGTCGACGCGATCTTGAGCGCCGGCAACACCGGGGCGTGCGTGTCGGCGGCGATCATGCACCTCAAGCGATTGCCTCGTGTTCACAGGCCGGGGATCGCCGTGACCATCCCCGGCTTCTCCGGCCCGGTGGTCATGTGCGACGCGGGCGCGAACCCCGAGCCGCAGCCCACACACCTGTGGCAATACGGCGTGATGGCCGAGGCGTACGCCCGGACGGTGCTTCACATCGAGAACCCCAGAGTTGCGGTGATGAACATCGGTGCCGAAGAGGGCAAGGGCACCGGGCTGATCCAGCGGAGCCGAGACCTGATCGCCGCGACGCCTGGTATCAACTTCACCGGCTTCATCGAGGGCCGAGAGTTCTTCGATGGCGCCGCGGACGTGGTCGTCACGGATGGCTTCGTCGGCAACGCTGTGCTGAAGATGGCCGAAGGGTTGGCCAAGAGCCTCTTCGGCGCAATCGCCCAGGCGATCTTCACCGAGGACCCAGAGCTCGCGTTGCGTCTCGAGCCGGCGATCAAGGCCCTGTACGCCAAGAGCGACTACGAAGAGCTCGGCGGTGCGCCGCTGTTGGGCGTGAACGGCACGTACATCATCGGTCACGGATCGAGCAAGGCCAAGACCATCGCGGCGAGCATCCGCAACGGATTCGAGTACATCCGCCTCGGGCTGAACGATGTCATGACGAATCGGATCGCCGAGGTTGAGGCGTCGATGGACCCCGCCTCGGTTCTAGAGGCGGTCCGGGCGTGAGCGAACAGGACCAGAGCCACGTCGACCGCGCCGCCGTGCAGACGGCCGGGGGTTCGTGCGTCGGCGCGACGATCGTCGGCTCGGGCGTAGCCATCCCGCAGACCGTGCTCACCAACGCGGATCTTGAGAAGATCATCGACACGAGCGATGACTGGATCCGCAAGCGCACGGGCATCACGCAGCGACGCGTGGCCAAACGAGAACTCGGGGAGACGACCGCGAGCCTCGGCACGAAGGCGCTGCAGGCCGCGCTCGACGACGCGGGCATGGTGCCGACCGACCTCGACCAGCTCGTCGTCGCGACCATTACACCGGACATGCCCACCCCCTCGGCGGCCTGCCAGATCGCGTCGGACATCGGGGCCGGCAACATCGGGGCGTTCGATCTTGGCGCTGCATGCTCGGGCTTCGTGTTCGCACTCAACACCGTCGACGCGTTGATCCGCTCGGGTGTCGCAAAGAACGTCGGTGTTGTCGGCGCCGACATAATCACCCGCCACATTGATTATTCGAATCGCGGCCGAGGCACCAGCATCCTCTTTGGCGATGCGGCCGGCGCGTTCATCGTCAAGGGCAGCGACGATCCGAGCCGCGGCGTGCTGGCCCGATCGATGCACACCGATGGCGGGCGATGGCCAGACCTCTTCATTCCTCGCGTCGACGAGGACTTCCCGTCCGACTTCGATCACGAAGCGAACGCCGTCGAGCTTGATTGCCTGCACATGAACGGCCGAGCGGTCTTCAAGTTCGCGGTAAGCACCTTCGGAGACCTCATCCAGGAAACGCTCGACAAGGTGGGTCTGCGTCCCGAGGACGTCGACCACTACGTGTGCCACCAGTCGAATAAGCGGATCCTCGACGCCGCACGCGATCGTTTCGGCCTACCCGAAGAGAAGGTGCGGGTGAACATCGATCGCTACGGCAATACCGTGGCGGCCTCGGTGTGCCTGTGCTTCAACGAGCTCAAGACCGAGGGCCGCATCGAGCCCGGCCAGCTCGTTATGTTCCTCGGCTTTGGTGCCGGGCTGACCTGGGGCAGCAGCCTCTGGCGTCTCTAATCCATCCGTAGTTTCTGAATGGGGGCTTTGCCTTGAGCGAGCGAGCCATTGTTGTTTGTCCTGGTCAGGGCGCCCAAGCCGTGGGCATGGGGCGCGCGTGGGCCGACGCCAGTCCCGCCGCGAAGGACATCTTCGAGCGCGCGGACGCGGCATTAGGCTCGAGGCTCGGCGCGCCGCTGAGCTCCCTGTGCTTCGAGGGCCCGGCCGAAACACTCAACCGAACCGACGTCAGCCAGCCGGCGATCTACACCTGCTCGATCGCGTCGTGGCACGGCATCCAAGAGCTTGCTGGCGATGCAGCGCCAGCGCCTGTCGCGTGCGCCGGACTGAGCCTTGGCGAGTACACCGCGCTGCACATCGCCGGCGCACTGCCGTTCGAGGCGGGACTCGAGCTGGTCACGCTCCGAGGCCGGGCCATGCAAGACGCCGCCGAGGCCACGCCCAGCGGCATGCTGGCGCTCATCGGGTGTGATGAGCCCCAAGCCAATGAGGTGTGCGAGGCGGCTCGCCAGGACGGAGTGCTCGTGTGCGCAAACTTCAACGCGCCCGGGCAGGTCGTGCTCAGCGGTGACGCGCAGGCCATCGAGCGGGCTCAGGCCGCCGCGAAGGACGCCGGCCTGCGTGCAACGCCGTTGCCCGTCGCCGGGGCGTTCCACTCACCCTTG
The DNA here is from genome assembly GCA_937899905.1 of uncultured Phycisphaeraceae bacterium. Taxonomy (GTDB): domain Bacteria; phylum Planctomycetota; class Phycisphaerae; order Phycisphaerales; family UBA1924; genus JAHCJI01. The sequence continues at coordinate 45,326 of CALCCF010000057.1, forward strand.
ATGGAGCCGGCAGCCGAGCGGTTGTCGGAGGCGTTGGCAGCGGCGCCGATCGATGCTGCCTCATTGGCGAACTGCCCGGTGTACTCCAACGTCACCGCCCAGCCGCACGAACACGATGCCGACAGCATCCGCCGACGGCTCGCCGAGCAGTTGACCCACCCGGTCCGCTGGGCCCAGGGCTGCCAGAACATGGTCGACTCCGGGCTTGGTGAGGGGGCTGATTGGCATGAGATGGCCCCCGGCAAGAGCCTCGCGGGCATGATGCGGCGGATCGATCGCGGCACCGGCGTGACCACGCACGATGGCCCGTGAGCCTTGCCTCGGCACCGTCTCGACTGGGGTCACCGGCCCGTAACGCCCTGCGCATGAGCGACCTAGGCTCGCCATGACCACCGAACCGTCGGGCAATCTCCGGCGAATCCTGGTGGGACTGAGCCACCCGCAGACGAATCACGAACGAATCCCGATGGAGGCTTCCACGATGAGCCGACGCACCACCAAATCCATGACGCGCAAGGCCATGAAGCTGGGCTTGCTGGCCATCCCGGTCGTGCTGACGGCCTGCAAGGAGCCACCACCACCGCCGCCGCCACCGCCGCCACCTCCACCGCCGCCGCCGCCCGCGCGCGTCGATGTGCAGGAAGTGCTCGCCTCGATGGAGAACGTCGACGCTCGGGTGCAAGCCGCGGACGGTCTCAGGGTGCTCGCCGAAGACGAGCCGATGATCCGGGCCGCGATCGCGTTCGCCGACGCGTTCGCCAAGGGAGACGACCTGGCGCTCGAGGGCATGCTGTCGGCCGATGCTCGCATGATCCTCGACGACCTGCGGTTCGGCGGGCAGTGGTTTGATGCCATCGAGGACATCGAGCAGGTGCGCCTGGTTTACCTGACAGCGGATGCGCAGAGCGAGGGCATCGAATTGGCTTCGGCCGCGTCGCTCGCATCACTGAGCGCCGCCCAAGCCGCGCAGTCGCTGGACTTGGGTCCGGCGGCGAGTGGTATTCCAAGCCGGTTCGGCGACCTTCCGCCCGCCGTCGAAGCGGCGCTCGCGAACCTCATTGCTTCCATGGCCGCGTATGGCGGCGATGAAGCAGCGCTGGAGCAGGAGTTTGGCATGGCGATCGCCGCGGCGATCGATGCCGATCCTGGCATGGCAGAAGAAGTTGCCGAAGCCTTGCAGATCGACGACTCTTCACCGCAGGCCATCCTCATGGCCATGCAGGACCCCGAGGCCGGGACGATGGCGAACATCGGCGGTGGACCCGACGCGAACCCCGAGATGCGGGATGCCTTGCGCCGAATGATGGTGGCCGTCCGCGACAGCCCGCAGTCCACCGATCGTGTTCGGGACATGGCGAGCGCGAGCGTCGCGGTGTTTGATGCCGCGATGCTGCCGCTCGATGACCAGCAGATGGACGTTGCCGAAGAGCCCGCAGCGCAGGACTTCGGTGGCTCAGACAGCCCCGGCGCGATCGCGATCGCGATCCAGGTTCCCGGCGAGGCGTACATCCTCGGCTGGTCGGTCACGCCGATCGGTGGCCAGTTCGCCTTTGGTGGCGCCCCCACCAACGCGAACATTGTCGCGCGGGCGTCCGAGTTCGATGGCGCGATTGGTCCCCAGACCTTCACGGTCGATTTCTCCGGCTTGGGCCAGACCCAGACCGTGTCGACCGAGGGATTGCAGGTTGCTGAGACCGGCGGGCCACAGGTCGAAGAGCAGGAAGAGGACGATGACGATTCGGGCGAGCGTCGGCGTCGCACACCGCGCGGGCCGATCACCATCCCCGGCGGCGGCTGAGTACCCCACCACCGGCTCTCTGGGCCGCTAAACTCGATCACTCCCACGGGGCGCGGTGAGCGCCCCGCTTTCTTTGTCTTTTCCCGCTTCTGGTGCAGCCAAGGAGACCACCCACATGTCCGAGACCCCAACGCGCGTTGCTCTGGTCACAGGCGCGAGCCGCGGCATCGGCCGGGCAATCGCAACCCGGCTTGCCGCCGACGGCAGACACGTGGTGCTCGTCTCGCGTTCGCAAGGGCCGCTGGACGAACTCAAGGCCGAGATCGAGTCCGCGGGCGGGCAGGCGACCGCGTTGGCCGTTGACGTCGGCGATCGCGAGGCCTTCGCAAAGGCGATCGAGGGCGTGGCCAAGGAATTGGGACGAGTCGATATCCTGGTCAACAACGCAGGCATCACGCGCGATGGGCTGATCATGCGTATGACCGACGAGCAGTGGGACGAGGTGGTGTCGGTCAACCTCACCAGCGCCTTTACTGCGTGCCGCGCTGCGGCTCGGCCCATGATGAAGCAGCGATTCGGGCGCATCGTGAACATCGCAAGCACAAGCGGCGTGGTCGGCAACGCCGGGCAGGCCAACTACGCGGCGGCCAAGGCCGGGCTCGTCGGGCTAACGCGAACGCTCGCGCGCGAACTGGGCTCAAAGGGCGTAACCGCGAACGTGATCGCGCCCGGATTCATCGAGACCGACATGACCGCGGTGCTTCCCGACGAGGCCAAGGAGCAGGTCCTCAAGGCCATGAGCGTGCCGAGGCTCGGGCAGGCGGACGACATCGCCGCCGCCGTCGCGTACGCCACCAGCGACGAGGCCGGGTTCCTCACGGGACAGGTCATGTGCGTCGACGGCGGCCTGACGATGTGCTGAGCGTTAGGGCTTCGGCTCTGCCCGCTCGAACGCCGGCAGCAGCACCTCGAATTCGGCGCCACCCTTGTCCCGGTTGCGTGCGATGAGCACGCCGCCGTGCTCGCGGATGATGCCGTCTGCAACGGCGAGGCCCAAACCGGTGCCCTTGGCATCGAGCCTCGAAGTCACAAACGGCTCGAGCAAGCTGGGCAGCAGGTCCGGAGCGATGCCGGGCCCGTTGTCGCACACCGTGAGCGAGACCCACCCGGAGCCCTCGCGCGTCAGCTGCTCGGCGGCGATGGTGATGGTTGGGTCGCCCGCTTCGCTCTCGACGAGCGCCTCGGCGGCATTGCGCACGAGGTTCACCAGTACCTGGACGATGCGGTCGACATCGCACGGTGCCTGGAGGCCCTCGGGCACTTTTACGTCGACGCGAACACCACGAACCGGATCGTCGAGGCTGAGCAGTTCCAGGGCCTGAGCGATCAGCTCGTCGACGTTGGCCCACACGATCTTGGGTGTCCGGACGCGCGCGAAGTCCAGCAGACCCTCGCCGAGCTTCTCGAGCCGGCCGACCACACGCCGCATGAGGTTGGCTTTGGCTTCGCCAACAGGCTCGTTGGGCTTGTCCTTCACCTCTGAAGCGAGGCCTTTGAGCACAGCCAGAGGCGTGTTGATCTCGTGTGCGATCCCGGCGCTGAGCATGCCGAGGCTGGCCAGACGGTCGGCGTCGGCGAGGTTGCGCTGCGCGTTCTCGAGCAGGTGGTTCTTCCGTTTGAGATCGCCGGCAACGCGTTCGAGTTCGGCCAGTGTGGTGGCAAGCTCGGCCTCGTTCTTGCGCAGGGCCGCGATCGAACGGTTCCGGCTGCGCATGATCTCGCCAATCTCGTCTTGGGGCATGAGATGCGATGCGATGAGCTCCCTGGTCCGATCACCCTGCTGCACCGCGAGGTCGGCGTGCAGCATGCGACGGATCGGCTGGTACACGTGACGAGGCAGCACGAAGACCTCAAGGGCCGCGGCAATCAGCAGGTAGACGCCCAGCATCGAGAGCAGCAGCACGATGTCGAGGCGTTGCACACTCGCCCGCACACCGACCAGCCGGCGATCGATGACGTAGTACCGTCCTCCCGCCGCGTGGGGCAGGTAGACCCCCGCAGAACCGAGACGATCTGGCGCGTTCCCGCCGTGGGCGAGCGGGACCGGCGCCGCTGTTGAGCGCTGCATGGCGGCGATGGCCGAAGGTGAGAGTCCAAGCTCGGACGCATCGCCCCACCGCATCATGATGCCCGGCGCAATTGTCCGTTGTCCGCGAGCCTGGCCATCGCTGAGCTCGCGGGCATCGATCGTACCCAGGACGTACGCGGCGTCTTCTGCCTCGGCCTGTCGAACCAAGTCTTGGATCGCCGGCCGCAGGATGAAGAACATGAGGGCTGCCAGCCCGGCCGAGAAGACCGTGTGAAGCAGGATCAGCTTCTTGCGGATCCGCATCGCGCCCAGGATCGGAAGCCAGGGCCGCCGCGGCTTGGGCGGCGTGCGAACTGCGGACGGGCGGTCTGTCTCGGACCGATCGGGCACGGCACGATGGTACGCGCCCCTATCATCACCCTTGGCACAGAAGACCTCCCAGACCCGTCGCTCGCGCCGCTTCCCACCGGCCTCGTCTGCCCGTTCGGTCGTCCACCAGCGGCTGCGAGAGGAGGCCCATCGCTATCCGGACCTCCGCCTAGAGCCGCTCGATACCAGCACCCTGAAGGGGCCGGGCGCGGGACGTGAGGCCGCACTGGCCCACGCCATCTACGACGCCGTCGTCCGGCGGTGGATTACGCTCGAGGCCGTGCTTGCCCCGCACACGAGCCGGCCGATCGGTGAGATGGACAGCACGGTCCGAGCGGCTTTGCTGGCCGGGGCGGCGCAGCTGTTGCTGCTCGATCGCATCCCACCGCACGCGGCGATCAACGAGGCGGTCAACTGGACCCGGAGCGCCGGCAAGCCCAAGGCGACCGGCCTGGTGAACGCCGTGCTGCGGCGTGTGTCTGAGAGCATCACGCGTGGCGAGCAGGGCTGGCCGGTCGTGGTCGACGGCCCCGCAACCGAGCATGTGGGCAAGCCCGACCGGCTGCCGCTCGCGGATGGACGCGCCCTCCAGCTCACCAACGAGACGTTTCTGGCCGAGACTCCCGACTGGCTGGCGAGCGCCACCGGCAACCCGCGCTGGCTCATCGATCGCTGGATCAAGGGTTGGGGCGAAGAGGCGGCCGTCGAGCAGTGCCTGCACACGCTGGTGCATCCGCCGGTGATCATCAATCACGCGCCCACGGACGCCCCGCTCATCGCGCCCGATGGCCAGACCCTCAACCATCACGAGCGCGACGGCCTGAGTGTGCTCGGGCCCGACGGTGCAAGCCCGCGCGATCTGCTCAAGGGCCGCAAGGACATATGGGTGCAGGACGCGACGTCGGCCGGTGCTCTGGATGTGCTCCAGGGCACGGATGCCAGACCGAACCTCATCGTCGACCTCTGCGCCGGGCTGGGCACAAAGACCCGCCAACTGCGCGCGATGTATCCCGAGGCGACGATCCTGGCGTGCGACACGAACGAGGCTCGCGCGAAGGGCCTGCGTCGCGTCTTCGCGAACGATGAGAACACGCAGGTCCTCGACATCGAAGACGTGCGCTATGAGGCGGCCGGCAAGGCGGACCTCGTGCTGCTCGACGTCCCGTGCAGCAACTCCGGCGTGCTGCCACGTCGACCCGAGGCGCGGTACCGCGTGGGCCTCGAGCAGCTCGATCGCCTCGTCGCGGTGCAGCGCGACCTTCTGGCCCAGAGCCAAGCGATGCTCGCGCCGGGCGGCCTCGTCGTGTACGCGACCTGCAGCATCGATGACGAGGAAAACCAGGGGCTGACCCAGTGGGCCTGTGAGTCCGCCGGCTTCGAGCTCGTGAACGAACAGAGCGTGATGCCCAAGGGGCTGCCGGGGGGTACTCCGACGGAGTATCGCGACGGCGGGTACGCCTCGGTGTTGCGATTGCGGCCCGGTGGCCGATAGCGGCGAGGGGTCTACACTGGCGTCCCTAGGGCGAGTTCGCCGGCGGCTGGCGACGACCGACCCAGCGGAGCGGGGCACGATGAAGCTTCTGGACATTCTCGATTCCGAGTGCATCAAGGCGCCCCTGGTCGCCAGCGAGAAGCGTTCGGTGATCGACGAGCTGGTCGATCTGCTCGCCGACCTCAACCGCGTGCACGATCCGCAGAGCCTCAAGGACGCGGTCTGGGCCCGAGAACAAACCCGGACCACAGGGATCGGTCACGGCCTCGCGATCCCCCACGGCAAGTGCGAGGGCCTCAAGGGCCTGGCGATGGCGATCGGCAAGCCCGAGAGCCCCATCGAGTTTGAGGCCATCGACGGGCAGCCCGTCCGGCTCATCGTGCTGCTGGCCAGCCCGCCCGACCGCACGAGCGACCACATCCAGGCGCTCGCGCGCATCAGCCGCCTGATGACCATGGACGACTTCCGGGATCGGATCTACGCGGCCTCGACGCCGGCGGAGATCTTCGAGATCCTCGAGAGCCAGGAAAAGTCCGGCTGACAGCACCCACTGTTCGCCCTCTTCTACGATCACCGCGTGCCGGTGCTCGCTGTCTCCAATCTGCAACTGTCCTACGGCGACGACATCATCCTCGAGGGGTGCTCGCTGTCGGTCGAGGCGCGCGAGCGAGTCGCGATTGTGGGCCCGAATGGCACCGGCAAGAGCAGCCTGCTCAAGATCATGGCCGGCGTCCAGCAGGCCGACGCTGGCGAGGTCTCGCTCCAGCGGAACGCGCGCATCGCCTACCTGGCGCAGGATCCCGTGGTTGAGCGTGGGGTGACGCTGCGGCAGCACGCGGCGGGCGCGTTCGAGGAACTCGCTCGACTCCACGAACGCCTCGAGTCCGTGTTCCACAAGCTCGGCGAGGCGTCGGGCGACGCGCTCCAGAAGCTGCTGGGCGAACAAGCCCGGCTCGAAGCCGAGATCCAAGCCGCCGGCGGATATGCGATCGATCACCGCATCGACGAGGTGCTCCACGGCCTGGGTTTCCGAGACGCCCAGTTCGGCATCCCGGTCGAGAAGCTCAGCGGCGGCCAGCGGGCCCGGCTCGCGCTCGCGCGGGCTCTGCTCACTGAGCCAGACGTCCTGCTCATGGACGAGCCCACGAATCACCTCGATGTCCACGGCCGCATCTGGCTCGAGGACTTCCTGGTCGACACGTTCAAGGGCGCGGTCGTCGTCATCGCCCACGATCGATCGGTCCTGTCTCGCGTGGCGCAGCGCGTGGTCGAGCTCGAGCGTGGGCGGGTGATTAGCTACCCGGGTGGTTATGTCGCGTTCCGCACGCTGCGGGCCGATCGGCTGCAGACGCAGCTGGAAGCCTGGGAGCGCCAGCAGACCAAGTTCCGCCAAGAGCAGGCGTTTATCGACAAGTACCGGGCCGGCCAGCGATCGAAGCAGGCCAAGGGTCGCGAGAGTCGGCTCGAGCGGGCGCGCGAGTCATCGACCCTCGAGCGGCCGGTCGAGCTGGCGGTGTTCAAGCCGAGTGTCCCCCCCGCGCCGCGCACGGGCGACATCGTGGTCAAGGCAACCGGCCTGACCATGCACTACCCACGCGAAGACGGCTCCATGCTGCGGCTGTTCGAGGATCTGGACATCACGATCTCGCGAGGCGAGCGCTGGGGCATCGTCGGCCCGAACGGCGCGGGCAAGAGCACGCTCATCGAGTGCCTGCTGCACAAGCGTGAACCCACGGCGGGCGTCGTCAAGCACGGCGCGGGGCTCAAGGTCGGGTACTTCAGCCAGAGCCGAAGCGACATGGACCCGGAGACCACCGTCCCTCGGCACATCCAGCGGACGGTCGCGAGGCTGGCCGACGCGGAGGAAGGCTCGGACAAGCCCAAGCTGCTCAACGAGCAGGAGTCGCGGGACTTAGCGGGAGCGTTCTTGTTCTCGGGCGATCGCCAAGAAGCACTGCTCGGCGATATGTCCGGTGGCGAGCGCGCGCGGGCGGCGCTGGCCGCATTGCTCGCGTGCGCACGCAACGTGCTGGTGCTCGATGAGCCGACGAACCACCTCGATATTCCCAGCGCCGAGCGGCTTGAAGCCATGCTCGCACGCAGCGAGGCCAAGAAGGGCGGCACGTTCGATGGGACGCTCATCGTCGTGAGCCACGACCGCACGCTTGTCGACGCCGTGTGCGACCACCTCATTGTGTTCGACGGCGAGGGCGGCGTGAGCCTGCACCTGGGCGGTTGGAGCGATTGGCTGAACGGCGACGCCCGGGGACTGACGGCTCCCGAGCCCGTGAAACAGGCCGCCCCGCCGCCGCCGCCTCCCCCGCCGCCGGGGCCAAAGCCCAAGGCGACCAAGAGCAAGTACTCATGGATGCCCGTGGAAGCCCTCGAAACCAAGATCCAGGAGCTCGAGGGCGAGGTTGGACGCGTTGACTCTCAGCTTGACGATCCCGAGATTTGGAAGGACGCCGTCCGCGCCGCCGAGATCAACGCTCGCCGAGACGAGCTGAAGGCCGAACTGGACGCGTTAGAAACGGAGTGGCTTGGCCGTGTCTGATTCGCACGCAACCGAACGCCGCAAGCACGCGCAGCGCATCAAGCTGGGCGTGCTGATCACGTGTACGCCCTGGCTCTTGCTGGGCCTCATCGGGCTGGTATCCGCTGGCGTGACCGCCGCGCGAGCTGCACGGTTGCCGATCGATGAGCTGCGACCACTGGCGTTGGTGACGCTGTCGATTTGCGCATTTGTGAGCGTCGTGGGCCTGGCTGTCATCATTCTGGGCATCGCCGGGCTTGCGATCAGTGGCAAGCCCAAGGGGGAATCGTCATGATGCGGTTGGTTGGTGCGGTGATCCTGTTCATCGGGTTCGCGGTGATGGCCGTCGGCCTTGCGTTCGCGTTCCAGTCGTTCATCGGGATCTACCAGGGCATCACCGCCGATCCGCTCGCGCAATCGGCCGGCACGGATGATCCCGAGCGAGAAGCGGCCAGCGAGATGCTCAGGTGGGCCATGGTCGGCATCGGCGGTGCGGTAATCGCCGGCATCGGCGCGTTCATCTCGATGATCGCGAGAAAGCGCCGCAAGCGGGCCCAGCGGTTCGCCGCGAAGTAAACGAGACACGCCGCGACTCCCGTCGCGGCGTCTTCTCGCACGGTTTGGATTGGATCGTCGACGCTAGAGCTTGAACCGGCCGACCAGTTCCTTGAGGCGTTCGGCCTGGTCGGACAGATGGGCGGCAGCCTCAGAGGCCTGCTGGGCCCCGCTCGTGCTCTGCTGCGTGATGCCGTCGATCGACTCGGCGCTCTCGCTGATGTGCCGACTGGTGCTCGCCTGCTCTTCCGTCGCACCGGCGATGGAGTCGACCATCGAGCCGAGCTTCTGGCTGGCCTCCACGATCCGGCCTAGCGCCTCGCCGGCCTTGTGGCTCAGTTCCACGCCGCGCTCGACGTCTGCGCGCCCAGCCTCCATGCGGTCAACGGCGACCTTGGTCTCGTCCTGGATCTCGCGGACACTGGATGAGACCTCTTCGGTGGCCTCGGTCGTGCGCTCGGCAAGCTTGCGGACCTCGTCGGCCACGACCGCGAATCCACGGCCGTGCTCACCAGCCCGAGCAGCCTCGATCGCGGCGTTGAGCGCGAGCAGGTTGGTCTGATCGGCGATGTCGTTGATGACACCGATGATCTCGCCGATCCGCTCACCCTTGCGTCCGAGCTCGGACACGGAGTGTGCGCTCTCGTTGACGCGCTCGCTGATGGCGTTGATCTGCTGGATGCTGGTGCCGACGACCTCTCCGCCGTCCTGGGCGTCCTTCCCGGCTTCCTCGGCCGCCGTGCGGGCCTCGATGCTCTGCTTGGCGACTTCCTCGACACTCGAGGTCATCTCCTCCATGGCCACACGAACCTGGCCAACCTCGCGTTGCTGGTCCGCCAGGCCGCTCGCCATCTGGTCGCTGTTTGCGGCAATCTCGGTTGCGGCTCCCGCGACGCCCTCACTCGAATGGCGCACGTCCGAAATGATCCCGTGGATGTTCTCGACGAAGCAATCGAACCAGTGGCCAAGGCGTCCGATCTCGTCCTTTCGTTCGAGAGACAGCCGTTGCGTCAGGTCTCCCTCGCCCTCCGCGATGTCACGGATTCGATCGATCATGGCGTTGACGGGCCGGCCGAACATGCGGCTGAGCATGAACGCGAAGCTACCAAGTGCGATCAACACGAGCGGGACGGTGATCATCAGGCCGAACTTGATGAAGCCGGCCACCTGAGCATCGAGCGGTGCCAGCGGCATGGCGACTTCGTACGCGCCGTGCATGTAGCCGGGCTCCCAGCCTTCCATCTCGAAGCCAAGCGGGTCCTTGCCGGTGATGACTCCAGTCGAGTCTGGCTTCCCGTACTTCTGGGGGTCGCCGTGGCACATCATGCAGCTCTCGTCAAGGCGGATCGCGCGCATGTAGTGCAGCGTGTTGGTGTCGGGATTGATACGCCCAAGAGTCAGCGATCCGCCGGCCTTCACCTGCTTGGTCAACGCGGCGAGCATCTGCCCCTGGAACGTGGCGGGGTCGGCCTCGTACTCCTTGTTGCGTGCCTCAAAGGCCGTGATCTGGAAGTCGAGTCCTTCGGTCTCGGCCGCTTCCTGCGCCGCGGTCCAGCCGGCCACAACCGGGATCACGTTGAAGAAGTCGGTATCGCGATAGCTCCCACCCTGCTCGACGTGGGCGAGCGCCTCGTCAAGCAGCCGCTCGGTGTCGAACGCGCCAACCCCGTGGAGCCGGCCAACATGGGCCTTCGTCTCATCCGCAACGGCGCTAAATGCCGCCGCGCGCTCCATGAGTTGGGCCTGGGCGTCTTCTTGGTACCTCCCGGTAAACACGTAGTAGTTGATCGCCACGACAGCCACAATGACGATCGTGCACGTGGCGACGATCCGGAAGCCGAGCGTGAGGTTGTTCCATCGAGTGAGAAGCGAACGCATTGTCAGTCCCCTGCAAAGCCTTCGGCCCAGTCAATGGAGGGCCGCTCCCATCAAATCGGGAGATCGACCGACAAGGGCGGGCAATCCAGATAGCACGCCGGGGCTTCCCCAGGTTTAGGGTGACAGAAATTCGACTTCAGGTCCGTTAAGCCCCTGGCCACGCCCCAAAACCTGCTCTGGTTTCATTGGCGTACACTCGGCCATGCTCAGTCGAGACCAGATTACCAGGCGTGCGGCACAGGAACTGAAGGACGGCTACGTCGTGAACCTGGGCATCGGGATGCCCACGCTTGTGGCCAACCACATCCCCGAGGGCATGGACGTCTGGCTCCAGTCCGAGAACGGGCTCCTGGGCATCGGCCCATTCCCGATCGACAGCGAGGTCGACGCCGACCTGATCAACGCGGGCAAGCAGACCGTGACCGCCCGTACCGGGGCCAGCTTCTTCAGCAGTGCCGAGAGCTTTGGCATGATCCGCGGCGGGCATATCGATATGTGCATCCTGGGCGCCATGGAAGTCAGCCAGGAGGGCGACATCGCCAACTGGATGATCCCCGGCAAGATGGTCAAGGGCATGGGCGGGGCGATGGACCTCGTTGCCGGCGTTCGTAAGGTCGTGGTGGCGATGGAGCACTGCAACAAGCAGGGCCAATCCAAGATCGTGAAGCAGTGCTCGCTGCCGCTCACCGGGCAGCGGTGCGTGGACATGGTCATCACCGACCTGTGCGTGTTGGTAATGGACCCCGACAAGCTCCGCTTCGTGCTCACAGAGATCGCCCCGGGCGTGACCGTCGACGAGGTGAAGGCCAAGACGGACGCCGAGATCCTGGTCGCAGACACCGTCGGTGAGGTCGCCGCCTGACGCCGACCTGATCGCGACCGACACATCCAACGCCATTGCTTTTCAAGCGGATTTCCCAGACGGCCGATCGGAGATGACCGGTGGTACCGGTAGTTCGGATACCATCAATAGGTTATCGAACCTTGGAGCTACGACGGTCGTGGCTGCGGTTCGATGAGACGGAGCCGCGTCGGTGATCGTCGGAACGCTCCTTGCCATCTTCGGCTTGGCCATCCTGGCCCCGACGCTGCACCGCGTGCTCGGCCGTGCGACGGGCTACGTGCTCGCGCTTGGGCCCGCCAGCGGTTTTGTCTACTACCTCACGCAGATGGCCTCGACCGCCAAAGGCGAGGCGGTTGTCCGATCGTGGACCTGGGCCGAGTCGCTGGGCGTCGACTTTGCCTTCCGGGTCGACTCGCTAAGCACGCTGTTCGCGCTGCTGGTGACCGGCGTGGGCACGGCCATCGTGCTGTACGCGAACAGTTATCTTGAGGGCCACCCCAAACGGGGCCGTTTCTTCGGCTACCTCATGGGCTTCATGGGCGCGATGCTGGGCCTCGTGCTCGCCGACGACCTCATCCTGCTCTTCATCTTCTGGGAGCTGACGAGCATCACGAGTTATCTGCTCATCGGCTTCGACCATGAGCGCGAGAAGGCGCGCAAGAGCGCCCTACAGGCCTTGGTTATCACCGGATTGGGTGGCTTGGCCATGCTCGCCGGCCTCGTACTTCTCGGGCAAATCGCAGGCACGTTCTCCGTCTCGGGCATCATTGCGAATGCCGACGTGCTGGCCGAGAGCCAATTGACGCTAGCGGCAATGATCCTCGTGCTGGCCGGTGCTTTCACGAAGAGCGCCCAGTTCCCGTTCCACTTCTGGCTCCCCAACGCGATGGAGGCCCCCTCGCCGGTGAGTGCGTATCTGCACTCTTCGACGATGGTGAAGGCCGGTGTCTATCTCGTCGCCCGGCTGAACCCGGCCTTTGCCGAGGATCCGGCGTGGCAGTGGGCGCTTGCCGGTTTTGGTGGCGCGACGATGCTGATCGGAGCGTACCTCGCCACTCGCCAGACGTACTACAAGAAGGTCCTGGCCTACACGACCGTGAGCTCGCTGGGCATCATGGTCATGCTCATCGGGCTTGGCGCTCCGCAAGCCGCGGCGGCCTACATCCTTGCCCACGCGTTGTTCAAGGGCGCCCTATTCCTCGTCGCCGGCATCGTCGACCACGAGGCGGGCGTCAAAGACACCGAGCAGATGGGCGGGTTGTTCGGCAAGATGCCCGTCACGGCAATCGTGGCGATCGTCTCGGGGCTCTCGATGGCCGGCGTACCGCCGTTGCTCGGCTTCGTCGGCAAGGAGCTTCTTCTCAAGGGCAGCCTGCATGCGCATGGTGGCCCGGAAGAGGTCGCCTGGCTCTGGCCGGTGATCGCGACGGTGGCTGGTGCATTCATGGCGGTGGCCGGCTTCCAGGCCGGCGTGCGGCCCTTCTTCATGAAGCGCACGGTCGAGGGCGAGTATCCCAAGCCGCCGCACGAGGCACCGCTCCCCATGCTCGCCGGGCCCGTCGTGCTGACAGCGCTGACAGTCATTGGTGGCTTGGTACCGATCCTCTTCGCGAAGCCACTCATCGATGGCACGGCGGCCTCGATCGCCGGCAACAGCGACACTGAGCTCGTGAAGCTCAGCGCGATCTACCTCGCGACGCATCCGAGTACGGCGTTGCTGCTCAGCGGCGTTGCGCTCGTTGGGGGCGCGGTGCTCTTTGCGCTTCGCCGGCCTTGGCGCGCAATCACCGAGCCGTTTGATAGGGTCGCCCAAGCCATCGGTTGCGAGAGGCTCTACCACGTGCTCTTCGATGGCACCGTGGGACCGACGTCGCTCGCGACCGTGCAGACCAAGCTACTCCAAAGCGGCTACTTGCGTGTATACGTGCAGGTGACCGTCATGACCGTGCTGCTGCTCGCCGGCGGATTGCTGCTCTGGCGGGGCGACGTGGTCGGGCTCGTGCAGGCGGCGATGCCGAAGTTCAGCGAGATCTCATGGACAGAGTTCCTGTTCGAGGCCGTGCTGGTAGGCATGATCTGCGTGGCAGCGATCGCGGCAACGCAGATGCGCGGGCGGCTCTCGACCATCGCCGTGCTCGGCGTCGTGGGATACAGCTCGGCGGTCATATTCGTACTGTTCGGTGCACCCGACGTCGCGATGACACAGTTTGCCGTTGAGACACTCACGGTGATCATCTTCGTGCTGGTTGTGTACCACTTGCCTCGCTTTGCAGTTTATAGCTCGAAGCTCGTCAAGACGGCGGACGCCGCGCTCGGCATCGCCTTCGGGCTCATGATGGCAGCATTCGTTGTCTCGTCCTTCGCGATCGAAGCCGACGACGGCATCTCGTGGTACTACAACCACTTCGCGTTCCCCGACCAAGCCGGCGAGCATGCGGCATACGGGCGCAACCTCGTCAACATCATCCTGGTCGACTTCCGCTCGATCGATACGCTGGGTGAGATTGCAGTGCTGGGCTTGGCCGCAGTGGGCGTGTACACGCTGCTGCGGCTCCGCCAGGATCGCGCGCCGGAAGGGGGGATGGCGTGAATTCCATCATCCTCCGCACCGCCACGCGTTTCATGCTCCCACTGCTGATCCTGTTCAGCGTGATCGTGCTGCTGCGCGGGCACAACCTGCCGGGCGGCGGGTTCGTCGGCGGGCTGCTGGCCACCAGCGCTTTCGTTCTCTACGCGATGGCGTTCGGCGTCCCGGCATTGCAACGGCTCTTGCGTCTCCCGCTCACCACCTACATCGCGGTCGGCCTTGGCATGGCGATCGTGAGCGGGTTCCCATCGTTAATCGAGGGTGGACCGTTCCTCTACGGCATGTGGGGCAGCTTCAACCTGGCGGGCATCGGCGAGATCAAGGTCGGCACCCCGCTTCTGTTCGATATCGGCGTCTACTTCACCGTCATGGGCGTGTGCCTGATGATGCTACTCACCCTGGCGGAAGAGTCATAAGGGAGGCCGCATGGAACTGCTACTTGCCATCGCGGTCGGAGCCTTGTACGCCACGGGGATCTACATGATCCTGCGGCGCAGCTTCGTGAAGCTCATCATCGGTCTTGCGCTCATAAGCCACGGGGCGAACTTGCTGATCTTCGCCGCCGGCGGGCTCATTCGCGGCAACCCGGCGCTCATCCCCGAGGATCAGGAGCAACTCACGGGCAAGTTCAGCGACCCGTTGCCGCCGGCGCTCATCCTGACGGCCATCGTCATCAGCTTTGCCATCCTGTCGTTCACCATCGTGCTCGTGAAGCGCACATACCAGGAGGTTGGCACCGACGACCTCGACGCCATGCGGACCACCGACCGATGAACCTCACCGTGATCCTGCCCATCCTGGTTCCTCTTGCCACAACGGTGCTGTGCATCGGGTTGTGGAAGAACCGGGCTGCGCAGCGGTGGTTCAGCGTCGCCGGTGCGGTCGCGCTCTTCGCGTCAGCGGTCTGGCTGATGATGGGCACCAGCGATGGCGAGGTGCTCACAACCAACTCGGCGGGTTGGCCCGCCCCATTCGGCATCACGCTCGTCGCCGACACGCTCAGCGCGATGCTTGTGGTGCTCAACGGCGTGGTGGGCGTGTGCATCGTGGTCTACAGCCTCGGCGCGATCGATCGCAAGCGAGAGAGCTTCGGCTACCACCCGCTGGTGCACGCCGTACTTGCGGCCTGCTCGGGCGCCTTCATGACCGGCGACATCTTCAACATGTACGTCTGGTTCGAGATCATGCTGCTGGCCTCGTTTGTGCTGCTCACTCTGGGCGGAGAGCGCGGCCAGCTCGAGGGCGCCATCAAGTACGTCACGCTGAACCTGCTCTCCAGCGGCATCTTCCTCGCTGCCATCGGCCTGCTCTACGGCATGACCGGCACGCTGAACATGGCCCATCTGGCGATCGTTCTGGATCGCTCGGAGAACCCAGGGGCGATCACGGCGCTGTCGATGTTGTTCCTGGTCGCGTTTGGCATCAAGGCCGCGGTCTTTCCGCTGTTCTTCTGGCTGCCGGCCAGCTACCACACGCCGCCAGTGGCAATCACCGCGCTCTTTGCGGGCCTGCTGACCAAGGTTGGCGTCTACTCGATCATCCGCACGTTCACACTGCTGTTCGACCAGCAGCTCGACACGACGGCCACGATCATCATGTGGATTAGCGGCCTGACGATGGTGACCGGCGTGCTCGGTGCCGCGTGCCAGTTTGAGATCCGCCGCATCCTGGCGTTCCACAGCGTGAGCCAGATCGGCTACATGCTCATGGGCCTGGGCATCGCGCTGTACGCGCTGGCGCACGCCGAGCCTGACAGCGTGGCGGCGCGAGAGACGGCCAAGGTCGCCCTCGCCGGCTCGGCCATGTTCCTCTTGCACCACGGCATCGTGAAGGGCAACCTCTTCCTGATCAGCGGGCTGATCCAGCGTCTTGCGGGCACGAGCGAACTGAAGCACCTAGGCGGGCTGATCAAAACGCACCCGTGGACAGGCGTGCTGTTCCTCGTCTCCGCACTCTCGCTTGCGGGCATCCCGATCTCGACAGGCTTCTGGGGCAAGTTCGTCCTGGTCAAGAGCGGCTTGTCCGCTGGCGCGTTCGCGCTGGTGGCGGCGTCGCTTGGCGTGAGCATCCTGACGCTGTACTCGATGACCAAGATCTGGGCCGAAGCGTTCTGGAAGGAGCCGCCCGAGAGCATGCCCGAGCCCCCACCGGTCCACGGCACACAAGATCGCGTTCGTATCGGCCTTATGACCGCCCCGATCGTGGCGCTCGCGGCGGGCACACTCGTCCTTGGCATCTTCGTCGGCCCGCTTTACGCGGTGGCCGAACGCGCCGGCGAGCAGGTGCTCGACACCGAGGGCTACCAGCGTGCGGTGCTGGGTGAGTACTACGAGCGAGCCGTCGAAGGCACGCTCCGCGAGTTGGCTACCGTTCCCCCGGCGAACGGTGATGGCACGGAGGGCAAGCCATAGGCGCGCTCGTACTCAATCTCGTTCTGGCCCTTGTCTGGGCGATGGCGATCGGGCCATTCACGCCGACGAACTTCGTCATCGGTTTTGTGCTCGCGTACATCACCCTGAGGCTGTGCATCCCCAAGGAGATGCGTGGGTCGTACTACCACAAGGTCGGGCGAACCGCTCGCTTTAGCTTCTTCGTGCTCGTCGAACTCGTCATCGCCAACCTCAAGATGGCCTATTACACCATGAGCCCGCTTCGCAAGCTGAAGCCGGGCGTGCTCGCCGTGCCGCTCGAGGAGCTCTCCGATACCGAGCTCACGATCCTGGCGAACCTGATCACGCTCACGCCCGGCACGCTGAGCCTCGATGTTGCGGCCGATCGGTCGATACTCTTCATCCACTTCATGCACGTCGAGGACCCCGACGAGATGCGCCGCGAGATCAAGGAAGGCTTCGAGCGACGGCTGCTGGAGGTGACACGATGAACGCCTCCCTGGTCTCCTCCACCTTCGCCATCGTGCCGGCCCAGATCGAGACGGCCATGTTCGAGGGCCCCATCGCCATCCAGGCGGTGCTGCTCATCGTCCTGGGCATGCTCGCACTGGCCATGATCGGCTGCCTCGTGCGGCTGCTCTTGGGCCCAACGCTGCCCGACCGCGTGGTCGCCCTCGATCTCCTAGGCATGTTCGCCGTCGCGGTCATCGCGATCTTCGCGATCCTCATCGGCCGCCCGGTTCTGCTGAGCGTGTGCCTCATCATGGGCCTGATCCTGTTCCTCGGGACGGCGGCCTTCGCGCTCTATCTGGAACGGAGGGCTCGGCCGTGAACGAAGTCATGGTCACCTCCGTCACCTGGTTCAATTACACGCTCACCGTGCTGCTCGTGTTGATCGGCGGGTTCTTCAGCGTGCTCGCCGCGGTGGGCCTGCTTCGAATGCCCGATGTCTACACACGGATGCAGGCGGCGACCAAGGCCGGCACGCTGGGCGTCGGCTGCATGGTGCTCGCCGTCGCCACGCACTTCGTTACGCTCGACGTGGTGCTCGAATCGCTGCTGGTCATCGTGATGCTGTTCATCACAGCCCCGATCGCCAGCCACCTGATTGCCCGGGCGGCCTACTTCGTCGGCAGCCCGCTCTGGGACGGCACCGCCTACGACGAAATGCGGGGCTGCTACGACGCCGATTCCCACATGCTCCACAACTGCCCTATGCCGACGTCAGACGACAGCGTCGATCCACGGCCTTCGCTCGTCGCCGGGCGGACCTCACGCGAGGTCATGACCGATGAGGACGACGAGGACACAACGCCCCGACGCCACCCCGATCGGTCGCGCTCGCAGGCGAGCTGAGTTCGACGTCCTACCCTGCCCTCATGGCTGCATCTGGCCCACCCACAGGCACACAAGAAGGCGACCAGCCGATGGTCGGCGTCATCATGGGCTCGACCAGCGACTGGGACACCATGTCGCACTGCGCCCAGATGCTCGCCAAGCTCGGCGTGCCCCACGAATGCCGCGTCGTCTCGGCACATCGCACGCCCGACCTGCTGTTCGAGTACGCAGAGCAGGCCAAGCCCCGCGGCTTGCGGGTGATCGTGGCCGGCGCGGGAGGGGCGGCCCACCTGCCCGGCATGTGCGCGAGCAAGACCACGCTGCCCGTACTCGGCGTGCCCGTGCAAAGCAAAGCACTCAAGGGTCTCGATTCGCTGCTGTCGATTGTGCAGATGCCCGCGGGTGTCCCGGTCGCAACCCTCGCGATCGGCGGTGCCGGCGCAAAGAACGCTGGGCTGCTCGCCGCCCAGATCGTCGCGTTACAAGATGAGAGCGTCGCGACGGCGCTGGAGACTTTTCGCCAGGCACAGACGGACGCCGTGCTCAACGCAGAATTGCCGCCGCCCGGAGCGAACGCGTGACGCTCGGCGTCCTCGGCGGCGGCCAGCTCGCACGCATGCTGGCGATCGCGGCCGCCCCACTCGGAATCAACGTCCGCTGCTACGACCCCAGCCCCAATGCCTGCGCTGGTGACTTATGCGAACTCGTTGCTGGCAGCTTCGATGATGAGGACACGCTCAAGCGATTTGCCGATGGCCTGAGCGCCGTGACATACGAGTTCGAGAACGTGCCCAGCACTGCCGTTCGATTCCTTGAGTCATGCGTGCCAGTCCGGCCGGGACTCGCAAGCCTGGAGCGATCGCAGGACCGGGCGCTCGAAAAGCCGCTGCTTACCGAGGCAGGCTTCGAGGTCGCACCGTGGCGGGCCGTCGACTCCAGAGCCGATCTTCTTGATGCAATCGAAGCCATTGGCACGCCGGCCATCCTCAAGACCCGGCGCGGCGGCTACGACGGCAAGGGCCAAGCGATCATCGGCAGCCCGGCGGACGCGGATCGGGCGTGGGCATCGATCGAGTCTCGGCCCGCGGTCCTCGAGTCGATGCTCACGTTCCAGCGCGAGCTCTCCCTGGTTGCCATCCGTGGGTTGGATGGCAGCATCGCCTCGTATCCACTCGTGGAGAACGAGCATCGGCAGGGCATCCTGCGTGTCACGCTCGCGCCGGCGTCCGGCGTGAGCCCGTCGCTGCAAGCGCAAGCCGAGTCGATGGCCGCGGCCCTGCTCGAGTCGCTCGAACATGTCGGCGTGCTGACCATCGAGTTCTTCCTGCTCGGCGATCGCCTCGTGGCCAACGAGTTCGCGCCGCGTGTGCACAACAGCGGGCACTGGACGATTGATGGTGCGACTACTAGCCAGTTCGAAAACCACGTGCGAGCCGTGCTGGGCTTGCCACTCGGCCCCACCACACTGCGCACTCCCACGGTGATGCTGAATTGCGTCGGTGCGATGCCGAGCGCCGAAGCAGTACTCGCAGAGCCTCGCGCAAAACTACACGACTACCGCAAGCCCGCACGACCTGGCCGTAAGGTCGGGCATGTCAACGTGCCCGGCCTCGAATTCGGCGATGCGTACGAGCTCGCCGAGCGGCTGGGCATCGACCTCGGCTAATCCTCTAACTCGATCGTCCAATTGACTACGGCTTCGACCCCAGCGTTGCCACGTTTGCAGACGCACGCCCCGGTGCCATCGGCCCCATCATCTTGGATCACCAGCGATGCTACATAGCCCTCGGGGTGCGGGCAGCCAAGCCAAAGCCAACCGTCCGCGCGAAGCCAGGCTAGAGGCTCGATCGTTTGCGCCGGCACTCGCAGCGAGCGGACATCATCGGGCAAGCCATGCCCGATCGCCTTGGCGAGGGCTTCAATCCGAGTCCACCGCTCAAGAACACGCAACGCGTCGTTGATGGGCTCGTGCGCGATATCCCGGGCGACGTCTTCGAGCTCGCTCCACGGACGCATCCGCTCGATATCGATCCCGATCGCCGGCCGCTCTGTGACAGCGCACATCGCGGCATCGTCGGTCCGCGAGAGTGACACGGATAGCCCCGGCACGAGCGGCGCCCGGCCGGCTCGGTGCTCAACTGCGATCTCTCGTCCCGCGTGCTCGGCAACGGCTCGGCGCAGCATCTCCCGAGCGACCTCAGGCGATGTGCGCTGCCCGGGCTGCTCGAGCGACCAGATCGAGATGGTGTTCAGTCCACCCAGATGTGCGCCTCGATGCGATTTCCTTCACCGGGCACGACCTTGGCGATCGGGCGGAGGTAGTTGTTCCGCTGATCGAGTGCGCCAGTTCCGGGGTTGTCCTCTCGATCCAACGAGCCTCGGATGACCCCACGAGCGTCGCTGTCCTTCACGATCGATACGCCCTCGTCGATGAGCGCCCGTGTGCGATCATGCTCGGCATGGAAGAAGTTGTCGGGCAACTCGAACGGCTCGTCGGTTCCAGGCCGAATGAAGGTCCACACGTGCTTCTCGGGATCGGGCCGCGTCACGAACTCCGTGTGCTGATCGTTGAACACGATGTTGCCCTCCCACGTTGTGGGCTCGCCGTGGATGCGCATCGTCGTCGAGCCATCGCCGAAGGGCGTGTCTGAAAGTGGGACCCACGCGTCTCTATCCAGCGTGTACGTGGGGCCTCGATTACCGAAGTCCACACGTTTGGAATCGAACATGTTGCTCCACAGCCGATCTCGGGCGCCAAACCATGCGACCTGGGCGTAGGAATTGTGGCTCGCGTCGCCGACCTTTCCGGGTATACGGCCACCCCACTCGTCGAGCGGCGTGCCGCGGAAGGCCGGATCCCAGAGTGCACGTTCGGGATCAACCGCCGACGGCGGTCTGGCCGAGCGATAGCCATCGAACGCTTCGACGTTCCCGACTTCTGCCGGGCTCACGGCGAGATCGACCCGAAAGAACCCGTTCCACATGAGCAGCGAGAGCACGTTGCCGGTCGTGTCCAGTCTGTGGTCGGGGCCTTCGAGGCCTTCGGGACGTTGGATCGTGACGCCCGTCTGATCGATAGCGCTCGGCGTCGGAAACCGCTCATCGTTGTACTGCGCCCAGACCGCGCTCGCCTGTGCGATGCCGCGGAGTTGCGTTGAGTCCTTGATCCGCCACGCGGTCGCTCGTGCCTCCTGGAACTGTGGCAGGGCCAGGATCGCGCCGATCGCGAGTGCGGCGAGGATCGCCCCGACTTCGATGAGGGTGAAGGCTCTGCGGATCGGTACCGGACGTGTCATCGCGATCGCTCCTTTCGCGAGGACCATCGCACCGGCCCACGCTCGCTGCCCGAAATGCTAGGGATTTCTCAGCTGGACCGGACTCGAGCGGCGTTCGAGCCGGATTTCCGGGCGCGTTGGGGAACAAAGACCGACGTTCCACCCGTATACTTCGCCGTTATGGCGCAAACCAAGCCGACGACCCACCCGATCATTTTCCTAATTTTCGTAACCACGATGCTGGTGTGGTCCGCATTCGTACTGCCCACCGCGGGCGCGCAAGAGCGGCAGCAGCCCAGCCAATTCGCGTTCGAGCCGTCATGGGCGGCCGAGTTTGGTGGCATCTACCACTTCACCCAGCCCAGCAAGGACGCCATGATGGGCTTCAGCCAGCCCACCGAGGTGCGTCAGGTGCTGGTCAAGGTTGGCGATCGCGTCGAGACCGGCGACGTCCTCATCCGTGCCCGGGACGGCGACATCCAGGCCGCGTACCGCCTGCAGCAGCGGCGGGCCGTAAACCGATTCGAGATCCTCGCCGCCCAGAACCGCGTCGATCTCGCCCAGATCGAGTTCGACAACCAGCAGGCGGTGCGTCAGGCCGGCGGCGGCACGCCGCTGGAATTCGATCGCGCCAAGGCCTCGCTCGAGAACGCCAAGATCGAGCTCGACAACGCCAAGGAGCGCTTCATCGAGCAGGGCATTGTGCTCGAGCGCCAGGAAGCCGAGCTCGAGCGTTTCGCCGTGATCGCCCAGTTCGATGGCACCGTGGCCTCGATCGAGGTCTCGCCCGGCCAAGCCATGCAAGACAGCGAGCCCGCGCTTCGCTTGGTCTCGATCGATCCGCTGCAAGTGAAACTGCCCACGCCGACCAGCACGGTTATTGGTACCGGCCTGGATCGCGGAGACAAGGCCTGGGTCGCCGTGAGCGTTGCGGGCGAGCCGAGGCTGTTTGAGGCGGTCGTGACCGAGGTCAGCCCGGTGGCGGACTTCGGCTCGGACAAGGTGTGGGTGAAGGTCCAGATGGACAACCCCGAGCGGGTCCCGTCGGGTTTGCCCGCTTGGGTGCGGTTTACCGAGCCGACCGACGCCTTTATGCGCATCCTTGCTCAGAGTGAGGCGGAGCGGGGAGCCGAGCGTGAAGAAGACGGGGACGGCAGCGAAGCCGAGGTCGGCCAGGCGCCGATGGACACCCCCGCGCTGGCCGCCGACGCCGGCTGACGGCCCGGACGGCCCACAACCCAGGACACCCAGGCCGGTGCGCGCGAGCTGCGCGTCGGCCAGCCTCGTGGCCCGTGGCCCAACGCAGGAGCACACGTGACGGATATCTCGAACCTGAGAACACCGGCCTGGCGCCGCATCGTTGAGGAGCTCTCAGCCGATGCGCCATCCGCCACGGCGTTCCTGGCCCGCTTGTGCGGCGTGCTGACGCGAGTCGCCAACGCGAAGCAGGGCGCCGTCGTCATCGTTTCGCACGCTGACGGCGGGGACCAGGCCGACGCCGAGCCGCAGCTCGCGTATGCGATCACGCCGGGCACCGTTCAGGGCGGGCGCGCGAGCGAGCCCAAGCGTATCGATCCCGGCCAGGTTGAGCACGCGTCGTGGATCCGCTCCGCGGCGGTCGAATCGGTGCGCAGCGGCGAGGCCCGCGTCTTCGCGCTCGAAGCCCAGAACTCACCCATGTACGGCGCCGGTGGTGACGGCGGCGCCGTGATCAGCGGCCCGGTGGACATGCCGCTTGGCGGTGGGCACAAGGCCACGATCTGCCTGACCATCGAGCAACGTTCGCGCGAGGCGACGCAGACGACGATGGCGCTCGTCGAGGTGCTGTGCGGTTACGCCAAGCTGCACGCGGCCAGACAAGAAGCCAAGGGCGCGTGGCAATCGTCGGCAGCGCTCGATCTTGCGGGCCGGCTCATCGCCTCAATCAACGAGTCGACCAGCTTCAAGGGCGCTTCGATCCAACTCGTCAACGACCTGGCACGCGCGGCCTCGGCCGATCGCGTGGCGCTCGGCTGGGTGAAGGGCTTGGGCGATTCGGGCGTGATCCGGGTTCAGTC
Organism: uncultured Phycisphaeraceae bacterium; assembly: GCA_937899905.1. Lineage (GTDB taxonomy): Bacteria > Planctomycetota > Phycisphaerae > Phycisphaerales > UBA1924 > JAHCJI01. The sequence goes on from CALCCF010000057.1 coordinate 68,471, forward strand.
GCTCAGCGATACCGAGCACGTCGATCGGCGCCTGCACATGGTCCGAATGCTCCAGGCCGCCATGGAAGAGTGCTTCGACCAGACGCACGCGGTGGTGTATCCCGTGCCTCAGGCCGATCGGCCCGAGGGCGACGAAGGCGAGCCGGCGGTCGACCCGACGCTGGCCGCTGCCGTGACGCACGCGCACCGCGAGTTAGCGTCCTCCGATGCTCGCTTGCGGGTGGCGTCGCTGCCGATCCGCTCGGGCGAACGCGTGGTTGGCGTCGTGACCATCGAGCTTTCCGAGGACGGCATGCTCACGCCCGAGCGGCTGGAGCTCCTGCAGGCCACGCTCGACCTCATCGGCCCGGTGATGGAGCTTCGCCGCAGCGACGATCGCCCCCTGCCGCAGCGTGCGTGGCACAGCACGCTGAAGACTGGCACGTGGCTCGTCGGCCCCAAGCACACCGCGTGGAAGGTTGCGGCATTCGTTGCGCTGGCCATCCTACTGACCATTACGTTCGTCAAGATCCCGTATCGCATCGATGCGCAGGCCGAGCTGATGGCCGTCAGCGAGCGTGCGGTGGCCGCCCCGTTCGCCGGCGTTATCGCGACGGTACCCGAGGGCATCCGCCCGGGCGTGCAGGTGACCAAGGGGCAGTTACTGCTCCAATTGGACACCACCGAGCTGCGTGAGAGCCGCATCGATGCCCGGGCGTCGGTATCGGCCGCCCGGCGAGAAGCCGACGAGGCGCGCAAGGAGCAGAACATGACCGCCGCCGAGCAGGCGCTCGGTCGGCTCGAGCAGGAGATGGCTCGCCTGCGATACATCGACGTCCAGATCGAGCGGTCGACGATCACCGCTCCGATCGACGGCACGATCGTGTCGGGCGACCCGCGCCGGCTCATCGGGTCGGCGATCCAGGTGGGTGAGCCCATGTTCCGGATCGCCAGCCTCAATCAGCTCGAGGTCGTAGCGCGCGTGCCCGACAGCGACATCGGGTACGTCTCGCCCGAAAGCGTGGGCGGCTTTGCGACGCGCGCACGACCGGGCGAGCGTTTCCAGTTCGAGGCGAACTCGCTGGTACCAATGGGGCAACCCGACGAGGGCGCGAACATCTTCGAGCTGCGCGGCACGCTGGTCGAGACGCCGGGTTGGCTGCGGCCGGGCATGGAAGGCATCGCCTACATCGATACCGGCGACCGGCGGATCATCTGGATCCTCAGCCGCCGCATCATCGACACCGCCCGCCTCTGGCTGTGGTATTGATCAAGCAGGATGAGGTAAGCCGGCATGCGTGACCGCCCGACCTTCAGCCCGATGTGGAGCCGCGTGCATGCGATGAAGCCGCGCCTGCGCTCGCACACGCAGATCACGCGGCAGCACTACCGCGGCAAGCGCTGGCACGTGGTGCATGACCCGGCTAGCAACCAGTTCTATCGCCTCACGCCGATGGCATACGAGTTCGTGTGCCTGCTCGACGGCAAACGCTCGGTCGAGGAGACCTGGCACCTGTGCCTGGAAACCCACGGCGACTCGGCGCCGACGCAAGTGGAAGCGGTCGAGCTCATCAGCCAGCTCTACAACGCCAACCTTCTCATGGCCGAGGAAACACCCGAGACCGAGCAATTGCTCAACCGGGCCCGCCAGCGTGTGAAGAAGAAGGCCATCGGTCAGGCGATGGGCATCATGTACTTCCGCATCCGGCTGTTCAATCCCGATGCGATCTTCACGGCCGTCGAGCCGATCGTCCGCCCGCTGATCAACCGCTGGGGCTTCATTGCCTGGTGTGTGCTGATGCTCTCCGCGTTGGTCGCGCTCGCGGGCGAGGCTGGAACACTGTTCGACTCCGAGCGATTCCAGGGCGCGATCGCGCCGGCCAACTGGCCGTGGCTGATCGTGGTCTTCATCGTCAGCAAGATCATCCACGAGAGCGGCCACGGGCTGGTCTGCAAGCGGTTCGGCGGGCAGGTGCCGGAGTTTGGCATCATGATGCTCGTGATGTTCCCGGCGCCGTTCGTCGACGCCTCGAGCACGTGGGCCTTTGCGAGCAAGTGGAAGCGCGTCGCCGTCGGCGCGGCGGGCATGATCTTCGAGCTGGCGGGGGCGGCCATCGCCGGCGTCGTGTGGCTCGCGACGCTGGATACGGGCGGCGTGGTCAACCAGTTTGCCTACAACGCGATGCTGACGGCCAGCATCAGCACGATCATCTTCAACGCCAACCCATTGATGCGATTCGACGGGTACTACATCCTCAGCGACCTGCTCGAGGCGCCCAACCTCATGCAGCGCGCCCAGAACCTGATCAAGTACCAGTTCCAACGGTACTACTACCGCGTGAAGAACGCCAAGCCCCCCACCGTGCAACCCGGCGAGCGGCCTGTGCTCATCGCGTACGGCTGGCTCGCGCTCGCGTACCGCGTGTTCCTGTTCTTCTCGATCACGCTGTTCGTCATGGGCCAGCTCTTTGGGCTCGGTCTCGTGCTGGCGATCTGGACCGCGTCGGTGTGGTTCATCATCCCGGTCGGGAAGTGGACGCACTGGCTGGCGACCAACCCACAACTGGCCGAGAAGCGCGGCCGGGCGGTGCTGGCGAGCATCGGCGGCATCGCCCTGGCCGGCGTGCTGCTCGGTGGCGTGCCCATGCCCGACCACAGGCGCGCCAGCGCGGTCATCGAGAGCGAACAGTTCACGGGCGTCTACGCAGGGACAGCCGGATTCGTGGAGGACGTGTTGGTCGAGCCGGGACAGTTGGTCGAGGAAGGCCAGGCGATCGCGGTCGCCGAGAACCCGGAGCTCGAGGCCCAGCTGGCCCAGGCCCAGGGCCAGTTCCGCGAGCTCGAGGCGCGATTCCGAGACGCGATGGCGCAGGAGGTGCCCATCGCAGACCTGATGACCGAGCGTCGAGCGGTGCTCCAGGAGCGCGTGGCGTTCTTGCAGAAGCGGGTCGATGAGCTGACGATCCGTGCGCCACACGCGGGCCATATCTCCGATGATCCGCGCGCCCTCGCGGGCATGTACGTGCAGCAGGGCGAGCCGGTGTGCGCGGTCGTGGCGACCGAGGACATCCGTGTCGTGGCGTCGATGGACCAGCGCGAGGCGGACTGGCTGCAGACCATGAGCTTCGAACAGGACTTCACCGCACAGATCCGGCGGCGCACGCAGCCTGGCGTCTCGCACGAGGTCACCACGTTCGTTCGCAGGGATGCTGGCGACCGTGCGCTGCCCCACCCGGCGCTGGCCGATGTCGGTGGTGGCCAGGTGCAGACCGATCGCCAGGCGATGCAGCAGGGCTCCCAGGGCGCACAGGCGACGACGCCTCGCTTCATTGTCGAGATGGATGCGGATTTCGCCGCCTCGGGATCGGGTGCGGTGCCGCTGCCGGGCGAGCGCGTCGCGGTTCGATTCACGCTGCCGCCGCGCCCGCTGATCAGCCAGTGGGTCGATCGCCTGCGGCAGCTCGTGCAGGGGCGGATCGACATCTGATGCAGGCCACGCCGTCCATGCCCGAGTCCATGCCCTCGCCGGGAGGCGGGCAAGCCGCCCACGACCTGACGCGGTACGAGGTCATGTACCAGGCGTTGCGCGCCCGGCAGCGCAAGCCCGCCCACTACACGGGGCTCGACAAGGTCGCGGTGATGGCGCGAGCCCGGGCCGATCGGCTGCGCGTCACGCGGCGCTCGTTGATGGCCGAGGCCAACCGGATCGATGCGCTCAGGCCAGGCATCTTCGACCTGAGCGAGTCGCAGCTCGACGAGTCGCTGCGGGCATCCCGCGAGGCGTTCGTGCGTGGGCGCGCCGATGATGAGCAGCTCCGCCAGGCGCTCGGCCTGCTCCGCGAGATCGCCAGGCGAGAGACCGGGCAGGAGCCCTATGTCGTGCAGCTAGCTGGTGCGCTGGGGCTCTACCACGGCCGCGTGATCGAGATGGCGACCGGCGAGGGCAAGACGCTGACCGGCTCGATCGCCGCGCCGCTGATCGCCTGGAGCCGCAGCCGATTGCACGTGCTCACGGTCAACGACTACCTGGCCGCGCGGGACGCCGAGAGCCGGGCGCCCATCTATACGCGGTGCGGACTGACCGTGGGCGCGATCACGCAGGAGATGCCGCCCGCCGAGCGCGCGGGCGTGTATGCCCGGCACATCGTGTACGGCACGCCCAAGCAGATCACCGCCGACTGGCTGCGCGACCAGCTGCGCATCGGCCGCCTGAAGACGCCCTGGAGCGGCCGGCAGGCGCTGACCCGGCTGGGGCACTCGCCGCAGGCCGCCGGCTTGGCACCGCTGGTACCCGGCCTGCACGCGGCGATCGTCGATGAGGCCGACGCGGTGCTGATCGACGAGGGCGTGGTGCCGCTGATCATCGCCCAGCCGCGCAAGGAAGACGAGATGAGCGGCGTCTACCACGCCGCCGCGCGCATCGCCTCGCGGCTGGACGAGGGGCCGGACTACACGATCGAGCACGTGCGGCGGCGGGCCGAGCTTAAGCGGCGTGGCCGTGACCGGCTCGCGGACTTCTTCGGCGAAGAGAGCGACCCGATCTGGCGCGCACCGCGGCGCGCCGAGGAGCTCATCAAGCAGGCCCTCGCGGCTCGGCACTGCTACCTGCGGGGGCACCAGTACCAGGTCGTCGACGGCCGCGTGGTGATCGTGGACGAGTACACCGGGCGCTACCTCGCGGATCGATCCTGGGAGCACGGGCTGCACCAGGCCGTCGAGGCGAAGGAGGGCGTCGAGGTCACCGCCGATCGCGAGACCCTGGCCCGGGTGAGCTTCCAGCGGTTCTTCCGCAGCTATCGCTTCCTGGGCGGCATGAGCGGCACGGTGGTCGACGGGCGCGGCGAGATCGAGGCCGTGTACCAGCGGCCGGTGATCGCCATCCCGACGAACAGGCCGCTGATCCGTGAGCGTTGGCCGACGCGCATCTTCCGATCGAGCAGCGCCAAGTTCGCCGCCATCGTCGACTCGATCGTCGCCCAGCACGCCCAGGGGCGACCGGTGCTCGTGGGCACGCGGTCGATCGAGGTCAGCGAGCGAGTCAGCGAGCGCCTCGAAGCGCGCGGCCTCGCGCACCAGGTTTTGAACGCCAACTTCGACGAGACCGAGGCCGAGCTGATCGCGCAGGCCGGGCGGAGCGGCGCGATCACGGTCGCGACGAACATGGCCGGCCGCGGCACGGACATCCTGCTCGACGAGCGGGCGACCGAGGCCGGCGGGCTGCACGTGATCCTCACCGAGCTGCACGCCTCGAAGCGCATCGACCGCCAGTTCATCGGCCGCTCCGGCCGCCAGGGCGACCCGGGCAGCGCGCAGATCTTCACCAGCCTGGAAGACGAACTCCTCGTCCACAACATGGCGCCACTCGCGGCGTTCATCCGCAGGCGCACCGCGCGTGAGGAGATCTCGCGCGATCGGCTCGCACGGTTCGCGGTCCGCCAGGCCCAGAAGAAGGCCGAGGCGCGCGACCGCATCAACCGCGGGCACGTCCTCCGGCAGGACGACTGGATCGAGAAGCACCTGCCGGGCGGCTAGGCCGCGCTCTGATCAGCGTCGGCGGCGGATCGCGACCAGACCGAACAGGACGAGCCCGCTCGCCGGCGCGGGGATGACGGAGATGGTGCCCGAGCCCTCGGCCAGGCCGTCCAGGCGGCTCTCGGCATCGGACGAGTCCCGCTCGATGTACACCTCGAAGCGATCGGTCCGCGTGGACAGATCGACGGCGAATGCGCCCGCGTCCGTCGGCGCGGTGAACGTCGCCGACCAGAACGCGATGGGGTCGCTGGAGTCCGCCCCGCCACCCGCGGGCGGGAAGTTGAGCTGCCCGGCGATGATCCCTGCATAGCCGCCCGCTTCGGGGACGCCCGGCGTCGTGCCCGGTCCGGCCATACGCCCGACGAGTGTGACATCCGACCACGCGCTCTCAATGCCGACGCCGCCCGAATCGGCGAGCAGGCTCGTCAGGATGCCCGCCATCGCAAAGTCCTGCGTGCTGTCGAAGCCCGCCAGCAGCGTGACCGTGGTCGACTCTCCGGGCGCGAGCACCGGCTGGTCGATCTCGATGATGACCTCGCCGGGACCCTGCGCGCACGCCACGCCTGCGAACAGGGAGGACGCGGCGGCGATCCCGAGTGTGCTGTGCATCATGGCGTGGCTCCCTTCCAGGCCCATCGATCGTCAGCGTCGGCGGCGGGACGCGAGCAGGGCGAGCATGACGAGCCCGCTCGCGGGCGCGGGCACGACGATGATCCGCCCCGAGCCCTCGGTCAGCCCGTCCAGGCGGCTCTCGCTGCGGGACGAGTCCCGCGAGACGTACACGTCGAACCGGGTTGACAGGGTCGACAGGTCGACGGCGAACCCACGCCCTTCATCGGGCGCGGTGAACGTCGCCTGCCAGAAGGGGATCGGGTCGCTGCGAGCGGTCGCCCCCGGGTCCTGCCACCAGTGGAACTGGCCCGCGATGATGCCGGCAAAGCCGCCGGCATCGGGCACACCGGGCGTGGTGCCGGGGTAGGCCATCCGGCCCAGGAGGGTCGCATCGGACCACGCTCCGCTGACGTTGACCCCGCCGGTCTCGGCCAGCAGGCTCGTCGCGATCCCGCCCATGGCGAAGTCGACCGCGCTGTCGTAATCCGCCAGCAGCCGCACGGTCGTCGACTCTTCGGGCATGAGCACGGGCCGGTCGATCTCGATGATGACCTCGCCCGGCGACTGGGCCAGGGCCGTGCCGGAGAGTGCGAGCGTGGCGGCGGCGGACGCCGCGGCGGCGATGGGCGTGCGGTGCATGGTGGACCCCCTGTCCGAGTCGTCCGGCGGACGCCGGGCGTGTTGAGAACGTGCGTTCCGATACGGGCGCGGGCCCGCGTTCGGTTCCGTGGGTCCGGAAATGGGACGGATCGGGCCGCACGGGCCCTGCGGGCCGATGCCCGGTCCGAGAACGGCGGTGACGGTCCTTCGCGCGGCGTTGACGGAGGGACGGGTGGCGTTAACCGAAGCTCGCGCGGCTGTAACCGAAGCTCGGGTTGCGGTAACGGAAGGACGCGCGGCGGCACCCGAAGCCCGCGCGGCGGCGACCGAGGCTCGGGCAGCCGCGATGCGGGAGGGTGTGGCGACCATCCGACACCCGGCCGGCACTCAGCGTCGCCGACCGATGGCGAGCCAGCCAGCGGCGAGCACGGCCACGCCCGGTGGCGCGGGGATCACGAAGATGGTGGCCGAGTCCTCGATAGCCAGGTCGAGGCGCGACACGATCTCCGTCGAGTCGCGATCGAGCCAGGCCTCGAAGCGTGACGTGCCGGTCCGCAGTTCAACCACGTAGCCGCCGCCGGCATCGATCGGCGCCGTGAACGTCGCCTCCCAGAAGGGGATGGGGTTGGTCGGATCGGCGTAGATGCTGGCCGGCGGGAAGTGCAGCTGGCCGATCGCGATCGCCTCGATGCCGAGATCTGTGGGCACGCCCGCGCTGGGGCCGCTGTCCATCGGCGGCAGGATCCCGAGATCGGAGAAGCCGCGGGCCCCCGGCGTGCCGTCGAAGTCGATCCGTAGATCGAGGTCGGCGACGGCGAAGGCGTAGTCGCGGTCGAGCACGGTGGCCACGAGCCGCACGCTCGTCGAGTCGCCCGGGGCCAGGATCGGCTCGTCGATCTGGATGCTCACGCCCACGGTCTGGGCGGCGGCGGTCGAGCCCAGCGCGAGCGCGGCGGCGATGGCGATGCGTTGCATGGACGGCGCTCCCGTGGTTTAGCGGCGGCGGCGGGTCGTGAGCACGAACCCGATCCCGAGCACGGCCGCGCTCGCCGGCGCGGGCACCACGAAGAACCGGCCCCTTCCTTCCGTCAGGTCGTCGAGCCGCGATTCGCTGGTCGCTCGATCACGCGCAACGTATACATCGAAGCGGCTTGTCGTCGTCGTGAGATCAACGACGTAGCCGCCGGGCTGGTCGGCCGGCACGGTGAACGTGGCCTCCCAGAACACGATGGGGTTGCTGTCGTCCGCGTAGATGCCCGCGGGCGGGAAGTTCAGCTGGCCCGCGAGGATGCCGCCGACGCCGGATCCGGCGGGCGTGCCCGCGAACGTCCCGGGCCCGTCCATGGGCGCGACGAGCGTGGGATCGCTCCAAGCACCGCTGAGGTCACGCGGAGCGCTGGCCAGGATGTCAGTCGCTACGCCTGCAACGGCGTAGTCGGCGGGGTCAAAGCCGGCCGTCATCGTGATGCTGACGACGCTGCCAGGAAAGATCGCGCTCCCGCCGGAGTCGACGATGATGTCCAGCGTGGGCCCTTGGGCCAAGGCGGACGACGCGGCGGCGAGCAGGGATGCGGCGGTGGTGGCTGCAAGGGTGGTGCGATTCATGCTTGTTCCTCCCAGGGGTGTTCCTAATCCCAGTGTACCGGAAGACCGCAAGATCTCATCGCAAATTTGCGGACTCGTTCTCGAACCGCACGCTACCGCCGGGTGGGCCCTCAACGACGCAGGGCCAGGATCAGCTCGATCGTGCCGACCTGCTGGTCCAGGCGGCGGGCGATGTCCAGCGGCGACTTCCCGCCGTCGGCCAGCTCGTAGACCTCCTGGTGCAGCGGATCGGCCGAGCCATTCGCGTGCGTCGCCTGCTGGGGTGATGAGCCGGTCTCGGTCCACGGATCGGGTTGGGGCTCGGCCTTCGATGGAGCGTTGGGCCCGGCGTCATGCTCCGCGACACCCTGAAGGGCTGGCCGAGACTCGGCGATACTCCGCTCGACCGGCGCCGCCGCCACGCGCTCTTCGAGCCGGGCTTCGTGCTCTTCGAGCCGGGCGATGCGCTCGTCCGCCTGGTCGAGCAGGGCCTCGAGGCGCGCGGCCTTGGTCTCGAGCCGGGCGGCCATGTCGCGAACGATGCCGGTGGCCTCCGAAGCGCGCTCGCTCTCGGCCTGCCGATCGGCGATGGTCTCGCGCATCTGGTGCACCGGGTCTTGTTCCTCGCCGCGGCGCTGGCGGCGCCACTGCAGGCGCATGAACACCCATGTCAGCAGCACGATCGCGGCCACGATGAGCACCCACGAGGCCATCTGCTGAGGCGTGACACCCGACGCGGGGTCGGCTCCCTCGGGCTGGGCCGGCACGATGGCGCTGGGGGCGAGGGGCGGCATGGGTCATCATTCGAGCGCCCGGGGGTCATGACCACCCGCCGGAGCCCGGCGACCACCAGATACGATCCGGCAATGCACGGCGATGCCGACAAGGCGAAGCGACAGCTCGTGCGCGCGTGGCGCGAACTGACGGGCGGTTCCGAGGTGCGTGACGCCGATCGGCCGACGCTTCTCGCGGTCTCCGGCGGCGCTGACTCCTCGGCGCTGGCCTTGGCGCTCGCGGGTCGGCCGGGCGTTCGCGCTATCGGCCATGTCGTGCACGATCTGCGGCCCAAGGCAGAGGCCGAGGACGATCGGGCCTTGGTGGCGCGGCTCGGAGAGCAGCTTGGCCTGCCGGTGCATGTCGAGCGCGTGCACGTCCCACCGGGGAATGCGGAGGGCAAGGCTCGCACCGTTCGCTACGAAGCGCTCAAACGCCTCGCAGTCGCCACGGACTGCCACTACGTCGCCTCGGCCCACCACGCCGACGACGTGCTCGAGACGATGCTGGCGCACCTGATCCGCGGGACCGGACCCCGGGGCCTGCGCGGCCCCGCACCGCGGCGTCGGCTGGGCGACGGTGTCTCGCTGGTCCGACCGATGCTGCACATCACTCGAGCCCAGAGCGAGGCCATCTGCGGCGCGCATGGCTGGGCCTGGGCCCATGACCAGACCAACGACGATCCGGGGACAGCGGATGCACAACTGCGGGCGGCGCTCCGAGCCCGCGTGCTCACGGTCCTCGAAGAGCTCAGGCCCGGCGCCGCGATCCGTGCGTCACGCGCCGCGGAGGCGATCGGCCACGCGATGCTCGTCGTTGAGGGTGCGATCGACCAGGCGTGGGAGCGCTGTGTCACACTCGATGGCGCAACGCTGGCCATCGAGCGATCGGTGTTTGAGCCGCTGCCGTCGGCCGTGCGTGAGGGGCTCGTGCGTCGTTGTGTCGATCACTTTGGTGGCACCGGCCACGACAAGCTCTCGGCACACTCGATCGGATCACTCGGACAATGGATCGACTCGGGGACTGGTGTACGCGAGATCGCGGGGCTCCTGTTCGTCCATGATGACGAGTCTGTTGTCGTGTCGCGGGCCGCGAGTGCGCCAACCATGTGAGCATGGCAAAGAAGACGACGAAGAAGACAAGCACACGGTCATCCAAGAGCACCTTGCCGGCCGCGCCGATCACACTCAAGGAGTTCAAGGCCCGGCGGCAGAAGGTCGCCCGGCTTCTCAAGGATCGCGCGGGCGTGGTCTTCGCCGGCGAGCACTCGGCGTCGCTCCGCGGCGACTGGGAGCCGACCGTCGAGTTCCTATACCTGACCGGCATCGCCGACGAGCCGGGGGCCGCGCTCTTGCTCGACCCCAGCCACCCCAACCCGCGGCGTCGCGAGGTGCTCCTGCTCCGCTCGCGTGACCCCGAGGACGAGGCCTGGCACGGCATCCGAGAGGGATTGAGCCCCGAGCTGCGCGACCGGATCGGGGTCGGCACGGTCTTTCGCACCAATCGCCTGAACTGGCTGCTGACCGAGGCGGCGGCACGCACGGGCCGTCTTGCCACGCTGCACGAGCCCAAGCCCGCGCCGGCGCGCGTGAACCCTGATCTGGCCGCGTATCGCCTGGCCGCCGAGCGTGTGCCCGGCGTGGCGATCGACAGCGCGTGGCGTGAGTTCTACCAGCTCATCGCCGCCAAGAGCCCGGCCGAGCGGGCCCTGGTGCAGAAGGCTATCGATGCGACGCTGGCGGGCGTCCGGGCGGCCGCGACGGAGATCCGGCCGGGGGCCAACGAGGGCGCTGTCGTCCGGACGCTCCAGGCGACGTTCGCCGAGAACGGCGGCGAGGGCAACGCGTTCAACCCCATCGCGGGCTCGGGCGTGAACGCGACCGTGCTGCACTACGGGGCCAACAACCGCGTGATGGAAGACGGTGACATGCTCGTGCTCGATAGCGGGACGAAGTTCGCCGGGTACTGCGCCGACATCACGCGCACCTTCCCGGTCAACGGGAGGTTCAACAGCACGCAGGCGGACGCCTACGAGATCGTGCTCAAGGCCATGCGGGCCTCAATCAAGGCGTGTACCGTCGGCACGTGGATGCACGACGTGGACATGGCCGCACGCGAGATCATCGACAAGGCCGGCTACGGGCACGCGTTCTACCACGGCATCGGGCACCACCTGGGCATCTCGGTCCACGACGTCGACCCGAAGACGCCGCTGCGCAAGGACGCGATCGTGACGATCGAGCCGGGGATCTACCTGCCCGAGGAGAACATCGGCATCCGCATCGAGGACGACATCCTGGTGACATCGGGCGCGCCAGCGAACATGAGCAAGGCGTTGCCCGTTGATCGCAAGGGTGTCGAAGCGCTCATGCGGGGCTGAGCAGGAGCACAGCGAGGACGCCGCGAGCGGTCCACAGGAACGTGCGCAGCCAGTTGGTCATCACCAGGCGGCGCACGAGAGTGGCGTCGTGGCCTCGCTCCAGCTTGCCGTGCAGCGGGACTTGCACAAAGAACGTCGAGGCCCAGACCAGGCCGAGCAAGACTGCACCGCCGATGCTCAGGACTCCTGGGACGAGCACGAGCAACGCCGCGGCGGTTGCGAACTCCGCAAGCATGACGGGCCCGACCACCATGGTGGTCCGAGCCTGGTGGCTCGTGCTGTAGGCCGGCCAGCCGTCGCCGCCGACGCGGGCGAACAGCGGATAGTGCACGACCTGCACGAACCAGATGAGCCCCACCATGAACCAGGTGGCGGCGGCGTGGATGAGCGCGACCGTCTCGATCACGCGCCCTTCGCCCCGATGGCGGCCGCGATGGCCTGCTTCTTGCGCGCCCGATGCCACCTCGCCAGGGCGAGTGCATGGGCCGCGAAGAAGAAGGGCAGCATCATCTCCAGGCCCTCCTCGATCGCGTAGAAGGCCTGGCGGGCGCGTGGCCCGAGCGTGATGCCCAGGTTCTCGTCAAGGAGCGCGGGAGCGCGATCGATCGCCTTTGTGAAGACGAGCATCCCAAACGCGAAGCCGAGCGCCAGGACCCACCAGGCCCACGGCCGCTTCCAAGGCTGCAGAGCGATCAACCGAGACACGAGCACGGCGACGCTCGCCACTACGAGCAGCATGATGGCGGCGGCGAGGATGCGCTCGGGCAGGCCGATGCTGATGGCCTGCTCCACACCGTCCACGAAGATGGTGTGGTCGGCCCGGTAGTAAAAGGGTGGCTTGAGCACGCTGTACCCGGTGAATGCAACATGCCAGTCCCACTCGCGAGCGGCGGCAGCGAGCGCGATCACCATGCCCGCGGCCACGCCGATCGTGGGCTTGCGGAACACCAGCGGGATCCACAACGAGAGGGCGATCCAGAGCCAGGGGGAGGCCTGCTCAAAGGGACCCGACTCGTCAAAGAGGGCCTGGGTCCGTTGCTCGGGCAGCGCGAGGCCCAGCGTGATCAGGACGGTTGCCGAGACCAAGGCCAGGGCAACGCTGCCGAGAAAGGACCATCGACCAGCATCCTGCCGGCTCGTGTTCGCATCGGGCATAGAGTGCATACTAGGTCTTGGCACGAGTCTGCCGACGGGGCAGCCGAGCTCGATACCCGTCTCGAATCCCGTCTGGGAGCCGCGTTGGTGTTGCTGATCTCTCGCGAGTATCCGCCGTTCGTGGGCGGGGGCATCGGCACGTACACCGTCCGGATGGCGCGAGCGTTGGCCGGGCAGGGGCACGAGCCGGTCGTCGTGACGGTTGGTGACTGCGATGGGCCGGTGGTCGAGCGGGATGGTTCGATCCGCGTGGTTCGCCTGCCCTTTCTCGATTATGTTGAATCCCAGCCGGAGTGGACGGCTCCGCGGGCGAGCATCCTGGCGTCGCCGAGCGGGCCGGCGTGCCACGCGGCGTTCTGGGCGTTCCACCACGAGAGCGTGCTGGCGATGCAGCTGCGCGAGCATCTGCCGTGGCTGCTGGATGAGTTTCGACCCGACGTGATCGAGGCTCCCGATACCGGGGCGCTCTTGTGGTTCGTGCTCAACGAGCGCCGGCTCGGGCGGGGACCGCTGCACGAACTCGGTGAGCAAGGACCGCCGGTGGTCGTGCACCTCCACTCGCCGACGGCGTGGATCGAGGAACTGCAGGGCGGACCGGAGCCCGGCAGGGCGTCGTGCGAGCTGCGCTCCATGGAGCGCGATGTGATCCGCTGGGCCGACGGCATCGCATGCCCAAGCCACGCGCTCGCCGAGTGGACGCAGCGATGGGAGCCGAACGCGGTCGGCAAGATCCGCGTCACGCCCTATCCACTCGGGGAGCCTGGGGAACCACCGGCTGTTGAGCGGCCGGAGATAGCTGCCCTGTTCGTCGGGCGGATGGAACGCCGCAAGGGCTTCGATACGCTGGTGCGGGCCGTGGCACAACTGAGCGACGATGGGCCGACGATTTGTGTTGCCGGTCGAGACACGTTCGACTGGGTCGCGGGCCACCACTTCGGCCAGGCTGCCTTGGATGAACACGGGGCGGGAGTGGCCGAGCGTTTCGAGTTGCTGGGTGAGCTCGAACCGACGGCACTGTCCGTGCAAAGGCAGCGATGCGCGATCGCCCTGGTGCCCAGCCCGAACGACAACTTCCCGAACACCTGCATGGAGGCGATGGCGGCCGGGCAGATCGTCGTCGCCGCGCGAGCCGGTGGCATGGCCGAGATGGTTGAAGACGGCGTGAGCGGCGTGCTGTTCGAGCCGGGGGATGCGGGAGACCTCGCGAGCTCAATCCGTCGCATCACGACCATGTCGGTCGTGGAGCGCGAGCAGATGGCACGCGCCGCCAGCGAACGTATGCGGGCGTTCTGTGATGACAGCCGCGTTGTCATGCAAAGGCTTGAACACGCACATGGGCTGCGGCCGAAGACTCCGGCGGCGGCGCCGGCTCGCGAGGTTGGCGTGATCACGTTCGAGGCGATCGATGACGAGGCCCAAGCCGCGTTGACGGATGCCCTACGCGCTGATCCGACGATCGATGCCGTGGTGCCGTGGTTCGGCCGCTGGGGGCCCGATGGTTGCGAGTTGGTCCCGTTTTCAACACCCTCAAGGGAACACCTGGAACTCCTCGTCGATCACCCTGGCCCGATCGCGATCGACCGCACGCATTGGGAGGAGATCGAACCCAGCGTGCCCGCTGGTACGGCGTCGGCGATTCTCAGGGCCCTCGTTGTTCGCGGGTCGAGCGTGGCCGTGTTGCCAGAACTCGTCATCGGCGGCTCGGCGCCCGATGGTGTCCAGGCTCCCGGCGAGCCACTCGTGCAGCGGCTGAGCAATGGGAGGCGAGCGGCCTCGCACCTGGACAAGGCTCGATCGGCACTCAAACTGGCTCGCGAACAAGAGCACGAGGCTCTTAAGCAACGAGACGAGGCTCGGCGAGAACGAGAAACTGCTTGGTCCGAAGCCGAGAAGGCCCGCGCGGTGCTGGCGGAGATCCGCTCGAGCCGGGCGTACAAGCTGGCGGAACGCTTGAGCAAGCTACGCCGACGCCTCTCTGGCGACTCACTACAATAAACCGTGCACGATCAGCCAACGGAAATCGAGCCAAGGCCGGACTCCGGCGAGGACTGGGCGGTCCGTTGCGATGGGATCGGCAAGCGGTTCAAGATCTATGACAATCCCTGGCACCGGATGGCCGAGTGGGCGACGCTCGATCGGCTGAACCTGCACAAGGACTTCTGGGCGGTCCGCGATGTTTCCTTCGAGTTGCAGAAGGGGGAGTGCCTGGGCGTCGTCGGCCGCAACGGCAGCGGCAAGAGCACACTGCTCAAGATGGTCACGGGCGTGAGCGTGCCCACCGAGGGCTCGGCGAGCATCCAGGGCCGGGTGCTGAGCCTTATCGAGCTTGGGGCGGGGCTCAACAAGAACCTGACGGGGCGGCAGAATGTGCACAACATGGCCGGGCTGCTGAACTTTCCCCCCGGTTTCGCGCGTGCGAAGATGGAGGAGATCGAGGCGTTCGCGGACATCGGAGCGTTCTTCGATCGGCCCGTGCGGAGCTATAGCAACGGCATGACCGTGCGCGTGACGTTCAGCATCTTCGCGGCGTTCGAGCCCGAGGTGCTGATCGTTGACGAGGCGCTTAGTGTGGGCGACATCTTCTTCGTGCAGAAGTGCACCCGACGGATTCACGAGTTGCTCGAACGGGGCACGACGATGCTGCTGGTCAGCCACGACGCCGGTGCGATCACCAACCTCTGCGATCGGGCGATCTTGCTTGAAAAGGGCAAGGCCGCCTTCCATGGCGAGCCGGCCGATGCGATCGCTCGGTACCACGCCGCCCTTCGTCAGGGTGGCGCAAAGCCTGGGAAGAAGTGGCAACGGAGTGATCGAGGTGCTGCGGAACCGACCACAGCCAGTGAGGCCACCGGCTCGGAGCGTGGGCGGCGGCTGGCGAGCCGCGTGCTGAAGGCGGACGTGCTCGAGCACGGCGGCGAGGCCGAGCGCCGGCATGGCGAGGGTGGGCTCACGATCCGTGCGTGCCAGATCTGCGACGAGCAAGAGCGCGACGCGAGCGTGCTGGCCCTTGGAGACACGCTGCACGTGCGCGTGCTTGTGGAAGCCTCGGACCATATCGAGTCGCCACGCGTGGGTATGCGGCTGTTCGACCGTTTTGGTACGCAGGTGTTCGGGCAGGGCACGCTGCAACAGGGCGTCGATATACCCACCATGGAGCCGGGCGACAGGCTGGTTGTGTCGTTCAATGTTGAGCTGCAACTCAAGCCCGGCGAGTACACCATCGGGCTCTCGACCAGCGAGCCCGATCCGGAGGGCAATCCGAACGGCGCGCTGTTCCACGACCACATCAACGGGCTGGGGCCGATCCGCGTGAATCATCCGCCGCAGCTTCCGCTGCCGTTCCACGGGACGGTGCGGCTGCCGATGAGCATCTCGCTTGAGCACGCGGGGGCCGATCACGCCGATGCGTCCCACCAGGCCGCCAACGCATGAGCGAACCCGTCGCCTTCCTCACCGGATGCGGCCGCAGCGGCACGACGATCCTCGGCCAGATGATCGGTCAGAGCCCGGGCGTTCGGTATCTCAACGATTACTTCCCGATCTGGATCGATCCGTTCCCGCAGTGCGACGCGTGGGGATTGCGGTCCGATACGCGAAATCGTGACAACGGTGTCGAGCTGACCGAGGCGGACCTGGCCGAGGCGACTCTGGCAGGGGGCGACCCGGCCGAGTTCTGGCGGATCGTACGCGAGAAGCGAGGGAACACGCCGCTGCTCGTCGAGAAGGTGGCGCTCAACAACTTCCGAATGCGGTTCCTGCATGCCTTGGCGCCCAACGCGCGCATCATCAACATCGTGCGACACGGCGTAGAGGTCGCGCGCTCGATTGCCAAGCGTGTCGAGGTCGGAGAGTGGTACGGCGAAGGTGACCGGAAGTGGTGGCTGCTCGAACGCCTGGCACGTGAGCGTGGCCTGGTCCGTGAGTTGGAGTTGTGTACGAACGACGCCGCCCGCGGGCTGTTGGAGTGGCGCATGAGCGTGGAGGTCGCGGGCGAGCATATCGCGCAGATTCCGGGGGATCGGGTGCTCCGCGTCCGGTACGAGGATCTCATCGCCGACGCACCGGCCGTCGCCACAAGCATCGCCGACCATCTGGATCTGCCCGATGGAGGCGCTGCGATGCGCGACTGGGCCGCCGATCGCATCGAGCGCAAAAACCCGGCATCGACCGAAGTCCCCCCACCGCCCGAGACCGAGGCTATCGCTGGCGACGCCCTTCGCGGACTTGGGTACGACCCCAAGGGCGGGATGCTCGCCTCGCCTACCGTCGCCCCATGACCGCCCACTCGGCCGCTCCAAGCCCACCATCGGGTGCCCAGGTCGCCCCCCCACCGATCATCATCCTCGGCGTGCCTCGCAGCGGGACCACGCTGCTGCGCACGATGCTCGATGCGCACCCGCGCATCGCGTGCGGCCCGGAAACGCCTTGGCTGGCCGAGCATCAATCCTCGTCGCTGCTCGGCCTCGTGCGTGCGATGCGCGACCCCGAGCATGGCTACTGCGAGAGCTTTGGGCAGTCACCAGGGGTCGTGCATTCTGCCGCGCGCGGCTTCCTCGATCACGTGATGCACGCATATGCGCGCTCTCGCAGGAAGACGCGTTGGGCCGAGAAGACACCCAACAACGCGCTGCATGTCGAGTCGTTGCATGCCATCTTGCCCGATGCGAGGTACGTGTGGATCACGCGCGATCCGTTGGATGTTGTGCAGAGCACCGTTCGAGTATCGGCCCATCGCAAGGGCATCGCGCCGGTCTATGAACGCTCGCTGCGGATGACCACCGACGTTTCAGTGCCGATGACCGAGGTCGCCGCCGCGTTGCGTTGGGTGGCTTGGAATCGGCGGATCGAGTCATTCCTCCAAGACAAGCCGCACCTTCACTTGAACTATGAGTCACTGGTGTGCACGCCGGGCCCCGAGCTGCGGCGGCTGTGCGACTTCCTCGAAGAGCCGTTTGATGACGCGATGCTGGCGTATGACACGCAGCGCCACGACCTGCCGAACTGGGAATGGGGCAGCACCGATGTCGCCCATCATGGCAAGGTGGTGACCGGCCGCATCGGCCGTGGATTCGAGCGGATGGATGAGCCAATCCGAGATGGCGTGGCTGCGATCACCTCGCTTTGGCAGCCTCCCGGCCGGCCAGGACCGATTGGGGAACGGGAACGCCTCCCGGTGCATTCCGCAACGGCGGCGCTCGTCGGCCAGCAAGCCGCCACGCTGCTGCCGTCAAAGGAGCCTCCGGATGCCAAGCGGTGCGCCCGCATCGGAGAGGCGGTGGTCTCGCATGCTGCGGCCGGGTTGGAGCACGGTGAGATCCCGCGGCTGCCCGCGCAACTCGCGCCAGCGGCGTTCGTATTGGCGTACGCGGGCAGCGCGGCTTCGGTCACGCCAGCGAACGTCGACCATACCGAGGCGCTGCAGCGCCATGCCGGCCGGTGGCAGATTGAGGAGACCCTCGGCATCGGTGATTCGGCGCCAGACCGCACCTCGCGTCCACTGATCGATGCTGATCCGACGGGGCTGAGGATAATCACTCCCGCGCCGTGTGCTGTCCTCGCGAGGCTTGAGGAGTTGCGTAGCCCGCCGTTCACCGGGTTCATGAAGATGCTCAACGCCTTCGCGAGCGACCACGGCCTTCGTGAATTCGATTCGTGGAGCAAGATCTGGGAGTATCCGTGGCTGTGGTACCACGCGATCGAGTCCATGCCACTCGCGGGCCTGCGCGTGGTCGACATGGGCAGCGAGCTGAGCCCGATGCCGTGGTGGCTCGCGACGATGGGCGCCCGCGTGACGCTCATCGAGACTACACGCGGCATGGAGGGGCTCTGGGCGAAGCTGGCCAGAAAGCTCAACGTACGCGTCGACTGGGCAATCACTGACGATGAGTCGATTCCGGTGCCCGACGGCGAGGCGCATCTGGTCACGAGCCTCAGCGTCATCGAGCACCAGCCCGACAAGCGCCGAGCCATGGACGAGATCGCCCGTGTGCTGGTGCCGGGCGGTGTGCTCGCGATGAGTTTCGATATCTGCGAGGAGGGCATGGGCATGGCCTTCCCCGAGTGGAACGGCCGGGCGCTCACCATGGCCGAGTTCGAGGCGGATTTGTGGAAGCACCCGGCTTTCGCGAGGACCCGGCCCGCCGGCGAGATCGCCTGGAACACCGAGGACATCGGCCCGTACTTCGAGTGGCACAAGTCGACCGCGGAGCACCATACCTATGTGACGGGTGCCGCGGTCATGCGGCGGGATTGAGACATACGGATCGTCACCGCAGCTTGAGCTCGCCTGACGAACATGAAAACCGCAGATATCGTTCGGCATGACCGCCATCACGCCGAGCCACCCCCTACGACAGGACATCATCGACCCATACCTCGCGGCCCATCCGTATCGCGTGCTCTTTGTCACGGTGAGCGGGGCCCACCTGTACGGATTCGCCTCGCCCGACAGCGACTATGACCTGCGTGGAGCTCACGTCATCGATTTGCCGACCATGATCGGGCTCGACACCCCGCGCGAGACGTACGAAGTGCTCGATCGCGACGCCGAGATCGAGATGGACATCGTGACGCACGATGTTCACAAGTTCTTCACGATGCTGCTGGGCCGCAACGGCTACGTGCTGGAGCAGATCTGCTCGCCGCTCGTCGTCTACGCCGGGGAGGGCTTCGCCGAGCTACGCGACATCGCGATGCGGTGCCTCACGCGGCACCACCGCCACCACTTCCGCAGGTTCGCGACGAATCAATGGGAGAAGGTCGCGGGACCGAGCCACGGGACCGTCAAGGGTCTCTTGTACAGCTATCGCCCGCTGCTCGCCGGGATCTACCTCATGGAAGAGCGTGCGATGGAGAGTAATTTGCGCACGCTCAATGAGAAGTTCGGCTTGCCCACAATCGATGAACTGATCGAACGCAAGATCACCGGAGCCGAGACGCAGCCGCTGGGCGAGGCCGATCTGGGGTTTCATCATGAGCAGTTTGAGTCGTTGAACGCCAGGCTTGAGGGGTCCGCCGAGAAGAGCGGATTGCCCGAAAGCCCGGATGCTTCGGCGCGTGCGGCGCTCAACGATTTACTCGTGGGGCTGCGGACCTCTACGGGTGGCTGACGCATGTTCGTCGCGCTCTGGCTTGCCATCCTCGCCAGCCTGTTCGCGATATGCGTGATGATTGGCTGGGTGCGGCTCGAACTGCGTGAGTCGAGCGCTCGGATTCATCAGTGGTGGCCGACCAGGGCGTTCGTGTTCATCAACGCGACCATTCTGGGAGTCATGGGTCTCACCGTTCTGGCGATCGAGCCTGGCTATGCGATTGCCGCGCTGATCGGACAAGGGGCCGCGGCTCTCGCCGGCGGTGTCATGCTCGTCGTTGTTTGCCTCGGCGTTCGTCGCACCGGGCCACGGGGTCTACGGCTGGTGGCAATCTCGATAACGCTGGCTGCGGCCTCGACAAACGCCGCCATCTGGGTGGTCGTCGCTGTGATTGCCGACCCGTTTGGCGCGATGGCTGCGTACCTCGCACCGATCGCCACCGTACCCATCGGGTCGGCCATCGGTCTGGGCGCGGTCGTTTGGAAGCTCCCCTCTGTCGCACCGAAGCCCGCCGACGGCTGTCCCTCCTGCGGCTACCCGCGAGCCGGGCTCAATGGGACCGCGCGATGCCCAGAGTGCGGTGCGGCTTGGACCGCGAGCTACTGGGGTTCCGTGTAGAATGAAGGTGGACGACTCGAACACGACGGAGGCTCGGCCATGACCACCACCACATCTGCCTTCCCCACCATCAACCTCCTCAAGTGGATCGACGAGCATCCCGAGGCGTTTACGCCGCCGGTGATGAACAAGCAGTTCTTCCACGAGAGCAGCGACGCGATCATCTTCGTGTCAAAGGGCCCCAATACTCGCAACGACTTCCACGTGAACCCGACCGAGGAGCTGTTCTACCAGCTCAAGGGCGACATCGCCGTGCGCGTCCGGCCGCTCGACGGCAGCCCGCCGCACAACGTGATCGTGCGCGAGGGCGAGCTCTTCTTGCTCCCGCGCTGGGTGCCCCACCGCCCGCAGCGGCCGGCCGGCACGCTGGGCCTCATTGTCGAGTTCCCCCGCGGCTTCGACGAGAACGGCAACCCGCAAAAGGACGGCCTGCAGTGGTACTGCCCACAGGACGACGAGCTCGTGTACGAGGACTACTTCGAGCTCAAGCACATCGACCGGGACCTGCACCGCATCATGGACGACTTCTGGGACGGGCCCGAGGAACGCCGGACGTGCAAGGAGTGCGGCTACGTGATCACGCGGGCGCCGGAATTCGAGATGGATCCGCTCGGCGGGGGCTGATCGTGCCGATCGGTTGTGGGAGCCGTTGCCTTCGATCACGGGCCATCCTCGGAATGGTTTGCGTGGTCTCGGTGTTGGCTACGCACGGCTGCTCACCCTTCGGCGATGTCAACATGTCAACACGAGATCTGGACCGCCGAATGACGACCGCCGTGCGCGGCAACGCGGTGTCGTACGTCCGCAGCGGCAACGAAGATGATCCTCGCGTCATCTACGTGCACGGCACCCCGGGCGACGCGGGGGCGTTCGCAGAGTTCGTGCGTACGCCGATCGATGGCGTCGAATCAATCAGTGTCGATCGCCCGGGCTTCGGCCAGACCGGTGGTCCGGCCCTCACCTCATTCGTGGACCAAGCGGCGGCCATCGAACCGCTGCTGGTCGAACGTGAGGGCCGCTGGCCGGTCCTCGTAGGCCACTCGTTGGGTGGACCGATCGTCGCACGGATGGCGGCCGACCATCCCGATCGGGTGTCGGCCATCGTGATCACCGCGGGCTCACTCGATCCCGAACTCGAGAACCCGAGGTGGTTCAACTACGTTGCCATCGGCCTGTACCCGATCATCCCGCGGATGTTCAGGGTGAGCAACGCCGAGATCTTCGCGGCTCGCGAGGAGACCAAGGAACTGGCCTTGGTGCTCGATCAGGTCCAATGCCCGGTGTACATCGTGCACGGGACCAAGGACAAGCTCGTGCCATACGCGAACGTCGCGTACATGAAACGGGCGTTCAGGAACGCGGCTTCGGTTGATGTGGTCCGCGTCGACAACGTCGGCCACTTCGTCCTGTGGTCGCACGAGGAAGTGGTACGCGACACGATCGAGCGCGCCATCGCGCCCATCGAGTAGCCTCTCTCGCTCAGTCGTTCACGGCGAGTCGATCCGCCAGCGAAATCCCGCAGCGATCGGGCGATGGTCGCTGCCAACATCGGGACCCACCACCGAGAACACCGGTTCGAGATCACCGCCGTACACGGCGTGGTCGAGTCGAATGCCGGGCGCGAGCGAAAGTGGGCGGCGCGTTGGGCCCCAGGTTGCGCCTCGACTGCGACTGATTTTGTCATGTGCCTCCCAAAGGATCTCGTAGCCATGCAGAGTCTCTTGCCGGAGTGGCCGCAGCTGTCCGGTTCGCCACGGGCCGTTGAAGTCTCCGATCAGTATGGTGCCAGCAACGTCGCGTCGTCGGCTTGAGTAGTCCGTCTCCCCCAACCGTGATCGGGCATCAAGCCGGAGTTTCCAGATTTGTTCTCGCTGCATCTCGAACCAGGCGAAGCTGATCGGCGGGTAGACATGTACGTTGGTTACATCAACAAGAAGCCCCTCGAACTCAAGCGTCGCTCGAATCGATGGGATGTCCCAGTATCCGGGCCAAACGTTCCGCAAATGCTGCGAGAGCGGCATTCGGCTTAGTGTGGCTTGACCGAACGCGTCGGGCCTTGGCTCTTCAACCATGTGTGGATAACGATCGCGCAATCGAGTTCTCACGATCTCAGCCCACCGAGTCCCGTACTCCTGCAACACGATGACATCGGGATCGACCTCATCGATCCATGCGATCAATCGATTCGGATTGGCTTGGTCGTAGCCCAGGTTGCAACTAATGACCGTCAGCGTTTGGGCATCGTCGATGGGCGGTGCTACCGATCGGATGCTGCGGAGGCCCAGCGGCCCGACCGTGACGAGCACACCAAGCAGAAGGACAAAGCCCAGCTTCCATCGCCGCATCGCAATCGCCGCGAGCAACACCACTGTGATTCCCAGACCCGCGTGGAACGCAAAGGTCTGCACGAGGAGCGCGAGGAACGCCAGCGGTGTCGGCCCGCCGTCGACGAGCCGTGCCAGGGCCAGGGCTGCCAATAGCCCGATTGCCGCAAGCCACCCGAACGAGGTGAAGATACGACCGAGCCACGCAAGGATGCTCTCGGTCTCCACCTTGTCGGCCTGAGCCTCGGGCATCAGACACCTACGCCAGGCAGAGGATCTTGTTCAGGTCAACTGGCCGCCGGCTCTGGCCGACCGACCTTCGAGAACACGAACGAGGTCCCCTGCACCTCCACCAGGATCGTGTCCCCCGCCCCAAACTCACCAGCCAGGATCCGGCTGGCCAGCGGGTTCTCGATCCGCTGCTGGATCGTCCGCTTCAGCGGGCGTGCTCCGTAGGCTGGGTCCCAGCCCTCGGCGGCGAGTTGGGCCTGCGCCTCCCCGGTCAGCTCGAGGGCCATGTCCCGATCGGCAAGCCGCTGGCGCAAGCGTTCGAGCTGGATGCTCGCGATCGCGCCGAGCTGGTCCTTCTTGAGCTGGTGGAACACGGCGATCTCGTCGATGCGGTTGAGGAGCTCGGGGCGGAAGAACGCGCCGCGCATGTCGAGGTTGAGGCGCGCGTTCAGCTCGCCGCTCTCCAGGTCTGGGGTGAGTCCCTTGCCGGCGACATCGACGCCCGGGCCATGGCGGATGAGGTCGCGCACGGCGGCCTCGATCTCCCAATCCTCGGCACCCTGTTCGGTCATCTGCTGGATCTTCTGGCTGCCCAGGTTGCTCGTCATCACGACGATGGTGTTGCGGAAATCGACCGTGCGGCCCTGGCCGTCGGTCAGCCTCCCGTCATCGAGCAGCTGCAGCAGCACGTTGAAGACATCCTGGTGCGCCTTCTCGACCTCGTCCATGAGTATGACGCAGTACGGGCGCCTGCGGACGGCCTCGGTGAGCGCTCCGCCCTCGTCGTAGCCGACGTAGCCGGGGGGCGCGCCGATGAGACGGCTGACCGCGTGCTTCTCCATGTACTCGCTCATGTCGATGCGGACCAGCGCTTCCTCGGTATCGAACAAGAACTGGGCGAGGGCCTTGCACGTCTCGGTCTTGCCCACGCCGGTCGGCCCGAGGAACAAGAAACTACCGATCGGTCGATCGGGATCGCCAAGGCCCGCCCGGCTACGGCGCACCGCGTCGGCCACGAGCCGCAGGGCATCGTCCTGGCCGATCACACGCTCGCGGAGGTGGTCCTCCATCCGAGTAAGCTTGTCGCGTTCGCTCTCGACGAGTCTCGCGACCGGGATGCCGGTCCAGCGACCGACGATCTCGGCGATCTGCTCGGCGTCCACCTCTTCCTTGACAAGCAGATCGCCCTGCTTGGCCTTGTCGCGCAGCGACTCGTCGGCCTTGGTCATTGCCGACTCGAGGTCGGGGATCTCGCCGTACTGGATGCGAGCCGCGGTCTCGAGGTCACCCCGTCGCTGGGCCTGCTCGAGCTCGACACGCTTGGCGTCGATCTGCTCCTTGATCGACTTGACGGCGTCGAGCTCGGCCTTCTCGGCTTCCCACTCGCTGGTCAGCGCGCGGTTGCGCTCCTGCAGCTCGGCCAGTTCCTGCTCGATCCGTGCCAGCTCTTTCGCGCTGGCGTCGCTCGACTCCTCGAGCTTGAGCGCTTCACGCTCGATCTCCAGCTGCATGATCTTCCGCCGAAGCTCGTCGAGCTCGGTGGGCATGCTGTCGTTCTCGATGCGAAGCCGGCTGGCGGCCTCATCGATGAGGTCGATGGCCTTGTCGGGCAGGAATCGATCGGCGATGTACCGCTGGCTGAGCTGGGCGGCGGCGAGGATCGCACCGTCTTGGATGCGCACGCCGTGGTGCGCTTCGTAGCGGTCCTTGAGGCCGCGGAGGATGGCAACGGTCTCCTCGACCGACGGCTCGCCGACGAAGATGGGCTGGAAGCGTCGCTCGAAGGCGGGGTCCTTCTCGACGTGCTTCCGGTATTCGTCGAGCGTGGTCGCGCCGATGCAGCGCAGCTCGCCGCGCGCGAGTGCGGGCTTGAGCAGGTTGCCCGCGCTGACCGCACCCTCGGCAGCGCCGGCACCGATGATGGTGTGCAACTCGTCGATGAACAGGATGACGGCGCCCTCGCTTGCGGTTACCTCACGAAGGACCGCCTTGAGCCGTTCCTCAAACTCGCCACGGTACTTGGCACCTGCCAGAAGCTGCCCGACATCGAGGGCCATGATCCGCTTGTCACGCATGCTCTCGGGGCAATCGCCGTTGACGATCCGCAGTGCGAGCCCTTCGGCGATGGCCGTCTTGCCGACGCCCGGCTCGCCGATAAGCACGGGGTTGTTCTTGGTCCGCCGGCTGAGCACCTGCATGCAGCGGCGGATCTCCTCGTCGCGGCCGATGACCGGATCGATCTTGCCTTGCTGGCCCTTCTCGGTGAGGTCTACGGCGTACTTCTTCAGGGCCTTGTACGTGGTCTCGGCGTTCTGATCGGTGACGTTGTTCACACCGCTGGCCTGGCGGATCTGGGCGACGGCTTCCTCGAGTGCCTTGGCCGACGCGCCCACGGTGTCGAGCACGCGCTTCGCGCCCCCGTCCTGCGCGCATGCCAGCAGCAGGTGCTCGGTGGCGATGTACGAGTCGCCCATCGCCTTCGCCTGGGCGTCGGCCTTCTGGAGCACGCCCATCATCTCGCGGCCGGTTTGCCCGGCGGCAGACGACGTCGTGGGGAGGCTCTTGAGCTCGGCTTCCACAACCTGCGAGACTCGATCCGCTCGGACGCCCGACTTCTCGAGCACCGACGCCGCCGGCCCGGACTTGTCCTCGAGCATCGCCGCGAGGAGGTGCAGCGAGCCGACCTCGGCATGACCGGCACCCATGGCCGAAGCCTGGGCGGCGGAGAGCACCTGCTGGGCGGTTGTCGTGAAGCGGTCTGGGGTCATGGTGGATCCTCCTTGCGGGTTCCACCACAGGCCGTACAAGCGGCGCGCCAATCGCCAATGAGGCAATGAATGGCCGCTGGCGCAACACCGCCGGAGTTCTCTCATGGGATGCCGCACCGCGACTGCCGCTCTGGCAGACACGACCAAGGCACTCTGGTCAAAGAGGGAGAGCAGCACGCTCAACGCGTGCCGAAGTCCTCAAGTTGGGGGTTGGTGTTGATGTGCCGATCAGGCCGTGACGTCGATGCGGCCGCCCGGCTCGGCGGCACCGGAAGCTGCGGATATCGCCCCGCGACCGGCCTGGGCAACACTCGCGGCGTCGTCGATCAGGCTGTTGATCGCTTCGCCCTCGGCGCGGGCGGCGTCCAGTTGCTTGCTGGCAACGGCGATTCCAACCGAGTCGGCGACGTTGACGCTTGACAATGAGGGCACGGTCATATCCGAGGTATCGACTCCTTCGAGGGTGGTCGTGAGCGCAGCCCTCACCTAAAACCGTACAAAATGCTTCCATCGAGGGTTCCGTACACCTCAAAACGCCACCTAGGCGTCAGAACCGCTACCCCACGGTCCGCGAACCGGAGTGGCCGCGGCTTGACGAGCCAGCCTCCCAGCCGTACAACAGCGGCCTTGGGAGGCCCTGAGAGGCAACCCCGACGAGCCCGGTCGATATACTTGGAAGCTCAAGACCCCCGGCGAGAGATCGCCACCGCCCAAGACCGCAATAAGGAAGGCGTTCCATGACCCGCAGCCGATCCACCCGCCGTGCCCTCGTTTCGGCCCTCATCCTGGGCGTTGGTGCCAGCATGCTCGCCGGCTGCGGCTCGTCGGGCCGCTACCAGTACCTTCGCTGGAACGTCGCACCGGAGCTCGAAACGCTCGACCAG
Organism: uncultured Phycisphaeraceae bacterium; assembly: GCA_937899905.1. GTDB lineage: Bacteria > Planctomycetota > Phycisphaerae > Phycisphaerales > UBA1924 > JAHCJI01. Next base: position 95,003 of record CALCCF010000057.1, read on the forward strand.
CGTTGGGTCGATGCGGACACCGAGTACGCCATCATGAACAGCGAGAACACGCGCATGCTGCGTTCGGACTGGCGTCGCTTCTGGTACGTCGATCGCCCCAGCCGATTGACCTCCACGCCTAAGCCGTATTGATGATCGGCTGACACCCTGATTGATCGAGCCCGACCGGGACGGTCGGGCTTTTTGTTGCGCCCTTGGTGGGCTATCGGAGAGCGAGGCACTCGGCGATCTGGATCGCGTTGAGCGCTGCGCCCTTTCGGAGTTGGTCGCCACAGACCCAAAGCGAGAGCCGGCGGCCATCGCGAGAGAGTCGCGCACGGGAGATCGAGACCAAGTCGGTTCCCGCGATGTCCCGAGGCGTGATGAGGGCGGTCGGGTCGGCGTTGAACGCGACGCCCGGGAAGGCTCCCGCGACTTCTGCGACCGCGCCGTGCGTTGCTGGCCGCTCCAATTCGAGCACGACCGACTGGCTGTGGCATCGTTCGACCGGGACGCGGATGCAGGTGGGCGCGATGTCGAGCTGCGGCATCGCGAGGATCTTGCGTGCCTCGGCGATGATCTTGGACTCCTCGACACTGAGCCCAGTGCCTACATCGACCGGAGACTCGTGCGGGAACACGTTGAACGCGCACGTCACTGGGAATGCGGTGGGTTCTGGTCTGCGGCCGGAGAGGACGTCGGCGGTTTGGGATCGCAGTTCTTCGAGGGCGGTCCTCCCGGCGCCGGATGCCGCTTGATAGGTCGAGACCACCGCTGACGACACGCCAAAGGCGCGACGGAAGGGCTCGATCGCCATCAACAAGATGATCGTCGAGCAGTTCGGATTCGCGACGACGCTCGGACCCGAGTCGAGTTGCTCACCGTTGACCTCCGGCACCACCAAGGGCACGTCGGGTGTGAGACGGAACGCCGAAGAATTGTCCACGACGCGGGCACCGTGATCAACGGCAATCGGAGCGAAGGACCGAGCCGTTTTGTCATCGGAACAAAACAGGACGATGTCGCAGCCCTCGAAGGACTGCTCATCGGTCTCGACGATCGTGAGCTCGTCGCCGGCGTAGGGCAGTTGGGTGCCCGCAGACCTCAGCGATCCGAAGGCACGTACGTTGTCAAGCGGAACACCGCGGCCTTCGAGGATGCCGAGGGCCTCACGACCGACAAGCCCGAACGCTCCAACGAGCGCAATACGCTTGGTGCACAACGGGCTGGTGGTCGTTGCGGTCACGTCCGATGGTACTCGGCCGGTTTGGACGGTCGCGATCGGGTGTTCGCAGTCAGGCAAGTTGCACGCTCCCACGCTCGGAGTGATGACCCAGAATCTCCCGTTCAAGATCGAGTACATCGGCGAGGACGGCCTCGGCCGTGGGCCAACGACCCGCGCCGCGACCGCGGATCACCTCAGACGTACCGTCGGCGAAGGTGAGTTCGACGGCGTTCCACTCGTTGGTGAGGTTGGCGATCGGATCGTGGTCGGCGAGCCGCTTGAGCCCCAGTCGTAACGTTCCGTCGTGATCGAGCGTGGCGATTTGGCTTCGCTTCTCGCCAGGGTGAACTTCGCGGATGTCCGCTCGGGTGCGATCGATCGAGCGAGGCTCGATGCCGCATCGCTCGGCCAGTACTCGCAGCTTATCGACGGCATCACGACCATCGAGGTCTCGCGTCGGGTCTGCCTCCGCGAGACCGAGTTCTTGAGCTTCGGCGATTGCCTGATCGAGCGCTACGCCAATCGCGAGCCTCCCGAGAACGAAGTTCGCCGTGCCATTGAGCACGCCGCGGATACCTGCCACCTCGGATCTTGCCGCGGCCTCAAGAATGGGCGCGCCTCCACCGACGCTTGCGGAAATGAGCAGCTGCGCTTGGCACGCGTCGGCGAGAGCAAACAGCTCGGATCCGTGCTCAGCGAGCACGGCCTTATTCGCGGTCACGACGTGTGCGCCACCGCGTAGTGCCGCGGCAATCGCATCTCTCGCGGCTTCAACGCCCCCGATGGCCTCCACCACGACGTCCGCGCCTGCACTGGCGACTTCGCGCAGATCCCGTGCTGGAATCGGCACGCCGTGACACCGACACCAGCCTTCGTGCCGTTGAGGATCGCGCGCCGAGGTTGCGACGATCTCGAATCGATCGGGAGTCTGCAGGAGCAGTTCTGCGACACCCTTGCCAACCACGCCGAGACCGAGGAGTGCGACGCGGGTGCGCGGGGGCGTGTGGCTCGGCACCGATACTCGGCTGGCGTGGTCTCCAACCTCGGTTGCTTTCACTCCCGCGAGGCCACAAACCTCGAAGCTGAGCCGGTGGTCTCGAGCGAAGCGAACGGCCTTGTGCTGGACGATCGAGCCGTCCAGTGCCAGCGCATCATCGAACGACACGCGTTCGTATCGACCGGGCGGCGGGCCGTCACCGGCTGGATCATGCTCGTACAGCCCGTCGACATCCTTGATCAGCCGACAACGCTCCGCACACAAACCGTCGGCCAGCACCAAAGCGGTGAGGTCGGAGCCGCCGCGACCGAGCGTGACAGCCCGGCCGAGATCGTCTGCAGCAAGAAAGCCGGGCACCACGACGATGCCGCACTCATCGAGCCCGGCGTGGACGACCCGCGTATCGAAGCCGTCGGGACACGCGTCGAGAGCCGGCCCCTTCGCACGCAGCGAGATGGCGACCGGATCGAGCAGCGCGGCCGAGATCCCAACACGATCCAGGCAGGCAATGAGCTGGGCGGCGCTCTCGCGCTCTCCACACGAGAGCATCGCTGCGACCGCGTGGGGATCGGCAGAGATGCGATCTTGGGAGGCTTTTTCCAGCAACTCGTCCGTGCGGCCAGCGAACGCCGAAACGACGGCGACTACGGCCCAACCCTCGCGACGCCACCGGTAGACCTCATGGACGGCGAGGCGCAGGCTGTCGACGTCGGTAAGCACCGAGCCGCCGAACTTGAGGACGATCACGCGGGGGTGCATGCGGCCACCTCCTCGGAGATCGCCGAAGCCTCGGCGTACGCGATCGCCTGCTCAAGATCGGCGATGATCGCTTCGACCGGCTCGAGACCGACGCTTAGGCGGAGCAGGCCGTCGGCGACACCGCTTTCGAGGCGTTGCTCGCGCGGTACATCGGCGTGGGTCATGGTTGCCGGGTGGGTCACCAGCGTTTCCACCGAACCAACATGCTCAACAAGCGTGCACAGGTCGAGACGCTCTGCGACATGGCGCGCGGCTTCGAGGCCACCGCGGAGCTCGAAGCTCAGCACCGCGCCGTGGCACGGCGTCCCGCTTTCGAGCGCGCTGTTGTGCTGCCGACCGGCCAGCGCCTCATCGCCGCTCCGCAGTCCCGGGTAGTTGACGGTCGCGACCGTGGAGTTGTCATTGAGCCACTGCGCGATGATGTGAGCCGACTCGCTCTGTCGGGCGAGCCGGAGCGGCAGGGTCTTCAGGCCGTTGATGGTCGCCCACGCGTTGAAGGGCGTCTGGATCGCACCGGTGCACTTGCGCACGAAGCGGATGCGCTCGAGCAGGGCCCGGTCGCGGGAGACCAGCGCCCCGCCGAGGGCGAGCGAGTGGCCATCGATGAACTTTGTGGTCGAATACACCGAGATGTCCGCGCCAAGGTCGAGCGGCTGTTGCAGCACGGCGGTCTGGAATGTGTTGTCCACGGCCAGTAGCGCTCCGCACGCGCGGGCCTCGGCAGCGATGGCGGGGATGTCGCTCAGCTCCAGCACCGGATTGCTCGGGGTCTCGACGAAGATCAGGCGGGTCTCGGGCGTGATGGCGGCCCGCACATCTTCGACGTCTGTGGTATCGACAAAGGTCGAGCGGATGCCCAGGCCCGGCAGGACCTCTCGAAGCAGCCGCACCGTGCCGCCGTAGACCGATCGGCCGCAGACCACGTGATCGCCGGCGCGCAGCACTGCCAAGAAGAGCGCGGTCTCGGCGGCCAACCCGGTGCTGAAGCACAACGCTGGCGGCGCGTGCTCGAGCTGGCCGAGCGCGTCCTCGAGTGCGGCGACCGTTGGATTGCTGACTCGTGAGTACTGGTGGGCGGGATCGGAGCCCACACCATCGCGGCAGAACGTCGTGCTCTGGGCGATGGAGACGGTCAGCGGATCGCCATCGCGCCGGCCGCGCCCAATGCTGGGGCAGAGGACGGCCGGGTCGGTCGGGCTGGCGAGGTGTGCGGAATCGGTGATCGTGGAATCGAAAACGTGTCCCATGCTGTGAACTCCTTCACAGCATCGAGAGCTTCCAGTGCTGGCGTGGACCGCGGCGAACAGTCGCCGCTCGTTTGCCGAGTGCCGCCTGTCCCGAAGCCGGGTGGCAACCTCGACCGCATCGCTCCCCACGCCGGGGCTGGCCTCGGCACCGTGGCTGGGTCGTAACACCCGCTCGGTTGCCGCCCGGGACCTTGTGAGGCATCCCAGGACTCTTGATGCATGTCGGACGGAGCATAGCAGGGCTTTCTGGCTGGTCAAGGCCGCCGCCAGCCCCGGCCCTACCCTTTTTGAGGTTCGAGTATCGCCGAACACGATCGATGGAGAGTGCTTTGTGAGACACGCGATAGGACGAGCGATGCTGGTGGTTTCGGTCTTTGGGGCTTGGCTCTCTGCGAGCTCGGTCGCCAGCGGGTACCAATTCGGCCCGCTCAATGACGACGAGGAAGAAGTGGTCCTCAGCGGCTTGGAACTGCTTCGCGCCGCCGACGCCGCGCTGCGCGAGGTCACCGCGATGTCGTTCACGATCCACCGCGAAGGAGCCGGTGCGCAGGCCACTCGTGAGCCCGTAACCGAAGCCCGCGTCGTCATGGTTCGTCGCGATGCTGCGACCCGAGCTGGCCTTCAGGACGACAACGGGACGCCACAATGGGACGTCGCCGCATTCGGCCGGATCTCGATGCCAAGCGGCGAGGACGAGTACTGGCCGTTCGCGTTCGCGGTCGATGGTGAGCACGCCCGCTACGTTGATCAGGTGCAGGTGGCGCTCGTCGAGGGCCCACCAACGAGCGCGGCCGAGATCCTGGCAGACAGCAGCGCATCGTTCGCCTTAGACTGGCTCTCCGATTGGGAGAGCCTCGTCGCGCGGCCGATCGTCGACGACACGCCGCGTGTTGAGCCGAAGCGCGACGGTGCCGTACTGATCGGCGATGATGCCACGACTGCCGTCTACGTAGACCTGGCAGAGTTTCCCAGCACGCTCGCGTTTGGCGCATGGTGGTACCTTGGCAAGCGTGATTCGCTTCCGCGACGGCTGGAACTCGTGTACTACGACGTGCGCGACAACGAGAACAACAGCGTTGGTGACGGCATCTCTCGCTTGACTATCTCCGATATCCAGATGCTCGAGGGCGCAACAGACATAGCCGACGCCGTTGTACACGCCGCGCGCATACTCGATGAGACCAACTGGCTCCAGCCGGGTGATGCGCCGATCGCGACGCTGCTCGATACGAGCATCCCGTTCAGTCTGCCGGCACCAGAGGGCTTCCAGACGGTCGAGTACGAGCCGCCGGCGGACGAGCGCCAGGCGGCGGCCGAGGTTGCTCCCCAGGTCGACATCCCAGCACCGGACTTCACGCTGCTAGATCCTCAGGGCAACGAGCACACGCTCAGCGATTATCGCGGCAAGATCGTGATCCTGGACTTCTGGGCCACATGGTGCGGGCCGTGCCTCGCGGTGATGCCCGACCTCCAGGCCATCCACGACCAGTACAAGGGCCAGGACGTGTTGATGGTGGGCGTGAACGCGTGGGAGAACGGCGATCCGGAGGCCCTCATGTCGGCCCGTAACTGGGACTACCTGCTGCTGCTCAACGGCGATCAGGTGGCCGCCGACTACCAGGTCACGGGCATCCCCACAATGGTCGTCGTTGATCAGAGCGGCATGATCGTGCAGCGCAAGGTTGGAGCAGGGCCGAACGTTCGGCAAGAGTTGGCCACCACCATCACCGGGCTGCTCAGCCAGAACTAGGCGTTCAGAATTCGACTCGCTCGCCCCCCTACCCATGCCCCATTCCAATAGCAGCCGTCACGCGCCGGCCCCCGCGCGAGCCCCCACCCGCCAAGGAGCCAGACCATGGAGACC
>CALCCF010000058.1 GCA_937899905.1 uncultured Phycisphaeraceae bacterium
CGGCAACTCGGTGACGGGCACGTTCGACACGTTTGTGCCTCCGCCGGTGACCAGCAACATCCGTTGGCGTTTGTTCTACACACCCACCACAGTCGAGCTGAGGGCGACGTGTCTGGCCGACATCGACGGCGACTGTGAGCTGACGATCTTCGACTTCCTGGAGTTCCAGAACCTCTTCTCGCTGGGCAGCCCCGAAGCCGACTTCGATGGTGATGGACTCCTGACGATCTTCGACTTCCTGACGTACCAGAACGCGTTCGCCGCCGGTTGCTCGTGATGTGCAGATGGCTGGCCTAGGCCGGCCGCTCACAAGCGAGCGCACCAAGGTCGGGCCGGTCCGCCGCCGTCTGGTGGCGGTAGGCGCGGACGATCCCGCCCTTGTGCAGCACGAAGGCGCCCGGCATCTGGAAGCCGTCGCCGTCGAGCCCGCCGGCGAGGTTGCCGCGCATCGTGGCCATGGCTCCGCGCCACCAGACACTCGGGCCGAAGAGCTGGCCAAAGGTGCCGCGCCCGAGCTCGAGCGCGCGGTACAGGTCGCGCTGCGGGTCGCTGACGAGGTGGACATCGCCGAGGCCCGCCACGGAGGCACTCTTTGCCAGCGACTCGGGCTCGCTCATGGACACCACCACGATCGCGAGGCCCTCGCGTTCGATCGCTTCGCGCTGCTGGGCAAGGTCGGCGAGCGCTTCCTTGCAGAACGTGCAGCCGCTGTGACGCACGAGCAACGCGAGCGCGGGCCGCGCATCGCTGATCTCTCGCAGCGTCTTGCCGTGTTGGTCCTGCGCGCCCTCGAGCGCGGCTGACAGCGCCGGCGCATCGCCACGCGGCGCATGCTGGCTCTTGGCGGCGCCCCACAGCATCATCGAGAACGGGATCCACCACAGCAGATCGTTGGTCAGGATTGTCAGGCCGAACGCCGGTGGGAAGGCGCCCTCGATCACGGCCTGGGCGAAACCAATCGGGCCGAAGATCTTGCCGAGAAGCCCAACGAGCACGATGGGCCAATGCCGCCAAGGATCGCGCGCCGCGGCGAGGTAGCCGATTCCATAGACACCCACGATCATGCCGACGCACTGCCAGAGCTGCGGGTATCGCGGCGCTTCCATGCCCGCGAGGTCGAACCAGACCAGCGGGAACAGCACGACCAGCGCGCCCCAGACAAGGTTGTAGATGCCCGCGGCGATCAGCCACTTCTTCGCCCACGCCGGCGGCTTCGGTTGGGTAAGGTCGGCAGGAGTTCCACTCATAGGGGAACTATCGGCGTTGTGGGCGGCCGGATCCTGCCAACGCCCGTGATGCTGCGGCGAACGCGGCACCCTGCTCGGGTTCACCCGTGAGCCGGCAGCACCGACCCGCTCTACTCGCAGCCCGCGTCGAACTCGTTCTGGAATGCGAGGAAGTCGAAGATCGTGAGCCTGCCGTCCTCATCGAAGTCGGCAGCAAGGTCGCCAGCGTCGAACAGGTTCTGGAACTCAAGGAAGTCGAAGATCGTGAGCTGGCCGTCGCCGTCGAGGTCAACGCGGCACGGCGGCTCGGCGAAGATCAGGCGATACGCCGCGCCGCCCTGCCCGAACGGGCTGGCCGTCACGGAGATCTCCATCGAGAGCGGGCCGCGATGTGTGAGATAGATCTCGCCGCTCGACCAGCGATCGTCGGTGAACGCGGCGTCATAGTCCGCACCAATTTCATCGCCGACCGAGGTGGGATCGGAACACACGAACTCGTCGACGGTGCCCGAACGGTCAACGAAGCGAACGGAGAATTGGTCGCCCGAGAGGAACGCATCGGTGATCTGCAATTGGGGGGCGTCATCGTCGATCCACAGGCTGATGATGATCAGATCGCCCTCGGGGCCGAAGGTGAACCGCTCCCAGTCTTGGGCCTGGGCCACGCCCGCTACCGCGAACACACTCGAGATCACCGCAAACAACGCGATCCGGAACATCAAAAACACCCCTTTCGAGAACACCACCTGCCCGGCCCGAACCTCGCCCGACCACTTCCATCTCTTGTACCACATCCGTGCGGGCAATGCAAGGCCAATTGGCCTCCCGAGCACGTTTCAGGATGTTGCCGCGGCGCGAACGAGCTCACCCAACGCATCGCCAACGGCAGACTTGGCGGCCTCGAAGCTGGGGCAAGCCTCGCCGAGCACCGCCCGCATGCTGGTCACCGGTCGGCCCGCGAGCCCGCAGGGCACGATGAACTGGAAGTGCTGCAGGTCCGGCTCGACATTGAGCGCGAGGCCGTGCATGGTCACCCACTTGCGCACGCGGACGCCCATCGCCGCAATCTTCGCCGGCTGGCCCGCGTCGCCCGGCGCCACCCACACGCCCGTGGCCGAGGGATCCCGCTCACCCACGATGCCCCAGAGCGAGAGCGTGTCGATGACCGCCTGCTCGAGCAGACGCATGTACCCGTGCAAGCCGAGCGGCTTGCCTTGAGCCGACAATCGCTCTAGATCGAGGATGGGGTACGCCACGACCTGCCCGGGCCCGTGGTAGGTCACATCGCCGCCGCGATCAGTCGCGTGGAGCTCAACGCCCGCCGCCTCCAGCCGCTTCGCATCGGCCAGCACGTGATCGGCCGCCCCCGGCCGGCTTGTGACGGTGATGACGGGCGGGTGCTCGACAAGGTAGATGGTGCCGATCGGACCATCGGGCGTGCCCCGGGCCTCGATCAGCTCGGCCTGCCGCTCGCGCTGGATCTCCAGGGCCCGCTCGTAGCCGACCGTCCCCAGATCCACGATGTCCAAGTGTCGCGCAGGCGCTCCCAACACACTCGACGATAGCGCCATGGCCACTAATATGCCCCGATGGCATCCGGATCCCCAAACCACCACGAGTCCGCCGAGATCCACCCTTCTTCACATGTCGATCCCGATGCGCAGCTCGGTGAGGGCGTGATCATCGGGCCCCGCTGCTACGTCGGGGCGGGCGTCCGGCTGGGCGATGGCGTCCGACTGATCAACAGCGTGCATATCGAGGGTCCGACGACAATCGGCGAGAACACGATCCTGTACCCCTTCGTCGTGATCGGAATGCCGGGGCAGGACTTCAAGTTCGCACCCGGGGACCCAACCCCCGGCGTAAACATCGGCTCGGGGTGTGTCCTCCGCGAGCACGTGACCGTGCACGCGGCGACGAAGGACGATCGGCCGACGACCATCGGCGATCGCTGCTACCTCATGGTGGCCAGCCACGTGGGCCACGACTCGCTCGTTGGCAACGACGTGATCCTCGTGAACAGCGCCCTGCTGGCCGGCCACACCGAGGTAGGCGACAAGGCCATCCTCAGCGGCAACACCGCGCTGCACCAGTTCTGCCGAGTGGGCAAGCTGGCGATCATCTCTGGTGGCGTGGCGACGGCGATGGACGTGCCCCCATTCTGCCTCTGCGACCAGATCAATGCGACGAACGGGCTAAACCTCGTCGGCCTGCGTCGAAACGGTGTCCCCAAAGACTCGATCGATGCCCTGCGATACGCCTTCCGGACCGTGATTTCCAAGAGCCTGCCGCGTACGGAGGCGCTCGAGAAGCTCGAAGCGCTCGGCGTTTCCGACCCGTACGTGCAGGAACTCGCGGACTTTATCGCGGGGAGCAAACGCGGCATCGGCCGGGGCACGGATCGCAACACCCGACGAGCCTGAGTACCAGCGCACAAACCACGGCCCACGGAGGGGTCATGCAGCCAACGCGAAACCAAAACCCAGCGCTCTGCGTGCTCGCCAGCGGCTCGAGCGGCAACTGCTCGGTGCTGCGGACCACAGACGGGCGGCTCGTGCTCATCGACGCGGGCATCAGCCCCAAGCGCACGGCCGCCGCGCTCGAGGCTATCGGCTGCGCGCTGGATGACGTCGCCGCCATTGTGCTCACGCACCTCGACCACGACCACTTCTACGCTTCATGGGCAACCGCGGTCGTCAGCCGCCTTGCCGATGATGCCCGCGTCTGGGTGCACGCCTCGCACGCCGGCGAACGACCGCTCGCGCCCCTGCACGAATCCAAGCGCCTCCGCACGTTCAAGCGTGGCGCGTTCGCGCCCGTGGATACCGCGCTGTTCACGAGCCGGCTCGCAAGCCACGACGCGGAAGGCGTCGCGACGTTCCGGATCGAGGCCATTGGACCAAACGGCACCGGCGAGCTCGCCTACATGACGGACCTGGGCGCCGTGCCCGACAACCTCCTGGACTTTCACAGCGGCGTGGGCGTGCTGGCCATCGAGAGCAACTACTGCCCCAGGCTGCAGATCCGCTCCGAGCGTCCCGACTTCCTGAAGCGCCGCATCATGGGCGGCGCGGGCCACCTCAGCAACGAGCAGTGCCTGGCCGCCACCGAGGCCATCGCGCCAGAAAACCACGCCGTGTTCCTGCACCTCTCCCGCGAGTGCAACAGCCCCGAGATCGTCGGCGACCTGCACGACGGCGCTGACTACGCCAGGACCATCGCCCAGCCCGATCAGCCCACGCGCTGGGTGGACATCGAACCGCGACCGACCAAGATCGAGCCTCCGCAGCCCGTTGCCAAACCCAACAGGCAGACCTCACTCTTTGGCCATCTCGCATGAGCCGCAAGTCGCTCGGATATCGCAACGATGCGGGCCGTCGCGTGTCAGGCGACGGCGAGACCGGGAACGCACCGCGTCCTGCTCCATGGCGCTGGTTCGCGACACTGACACGGGCCCGCCGCGTGCTGGTCGTCAACGGTGTGCGGTACGAGGAACTGGACCCCATGCCGCTCCGCCGCGCGCTCTCCCGTGGCCTGAGCAAGCGCTTCCGCGTGCGTTTCTCGGGCGGAGCCAAGATGGTGATCGACGTCAGCGGCACCAGACCGATCGCCGACTTGATGGGCACGGCCGACCTCGGCGAGTTCTCGATCATCGACCCGCTGATGCGCCCGGGCGATCGCGTGCTGCTCTTTCATGCCGGCACCGGTTACGGCGGCGAGTGGCTGAGCAATCGGCTGGGTCCAACGGGCGCACTCGTCGCGCTGGAGACAGACTCGGCCAGCGTGCGGTACGCCAAGCATCGATACAACTCGGCCAACACGGCCATGGAAGCCTGCGACCTCCACGCGCCCACGCCCCCCAACGCTCTGGCTGGCGAGCTCGACGGCGCATTCGATGCCATCGTCCATCGCAGGCTACCCGCGGAGGGCCCCGTCCGCTCGACGCATCTCGCCGAGGCCTGGCGACTGCTCGCACCCGGTGGCGCATTGGCCGTGCTGCTTGCCTCTCCGAGCGGCCACCACGATCCCCGGGAGGATCCACGCCTGCCCGAGTTGGAGTCCGAGCTCAAGGACCTCGCCGGCGAGCATCCCCCGGGCATCGAACGCATGGAGCGTGTTCGCGTGCACGCACGCTGCGGCATCCTGCTCGAGCGCGCGTATGGCGACGACGAAGAGGGCTAGTTCCTCGCGAGCGCGCGCAGCACCGCCAGCGTGCCCGCCGTCGAGACGGCCAGCGCTTCATCGGGCGTCGTACCGGGACGGAACTCGACCGTCAGCACGACCCGGCCCTCGTCCAGACCGTACCACGTACCGAGCGAACCGGGCGGATTGGTGAAGTCCGGACGCGTGCGCCACGCGGGGTTCACCGCCGACGCCGATCGAACGAACGCGTCGGCAAGTTCGAGGCTCAGCGGCTCGGGTCCATCGGGATCGACGAACGGACCGCTGGCGGCCGAGTGGAACACGACGATGACCTGGGGCTCAAAGCGAACAATGAAGTCGTGCACGGCCGCGGTCTCTGGCTCGGTCAACGGAGCCGCCCCGCGCAGCCTCGACGGCCTGAAGTTGCCCGCGGGCCAGTTTCGATTGAGATCGACCCCCCGGGCGTTGCCGCGGCTGCGGCGCTCGAAGCCATCGGGGTTCATCGTGTCGATGCCGGCCAGCGAGATCGCATCGCCATAGCCCGCCGAAGCCAGCCTCAGCCAGAGGTCGTCGAACCTCGCGAACGCCTCGGGCTCGTCGCCGTGGATGAGGCCGATGACGAGCACGCGCGCCGGGCCGCTGCCATGCGTCCGTGCGAAGATCGGCCGCCCCTCACGAGAGTTGCCCAGCTGAACGGCCATCGAATCGAGCGCGAGAGGCGCCGGCGTCTCGACGGCGTCGCCGGGCGCAATCGCCAAATCTACAGGCCGGCTCGCGCATGCGGCGAGCGCAAGGCTCACACACGACAACATGGCACGCCACACATCCACACGCCACGATAGGTCGCGCTGCTATGGGCAGCCGGCGTCAAACGCGTTCTGGAAGGCCAGGAAGTCGAAGAGGGTGAACGCACCATCGCCGTCAAAGTCGGCGATGGGATCGCCGGCGTCGAAGAGGTTCTGGAACGTAAGGAAGTCGAATATCGTGAGCAAGCCGTCGCCGTCGAGCTCGGCGGGGCAGCCGGCCGGGCCGCACGCATTGAGAAACACGCTGACATCCTGGCTGATGAAATTGGCCGTGACAACATCGCCATCGCCGTCACCGTCCACATCGTCGATCACAACCGCGAGGGGGGAGTCGGCCGTGGCGAACCGGACCTCCTCCGCGAACGTTCCGTCGCCGTTGTTCGCCAGCACGCTGATGCTGTCATCGAATCGGTTCGCGACCGCGAGATCGCCATCACCGTCACCGTCGAGGTCATCGATCGCAACCGATACCGGGAAGAAACCCACGTCGTACAGCGTGTCGGGCGCGAACGTCGCGTCGCCGTTGTTGAGCAGCACGCTGACGTTGTTGCTGTCCTGGTTGGCGCCGACGACGTCGGCGTCACCATCGCCGTCCAGGTCGCCGATTGCGACCGCGACCAGCTGCGATCCCGAGCCGTAGACGCCGTCGAACGCAAACGAACCATCGCCGGCGTTCAGGAGCACGGTGGCCCGGAATGTCGCGGCAACAACGTCGGCGTCGCCATCGTTGTCGAGATCGCCGATCGCAACGAACGCGACGCCGTTGCGCGGGTCGTAGCGCGTCTCGGGCGCGAACGTGCCGTCGCCGGCATTGAGCAGCACGCTGATGTCGGCACTGAAGATGTTGCCCGTTACGACATCGCCGTCGCCATCACCGTCCAGGTCGCCGATGGCCACCCACTCCGGAGCATCGCCCACCGCGAAGATCCCGCCCGGCGTGAACGTGCCGTCGCCCGCGTTCACCAGCACGCGAACGTCGCCCGTGGCCGAGCTGACCGCCACAATGTCCGGATCGCCGTCGCCGTCCACATCGCCGACCGCCGCCATGTTCGGGAAGCCATCCACGCGATACCGGGCATCGATCGCAAAGGCGCCCGCGCCGTCGTTGAACAGCACGCTGACCTCGCGGGCGGCCTGGCCAACCACGACCAGGTCGGCATCACCGTCGCCGTCGAGGTCGCCCGTGGCAACCGACTGCGGCCGCTCGCCGGCGTCGTAGGCCGCCTGGGGCGAGAGGATGCCACCGGGGTCGCAGGCCTGCCCCGCCGCCCCCGGAACGATGGCGGCCACCACCGCTACGGCGACGGGCCTGCTCCACCAACACGGTACTTTGAGCATGATCGATCCCCCAACGCGAACCACGTGCGGGTTCGATCGAGCGCCGCGCTCGGATGCGGGCGATTCCCCGCGGCGCTACGGGCAGCCGGCGTCGAAGGCGTTCTGGAAGGCGAGAAAGTCGAGCAGCGTGAGGCTGCCGTCGCCGTCCAGATCGGCGGAGGTATCACCGGTGGCGAACAGGTTCTGGAACACCAGGAAGTCGAACACCGTGAGCGAGCCGTCGCCGTCGAGGTCGGCGACGCATACGAACGGAGCGCACTGGTTCAGCAGCACGCTGGCGTCCTCGCTAAGCGAATTGCTCGTTACGATGTCGGTGCTCCCGTTGCCATCGAGGTCGCCGAGCGCCAGGAATTGGGGGGATTGGCCCACGTCGTAGTCGGCCCCGAGCGAGAACGCTCCGGCGCCGTCGTTGAGCAGCACGCTGACCGTGTCGCCATTGCCCGCAAAGAAGCCGTTATTTACCACGGCGAGGTCGGGCGAGCCGTCGCCGTCGAGATCACCGATCTCGACTGTGAGGGGCGTTCCACCAACACCGTACACCGCGTCGGTCGTGAAGGTACCAGCGCCGCTGTTCAGCAGCACGGCGACGATATGGTCGGCGCTATTGGCTACGGCCAGGTCGGCGTTGCCATCGCCATCGAGATCGCCGATGGCCACCCACGTGGGCTCGTTGCCCACGCCATAGCGGACTTCGGTCGCGAACGTGCCATCGCCGTTGTTCAGCAGCACGCTGACATCCGTGCCGCCTCGATTCGCCGCCACGAGGTCCACGTCGCCATCACCGTCAAGATCGCCGCTCGCCACGGCGAACGGGGTGTCACCGGTATCGAACCGTGTCTCAGTGGCGAACGTGCCGTCGCCGTTGTTCAGCAGCACGCTGACGGTGTTGCTGCCCGCACCACCGGTGAACGAGCCGGTATTGGCCACCGCAAGGTCGGCGTCACCGTCGCCGTCAAGGTCTTCGATCGCCACGGCGAACGGCTCGGCGCCCGTGCCATAGCGGACCTCGGCGGCAAACGTCGCGTCGCCGTTGTTGAGCAGGACGCTGACGGAGTCGTCCATGAGGTTTGTCACGGCCAGGTCGGTATCGCCATCGCCGTCGAGGTCGCCGGCCGACACGATCACCGGGTCGCTCCCGACCCCGTAGGAAACGAAGGGCGCGAAGGTCCCGTCGCCGTTGTTCAGGAACACGTTGACGACTGCGTCGGCCAGGCTCGTCACGGCGAGGTCCGCATCGCCGTCACCGTCCAAGTCGCTGATCGCGGCCCCGGCGGGCACGACGCCGGTCGCGTAGCGAACGTCGGGCGCGAAGATCGCTGTTGGGTCACACGGCTGGGCCATCGCGGTCAGAGGAACGGCGGCCATCGCGGCCACCGCCGCACGGAACATGGGGCGGGTCTTCGTCATCTCGGATCTCCTTCGATCGACAGGATACCGAGAAGCCGATGCCGACGCAAGCGTGTCTCTCGTTGGGGCCCCGAAGCCTCGCTACGGACACCCGGCGTCGAACGCGTTCTGGAAGGCGAGGAAGTCGAAGACTGTGAGCACGCCATCGTCGTCGAAGTCGGCGCGGGGGTCGCCCCGGGCAAAGAGGCTCAGGAACGCGAGATAATCGAACACGTTCAGGACACCGTTGCCGTCGATGTCGGCTTCGCAGGCAAAGCGCCCACAACGATTGAGCAGCACGCTCGCGTCGTTGCCGAAGAAGTTGGCCGTGGCGAGATCGATGTCGCCATCGTCGTCCAGGTCGGCCATCGCCACGGTCTCGGGTGAGTCGCCAACGTCGTAGGGCTCTTGGGCTGCGAATGTGCCATCGCCCTCATTGAGCAGCAGGCTGATGGTGCTGTCGACGAAGTTGGCTGTCACGAGATCGGTGTCGCCGTCGCCGTCCGTGTCTCCGATCGCCACCGAAGCGGGGCCCGCCCCGGTGGCGAATGTCACCTGGGCCGCGAACGAGCCATCGCCGTTGTTGAGCAGCAGGCCGATCGTGTTACTAAAGGCGTTGGACACCGCGAGGTCTGGGTGGCCGTCGCCATTGAGATCCCCGATCGCAACCGACGTGGGCACGTTGCCGACGTCGTAGACCACCTGGGGCGCGAATGTGCCGTCGCCGTCGTTGAGGAGCACGCTGATGGTGGTGCCGCCAGTGCCACGGCCGGTGTTTGCGGCCACCAGATCGGCATCGCCGTCGCCGTTGAGATCCCCGATCGCCAAAGCCTCAGGGCGTCGCCCGACGTCGTAGGTCACATGTGGCGCGAACGTGCCATCGCCGTTGTTCAGCAGCACGCTGGCGTCGTCCGACCGTTCATTGGACAGTGCAAGGTCGGGGCTGCCGTCGCCGTCCAGATCGCCGATGGCTACGGCTTCGGGCGAGTCGCCTGCGCCGTACCGCGCGCTGGAAGAGAAGACGCCGTCGCCGTCGTTGAGCAGCACGACCGCCTCCTCGTTCGATCGGTCCGCCACGACCACATCGAGGCTGCCGTCGCCATCAAGGTCGCCAATCGCTACGAACTTGGGCACGCCGGGCACGGCGTAGCGGACCTCTGTCGCAAACGTGCCGTCGCCATTGTTGAACAGCACGCTGAGGTCCTGCGAGAGCGAGTTGGCGACGGCGAGGTCGGCAAAGCCATCGCCATCGAGGTCACCAATCGCGATGGCCCGCGCCTGGAGCCCGGCGCCGTAGTGCTGCTGGGGCCCAAAGATCTCGGTGGGGTCGCACGTCTGGGTTTGGGCTGCGGCAAGCTGGGTCAGGACGGCCACCATCGCTACGCCGGCGTAGGTCTTGGGCATCTCGGCTCTCCTCTTGCCACAGCATACCGAAAGCGGGCCGCGAACGCAAGGGGATTGCGGATGCCTGGGGGAGCGGGTGTCAGGGCGGGTGGCCGATGTGCTACGGACACCCGGCGTCGAAGGCGTTCTGGAAGGCGAGGAAGTCGAAGATGGTGAGCGAGCCGTCGCCGTCGAAGTCGGCGCGGTCGTCGCCCGCGTCGAAGAGGTTCTGGAAGGCGAGGAAGTCGAAGAAGGTCAGCGCGCCATCGCCGTCGAGGTCGGCCGGGCATCCGGAGGCAGGGACGGCGAGAGACAAGTCGTCCAGGAAGCACCGCCCGGCGATCGTTCCATTGCAGACAAACGAGATCGACTCGAGCGCTTCGAGGTCCAGTTGAGGGTTCGCGGCTTCGAAATCGGCGAGCGCGAAGCGATACGTTTCGAAGATCGACTTTCGATCCACCGTCGCGGCGGGCGCAACGGATGAACGAAGGGCACCCTGGACGGCATCCGAGAGCCGAACGTCGGCAGCATTACCACCGATGTCGGCGAGTCGGATGGTGAGGTCCTTCGTACCGCCCTCAGGGTTGAGCGGGTCGTTGTGGACCTGCAGGATGCGGAAGGTCAGGTCGGCCCATCCGCGAGCATCGAAACCCGGTCCGCCAGCCTCGGTGAGCATGTGCGTGAACGACGCGCCAGCTCCAAGCCAGGCGAATTCCAGCGCCCATGTCGCGTGGTAGAGACCCTTGGCGGGGTCGAGCATGAACGCCTCTCGAAACGTCTCCATGCCCTCGGACACAACATCGAAACCCAGCGTGCTCGTCGTCGGGTCGTGTTCTCCGGAGGCCGTTGTCAGCTCGTTCTCCGCGTACACCACCGACCTGTCTCCGGGCTCAAGGCCGTACGTCCAGATTCCCCAGCCGGGGTTGCGCAGCATCAGCGTGCCCTCGAAGAGCCCGCTGGTCGACCGCAGCATGGACCAGTTGGTGGTCCGGTCGAATCCGGAGTCGGCACACGCGAACGTTGCCTCAGCAGAGCTCGAATCGATACGAAAGTCCGCGAGGATTGCCTTGCCACCGCTGCAAACGAAGTCTCGCAGTTCGTTGTCGAACAGTGCGGCTGCCGAGCGAGACCCGTCCTGCCTTGCAGAGATGACCAGGTCCCATTGTCCTGACCGCAGCAGGATCTCGAACGCGGCATCAACCGACGTGGTGCGCAGGGTGTCGAACAGGCCGGCCGCCGCCTCACGCGTGACGGCAAGGTCGTACACGTCTGTTGCGAGGCTGTTGTCCTTATAGAACAAGACGTCGTACGGCCCCGAACCGGGCGGCAGGAGCTCCCGGATCTGGTTGCGCACGAGCTGCACGCCGGCCTCGACGTCGACAAACGTGTCTCCGAGGAAGCCGTTGACGAACGTCTGCCCGGGCACGCCCGAGATGGCCACCCCATGCTCGAAGGTCATTCCGTTGGTGTCCTCGAACGTATCGATCGCAAGATCGGTGCGTTCCTGGAACTGGTATCGCACCTCGGGGCTACCCATCACCAGGGGACGCTCGTTGCGCAGGTACGGCAGCGCGTCGTCGTTGCCGAAGAAGAGGTGCTCGTGGAACGCTGCCAGCGCCGCGGCCGAAGCGCGCCAGGCGTCTTCTCGGGGGATGGTCGCGTGGCCGACGGATCCGCCCTCACAGAAGGACCAATGGCTGGCGCCGATCACGTAGACATAGTGGCGCGGCTTCTGCGCGGGCTCGAAGATCGCGATGCCCTGCCCGGTCCCGGTGCAGCCGCACTCGTCCTTGGAGCCGTAGATGAGCTGCAGCGGCGGCATGCCGTCGAACGTATCTCCGTATGCCGAGATCGGGACGTGCGGGCACGGCGCGATCAGCGACACGGCATCGATCTCGTAGTCGCCCGAGGGGTTCATGGGTCGATGGTCGAGCACGGCGTTGAATGCGGCTCCGTGCGAGTGCCCGCTCAGGCCGATGCGGTCCACATCGGCGCGCTGGTAGAGCCAGTGACCTTGGTCGGTGTTCCACTCCTGGAACACCTGGTCCATCGTGACGCTGAACAGATCGCGATGGCAATCCACCGAGCATGGCACGTGGTCGTGGCGCATCGACACCACGATCATGCCCCGGCTGGCGAGGCGGCTGAACTGGTAGTCATAGAACGTGTAGTCTGAGCCGCCGGCGTGCTGGAAGAAGATCACCGGATAGGGCGCACCATCGGTCGCCACGGGCGTCTCGGTGCCTTCGGCCGTCGCCGGATACCAGATCTGAAGTTGCTGAGGAAACGGAGCGCCGAGCACCGAGCGTGTCTCGGAGTGCAAGCGAACGCCCCAATGGTGGCGACCAAACTCGAGCCACGGTTCCTGGGCCCTCGTGGTCCCGGCGAACCAGGGACATCCGAGTACCAGCACGATCATCCAGGCGGATACGACCAGCCCGCTGGTCGCCTTCCGGCCCGACTCGGAACCCACTCCAAATCCCACGACCATCACCCCCACCCTCGCATGCGTGCCGAACTGGTCCAAGGTACCAGAAATGGCCCGCGCTGTCAAGGCGATCGAGCGTGCGGCGGACGGCCTCGTGTGCAGCCGGGGCCGCAGCGCTACGAGCAGCCGGCGTCGAACGCGTTCTGGAAGGCCAGGAAGTCGAAGATGGTGAATGCACCATCGCCGTCGAAGTCGGCGATCGGGTCGCCGGCGTCGAAGAGGTTCTGGAACGCAAGGAAGTCGAAGATTGTGAGGAAGCCGTCGCCGTCGAGGTCGGCTTCGCAGGTAAAGGCGTCGCACTGGTTCAGAAAGACACTGACGCTATTACTCTCGAAGTTCGTCACGGCGAGATCGGGACCGCCGGTGGCGTCGAGATCACCGATCACCACCGACAAGGGCCTGACGCCGGCGCCGTAGCGGACCTCGGGGGCAAAGGTGCCGTCGCCGGTGTTGAGCAGCACGCTGATGTCGCCGCTGAAGTCGTTGGTCACGGCTAGGTCGGGATCGCCGTCGCCATCGAGGTCGCCGATCGCCACGGAAGTGGGTCGGTTGCCCGCGCCGTACACGACATCGGGCTCGAAGGTCCCGTCGCCGTTGTTGAGCAGCACGCTGACATCGTTGCTCTGCTCGTTCGCGACCGCGAGGTCGGCGTTGCCGTCGCCGTCAAGATCACCGATCGCCACACCAAATGGCATCAGGCCGGCACCATACGCGACATCGTCCGCGAACCGCCCGTCGCCGCTCCCGAGCAGCACGCTGACGGTGTCGCTGCTAAAGTTCGCCGTCACAAGGTCGCTGTTGCCGTCGCCATCCAGATCGCCGACTGCCAGAGACAGGGGCCTGATGCCGACGCTGTACGCGAACACGGCCGCGAACGTGCCATCACCGTTGTTCAGCAGGATGGTGACGTTGTCGGCGAAGTCGTTTGCGGCGGCGATGTCGATGTTGCCATCGCTGTTGAAATCCCCGATCGCCAAGGGGATGGGTCGGTTGCCCGCGGTATAGGTTGCCATCGTTGCAAACGTGCCGTCGCCGTTGTTGAGCAGCACGCCGACGTTGTCGTCGTCGGAGTTGGATACCGCAAGGTCGCCGTCGCCATCGCCGTCGAAGTCGCCGATCA
>CALCCF010000059.1 GCA_937899905.1 uncultured Phycisphaeraceae bacterium
CGCCTGCGACCCGAAGCTCGCCCGATATCCATCGTGCGCCAAATTGGCTGCGACAGGTCGGTTCTCTGGCCTCGCGTGCTGTGTGCGCAACGAAAAACACGATGTCCGGCAGCAACCGGGCACCGTGTTTAGGAGGAGAGAGACAAGACTTTGGAAATATGCCACCACTTTCCTGGCGTGCCAGCATTTCTTGAAAGAAATTGGATGTGGAGTGGGCGTGCGCCGCCTGGAGGGATCGAGGAGAGGGGACGGCATGCAAAGGGTAGGGTTATGTGCGGTAATTGCCGTCGTTTTGGCGGTAATCGTGCCCGCGTTCAATGCGGCGGGTGGTGTCGAGGTGGTGTCCCCCGATGCCCAGCTCATCATCGCCGACGAGGTCCTGCCCGAGTCGATCGATCGGGGTGAATGGTCGCTCCTGGTCTGGGTGTATGCGCCCGAGGCCATTGTCGAACCGAGCTCACTCCTGTCAATCGGCGGCCATCTCGGTGTCGTTGCGCAGCCCGATGGCTTGGTCATCGAGATGCACCAGGTTGGACACTCGGCCACATTGCGGGTGGATCAGCCACTGCGCGCCAACCGGTGGCACCTTCTTGCGGTCTCGATGGACTTCCGTTCGCGCCAGGCCGACGCCTGGTTGGCAGCTCAGTCGCACGATGCCGAGCCTGGGCCAATCGTGCGTTCGAGCGGCCGCCTGCAGCGTGTGCGTGACGACTTCACCAGGCGCGTTGCGCTGCGTCAATCGGCGTCGACCGACATTCAGCCGCGTCGATCGGGCCCCCTTGATCCGAAACTGTCGGTCCGCGAACCGTTCGATCCTCGACCCGGACTCTCCGCGGACGAGCATGGGCTGGTCGTCGGCGCATGGGCCGCCGGCCTGCCCGCGGCAGAGCTGGTCTATGCCGCGCTCGCGATACGCAACCACACGTTGGCCGATCGCGACATCGACGATGTATGGA
This sequence comes from uncultured Phycisphaeraceae bacterium, assembly GCA_937899905.1. Lineage (GTDB taxonomy): Bacteria > Planctomycetota > Phycisphaerae > Phycisphaerales > UBA1924 > JAHCJI01. Next base: position 957 of record CALCCF010000059.1, read on the forward strand.
CCAGCCGCGGCTTTTTCGACACGCACAGCCTCGAGTCATCGGATGCCAGCGGGAAGATGAACGGCTGGGAGGGGTGCGGCTTCTTGATGTTCCACTCCGTTAGCGTCCTCGCGGTCGGATCGGGCAGCGCGGTACAAAAGGCCTCCTACGTGGGAGGTCCCGTGACAGCGACGAACATCATGATGGTCCGCGAGCCCACCGAGCGGCTCGGCTCCCGCAGCGGTGCGTTCCGCGCCTTGGGCCCCGCCGTGCGTGCCCAAGGCATGGTGTACTCGAGCCATGTATTGCCGGAGTTGGACGGGTTCTTCCAGACCGAACCACCGCCCTTCGATGCGCCTCAAGAACCGATCGGACCCCTAGGCGACAAGGCTTCGATGCTTGTCAATGGACCCCAGGGCTTGGTACGAGTCATCGTGAGCGCCAACAGCCGCGGTGTTCGAGGTACGCTTTTTCCGCAGCCGTGGCCCGAGGGTTTCGCGCACGGGTTTGTGCAGGCGTTGTATCCGCAAATCGCGGGGGTCATGATGCGACCACCCACCATCCTCGACTCACGAGGTGGGTGGTTTGGGATTGACACGTTCGCAGACTCGCCAGAGACTTCGCTCGTTCGAGCGTTGCACACGCGGACAGATTCGTTGGGAGATTGGACACGATTTGGCACCGGAACGCTGCCAGCCGGGAGCGTCGGGCCAGGCCCGGCCTCGAACATCTCGCCGACGGGCGTGTACCGGCTGCGATGCCGTCCCATGCCGGGTAGCCTGCTTGTGGCAGACGCCCCATTGGTGTATCGCTCGACGGTTCTCGCGTTTCCGGGTTCGAGCGATCTGATCTGGGAGCCCGAGCGAGGGCTGCTCCAGAGCGGGCCCGGCTTGCTGGTGGACGATCCGGTCACCGTGCCATTGGATACCACGCGCGAAACGCACACCCTCACCGACGACGATGCCTTTCTCTCGGATCGGGAGCTGACTCTGCCCGCGTCGCTCGACGTGCGGGAAGGCGAAGCGCTCGTCGTGTTCTCGGGGCCCGCCAGGTCCGCGGTTTCCGTTGCCGAGTCGGTGCAGTTGGATGGCGATCGAAGCACTGTGACACTCTCACACCCGTTCGGTGAGCAGCCGGGCACCGGTGCCGAGTTGCGCGTCGGGCCGTGGCGTTTTCAGAACGTTGAGTATCGGTTTGAGCCGGTCCCGATCGGTGACGACCGGACCTGGCGAGGCCTGATTCTCCGAGCCACCAGCGATGATCGACTTGGCGTCATGGTCTACGGCGCGAGTGCTTGGCGTCCAGATGTCGATGGCTTCGTCTTCGGTGCCGCCGGGCAGAGTGGGAAGGGTTATGGCGTCCAACTAGCCGAGACCTTCCCTGGATCGCTTGAGGCGTGGGTGGCGCAGGCCGAAGTGGACGTGTGGATCCAGGCCCTGGCCCAGCAACGGTCCTCTCCATCATCCATGTCCGACTACCTTGACAGGCTTCGCTCAGGTTTGTCGCCCGAGTCGGAGGTCGTCTGGGCGACCAGCGCGGTTCATGCCTCGACGACCCACGAGACCTGGCACAGCTACGTCGAGCAAAACGCGGTTGACGAGGGCGTTGCCGCCGTCTTCGCCGTGGGTCATCCGAGAGTTGGCTCGTACTACGCGCAGGCCGCGAGTGGCATGCGTACCGACGACGCGCACTTCTCCAGCTTTGGGAGCCGGATCATCGCCGAAGTCTGGCTCGAGCAACTCGGCCAGATGGTGGCAGATCCGTGCGACATCGCAGACTACGACGCGGATGGCCGGGTGACCGTGTTCGACCTGCTGGTATTCCAGTCCGACTGGGAAGCCCAAGACCCCAGGGCCGATCTGGACGGCAACGGCCTGTTCCAGGTCTTCGATTTTCTGGTCTTGCTCAACGCCATGGATAGCTGCGACTGACGAACCGCCATGCTGCCGCCCGCATAGGCATCTATGCTGGCATCGGCCGATAGCCGATGATGCCCCAGAGCGGCCTGGGGGCGGCTCGGGCATCGGGAGTGCGGCGGTCTATGGGCATCGAGGCGGCAATCGTCCTGGCTGTGTTGTTGGGCGTTCTGCTCGCGCTCGCAATGACGCGCATTGCCGCCGATGCGGTCCTTGTCGCGGCGCTCGCCTTCCTGATGGTCGTGCCCGTGCCCGGTCAGGCGGGATGGAAGCTGGGCGTGCTCTCGCCACAAGACGCCATCGGCGGGTTCGCGAATCTCGGGCTGGCCACCGTGGCCGCGCTCTTCGTCGTGGTCACCGGGTTAAAGGAAACCGGCGCCATCGACTGGATCTCGGCCCGGCTGCTTGGCAAGCCGCGTTCTCTGCGCAGCGCGATGGGCCGCATCGCCATTCCCGTTGCGGGCATGAGCGGCTTCCTTAACAACACGCCCGTCGTGGCGCTCATGATCCCCGCTGTCACCGATTGGTGCAAGCGGTCACGGATGTCGCCGTCGAAGCTCCTCATCCCGCTGAGCTACGCGGCGATCCTCGGCGGCACGTGCTCGCTCATCGGCACCAGCACCAACCTCGTCGTTGCGGGCATGGCGCTCGACGAGGCGGGGCTCGACCTGCGTGTCTTCGACATCACGCTCATTGGCGTTCCGTGCGTCATTGTGGGCCTCGGCTTCCTGCTGCTGTTTGGGCCCAAGCTGCTGCCCGACCGCGGCTCGTCATCGAGTGTTATGGCCGACCCGCGCGAGTACACGCTCGAGATGATCGTGCCGGTGGGCAGCGGATTGGCGGGCAAGACGATCGAGGACGCCGGTTTGCGCAGCCTGCCCGGCTGCTTCCTCGTCGAGGTCGAGCGTGAGGGCGGCGTGATGGCCGCCGTCGGCCCAGACACGGTGCTGCAAGCCAACGACCGTCTGGTTTTCGCAGGCGTAGTCGAGGCCATCAAGGAACTGCAGGCACTCCGCGGCCTCACGCCGGCGACCGATCAGGTCTTCAAGCTCGATTCGGCGAGATACCGCCGGCGCCTGTTCGAGGCGGTCGTCTCGCGTACGAGCCCCGCGGCCGGACGCACGATCCGTGAGGGACGCTTCCGTAATACCTACGACGCGGTCGTCATCGC
>CALCCF010000060.1 GCA_937899905.1 uncultured Phycisphaeraceae bacterium
CGTGCACGATGCAGAACCAGCGGTACGCCCCGGCGTCCAAGGCCCTGAAGATCCTGTTCCTCGGCGGCACGGGCATGCTCGGGCCGCATGTGGTTCGGATCCTGCTCGACCGCGGCCACGAGGTCACGCTCTTCAACCGCGGCAACCGCAACGAGATGTTCCCCGATCTCGAGTTCATCCAGGGCAACCGCATCGTCGACATCGATCCAGGGCTCAAGCCCCTGCAGGATCAGATCGACACCGGCCGCACATGGGACGCGGTCATCGATACCGCCAGCGTCCACACGTGGGTCGAGCACAGCGCGAAGCTGCTGGCCGGCCATGTTGATCACTACACGTACATCTCGTCGCTCAGCGTCTACGCCGACCACAGCCAGACCGGACTCAGTGAGGACGATGCCGTCGCCACGATGCCCGACGAGATTGCCGACGAGATCACGACACCCCGGTACAACATGCAGTACTACGGCGCCGTCAAGGCCCGCAGCGAGGACGCCGCCCGCAGGCACTTCCCCGACAAGGCTCTCGTGCACCGACCCGGCCTGCTCGTCGGGCCGCGCGACTTCACGCACCGCTTTACCTACTGGCCGCACCGCATCCGCGAGGGCGGCGAGGTGCTGGCCCCCGGCTCCGCCGACCACGCCGTGCAGTTCATCGATGTGCGCGACCTCGCCGCGTTCATGGTGATGGGCATCGAGAATGGCTCGACAGGTACCTTCAACGTGAATGGCCCCGTCGGCGGGGGCATGACCATCGGCGCGCTGCTCGAAGCATGCAAGGCGGCTACCGGCAGCGACGCGACGTTCACCTGGGCCGAAAGCGACTGGCTCACCGCACAAGGCGTGAACGCGTGGGCCCAGATGCCCGTGTGGATCCCACCGGTGGAGGGCTACGCCGGCTTCCACTCGCGCGACATTGCCAAGGCCACCGCCGCCGGCCTGACCACTCGCCCACTCGTCGACACGATCGTCGACACGCTGACGTGGCTCGACGACGAGTACCTGCCCGGCTGGAAGCAGGCCATGGCCGATCGCGGCGAGGCCGATGCGGTCTTCGGCTTCGGCGAGGGACGCCCGGGCATCACGCGAGAGCGCGAAGCCGAACTGCTCGAGATGTGGAAGGCTCGATAAGGGTCGTTCTAGCGTGTGGCGATGCCGTGCACGCGCAGGATCTCGATCGTGCTCTCCATGAACAACGGCTCGACGCGAGCGAATTTCCAGTAGACGAGGTCGGGCCCGGGCATGCGCAGCGTTCGAGACATGTCGCCGTGCTCTGTGCTGTGCCTTTGGCCGGGGATCGTGACGATGGTGAGGTCGCTGTTGCCTGCTTCGTCGAGGAGACCTTGCAGCCTCGCCGCGTTCTTCTCCAGCGGCACGACGTCATCGAGTTCGCCAAACACCGCGAGGTAGGGCGTATCCTCGAGCGAGCGCAGCAGGTTGGTGGGGTCGTACGAGAATCGACGGAGCCAGACCGTATCGATCGCTTCGGCGTTCGCCGGGAAGTCGCTGGGCGCGAACATGGGGCCGAGCCACCCGCCCTCTTCGGCCTGCTTGCGGATCCGTTCGAACCGGAGGAAGAGTTCGTCGCTCGGCGTCTGCCGGTCCATCGCCAGCTCCATCTGCTCGAACGCAAGGGCGAGTGCCTGTTCGTCGAGTCCCAGTCTTTGGGCGATCGCCTCCGCCGCATCGCGCTGCTGCTGCTCGATGCTGGTGGCCGGGCCAACCCAGGTAATGATGAACGCGGGCGTCGGCGTCGTCGGCGATGTGAGCGCCCGCTCGGCCACGCCATGCGCGGTCCAGGCGCCCGCCGACCCGCCCTTGAGCCCCGTGCGCGCGGGGTCGATCTCGGGCTGGGCGATCGCGAGCTCGTACGCCGCGACAGCATCATCCACGACCATCGCAAACGTCACGTCATTGCAGTCGAAGGCGTCGGCGCTCGAGCCGCGCTTGTCGAAGACGAGCGACGCGACACCATACTCCGCCAGCACGCGGGCCTGCCCGAGCATCCGCGATCGCGTCGAGCAGCCGCGGCCGGCGAGGTGCACGACGCAGCCGTGCGGGCCGTCGCCCTCTGGCAGCACGAGCGTGGCCGCGAGCGGTACGACGCCGGGCACAACAAGCTCTCGCTCCACGATTGAGATGGTTGGCGGTGGCAGCGCCCGCTTGATGTGTAGCGTCACGGCCGGATGGGCGCTGGCCGTCCCGCCGATGAGTTCACGATACTGCTCGTCGAGCGTGAGTGTCACAGGCCCATACAAGCCGTCGAAGGCCATCGTGGGTTGGGCGTTGTTCCCGCCCGGCTCGACGGTGACGACCTCGGGTCCAAGGAAGCCGTAGTAGATCCAGTCCGGGAAGCGCTCGTAGGCGACCAGCGTACCCGAGTCGTCTCGCTCGAGGCGCACCTCGACGGGCAAGACCGAGCCGAGCCGCTGGTACGCGCCGCGATAAAAGCCCTCGATCGAATGAAGCGCAGCCCGCGCTTCGTCAGCAGTCTCGGAACTCTCTTGTGCAAACCCGCGCGGGCAGGCGATGCAGATCAGGACGAGCCCGACGCGTGCAAGCCGATCCAGCATGCCGACCTCCGTGTTCTCGATTCCTGTCGGGGCTCTCGCGAAGCCCTACCCGATCGCCGTCTCAAGATCCGCGATCAGATCGTTCACGTCCTCGATGCCCACGCTCAGGCGCACCAGATTGTCGGCGATGCCCAGCTTCGCCCGCTGGTCGGCGGGCACGCTCGCGTGCGTCATGATGGCCGGGTGCTCGATGAGGCTCTCGACGCCGCCCAGGCTCTCGGCGAGCGCGAAGATCTTCACGGTCTCGAGCATCTTGCGGCTCTCGCCCAGGCCGCCCTTCAGGTAGATCGTGACCATGCCGCCGAAGCCGCGCATCTGCTTCGCGGCGATGGCGTGCTGCGGGTGGCTGGGCAGGCCGGGGTAGATCACGCGCTCGACCTTGTCGTGCGCCTCGAGGTACGCCGCGACCTTGGCCGCGTTCTCGCAGTGGCGGTCCATGCGCACGTGCAGGGTCTTGGTGGAGCGCAGGAACAGGAAGCACTCCTGGATGCCCGGCACCGCGCCCTCGCTGAGCTGGATGAATTTCAGATTCTTGTGAATCTCGTCGTCGTTCACGATCAGCGCGCCGCCGATGCCGTCGCTGTGCCCGCCGAGGTACTTGGTCAGCGAGTGGCACACGATGTCGGCGCCGTGCTGCAGGGGGTTCTGCAGGTATGGGCTGCAGAACGTGTTGTCGACGGCGACCATGGCATTCTTGGTCTTCGCAATCTCGGCCATCGCCGCGATGTCGATGACCTTCAGCGTCGGGTTCGTCGGCGTCTCGATCCACATGAGCTTCGTGTTGTCACGCATCGCGGCCTTCGTCGCGTCGTGGTCGGTCATGTCCACGAGCGTGATGTCGATGCCCAGCTGCTGGAAGACGCGATGGAAGATGCGGTTGGTGCCGCCGTAGACATCATCGCACAGGACGACGTGGTCGCCGGCTTTCAGCAAGTGCAGCACCGCGCCCGTCGCGGCGACACCGCTGGAGTACACCAGTCCGTGCCTGCCGCCCTCGAGCGCCGCCAGGTTCGCCTCGAGCGCCGTGCGCGTCGGGTTGGCCGCCCGGCTGTAGTCGTACTCGCCGACGATGACGCCCGGCGACTTCTGGACGTACGTGGAGGTCTGGTAGATGGGCGTGCAGATGGCCCCGGTGGCGGGGTCGGGGCTCTGGCCGGCGTGGATGGCCTTGGTTCCGAAGCCGGCGTTCTCGTCGATGTGCATGGGCGGGCCTTTCTGTCTGCCACCGAGCGGCTGGATGGCCCGGCGAAGCGGTCAGGATAGGGCCCGCGGGCGGCCGCCCGGGATTGCTGGCAGGCAAACGACAACCCGCCACGGTCCGTTGGGGACCGCGGCGGGCGTGCCATGGGTACCGATTCAGATTGCCTGCGTCCAGGGGGCCGGATCGGCGACCGCGACAGCGGGCGCACGGCCCCGCCGGCGAGGCGTCACGATCAACCCTTAGGCCGCC
>CALCCF010000061.1 GCA_937899905.1 uncultured Phycisphaeraceae bacterium
GGCACCGGCTCTGGATGGTGGGGGGGACCTTGTTGGCCTCGGTGGTGCAGAGGATGAATTTGACGTGGTCCGGCGGCTCTTCCATGGTCTTCAGGAGGGTGTTGAAAGCCTCCTTGGTGAGCATGTGGACCTCATCGATGATGTAGACCTTCAGCTTGCCGCGCAAGGGCATGTACCCGGCGTTGGCGATGAGGTCGCGGGCGTTGTCCACGCCGCGGTTGCTGGCGGCGTCGATCTCGATGACGTCGCTGTCCTGGCCGGCCATGATTGCCTTGTCGGTGACCTCGGTGCCCCCGGCGAGCGCCTTGGCGAAGATCCGGGCCATGGAGGTCTTGCCCACGCCCCGCGTGCCGCAGAACAGGTACGCATGGGCCACCCGCCCCTGCTCGATGGCCTTGGCCAGCGTCCGAGCGACGGCTTCCTGGCCGACGACGGTGTCGAATTCGGTGCTGCGGTAGCGGCGAGCGAGGGCGGTGTAGGACATGCGGGCACGATAGGGAGGGCGCACAAAAAAGGCCCGGCGCATGACCGGGCCGAGGAGGCGATTTCGGACGGATTAGCGTCCTTCGAGCCGTCTGGGGGAGGCGCTGGCCACCAGCCGGAGTGTGGGGGTGTCCCAGTTCGCGTTCAGGCTTGCGCCGCCGACGTCGCTGGCTTCGACGGTGATGTCGATCGTTGCCCGAGTGAGCTGGGGACCCACGTCGTACTCCAGCGTGAAGGTGGCGTCCAGCACCCCCCGCAGCAGCGGCTGGGTCTCGCTGGATGTCAGGGCACCATCAACAAACTCGTCGATCGTGAGCATGAGCCGCTGGGTGCCGTCCGTGGCCTCGGGGTCGGCTTCGGCGAAGATGCGGGTGATCTCGCGGAAGTTCGTCAGCTCGTCCTCGGCTGACACGAACTCGATGTTGTTGGTGAACATCGGATTCTGGGCGGCGTCCAGCACGTCGATGGGATAGGGCGCGAACTCCTGTCCCGTGCGAATCATCGTGAGCAGCCGGTGGGTAATGATGCGCGTCACGACGTGCGTCGAGGCGGTCTCGCTCGTCTGCTGGTAGCTCTTGAAGCTCGTGTCCAGCGCGGCCAGCGAGGCCGTCAGCAACGCGGCACTGATGCCCAGCGCCACCATCATCTCGATGAGGCTGAAGCCACGCCCGCAGCGCGAGCGGAGCGAACTCGGCGTCCGGTTGCCGTGTCGGTTACGGATGTTGCGCATCACGGGCGGCCCTCCTGGTACGAACCACGCCTCAGCTCGACCCGGACTGGCAGCATGATGCCGTCGGGCAGGGTCATGTCGGGATTGAATCGCAGGTGCACGCGGCCATATCCGTAGAATGGGATTGCCACGGCGTCGGCGGGGATGTCGGGCGAGTCGTGGGCCACATCGGCCAGACCATCGCCATCGGTGTCATAGCCGACGATTTTCTGCATGCGCATCTCACCGGTGATCGGATCGGCCGCCATGGCCTCGGGCAGCGTCGTGGGATCGATCGACTCCTCGTCGCCGTCCTCGGGGCCGAAGTAGCCAAGCGTGGTGTTGAAGTTCGCCGGGTTGCCCACGGGCACGCCGAACTGGTCGACGAGCGGCGCAACGCCGGGCTCGGGCTTGAACGTCATCAGCAAAGCGCCATCGATCGATGCGTTGCCGCGGATGTCCATGACGCCGGCGACGATGACACCACCGAGGTTCACATCCTGCGTTGGCGGGCTGTTGAACGTGCCCAGATCCACCGAGTAGCCGGGCAGCATCATGCTCGACAGGTCGATCAGTTCCTCATCGTTGCTGTCGGGTCGGTACCGCTCGTCGGTCTTCTTGTCGGGATCGGGATGCTCGCGGGCGAAACGGGTCGCGCCGGTGTACTGCATCTTGTTGCGCGTGGGCGTGTACTGCTGGGGCGTGTCGCTCACGATCGACCCGATGAACAGGCAGTCATGGAAGCGGATGTTGTTCGACACCAGCTTGGTATCCGTGACACGCTTTCCGCTAATGATGACCGGGTCCAGCAGGTCGGCCCAGTTCACCGGGCGTGCGCCCTTCAGGAAGTCGGCCTTGTCCAGAGCCTGGGCGAACGGGTTCTCGGGGATGAAGAACCGTTGCTCGGGCGGGAGCGCCGTCGGGGGCATGGCGGCGATGTCATCGGGATACTGCGTGGGATCGGTCACCTCAACGCGCGGAGCGGTCGGCAGCGGGCGGCCGGCGTCTGAGTCGAACTCCATCTTGCCGTAGAGCTCCCAGTTCAGGTGATTGTTGTCCGTCGCGGTTTGCACGTAGGTGATGCCCACGAACGTGCAGTTGATAAACAGTGCGTTCAGGCCCGGCTCGATGACCGTGTCCTTGAACGTCATGTTCACAAAGACCGGGCGGTAGTACCAGTCCGTGAAGTTCGGGCTATTGAAGGGCGACTTCTCGAAGTATGCCGTGTCCCAGTTGTCGGGGCGGCCGTCGCCGTCATCATCGGCGTCGAGCCGGTAGTACTGCGGCGCTTCCGGGTCGGCGCCCAGCTCCTCATAGCCCACGAGGTCGCCCGGGCCACCAAGGCCGAGGTTCTGGGCAACCTGGTTCCAGAACGGATCGCCGTTGTCGGCGCCGGCGGCGATCTGGTTCTTCGCGCCCTCGAAGCGATCGGTCGTGAGCTCGGGGAGCTCTTCCTCGCTCGCGCCGAACGTCATTGCGGGGTCGTCATCGGGATCAATGGGGCCCTGGAGACGCTCGTAGACCGAGCCTTGGAGAGATTCCCAGTTGCTGCGCTCAGCGCGGAACGCGAGCGTGCCGTCGACCTTGCGATAGAGATCGCGGGAATCGATGTACCCATCGCGATAGCCGAGCACCTGATCGGCAAAGAGGCCCGAGTACGGATCGACGTCCTGCAGCGGCTCGTCGCCGGGCTGCCACACGCCATCGAGGTTCACGTCAACAAAGCCCGATACGCCGTTGCGATTACGGTCGGGCTTGGCGCTGTCGATCAGTAAGCCGAGCGCGTCGTCTACGCCCCGGCCGTCGCCATCGATGAACTCGGCGGTGGCGAACTCGCCGGGCGTACCGGCGCGAAGGTCGTCGCTCAGGGCCACGCGGCCGTCACCGTCCGCGTCGTAGAAGGCCAGGAAGATATCGAACTCGTCGATGTAGCCGTCGCCGGTGACATCAAGCGCGCTCTCGTCCGCGGTGCCATCGCCGTCGAGGTCGAGCCCCTGGCCCTGACCCTCTTCGGGGTGTGCGACGCGCAGACGGTTGTCGTTATCGACATCGAAGTTCTCGATGTTGGCGAGCAGCGCATCGAGGCGGTCATCGAGTGCGGCGTCAAGGTGACGGAAATCCGAACGCAGCAGCATCGGGTCGCCGTTGTCGAACGCGAGGTCGTTGAACGTCGAGCCCAGATCGCCATCGATCATCACGTTCTTGCCGATCATGATGCGGTTCGGCGAGATGACCGCGTGGTCAACACGCTTGGCCATCCGAAAGTCCTTGCTGATCGTCCGCGTCAGCGGGATGCCGCCGCGCTGGTGGTCGAAGTCGTAGCCCGTCACGATGATGCGGATGTCCGTGCCATTCGCCAGGGGCGCGTAGGTGATCTGGAACGCCTGGCCGCGAGGGTCGGCGTCGGGGTCCTGCTCGATGAGGCCGACGGCGGGGGTGTACAGCCAGTCGTCCTCGGCAAACAGCGTGAGATCAACACCGACCGGAGCGGCGCCCAGGATCGGGGCAGCGATGCCGTCGATCTCCGTGGTGTTCATGTCCTCGTTGTGGATGATCGCAAGGCCGTCGGCAACGCCGGTCGGCACATCGCCGGTGTTCAGCGGTAGCACGACGGTCTCGACGTCGACAGGGATCGAACCGATCCACATGCGGTTGCCCAGGTCGTCGTCAATCTCGCCGCGATCGACGATGAATCGCGTGACGACATGCTCTAGGCGTTCTTCGGCCACGGCCAGCCCGGTCTCGGCCGAGCTCATCGCGCGGCTGACATGCAGGTGGGCGGCTGCGGTGCGTAGGTTGCCCTGGCTGACCACGGCCATCGCTGCGGCCAGCGAGCCGAAGAGGAGCAGGAACATCATGGACAGCACCGACACGACGCCTCGGCGGCGCGGTCCGGGTCGGCGGCGGCCCTTGCGAGCGAGCATTGTCGTTGGGTCCTTCATGGCGTCCTTCCGGCGTGGAGTTACTCGTGCCATCAGTTGGGCACGATCCACGTCACGCGCGTGATCTCCGTGGGCGCGGTTACGAACGGGCCCTCGTAGCTCACGATCACCTCGACCTTCAGCGGATACTCATCCACGGCGATACCAGCCGAGCCGCCCGCGGGCGCCTCGACGGCATCCGGATCGAGTTCCAACGTCGGGTCCGTTGGGTGCACCTTGACAACCCGCACCGTCTGTCTCCAGCCCTGCATCGGGACGGGGTCGCCGTCCTCATCGAGCATCACCGTGCCATCGGAGAAGATCTCCGGAATCACGAGCCCGAACGCGTCGATTGGGCCGGGCAGATCATCATCATCAAAGAAGCCAGGGGTGCCATCGAATGCAAACGTCAGCCCGTCGAAGTCGTCAAGATCGTCGAAGTCCTCGACGAGCACCTCGCCGTCTTCGGGGCCCCAGCCCTCGATGTCGCCACCATCGATGCGCAGGCCGGTGACCGGGTCGTGCCTTGGCAGATTCAGGGTCATCTCCCGGATCTCTCCGCCGAGGAACGTCGCGGTCGCCGCGTGGGTCGACCACTGGTTGCTCTTCATGAACGCCTGGTGCGCCTCGACGATGGCCACCACGCCCACGCCGATGATGACGGTCGCGAGCGCGGTCTCGATGAGCGTGAAGCCACGGCCGGCGTTGCGGCGAAGCGTTCGGGCGTTGCGTGTGCGGCCAAGGGGCACGGATCACCTCCATCGTGGGCGGCGGGCATGGGGAAGGGCGGGGCCTTTGGAGCCCCGCCTCACACAAACCATCGATTACGCTGGCCGGGTCAGTTCACGATCTGGCTCATCCGGAAGATGGGCAAGATGATGGCCATGGCGATGAAGCCGACGATGCCGCCCATAACAATGATCATCACCGGCTCGATCAGGCTCGTGCACGCCTTGATCTGGTCCTTCAGCTGCTTGGCGTAGTACACCGAGACCTCGTCGAGCACCTCGCCGAGCTTACCAGACTCTTCGCCAGCCGAGATCATCTGCACGACGGCACGCGGCAGGAGCGTCGTCTTGCTCAGCGGCAGAGAGATCTTCTTACCCTGCTTCACCGAGACGTACACGTTCTTCCACATCGCCTTGTACAGGCGGTTGCCGGAGATATCACCGGTGATGGCCAGGGTGTCGAGCATCGGGACGCCCGCGTTGATCAGCTGGCCCTTGGTGTGCAAGCTTCGGCTGATGTACAGCGAGCGGAACATGTTCTTGAACACGGGCAGCGAGAGCTTCAGGCGATCGGCCATGAGCCCGCCGGGCTCGGTCTTGAGCGCCAGGAATCCCGCGACGCCCACGCCGAAGAGACCGGCCACGATGTAGGGCCACTGCAGCTGCAGGAATTCGCTCAGCCCCATAAGGAATTTGGTCGAGCCGGGCAGGGCATCTTCCTTGCCCTCGAAGACGCTCTTGAACTTCGGCAGCACGAACGTCAGCAGGAACACCGTCACGGCGACGGCCATGGTGCCGATGATGCCTGGATAGATGGACGCGCCCACGACCATCTTGCGGGTCTCGATCTGTTGGGCAATGTAGCCCGCGATGCGGTCGAGCATCTGGCTGAATGAGCCGGCCATCTCCGACGCGCGGACCATGTTGACGTAGAGCGGGCCGAACAGCTTCGGGTGCCGGGCGAGGGCCTCGGAGAAGCTCTTGCCGCTCTCGACGTCGGTCTTGAGTTGGTTGATAACCTTGCGGAACCCGCGGTGCTGGGTCTGGTCGGCGATGCCCTCGAGGCTGGCGCGTAGGTTGATACCAGCACGGATCATGACCGCCAGCTGCGTGGTGAACTCGAGCACGTGCTTCTGGTTCGGCTTGCCCGAGTTGAGGTCCGCGATCTTCTCGAGCAGCGCCCCGCGCTGGATGCGGCCGCCCACGGGGTTGACCGCGAGGATGTGTAATCCCTGATTGCGCAGCACCGTTGCGGCGGTCTGCACGCTGTCGGCCGACAGCACGCCGACCTGGATCTGCCCGCCGGGGCCCCTGACCTGGTAGCGATAGTTCGGCATAGTGTCGTCTCACATCCCTCGGGGCCCGATCGCCCCACTTCGATCCTGCACCAAGACTCAGGCGACCAGCTGGCGCTCCAACTTGTCGGGGAAGGCGGCCTGTGCGACCGCGTCTTCCTTCGAGATCATGCCATTGAAATACAGCTCAGCGATCGATGCGTCGAGGCTGCTCATGCCGATCGACCGGTTGGTCTCGATCACGTTGGGGATCTCAAACGTTCGGTTCTCGCGGATCAGGTTGCGCACGGCCGGAGTGCACAGCAGCGTCTCGACCGCCGGGACCATGCCGGGCTCGTCGATGCGGCTGAACAGCGTCTGGCTTACGACGGCCTGCAGCGTGTTGGCGAGCATCGAACGGATCTGGTTCTGCTGCCCGGCCGGGTACATATCGATGATGCGCTCGACCGTCTGGCTGGCGTTCACGGTGTGCAGCGTGCTGAGCACGAGGTGGCCTGTCTCGGCCGCACTGATGGCCAAAGCGGTGGTCTCGAGGTCGCGCATCTCGCCGACGAGGATGATGTCGGGGTCCTGACGCAGGGCGTGCTTGAGACCGCTGGAGAACGTGGGCATGTCCTGCCCGAGCTCGCGCTGCTCGATGAGGCAGTGGTCGCTCTCGAAGGTGTACTCCACCGGGTCCTCGAGCGTGATGATGTGCTTGCGGTAGCGCTCGTTCATCGCCTGGATCATGGCAGCGAGCGTCGTCGACTTGCCCGAGCCCGTGTCGCCCGTCACCAGTACGAGTCCCCGGGGCAGGTAGGTCAGGCGGGCGATGACTTCGGGAAGCGTCAGCGCGCCCAGAGGCGGCACCTTGGTCTTGATCGAACGTAAGCACAAGCCGACGGAACCGCGCTGCAAGTGGGCATTGACGCGGTAGCGGCTCATCCCCTCGATCTCGTACGAGAAGTCCGAGTCGCGCTGGCGATCGAACGTCTGCACCGCCTCGGGCGGAGCCATCTCCTCCAGGATGGCCCGACCCGATTCGGGCGAGATCACCGGGAAGTCCATGGGCGTCATGACCTGGTTAACACGCATCACCGGGGGCTGCCCGGCGACGAGGTGGATGTCCGAGGCATTGGCCTTGTGGGCCACCTTGAGGATCTCGTGCAGGTTCACGCGCAGGTCCCCCTTGGAAGGGTGTTGCTCTCAAGGCCAAACGCACCGGCCTTCGCAGGGTCAATCGTCGATGCGGGCCTATGGCTCGCGTGGGCGCATTGGGCGACGTGGCAAGACGCGCCGGTTGTAACGGCCGCCGCCCGATCTGTGGTCCGAATAGGTTCGGCGTACGAGTTATCGAGCCGCCGCGTCGCGTGCTGCGACGGCCAGCCGATCGGCCCGCTCGTTCTCTGGATGATCGTTGTGGCCGCGGATCCAGTGGAAGCTCAGCGTGTGGGTCGCCATCAGCTCATCAAGCCGCATCCATAGATCCTGGTTCTTCACCGGCTGTTTGCTGGCCGTCTTCCATCCTCGCTTCTTCCACGAGGCCATCCACGATTTGAGCCCATTGAGGACATACTGCGAGTCCGAGTACAGATCGACTCGAGTCGGCTTGCTCAGGGCTTCGAGACCCCTGATGACGGCCATCAACTCCATGCGGTTGTTGGTGGTGTCGCCATCGCCGCCGCTGCCTTCCTTCTCTGAGTCCGAGGCGGCGTGCTTGAGGATGTACGCCCAGCCGCCCGGCCCCGGGTTTCCGGAACAGGCACCATCGGTGTAGAGCTCAACGTGGGGAAGGCCTTCGGCGGTCATCGGGCGATGCTAACCGCCCGCGTGTCGTTTGGCTTCTCGGACTCTTCGGGCCGCCGACATACCATGGCACCTATGCCAACACATCGCTTCGAAGTCAGGCCGCTCCCCGAGGCCGGCGACCCTCGCGCCCACCGCCTCGTCCGAGAAGCCGCCGCTATGGGCTACGACCTCGAGGCCGCGCACACCGCCAAGGTGTACCTGCTCGAGGGCGAGCTGACCGAGGACCAACGCCAGGCGATCGCGAGCGCGCTCCTGGTCAACCCGGTCACCGAGAAGCTGCGCAACGGCCAGCCCGACGCCGAACGGGCAGTCACGCTCGAGGTCCATCCTCTCCCAGGTGTCATGGACCCGGCAGCCCAGTCCGTTGAGGAAGCGATCCAGGAGTTGCTGGGCGTGTCCGTGCAGGCCTCGACCGGCGTCCGCTACGACCTCGTCGGCCTTGAAGCCGATTCTGCCAGATCGCTCGCCAGCCGTCTGCTCTTCAATCCGGTGGTACAGGCGCTCCACCAAGGCGCGTTCCACCCAGATAGCCTGCCCCACGGCACGCCCTACGAGTTCAGCGCGTCCAGCGTGACGATCACCAGCCTCGACGACGCCGGCCTGGAGCGCCTGAGCCGCGATGGCCACCTGTTCCTGAGCCTCGGCGAGATGCAGGCAATCCAGGAGCATTACGCCACGATCGGGCGCGAGCCGACGGACATCGAGCTGGAGACCCTCGCGCAGACTTGGTCCGAGCACTGCGTCCACAAGACGCTCAAGAGCGACTACCGCTACATCGGCCCTGCTGACGACTCCATCGATTGGTCCAACCGACCCGGAGTCACGATCGAAGATGGCTCGGTGCTCGTGGAAAACCTCCTCAAGAACACCGTCGCCGCCGCGACGCACGAGCTGATCGCCGAGGGCGTCGATTGGGCGCTGTCTGTCTTCCACGACAACTCGGGCGTCATCGCCTTCGACGACGACTACGGCGTGTGCATCAAGGTGGAGACCCACAACCACCCCAGCGCGCTCGAGCCCTACGGCGGCGCCGCGACGGGCATTGGCGGCTGCATCCGCGACATCATCGGGACTGGTCTGGCCGCGAAGCCGATCGCCAATACCGACGTGTTCTGCGTCGCCCCGCCCGACACGAGCGATGTGCCCGCCGGTTGCATCCACCCCAAGCGGGTCCTGCGCGAGGTCGTCGCCGGCGTGCGCGACTACGGCAATCGCATGGGCATCCCCACGCTGAACGGCGCGGTCGACTTTGATCCTCGGTACATTGGCAACCCGCTCGTCTTCGCGGGCTGCATCGGGCTGATCCCACGCGACAAGATCGACGGCGAGGCCCAGCCCGGCGACCGCATCATCGCCCTCGGCGGCCGCACGGGTCGCGACGGCATCCACGGCGCAACGTTCTCCAGCGCCGAGCTCAGCGACACGCACGCCGACGAGTTCAGCCACGCCGTGCAGATCGGCAACCCGATCGAGGAAAAGAAGGTCCTCGACGCCATCATGCGGGCACGCGACGAGCACGAGCGGCCGCTGTTTAGAGCGATCACCGACTGCGGTGCCGGCGGGTTTTCGAGCGCCGTTGGCGAGATGGGCGAGAAGCTCGGAGCCGACGTCCAACTCGATCGTGCCCCGCTCAAGTACGCGGGGCTGACGTACACCGAGATCTGGATCAGCGAGGCCCAGGAACGCATGATCCTGGCCGTTCCCGAAGCCAACATCGCTGCGCTGCAGTCGATCTGCGATGAGGAAGGCGTCGAACTCGCCGACCTTGGCCACTACGGCACGCCGGGCTCCGAACTGATCCTGCGTTACGGCGAGCATGAGGTGGGTCGCCTGCCGATGGAGTTCGTGCACGGCGGCATCCCACGAGAGACGCTCGAAGCCGCATGGACGCCGAAGGCTCCAGCGACGAAGAACGGCAGCGAACCGAGCACCGGTGACGCTCTTCTGAAGCTCCTCGCCCAACCATCGATCGCCAGCAAGCATTGGATCATCCGCCAGTACGACCACGAGGTGCAGGGCAACACGGTCATCAAGCCGTTGGTGGGCCCGCCCGCCGAAGACGGCGCGAGCCGAGGGCCGGGCGATGCGTCGGTCATCGAGCCCGTGCCCGGCACCGGCCGCGGCGTGGCGATCGGCTGCGGCTTGCAGACCCGCGTCGGTGATCCGCAAGTTGGTGGCGACTCGTACCTCATGGCGCTCGCGGCCATCGACGAGTGCGTGCGCAACCTCGTGTGTGTCGGAGCCGACCCCAGCCGCATCGCCATCCTGGACAACTTCTGCTGGCCGGGCGTGAAAGACGCCGAGAGCCTGGGCCATCTCGTGCGATCGGCCATCGGCTGCTACGACGGAGCGAAGGCCTACCGCACGCCGTTCGTGAGCGGCAAGGACTCGCTGAATAACCAATTCCGCACTGAGGACGGCCGGACGATCCGCATCCCGCCCACGCTGCTGATCACGGGGCTCGGCATTGTTCCGGATGTGCGCAAGTGCGTAACGAGCGATGCGAAGCGCGACGGTAACACACTGCTCTTCATTGACACCATCCACGAAGACACTGACCAATGGGTGGCTGATCTCACAAGCATGGGCAACTCACTCTACAGCAGCGTGTTGGGCCAGAAGCAGGGGACGAACCCCCGTGTGCCTCGTATCAACCCGGAGCGCTGTGCGGCAACAGCACGCTGTGTCGCAGGATTGCTCGCGAGTGGCGAGGCTCGGTCCGCTCACGATGTGTCCGATGGTGGTGCACTGGTGACGATCGCGGAGATGCTCATCGCGGGATCGACCGAGTCGCAAATGCTCGGGGCTTCACTCAACTGCGAGTTTTACGGCGAGGCCGGAAGCACGGGGTACATTTTTGGCGAGCGCGCAGGGGGCTACATCGTCGAGGTAGGCAACCCATCTCGGGCGATGGACGTGCTCTCGAAGCTGCAGGAAGAGCATGGCCAGTGCCTTGGTACCAACATACTGGGCCCTGTCACGAACTCCGGCATTCTCGAAGTCGACTCTTCCAACGACATGCGGATACCTGTTGAGGAACTCGTGGCGGCGTGGCGGGGTCCACTCGATTGGTGAGCGCATAGGACAGCCCAGGCTTGCGCCTGGGCCTCGTTGGGATTTCGACTTTGTTAGAAGATCATGGGTGGGCCGGCGCGATCGCTCGCGCTCGTGCGGCCCTCGATCACGCGTCGCTCACGATCGGAGACGACGCCTGGCACGCTGACCACGCCCAGGCGCGCGTTGATCGCGAAACAGGCCCGTTTGAACAGCCGGCATAGCCCAACAAAGCGCGTGATCTTCCAGAGGTTGCGCACGATGGTGGCAACGCTCGCGATCAGTGACGCGTCGATGAGCGTGGGCATCCAGGTGTCGGCGAGGCGGGTCAACGAACTCATGGCAAGGCTCCTTTCGACCACAGGCGGGCACGCCGGCGGCCGAGTGACAGGCCCGAACCACGAACGCAACATGCGCACGGATCCGGACCACGGATGTGTTGTGTGGGTGGCGACAGCGCCGCAAAAGTGCGGCGAGGTCTGAGGATGGGCTAGGTGCTGGCCGGCCTTGCCGGCTCCGCCTACGCGATCAGGTGATCACGGAGGAGTTGCGTCGAGAGACCGCGCACCGTGCCGATTGCCGGGGTGTTCTGGGTGGTCTTCATATCGACGCCTCCTCTCGGCCCGCGATCCCGGTCGGGATGGGGGCATGTCTCTTGGGGAGAACCGTATCGGCGAAATCGCCTATGTCAATCCACAGGCGAATGAAGAAGTTGTGAACTGGCTATCGCAGCCCGTACTCCTTGAGCTTGCGATAGAGCGTCCGCTCGCCGATGCCCAGCAGCTTGGCGGCCTGCTCCCGGTTGCCGCCGGTGAGGCGGAGCGTCTCGCGGATGGCCCGCTTCTCGATTTGCTCGAGGCTCGTGCCGGCGAGCGTGCCCGACGCGGCCCCGGCCTCGCCCTCGTCTTCTCCTGCGCGGATGTCGCCGGGGATATGCCTCGCTTCGAGGCGCGGCGTCGCGCCGTCGGGGGCCTCGCCGATGGCCGAGACGACCATGTTCTGCACCACGTTCAGCAGCTGACGCACGTTGCCCGGCCAGTCGTAGGCGGTCAGACGCATGAGCACCGCGTCGGTGACCTCGGGCATCGGTTGGTTCATTTCCTCGGCGAAGCGGGCCGCGGCGTGCTGGGCGATGCGTGGGATGTCCTCGCGGCGTTCGCGCAGGGGCGGGACGTCGACGTGCGCGCCGTTGATGCGGAAGTACAGGTCCTCGCGGAAGGTGCCTTCGGCGATCATCTTGCGAAGGTCCTTGTTCGTCGCGCTGACGAACCGGACGTCGGTCTTGCGTGGGTCGTTGCTGCCCAGGCGCACGACCTCGCCGGTCTCGAGCACGCGGAGGAGCTTGGCCTGCATGCTCATGGGCATGTCGCCGATCTCGTCGAGGAAGAGCGTGCCCTTGTCGGCATACTCGAAGACGCCCTCGCGGTCCTTGTCGGCGCCCGTGAAGGCGCCTCGCACGTGACCGAAGAGCTGGTCTTCGAGCAGGCTCTCGCTCTGGCCGGCGCAGTTGAATGCGACGTAGCGCCGGCCCGATCTCGGGCTGTTCTTGTGGACGGCGCTGGCGATGAGCTCCTTGCCGGTGCCGCTCTCGCCCGTGATGAGCACGGCGATATTCGATGGCCCCACGGTGCGGACGGTCTTGATGATCCGCCGCATCGGCTCGCTGCCGGCGATCAGACCCTCGAAGCCGTCGTGCTGGACGAGCTCGCCGAGCTCGCCGGACTCGGTGCGGAGCAAGACGGCCTCGGCGGCGCGGTTGATCAGGCTGCGGAACACCGCGAGATCGAGCGGCTTCTCGATGAAGTCGTACGCGCCGTCCTTGAAAGCCGTGCGAGCGGTGGCAACGTCGCCGTGGGCGGTGACCATGACGGTCTCGGCGTCGGGCTGTAATGCCCGGGCCGCCCTGAGCACCAAGAGTCCGGCGTCCGAGCCGTCGCTGGACACAGATTCCCCATCGTGCGCTGCCTGGCCGGCGGACGTGGGCATGCGGAGATCGGTGACGACGACGTCGAACGCGCCGCCGCGGAGTTCTTCCATGGCTTCGCTTACGCCGCCGACGATGGTGCAGACGTGCCCGGGCTTGCGCAACGCGTCGGCCATGGTGTCGGCGTGATCGGGCTCGTCCTCGACGATCAGGACCTGGGCGATCGGCGGGGCGGCGGCGTCCGGTTTGTCGTGCTTGGCGGTGGCCATAGGCGGTCAGGATAGTGGGTGCGTGGCGGCCTGGGTATGCCGCAGCAGGCCGCCCGCGGCGATCGCGATCGCGTCGGCGACGTCCGCGGGCGTCGGTGGCGCGGGCAGGTTGTAGCGGGCCTGGACCGCCAGCCGCATCTGGTCCTTCGTGGCGCGCCCGTGCCCGGTCATCGAGCGTTTGACGACCGCCGGCGCCAGCTCGACGATCGGCAGGCCCGCCCGCTTGGCGGTGAGCAGGATGACCCCGCGGGCGTGTCCCATGCTGATGGCCGTCCGGGGGAAAGCCTTGTGGGCGAACACGGCCTCGACGCAGGCCGCATCGGGCTTGGTCCGTTCGATGAGATCGCACAGGTCGGCTTCGAGCTCGACGAGCCGTGAGGCCAGGCCGTCTGGTGAGCCGTCGCCCCGCTTCAGGCGAAGGACTCCGGCCTCGTCCAGCGCATCGCGTCCATCACGCATGACCACACAGGCATAACCGGTGAGCCGAAGGCCGGGATCGAGGCCGAGGACGCGCATGCTTAGGCTTTCGGCTGGATGGCGTCGGTTTCCCCAGCGTAATGCGTCTGCCAGTGGATCAACGCCTTGACCATGCAGTCGCACTCCAGGTTCACGCCATCGCCGGCGTTGAGGCTTCCCAGCGTTGTGCGATCGAGCGTGTCGGGGATGAGCGCGACCTCGAACCAGCCGTCGGCGACCGACAGCTCGGCGATCGTCAGCGAGACGCCCGACACACAGATCGAGCCGCGCGGGCTCACGAAGCGCATCAGGTGCTCGGGCGGTGCGATGCGGATCCGCCACTGGGGTTTCTCGGTGACCTCGATGACACGGGCGACCCCGTCGACGTGCCCCTGCACCATGTGCCCGCCGAGCAGCGTGTTGGGGGTACAGGATCGCTCCAGGTGGACCCGGTCGCCCTCGACCAGCTTGCCGAGCGTGGTGTTGTCCAGCGTCTGGTGCGTGGCGTCGAAGGCCACGGCGAGGTGGCCCTCGTGCGGGGAGCCCACCGGGTGGCACTCGACAAGGCTGAGGCAGCACCCGTCGAGATTGATGGACTCACCGGGAATCGGCCCTGGCTCGTTGAGGAGGGATTCAGGGATCGCGATTACCATCCGGCGGCCGGCATCGCTCGGCTCGCTGCTTAGGACGGTACCAAAGCTGTGGATCAGACCGGTGTACATGCGTCGGTGTGCCTCGCGTGCTGGGTTTGGCTGGCGGCGGGCCCATTCGGAAACCCGCCGGGCGATTCGTGCGTAGGCCTTGGACCCGGCCAAGCCCTTGACCCCCTGCCCTGGGAGCCCGATACTGTGCGGCGGACATCGGGAGCGATCCGGCCCATCGCATCCTTCCAACAACCGTACGGGCCGCACCCCACACCTGGAGCCTTCCACGGATGCATACTGCCATTGATATGCCCGGCCGCCAGCCCGATCGCCCTCGCCGCCGCCTGTTGGGGCGAACGCTCGCCGGTTTGGCGCTGCTGACGCTGGTAGCCAGCGGGTGCGCGAACTCGGGCCGGATCGGACCTCCGATCTCGCCGCAGGCCCAGGAAGACTCGGCTTCATTCGATAGCGTCGAGTTCCGGTCGATCGGCTACAGCCGCGGCTGGCGGGCGTACCCGATCGTCACTCGTCGCGAGAGCGTGGAGACTGTCAAGGCCTACGACGATGTCGTGCTCATCCTCGAGGGCGGCTCGATGCTCACCTGCATCGACGCGATCGATGGCTCCAACCGCTGGAACCTGCAGCTGGACACGCCGATCACCCCCTTCTTGGGCCTCGAGCGTGAGGGCAACCTCATCTACGCGAATTCGTCGTCCGAGCTCTACGTAGTCGACATCCTCAGCGGCGAACTGCGCACCCGCCAGACGCTGCCGCTCGTGGTGACCACTGGCGCGGTACGGCACAACGGCCAACTGATCTTCGGGTGCGCCGACGGCCAGGTCTTCAGCTACCTGCCGACACGCCAGGTGAAGCTCTGGGGCAACCAACTCAACCACCCCATCGAGATGGACGCGACGATCGTTGATGGCATCGCCGCATTCGTGAGCACCGGCGGCGATGTGCTGTTCCTCGATCCCGCCCGCGGCGTGGTCGTCGAGCGTGCCGGCAACGGCCAGCGCTTCAACGCCCTGTTTGATGGCCCTGGCGCGATGCCCACCGCAGCGCCGGGCATGCTGCTCGTGCCCAGCCTCGACCAGTCGCTCTGGGCGTTCACGCCGGCGAGCTCTCGCAACCTCTGGCGTGTTCCAACGCAGGGGCCAATCACCACCCGTCCACGTGTGTTCGAGGACCACGTGTTCATCGATCTTCCCGAGCTGGGTTTCTCCGCGGTGAACATCGGCACCGGCGAGGTCGAATGGTCGCTGGCTGACGTCGGCGGCGAGCTCGTCGCGATCCGCGATGGCCTGCTCGTCGTCTTCGATGCCGAAGCCGAGACCATCACCCAGGTCGATCCGCGTCGGGGCGACATCTTCGGAAGCGTGCCCGCGGGCGGCGTCTCGCGTGTCGAGACGGCCGGGCTGGTCGACGCGCCGATCTACCTGATCACCGACATCGGCTTGGTCGCTCGCTTCAATCCTGACGCCTGATCCGGAGCGGTCCTTGGCGCAAGACGTACGACCGATCCGCCGGGCGTTGATCTCGGTGAGCGACAAGTCCGGCGTGGCCGATTTCGCTCGCGCTCTGGCCGACCGCGATGTCGACCTAGTCTCAACCGGTGGCACCGCGCGGACCCTGCGCGACGCCGGGCTCACGGTTTGCGATGTCAGCGATCTCACCGGTTTCCCGGAGATGCTCGATGGCCGAGTGAAGACCCTGCACCCCGCGGTGCACGGCGGGATTCTCGGTATCGAAGAGCTCGCCGAGCATACGAAGGCAATGGCCGAACACGGCATCGAGCCCATCGACCTGGTGTGCATCGACCTGTACCCGTTCGAGAAGACGATCGCCACGCCCGGGGTCACGCTCGAGCAGGCGATCGAGCAGATCGACATCGGCGGGCCGGCCATGGTGCGTTCGGCCGCCAAGAACCACGACCGTGTCGCCATCGTGACGAGCCCGAGCCAGTACGAGCGGGTGCTTGCGGATCTCGCCCTGCACTACGGGACGACGCTCGACCTGAGGGCCAGCCTCGCAGCCGCGGCCTTCGCTCGAACGAGCGCGTACGACGCGGCGATCACTGCCTATCTCTCGGCGCAAGCCGATGGCGATGACCTGCCGTCCACGCTGTCCCTCGGATACCAGCGTGCCGGCGAGCTCCGCTACGGTGAGAACCCGCACCAGCCTGCGGCTCCGTATCGCCATGCCGGCTACACCGGTCCAACGGTGGTTGGTGTCGAGCCCCTGCACGGGAAGGCGCTGAGCTACAACAACCTCGCGGATGCCAGTGCCGCCCTCGAACTCGCGCTCGATCTTGCGCAAGCCTCCGGATCGGTTGGGGCGACGGTCATCAAGCATGCCAACCCGTGCGGTGCTGCGACCGCGTCGTCGGCGAACGACGCCATCGACGCGGCTCTGCTGGGCGATCCGATCGCTGCGTTCGGGGGCATCGTCGCCTGCTCGCACGCCATCGATCTCGCCGCGGCCGAGCGCCTGTCGGCCAAGGGCCTATTCCTCGAGGTCATCGTCGCGCCGGCGTTCGAGCCCGATGCGCTGGACCGCCTGCGTGAGCGGTGGACCAACACACGCCTGCTTGCGGTAGGCAAGGCGACACGGCCGGAGCGATCAGGGCTCATGGTCCGCACGCTGCCCGGCGGTGCGCTCGCGCAGCGCATCGATGCGGTGCGACCGGACCCGGACTCGTGGACGCTCGCTGCCGGGCCCGAACCCGATGCGGCTACGAAGTCCGCTGCTGCCTCGATGGTCTGCATCACACGCGCGCTGACGAGCAACGCTGTGGCCGTGGGGCGCACGATCGATGGTGGGCTCGCGCTCGCGGGCGCGGGTGCCGGCCAGATGGATCGCGTCACCAGCTGCCGCCTCGCGGTCGAGAAGGCCGAGGCGCACGCGTCCGGTGGCATCGCGGCCAGCGACGGCTTCTTTCCCTTTGCCGATGGTCCGCAAATCCTCATCGATGCGGGCATCCGCACCATCGTGCAGCCCGGTGGCTCGAAGCGTGACGGAGAGACCATCGAGCTCTGCGAGAGCCGCGGCGTGACGCTGCTCATCACGGGAATGCGGCACTTCCGGCACTAGAGGGCGGTTCGGCGGAAATGCCAGCGAACTCCGTGTGGACAAGCCCCACCGGCTTGCCGACTATTTGTTCGCAGAATGTCAGATCAACCGCAGCGAATTCCGAGGATGCGCCCCGGCAGACCCAACCCGCGCCCGAACGGCAACGCGACGCCTGCGTCGCGGGGCGGGTCCTTTCACGATCCAGACAATCGGCTGCCTGCTGGCCACCCCAGCGAGATTCGAACCATGCGGCCGTGTGCTTTGGACACGCCGGTGCTGCTGCTGAATCGCAGCTACGCAGCGCTACGGATCATCACGGCCCGGCGGGCGTTCACACTGCTGTGCAAGTCGCTCGCCGAGGTCGTGCACGTCGAGGGCGAGGATACCGCGACCACATTCAGCAACTACGACTTCGGGCAGTGGCTCGAGGTCTCGGCCATCCAGCACGAGCTCGAGCCGGCCGCCCACGACTGGGTGCGCACAGTGCAGCTCTCGATCGCCGTGCCGCGGGTGATACGCCTGCTCGAGTATGACCGGCTGCCCCGGTTCCAGGTGCGACTCAGCCGCAGGACCATCTTCGAGCGCGACGGCCACCAGTGCCAGTATTGCAAGCGCCATTTCCGCACCGGCGACCTCTCGGTCGATCACGTGGTCCCACGGGCCCGCGGCGGCGGAGACTCGTGGGAGAACCTCGTGACGGCCTGCGTGCGATGCAACGCCGCCAAGGGCGATCGCACGCCGAGCGAGGCCGGCATGCCACTCGCCCGTGCGCCAAAGCGTCCCGCGCCGGATTCTGTGCTCAACAACGGCTCAATGTCCCGTGGCAAGGCGGGACGACGCGAGCCACGATACGCCGCGTGGCGGATGTTTCTGCCGCAGGGCCGCTGACGGTTAGATCTCGCGGCCGCACTCTGGGCATTGGTCGACGCCGCGGATGTCGTAGCCGCAGTTTGGGCAGGCGTAGGGGTCGCGCTGTGGTGGGCCGATGGCTCTGGTGACTCGATCGAGCCAGAGATCGGCGCGACCTCGTACGGCGCAATAGCCCAAGACTGTGACGAGCGAGAAGAACACAGCATTTCGGACATAGCCGATGGGGTGAGCGTTGCGATACTGCAGCTTGCCCCGAGCGAGCATTGCCATGGCCTGCGGATTGAGCTGGCGGAAGTGCTGGGCTCCTTCGGAGTCTGACGACAGTGCCGACTCATGGATGAGTAATGCCACTTCCCGCTCGTCGAGCCCGTTGAGTGACCATGCGGGCGAGCAGAAGCCATGCATCGATGTTGTGTGCAGCACCCCTTCGCTGAAGTTCATGAACGAGGGCGAAGCCCCGACGCTTGCGACCGAGGTGCGTTGATCGAACCAGCCCGAGTCGCCACTCCATCTGATCTCGAGCAGTCCGTGCACTCGGTGGACTTCGCCGAACGTCGGCATGGTCGGCCCAGTCTGCCGAGATCTGAGTATCCCCTTGAGGATGGAACGGTCGTCCATCGAGGCAATGTCCAGCAAGATCAGCACCAAAAGCCCGCACAGAAAAACAGGATGCCCGAACCACCGCGGCCGAGGAGCCTTGGTGTGGTTCGGGCTTTCCGTTGTGCCTGACATGTTCGAGGCCGTACGGGCCGGTGGGAGGCTTACTCCCCGCCGCGGAGCATGGCCAGCAGGCGGAGGATGCTGGCGTAGAGCCAGACGATGGTGACCAGCAGCGCGAATCCGGCGTACCACTCCATCCACTTCGGAGCCTTGTTCTCCACGCCGTCCTCGACGATCTTGAAGTCGATGATCAGGTTGAAGGCCGCGATTCCGACGATCAGGGCGCTCACAGCGATGCTCAGGGGTCCGCCGTCCCACGACACGAGCGGCCTATCGAAGAACACACCGAGAAGGATGTTCGCGAGGGCGAACAGCAGCACGCCACCGGTGGCGACGATGATCATCCGCACCACCATCGGTGTGGCCCGGATGATCCGGGTGGCGTAGAGCGCCAGCATGACCGCGGCGATGGCGAACGTGAGGCCCGCCGCTTGGGTGATCAGTGAGGTGTCGAGTTGGCTGGCAACACCGCCGCTGGCCGATGCCTGTGCGCTGCCGGCCCACGATGCCCAGAAGATCGAGATGCCCGCGATGAAGCCGCCCTCGGCGATCGCGTAGATCGGTGCGAGGAACGGCGACGCCTGCGGCTTGAACACGATGATGAGCGCCAGGATCAATCCGATGATCGCACCGCCGAAGAGCATCGGGGCCCACATCTCGGGCCCAAGGAACGACCACAACGCGGCCGCCGTGCCCACGGTCAGCCCCAGCAGGATGGCCGTGTTGGTGATGGCCCCCTGATAGGTCATGGTCTTCGGCGCGGCGACATGCTCGGCCCAGTCGCCGTGGCCGAGGTATTGCTCGACCTTGTTAATGGCTGGGTTGCCCGTGTTCATCATGCTGTGGCTCCGTGCATATGCGAGAGTTGGCCCTTGATTCTCAAATGATATCAGCCCGCCACGCCCGGTCCCGAAACGGCGGATTGAAACTCCGACCGGCTGAGAGCGGTGACGGGCGGCCCATGCGTCAGCGGGTGCCGTGCAGGACAACCGCGGGCATCGGCCCAATTCCCGGCACGACATTGAACATCCGCATCACGAAGGCCTCGCGATCCCGGGTGTCCAGTTCGATCTGCCAGCCCCAATCGGGCTGCCCTTCGGCCGAGGGATAGGTGCCGAAGACTCGGACTACGCCCTCGTGCTGGAAGCCGTTGAGCGTCATGGGCTCCTTGGAATGGAACGTGTCTTGCCAGGTGATGCTCAGTGCACCCGGCTGGCCGGCGAGGACGAGCACGCCCTCGTGCATGTCCTCACCGCGAGACCAGGAGTACCGCACCGTCTTGGCCTCAACGGACGCCGTGCCGTCCGAGCGAACGGGCGCATTGGGGTCGACCGTCCAGAGCCGGTTCGGCCCGGCCCAATCGCCAAAGTGCGTCGCGGGCAGCGCGACCTCGGTCGGCCCAATAGGCCTGGCCTGCTGGCTCTGGCTCTCAGAGTTACCCCTCGCGGCGGGCAGCGTCATGACGCCGCAAAGCGCTACGAACCCGAGAACAAGCGAGATACCTGTGATCGATGGTGTCATGTACTTCCCCTTCGACGAGTCGGATGTGGGTCCTTTTGTTCGAGCACAACGCCGCGACTCGATCGCTAGTGCTTCTCGCCGCGGCCCTCGATCGTGTAATTCGGGCTCTCCTTCGTGATGCGGATGTCGTGCGGGTGGCTCTCGACCATGCTGGCCGCCGTCACGCGGCAGAAGCGGGCGTCACGCCGGAAGTCGTCGATGGTGGGGCAGCCGGTGTAGCCCATCGCTGCCCGCAGCCCTCCGACGAGTTGGTACACAAACTCGGCGAGCGGCCCGCGATACGGCACCAGGCCCTCGACGCCCTCGGGCACGAACTTCTGCTTCGGCCGCCCGCTCTGGTCGTACTTGTCGGCCTGGCCGTAGCGGTCGGCGCTGCCCCGGTTCATGGCGCCCTCGCTGCCCATGCCGCGGTAGCTCTTGTACCGGCGGCCACCGGAGATCACCAGCTCGCCCGGGCTCTCGTCTAGGCCCGCGAGCAGGCCGCCGAGCATCACCGTGCTCGCACCGGCGGCGATGGCTTTGGCGATGTCGCCGCTCATGCGGATGCCGCCGTCGGCGATGACCGGCACGGGGTCGGCGGGGTTCGCCTCGGCAACCCCACGCAACGCCTCGAAGATCGCCGAGACCTGGGGCACGCCCACGCCCGTGACGACTCGCGTCGTGCAGATGCTTCCCGGACCGATGCCGACCTTGACCGCGTCGGCCCCGGCGTTCGCGAGGTCACGCGCGCCCTCGGGCGTAGCGACATTGCCCGCAATAACCTGGATGTCGTGCTCGGCTTTCACACGCTTGACGGTCTCGAGCACGTTCTTGCTATGGCCATGGGCGGTATCGACGGTGATGACGTCCACGCCAGCGTCGATCAGTGCCGCGACGCGATCGAACTGCAAGACGCCAACGGCCGCTCCGCAGAGCAGGCGACCGAGGCTGTCGGTGCTCGCATCGGGGAACCGGCTCAGTCGTTCGATGTCACGCATGGTGACGAGGCCGGCGAGATTGTGGGCGTCGTCGACGAGAATGAGCTTCTCGACCTTGTTCTGGTTGAGGATACCCTCGGCCTCTTGAAGCGTCGTGCCGGCCGGCGCGGTCACCAGAGGGTCGCTCGTCATGACCTGCGAGACCGGGGTCGACACGTCCTCCACAAACTTCAGGTCTCGCCGAGTGAGGATGCCTCGCACGCGCCCCTTGCTGCGCAGGTCGTTCGAGCCGTCGTCGGTCACCGGGAAGCCCGACACCTTGTACTGGGCCATCAGCTCGCGGGCCCGGCCGACGGTGTCGCTCGGCCCAAGCGTGATTGGATCGGTGATGACGCCATTGGCAGATCGCTTTACCTGGACGACCTGCCGGGCTTGCTCCTCAACAGAGAGGTTCTTGTGGATGATCCCGATGCCGCCCTCTAGGGCTAATGCGATCGCAAGGGATGCCTCGGTGACCGTATCCATGGGGGCTGACACGATGGGCACGCGGATACGGATGCCCCTGGTCAGGCGGCTCGACGTATCGGCGTCGGAAGGCAGCACCTCACTTGCCCGCGGCAGCAGCAGCACGTCGTCGTACGTGATCGCGTCGAGGGCAACCTTCGCCTCCGGCCCAAGCGGCGCGGCGGCGTGATGGGTGTCTTGAGATGTAGAGGGTGCCGGCGGGTGGATCGTGTCGGTGGCCATGCACATGCTTGGCGGCCTTACGGGTTTGGTCAAGCAAGAAACGCCCTACCCGTTGTCCTAGCCGCCCAAACGGCGATCCATCGCCTCTAATCGCTGGCGATGGATCTCTCGGTCGGGCTCGATCACCGTCAGGGCGCGCACGTGCTCGCGCGCCAGCTCGGGCTCGCCCGCTCGCCACGCGATGGTCGCCGCCAGTTCACGCGTGGGTGCGTCGAACGGCTCGATGCCGACCGCTCGCTGGGCCTTGGCAAGGGCCTTCTTTGGCTCGTCCCGTCGCATGTACAGCCGGCTCAACTCGGCCGCGTAAGCGCCGGTGTACTGGGCTCGCACATCGAGGTGCTCCAGGTACCCAAGCGTGACATCGTCCGAAGGGTCGATGCCCTCCTCGCGCACGAGCAAGACCAGCATCCGGCGGGGCTCGTCGGCCACCGGTACGGCTTCGGCCCAGCGAGTCAAGATCTCGAACATCTCGGGTGTCGGCCGGCCGCGATTGCCTTCCAGCCGCTGCCGCGCGACCGCCTCGATCAGCTGCGGGTGGTCGGGGTACGACTTAAGCAGGTCATCGAGCGATGGGCCCTCATCGGCTGAGGCCTCGGCCTGCCCGTCCTCGTACTTCTGAACGAGCTGAGCAGCCGTCGGCATGCCCTCTGGCGCGAGCAGGCCCCAAGCGCGAGCCTGCTCTGTGGCCCACGAGAGGAACGCGGATTCCAGGTCATCCTGATCGACACCAAGCACCGACTCGAACGCCTCACGCTGCGTCTGGCCCGCGGCGTACGCGTCCATCAACTCGAGCGGAGCCTGCGAGCCGAAGCGACCAACGAGATACTCGTACAGCCAAGCCGACTGGGCATACGCGAGGCTCCGGTCGCCAGGGCGACGCGGGCGGATGAACCCGTAGCTGAGTTCGTCCAGCGGAAAGAGTTCGTCGGCCTCGAGCGATGCGGTCAGACGACGCGCACGGTTCTCGTCCCATGGCCCGTCTTCGAGATAGACGGCTTGGGCCTCGGTGAACCAGTGCGGCACGCGGTTTTTTGTCCGGCTCAGACCCACCGTGTGCACGTACTCGTGCTGGAGCACGCGCGGCCAGTCGTAGCCCTGCGTCGTGCTGCCTGGCCCAGGCCGTGGGCTCTCCATCGCGATTGCGGGGCCCGTGCTCGCAGCGATCGTGAAGATGTCCGGCATTCCCGTGATGCGCACGGCGAACCAATCGTGGCTGGGCATCAGATCGATGACCGTCTTGCGATCAGGGACATGATCGAGGCCGTCGTTTGCGGCGCCAGTGATGCGATCGTGGATCCGCTCAAGCACGGGCGGCATCTCGCGGGCCAGGATCGCGTCGGGCCCCTGGCGGTACCGCACGATGAAATGGTCGGTCTCGATGCGTTCGTAGGTCGCCAACTCGGTTGCCAGGCGAAGCGTGTTCTTGGCCCGCACGTTGAAGGGGTCCAACTCGGTCGCCCGTTTGAGAGCGTCGATCGCGACCTGGTCCTCGGCCGCCTGCATCGCGAGAAGCCCTAGCTCGATCCACGGCTCGGGCCACGCGGGCTGGCGTGCGGTGGCCCGCTGGAGGTGGGCCATCGCAGGGGCGTATTGCCGCCAGTCGGCCAACTGCCGGCCAGCCTCGAAGTGGGCGAGTGGCGAGCCTGGAGATAGGTCCTCCAGACGTTCGAGCAACTCGGACTCAAGATCGCCATCGCGAAAAACCGCGGCGATCGCGACCCGCAGGGCCAACGCCTCGCGCATCGTCGGGTAGTCTTCGAGCATCGCGTCGAGCGCCTCGCCAGCGAGGCGTGGCTCCTTCTGACGGAGCAGCGAGCGTGAGCGGATGAGTGTCGCGTATGGCGAAGTCGCGCCCTCACGCACGCGGCTGGCGATGCGATCCAACTCGTCGGCCACGGCATCCGCCGCATCGAAGTTGAACGAACGCACGTGCATGAGGCCGAGCGTGTACCACGCCTCAGCCGATCGCGGGTTCAGAGAGAGCGTCTCGAAGAGCGCTTCGCGCGCCTGCGGGCGGTTGTCGCGGGCGTCGAGGATCTCGGCTTCAACCAGTCGCGCTGGCCAGTAGAGCCGATCCATGCTCTCTCGCACCGTGGCCAGCAGCTGGGTCATCAGTTCGTAGTCGCGCGTACCTTGCTCAAGGCCGACCGCGCGGGCTCGGATCGCCAGAATGCGAACGCCCTCGGTCAACTCCTCGGCCGACTCGGCTTGCTGCTGCGCAAGCCTGGCTGCGGCGGTGTCCGCCACGGTACGAACTGCATCGAGGTCGCCCAACCACTCACGAGCTTGGGCGCGCAATCGCAACGCACGCATGGAGTCGTTGCTCTCGATTACCTCGAGCCCGTCGCGGATTTGTCCGCGGCGTATCAGGCCCTCCGCACGATCCAACGGGTCCGCTTCGTCGCTATTGAGCGATGGATTGGTGAGGTCGCCGGCGAGCAGCGCGGCTTTGGCCTCGGCGTGCGCGTCAGCCATGTCCACCGGCGTCCACAGGCCGTGGAACAGCCGTAGCTCGACGCGCTCGGATTCGCTGAGATACGGGGCGGCCAGTGCTCGCTGGACGGCAGCCGATGGCTCGATGGCCTGCTCGGATTCCTGGGCACGCATCTGCCCCGATGCCACGCCGGCCAAAGCCAGCAGGGCGGCCGCGGTTGTGAGCGCACGTTGTCGTACCGATCGCATCATGGGGCCAACGCCCTCCGATGCTTTGTTCTTCGCCAATTTGGGGCCTTCGGCTGCGAGAATCGTGATGTCCTAGGGGGTGCCCTGGGGGGTTGTGCGGGTCGTTCCGTTGCTCTAGGGCGCTGGCAGCCGCGTTTCGCTGAGCGACCAGCCCTCGTCGACGGTGACCTGGAGCAGGTCTTCGCGCGCGGGGCCGTTGATGCTCAGCGGGTGCATCAGTTGCACGATCGAGATGTCGCGGGACTGCGCGTCGACGGTTCGTGACATGCGAGGCAGTAGGCGGCCGTCGTCATCCGGCTTGTACCACAGCCTGATCTCGGCGAACCTGGGTTCAGCACCACGGGGCACGAGCCGGAGTTGCACGGAACCCTGGGCGAACTTCACGAGGGCCTCCGCCATCTCTTTCTCGCGCTTCTCGTCCTCGAACCTCTCGTCGAGATCGGGATCCGGTGCGAGGCTGTCGTCCGATGGCACGAGGCGGACGTCGTAGCGCCGCAGGATGTCGTCCTTCTGCTGGCCGATGGGCAGCGGCGGGAACGGACCGTCGCCAAGCTCGAACGGATCGACGGACTCACCCTGGCGGACGATCTCCCGCTTGTTGACCTGCATCTCGCTGTGGATCTTCTCCCACAGCCATCGCCCGTCGAAGGCGATCGTCTGCAGGGCCCGCTCGTCGGTGAGGTAGCGCTCGCCGCGCAGAAGCGTATCGAAGCGGACGGCAAACCGCCGCCGTGGCGTATCCGCGGGGGCAGGATTGGATGCGAAGGCGATGGATCCGGTGCGCCTCGTGATGGCACCACCAAGGTCGTTGATGGTCGTGTACGCGATGCCCGAGTCGAACGTGCGCAGATCCTGATCGGCCTCTTCGAGTGCCGTGAGCACAGCTTCGGCGGAGTCGAACTCGGCCTGCGGCATCGCCGTCGAGACAGGCCTGACATCCTGCGCAGCTGTCTGCTGCTGGGCGCACGCCAGCAGGGCTGTGGTCAGCGTCAGGCAAGCGGCGAGAGTTGGGATGGCGTCCGTGCGCATGGCTCAGTCTCCCTGGGTTTGGCTGTCCGCATCATTGGGATGCGCGCGTTCTTCATTCTGGTCGTGACCTGAGTCGGTGGATTCTCGGTCGAGGAAACCCTGGAGCAAGGCCGCGGCTGCGATCGCGTCCCGCCGCCGCTTCTTCTGGAGATGCGTGAGCCCCGAGCCGCCCATCGCCCAGTCGGCCTGCTTGCTCGTCAGGCGCTCGTCGGCGAGGTGGACGGGTCTTTCCAACCGTGTCCCAACGCGCTCGGCGAACGCACGGGCCAGCTTGCTCCGATCGCTCTCGCGGCCGTCGAGATGGAGGGGCAGGCCGACCACGATTTCCAGTGCGCGAGCGGATGCGTAATCGCGCAGAATCGATCGCTCGATCTCGCGGATGAGCTTCTCGCCGCCCTCGTGCTCGATGGGGACTTCCAGCGTCTTCCAGGGGCTGGCGACCCGCGTCTGGCTGTCGGCCACGGCGAGGCCCGTCCGGCGGTCGCCGAGATCGATGGCGATGTAGCGTGTGATGCGTGGGGCGAAGGCCATGGTCTGTTTTCGGTCGGGCGCCCCCTACAGCAACGGGTCGGGCAGCGTGGCGTGTAGGTCCTTGAGCTTCTCGGCCTTGGCGCTGGGCATGATCAGCGTCGCACCCGGCGTGTGCACCACCACGAGGTCCTCGCAGCCGAGCAGCGCGATCGAGTGCCCGGGCTGGTCGTTGACGATCAGGTTGCCCTTGCTGTCGTGCGCGATCGCCTGAGCGTCTTCGGCGAGCGCGGCCACGCGGTTGTCACTGGTATCCGAGGCCACGGTGCCCGCATAGCTGGCCCAGGAGCCAACGTCGAGCCACGAGACGTCCATGCGCAGCGTCGCGACATCGATGGGGCCACCAATGGCGTTCTGTGCCGCGTGCGTGGTGGCGGGCTCCATGACGGCGTAGTCCACGCTCTTGCGTGGAAGCTCGGGATAGACGCGGTGCAGCACGGCCTGGCGCTCCGGCGTGTCCCAGGCGTCGGCAATCTCCATGAGGCCCTGGTATGACGCGGGCAGGAAGCTCTTGAGGCAGTCGAGGAACGTGGCGGCCTTCCACACGAACATGCCGCTGTTCCAGCCATAGACGCCCTCGGCGAGGTACTGCTTCGCGGTGGGCTCGTCGGGCTTCTCGACGAACTTTTCGACGGCGAAGCCGAGTCCGTCGGTACCGTCGATTGGCGCGCCGCGGCGGACATAGCCGTACCCCGTTGCGGGATGGGTGGGCTCGATCGCGAAGGTCACGAGCGTGCGCGGCGAGCGCTCGACCAGCTCGAACCCGTGGTTCACGACTCGCTGGAAGCCGTCGACCGGCTCGATCACATGATCTGCGGTCATGACGCAGAACGCGGCGTCGGGGTCCTCGGCGGCCAGTACGGCGGCGGTCAGGCCCACCGCGTTGACCGTGTCGCGGCCGATCGGCTCGCCCAGGATCTGATCGTTGCTGAAGGCGGGCAGCACCTCGGCGACGGCGTCGCGGTATCGCTCCAGCGTGCACACAAGCAGGTTGGCGTCTGGCACGAGGCCCGATAGCCGGCCGGCGGAGACCTCGATGAGACTCCGCGGCGTCTCGCGCCCGGGCTCCATGAGGAAGCGGAGGAGCTGCTTGGGCCGTTGCTTGCGGCTCATCGGCCAGAGGCGCGTGCCGCTGCCGCCGGCCATGACCATCGCGTATCGGTGTTCGTGCATCGGTGGACCGTATGCGGGCGTGCTAGAGCGAGAGCGCCCGCGAGACAAGGTCGGCCGCCTGCGAGTCGTCCGTCTCGCTCGCTCGGAGGGCGGCGTCGACCTTCCGCTGCGCTTCGGTGGGCTGCTCGCCCAGCGCGATCAGCGCGCGGACGGCGTCATCGGCCTGCGGGTTCGCCGGCTTGGCCTCCACGCGGACGGCGGACTCCAGTTCCTCAATGGCCAGCCGTTCGCGGAAGGTGGGGCCGAGCTCCTCGCACAGCGTTTTGGCGAGCTTGGCGCCGATCTCGGGCAGGCGCTTGAGGCCGACCTCGTCGCCGCGGGCGATCATGGCGGCGACTTCCTGCGGCGGTTCGGCGAGCGCGCGTAAGGCCTTGCGATGGCCCAGCCCACGGATCTGGGTCATGGCCTCGAAGACCGCCTTGTCGGCCGCCGCGGCGAACCCGAAGAGCCTGGGGACGAACGTCGCGCCCTGGTTGGGGCTCTCAAGGATGTGGACGGTGTGGAGCGTGGCGACCTCACCGACCTTTGGCGGCCGCTGCGACAC
This sequence comes from uncultured Phycisphaeraceae bacterium, assembly GCA_937899905.1. Classification (GTDB taxonomy): domain Bacteria; phylum Planctomycetota; class Phycisphaerae; order Phycisphaerales; family UBA1924; genus JAHCJI01. The sequence goes on from CALCCF010000061.1 coordinate 28,075, forward strand.
GTACGGCGGGAGCGAGACCTCGTACGCCACACCGGCGTTCGTCGCGATCGCGGCCTTGTGATCGCTCAGGTCGAGGATGGTGCCGGTGAGCTGGGCGAGCATGGGTCCCCTTCCGTGGGTTGGATCACGAAGCTGGGAGAGGGTATCCGTCAGAGCACGAACGGTGTTCGCAGTTGACTCGCAGGATCGGTCAGACCCTCGAACCCCGGATCCGTCCTGGAGGTTAAGGCTCGCTATGCTCTTACATGCGAATGGGTTCACAAGACGGCGGTGCGACGAGGAGTAGCGGAGCCCTCAAGCTCGCGCTTGCTCTCGGCGTCGGTATCGGCTGTGTGCTCCTCTTCTTTGCGCATGCCATTCCGCAGCTTTCGTGGGCACCGTCTTGGTTTCCAGTCGCGCTCCGTGCCGTTGGGCTGCTCGTAGGTGCTGCATCGCTTGGGGCGCTGCTTTGGCATTGTCGCCCTCCAGACGCCATCACTCCGCAGCGCAGGGTTTCCGGGCTGGAATCTCAAGAGACTCAAGCTGCTGCGGACGAGGAGCCAGTCGCCCCCCCGAGAAAGAAAGCACGCAGGCAGGCGAGATGGCGAGCGTTCGCCAAGTGGATGGCGATCTTGATCGTGTATCTATTCGTCGCGAACTCGGTTGTGTTCGGAGCGGTTGGGATCTTCGGTGGATCGAGCTTGAACAGAATGCTGTCGCTGTATTACACCATTGTGTTGCTCGGTCCGGCGATCATCGTGATTGTCGGTGCCGTCGCGGTAGCGCGCGCAGGGCTGCCTGGTCGAGTTTAAGATGAGTGGCGCTGCTCCTCGGCCATCGGGATATCGACTCCGAGGTTTGTAGCACACTGCTTCGCCTCGTCATATCCCGCGTCCGCGTGCCGGAAGACGCCCATCATCGGGTCGTTGGCGAGCACGCGTTCGAGTCGCTTGGCCGCCTCGGGTGTGCCGTCGGCGACGATGACCTGGCCGGCGTGCTGGCTGAAGCCGATGCCCACGCCGCCGCCGTGGTGGAAGCTCGTCCAGCTCGCGCCGCTGGCGACGTTGACGGCGAAGTTCAGCAGCGACCAGTCGCTCACGGCGTCGGTGCCGTCTTTCATGGCCTCGGTCTCACGGTTCGGGCTGGTGACGCTGCCGCAGTCGAGGTGGTCTCGCCCGATGACGATTGGGGCGGCGACCTTGCCCGTGCGCACGAGCTCGTTGAACATCAGGCCGGCCTTATCACGCTCGCCCAGCCCGAGCCAGCAGATGCGTGACGGCAGGCCCTGGAACCCGAACTTGGGCTCGCAGTTCTTGAAGTCGCCCGCCAGCAGCGCTTCGGGGTTGGCGTGGCAGCCCAGGATCCAGTCGTGCAGCCGGTCGTTGTACGCGCCCTCGCCTCGCGGGAAGAGCTGCAAGAGCGCGTGGTCGGTGGTGTAGATGTCTGTTGGGTCGCCCGAGAGTGCGACCCAGCGGAACGGGCCGCGGCCCAGGCAGAACTGCGGGCGGATGAACGCGGGGACGAAGCCGGGGAAGTCGAACGCGTTGGCGACGCCGGTATCGAGTGCGCGCTGGCGGATGTTGTTGCCGTAGTCGAAGGTGATGGCGCCGCGCTTTTGGAGCTCGAGCATTGCGCGTACGTGGCGGGCCATGCTCGCGATGCTGAGCTTCTGGTAGGCGTCGGGGTCGTCGATGCGGGCCTGCTTGGCCTGCTCGTGCGTGTACTCCACTGGGCAGTAACCCTCGAGCGGGTCGTGGGCGCTGGTCTGGTCGGTGAGGGCGTCGACGGTGATGCCGCGTTCGAGGAGTCGCTCGAGCAACTCGGTGGCGTTGCACTCCACGCCGATGCTTCGGGCCTCGCCGGCTTCCTTGCACTGGAGCGAGCGGTCGATGGCCGCGTCGATGCCTTCGACGATCTCGTCGAGGTACCGGTCGTGCGATCGCTTCTCGAGTCGTGAAAGGTCCGTGTCCGCGATGAGGCAGACACCCCCGCACAGCGTGACGGCGAGGGGCTGGGCACCGCCCATGCCGCCGCAGCCGCCCGTGACGCAGAGCCTGCCCTTCAGCGTGCCGCCGAAGTGGTCGCGGGCGCACTGGGCGAAGGTCTCGTACGTGCCCTGCAAGATGCCCTGGGTGCCGATGTAGATCCACGAACCCGCGGTCATCTGGCCGAACATCATCAGGCCGGCTCGCTCGAGCTCGTCGAAGTGTTCCTGGGTTGCCCAGTGGGGCACGAGGTTGCTATTGGCGATCAGCACGCGCGGCGCGTCGACGTGCGTGCGGACGACGCCGACGGGCTTGCCCGACTGCACGAGGAGCGTCTCGTCGGGCTCGAGGCGTTGGAGCGTCGTGATGATGGCCTCGTAGCTCGGCCAGTTGCGGGCCGCCCTGCCACGACCGCCGTAGACGACCAAGTCTTCGGGCCGCTCGGCGACCTCGGGGTCGAGGTTGTTCATGAGCATGCGCATGGCGGCCTCAGCCTGCCATGTCTTGCACGAGAGGGTCGAGCCACGCGGGGCGCGGACCGTGGTGGTAGGGCTTGTCGTCATGGTTGATTATTCGCCGGCGTCAGGGGCGTGTGTGTGGCTGATGCAGTCATCAAATGTGCCAGCCCGAATCAGCTTGGCGACTTCCTCGATGGCCGGGGCCGGGCTGCGGTCCTCAGAGAACGTGGGCACGACCGCCCGGATGCGGCCGATGGCCTTTTCCACCGTCGGCCCAGTCCTGAGCGGGCGATGGAATTCGATGCCCTCGGCCGCGCAGATGAGCTCGATGGCGATGACGTTCTCGGTGAGTTCGAGGGCTCGGGCCGCCTTGGCGGCGCTGCGGGGGCCGAAGCTGTTGTAGTCCTCGATGCCCGCGCTCGTGGGCAGGTTGATGACGCTGGCGGGGCTGGCGAGCTGGGCGATCTCGTTGACGAGCGCGGCCGACGTGTACTGCGCGATCATCAGCCCACTGTGCAGGCCGGGGCCGTGAGACAAGTACGGGAGCAGGTGCGTCTCGGGGTCGCTCGCGGCCAGGATTGCGAACACGCGACGCTCGCTGATGCCCGCCAGGTGGGCGATGCCGATGGCGAGCGCGTCGAGCGGGACAGCGATCGGCATGCCGTGGAAGTTTCCGGCACTGACGACGTCGAGCGAATCGCCGCTGGGGAACAGCAGGGGATTGTCCGTGACGGCCCCGAGCTCGCGCTCGACGGCCTCGCGGGCGTTGCCGACGAGCTCGGCGACTGATCCCAGCACGTACGGCGAGCAGCGGAAGGAATAGGGGTCCTGCACCCGTGGATCGTCGGTCTTGTGGCTTGGGAGGATCTCGCTACCGTCGAGAAGCGCGCGCAAGTGTGCGGCGGCGGCGAAGCCCTCTTTCGTGTTGCGCAGGTTGTGCACGCGAGCATCGAGATAGGAGTCGCTCGCGCGGAAGGCGTCGATCGACATGGCGTTGGCAACGAGCGCGGCGTTCCAGATCTTGGTGTAGTCGGCCAGGATCAGAGTCGCCCAGCCCGCCATCAGGTGCGTGCCGTTGATGAGCGCGAGGCCTTCCTTCGCCTCAAGGGTGATGGGCTTAAGGCCAGCGCTCTCGAGGCTGCGACCGTCGAGCGTTGGGCCCTCACCCATCAACGCGAGCACGACGTGGGCCAGCGGTGCCAGGTCGCCTGATGCCCCGACGGACCCGAGCGAAGGCACGCGTGGCGTCACGCCGGCGTTCAGCCAGGCGAGGATGGTCTTCGCGACCAGCGGGCGCACGCCCGAGTGCCCGCGACACAATGAGGCAGCGAGCAAGAGCATCATGGCGCGGACGATGTCGGCCGAGAGCGGCTCGCCGACGCCGGCGGCGTGGCTGCGGATGAGGTTGGCCTGGAGCTCTCGCTGCTTGTCGGCATCGATTCGCGTGCGGGCCAGGGAGCCGAAGCCGGTGTTGATGCCGTAGTAGGCGTTCCCGTCCGTCGTGAGGGTGTCCAGCTTGGTTCGCATGGAACGAAGGCGATCAACGACGGTCGGGTCGACCGAGACCGGTCGGTTCTCGCGGGCGACGGCGACCACCTGATCGATGGTGAGTGGTGAGCCGTCCAGGATGAGGGCGTCTGAATGGGCCATAGGGGCGATTCTTGGCCTATCGGACGCCGATCCCTGGGTCTGCAACAGAAATCTGCTACTCGGTGGACTCGGGGTATTGGCTAGTGTACACTAACTGTCATGGGGGAGCACCACGGCGATAGCTCACGGGCGGAACTTCAGGCGCTGCGCGCCGAAATGCGGTCGCTCGCGGCCCGTCTCGAAGCGCTCGAGCGGAAGCTGGATCACCAGCCCGCAGAGGATGTCGGCCAGCAGCCCGCTGAGGTGGGAGGCTCTTTCAACGTCGATGGTAATTTTGAGGCCGAAGTCCGGACCGAACTTGAGGAGGAGGGCGGAGGCCTAGAAGAGCAAGCGGCTGAACAGGGGGCGGTTTCGGAATCGGAGCCGGAAATTGCGCAGAAGCCGCGGTCGATGTACGAGGAACTGATCGCGCGGCGAGAGCGGGCGTACGGGCGCGAGCGCCCCGCTCCGCCCATCGTGCCGCCGCTTGCACGTCCCCCTTCGCCTGCTGGCTTCGAGGACGATCCACGGCCGAAGCGCACGCTCTCTGATCTCGAATGGCTGGTGGGCGCGAAGGGCATCGTCCTTGTTGGCGTGCTGATCTTGGTCATTGCCGCGGGCCTATTCCTGAAGGAAGCCTGGGACCGCGGATGGGTCGACCAGGTCCCAGGTTGGCTGCGGTGCTCGATCGGCGGCCTCTTCGGCCTCGCGTTGGTTGCGGTTGGCGAGGTGGTGCGTCGGAAGATCAACCCGCTTGCGTCTTCGGGCGTGATCGCAGCCGGACTCGCGATCGTGTTTGGTTCGATCCTCGCGGCGTCGAGGTTGTACGAGTTGCTGCCATTGCCGGCGGCGTTTGCGTTATTGGCGATGACCTCGCTCGCGGGTGTCTTGATGGGCGCGTTGTCGTCGCGGGTGCTGCTCTCGTCGCTCTCGCTCGGCGGCGCGTTCGTGGTCCCGCTGGTGCTGCGTTCGGACACGCCGTCGTTCGTCATCATGCCGGCGTACCTGATCTCATTGCTGGGCATGGGCCTAGCGCTCGCGGGCTGGAAGGGGCACGAGTTCGCGATCATCCGCCGCATCGCGTGGTGGGGCACGGCGGTTCTGGGCACGATGTGGAGCCTGACGGTTCTGGATCGCAGCGCCGCGTCCCCAGCGGTGTTCGCGGGTGTTGTGTGGGCCATGACGATCGCCGAGTTGGTTGTGTCCTCGCGGTTCTTCGCACGCCTGCGTCCCAGTATTGACTGGCCGGCCCGATGCACGATCGGCTTCATCCAGGACCACGGCGGCGATCCGATCACGCTCGACCTCAACGAGATGGTCTCTCCCGTGGCTCGTTGGATCAACTCCAGCTTCGGTGTGACGGCCTGGGCGGCGGTACTCGCGGGGTTCGCGATCCATCGCCATGCGCCGGGATTGGCGTGGCTCTCACCGGCGTCACTCGCAGCGGCCTCGTTGGCGCTGGCATTCTGGCTCTCGCCCAACCGTCCGAAGCTGTGGGCGCGGGAGGGGTCCGCTCGATCGGTACTCGCGACCGCCATGACGGTCAACGCTGCTGGACTGCTCGCAGCAACGATCACCACCGCGCTAGGAGGGCCGGCCGAGGTGGTCGCGTGGTCGATCGTCGGATTGGCCGCGGTCGTCTTCGGCTGGTCGATGCGATTCCACGCGTCGGCCGTGCTCGGACTTGCCTTCATCGGGGTAGCCGTCGGTCGGCTGTTTACGTATGACATCGGTCAGGCGCTGCTGGCGTGGGAAGACGGCAGCCTTGCGACAGTGTCGCTCCTGGGCCTGCATTTCTCGACCTGGTCGGCGCAGGTCGCGCTCGTGGCGGCCACTGTCGCGGTGTCGGCGGTGCTGCTACGGGCGTCGCCGTATCGCGTCCCCGTCGCAATGGTTGCGATCGCGGCGTTTGGTGCTTCCGTGCTCGGCCCGGGAAGCCACGCGTTGTCGCTCGGGGCGATCTGGACGGCGTACGGCGCGGCACTCGCGTGCTTGGGCGCACGGGTTCGGCGATTCGATGTCCGGGTTGCCTCTCTTGTATCTCTGATTGGCGGCACCGTTTTGGCTGGCCTCTACGCGCTCTCGCAGCTGGCCGATGCGCCGCCCCCGCGCGTCACACAGTTGTTCATCGACTGGAACAACGCCTCGTGGGCCCTGTCGATCGCGGCGCTGTCGTGGTTGGTGTGGACGGTCCGCCGCGGGCAAAAGCCGGTGTGGCGAGCCGTGGGTGTCGTAGTCGCATTCGGCTCGGTTGTGCTCGCGATCGAAGGCGATGGTGTGCCCCTGGCAACAAGCCTGATCGCATGGACCGTGATGGTTGGATTCGTGCTTGGGCTGTCTGCTTTGAGCGATCGGCCGGCCAAGCGGTCAGGTCTAGGGCCGTTGCATCGATGGATGCTTCCGCAGATCGCGGTGGGATTGGCTGTGCTGCTGGCCGTGGTCTGGCTGGGTGAGCGTGCGTGGACCGATTGGGGCGAGATCGAGGCCGTGGCATGGGCGCACCGCGCGATGGTCTCTGCGGTACTCATCATCGCGGCACTCGTATTTGGTGGGTGGCAAGTCGGTCGGGCGCGAAGGGTGCCACTGCTGGCGTGGGATCAGGCCGACTCACACCGGGTGATGCGGATCGTGTCATGGAGTGGCGCGGGCGTTATGGCGTTCGCTGCGAGTTCCTCAGAGGTTTTCCGCGTGGTCGAGTGGATTGGTGCCGGTGGCGACGCGGCGCCCGACGCGGCATTGTCTGTCTGGTGGAGCCTGTTCGCCGTTGCGACGATCGCGGTTGGCATGCGGTGGAAGCTGCCCGCGCTCCGATGGACCGGACTCGCGCTACTCGCGGCCACGAGCGCGAAGGTCATCGCCATCGACATGGCGGCGCTCGATGGCCTGACGCGAATCGCCGGCTCGACCGTGGTTGGGCTGATCCTGCTCGCCGCGGGTGCGGGATACGCGTGGGTGATGGGCAAGGCTCGCGAGTCCGTTAACGCGGAGCCGTAGCAGCGGGATCTCCCTTTCGGGTTTGGGGCCTTCGGAACTCCCCGAAAGACGCCGCTCATCGCTCCGACTAACTCTGTGACTCGCACTCGAACCCCTCATCCACGAGGTCAATATGCCAGCCGAGCACGATCCACAAGCGCCCTCTCGATCGACGCGAGACGTCATCCACCTCTTCGGCGGCGGCATCTTTGTGCTGATCATCGTCGGCGTGGTAGCCGCGGCGTTCCTGACCAAGGGGCGGGTGACCGCGGTCGACACCGAGATCCGTCCGGATGTCGTGCTTGCGGCCCAAGATGCGGGGATCGATCTGACCGGGGGCTTACCCAGCGGTATCGCGACGCGCTTGCTGGCGGCGGCGGAGTCGCCTCTGGCGGTGGACATCAGTGCTGTCGAGTGGCGAGGCGAGCGGTTCCTCGATCGCGAGACGAGCGCTCCAATCACCGGCTACGTGGTGACGCGAGATCTCGATGATCACATCCGTACGGTGTGCACCGTGGTCGAGGGCGAGCTCAACGGTTCCACCGTGGACTTCTATCGGCCGCGAGTTGATGGTGATGGCAGCCAGAACGTCGAGCGCGTGCGCCGGTACGTTTCCGGTGGCCTGGCCGGGCAGATCATCGAGTACTACCCGAGCGGGCGGATGCGTCTGCGTGCCGTCGCCGGCCCGCCAGACCAGAGCGGTGGTACGAGTGTGACGCAGATCTCGCTGCTCGACAGCGAGAACGTGCGCGAGGGCGAGGGGCAGGCGAGCATCGACCTGGGCAGCGGTCGGCTCCAGTTCCTCCACCCCGACGGCTCGACGACGATCACCAACGAGCAGATGCGGCCGGACACGGTCACGGGGTTCATGCTGTTCCAGAACAAGAGTTTTGGTCGGCAGGAGCCAGTGGTGCCAGACAGCCGGAAGCTGTTGGAGCCGACTCCGAGTGAGGGGTGATCGAGGCTGTGGCCGCAGGATTGGCTGAACAGAGTCTTGGGATGATGAGCCTGCTGGCCAGCCTGTCGCTGCTCCTCTGCGCGTCGCTCGTTGGCTCACGGTCGCCGGATGTGCAGGCGCTCGCGGCGACGGATCGAGCCGGTCAGGCAGCCGCAATGGAGTCCATCGTCGCGACGTGCGAAGGTTGCGAGCGAGACCTGATCGAGTTGTGGCAGACGACCAAACGCTCGGACGTGCGGAAGCGCGTGGCCGAGGCACTGTCGCGGCTGCGTGCGATCGACGCTTTGCTTGAGCTGGCCAGCCGAGAGAACTGGGTGGGCTGGCCCGAGAGCTTGGACTTCGTCATGCACGCGCTGGCCGAGTGTGGACCTGCGGCAACCGATGCGATCGTGGCTCGGGTCGAGGCCCAAACCGATACCGATCTTGCCGGGTTCTTGCCGGCGCTCTGGGCCGCAACAGGCCAGGACCAGCGCGCGCTGAGTCGACGCCTGCTGTTGTCCGATGACGACAGAGTTCGCGAGACGATGGCGTTCTACCTCCGATCGGGCTTCCCTGCCCATCTCCGGTATGAGTTGGCGCGGCTTGCTCTTGAGGATTCGAACGAGCACGTGCGGTCGTCCGCGTATTGGGCCGTCAGATCGCGTTGGCCGCTCTTAGCGCGGATGGAAGCTGCGGACGCCTACGCGAGATTCCGTGCCGACATGGTGTCGTGGCTCGAGTCCGATGATCCTGACAGGGTTAAAACGGGTCTTGAGTCACTCGGGCGACATGCTCCGGTGCCCAAGTCCGCGGAGGCTTCGCTCGAGAAGCTGATGGCCGATGAGGGGCTTGGGGCTTACAGGTGGAACGCCATGCGTTTGTACGTGGCAATCGATCGAAGCCGAGAGCGACAGCGGTTTGCGATCGACGCGGTCTCCCATTGGCTCGAGGAGGCACCCTCCAAGGTCGCTGAAGTGCTGCACTCTGTGGATCCCGACCTGATCTCAGATGATATCTTGGGGCGTGTTGTGTTGCTGCTGAGCGAAGACGATCATGACAGTCATCGAGCCGCTTCGAGATTGCTGCTCGATAGTGATGAGCCGTTGCAGGAACCGCTAGCACGTCGCGCGCTGCCGCTCTTGATCCAGGCATTGGACGAGTCTGCGGGTGATGCTGCATTGAATGTCGCTACGACGCTCATGTGGTATGGGCCCGCGGGTCGCTCGGCGGCGGAGCGATGGTTGAACGGCCAAGAAGGCGAGCAGCTCAGGCGTGGCCAAGCCATTCTCAATCGTCAAGACGAGCCCGAAGAAGCCCCCACGATCATGAGTCGGCTGATCCACGAGGTTGTGTCAGGTGAAGAAGACGCGGCCAAAGCACTCGCCGCGGCCTTGCTCGCAAATCCCGAAGAGATCGATGCCACGATTGGGAGACTTGTTGACGATCCCGAGGCGCTCATCGCGGTACTTACCACTCCGATTCAGCATGGGGGCGAAGAAGAGTTCGTTCGATTGTCCCAGAACGCCGAACCAAGCCTGATTGAGGCAGCCCTCGACGTTCTACTGGCCGCATTGGATGATCCAGAGATGGACGCTTTTGCAGTCATTTCCCAGTTGGGTAAGTTGAACTCGGATGACGAGAGGCGAGCCGATGCGCTCGTCCATCTCTCGCTCTTTGGAGAAGAAGCCAGGCCAGAGCTCGCTTTGATGAACCTGGCACAGCTGCAACCAGCCGACTCTCGCGTTGTGCCGATCATGGCGGAGTGGTTCGATGGCCGCCTCACATTGAGTCGATCTTCGATGGTCGTCGCGGTCTGGATTGCGATGTCTTCGGCTGTGCTTGGGGAAGAAGCGAGGCCATTGATCGATGAATTCCTGCAGCTCGGCGAGACCGCGATGCGGCCGCACCTCTTCCACCACGATTACGCTCTACTCCTGAGCCACGCGATGCGAGAGATCGACGCGACGGATCCTCGCGTCATCGCGTTTGGTGATCGGGTGGACGCGAAGCGAGCGCGGCTCATCCACTGGCTCGAGACCGACGCGGACTAACTCATGGCTACATGACCGGAGAACGACCTGATGCCCAGCACCTCCGTCTCGATCAAATGCCCTGGCGGCCACGAACTCGCGGCTCGGCTCGATGAGCCCGAGGGCGAGCCGCTCGCCTTTGCGGTGTTTGCGCACTGCTTCACCTGCTCGAAGGAGACGGTCGCGGCGGCGCGGGTCTCGCGTGGCTTAGCGAAGCGAGGGATCGGTGTGCTCCGGCTGGACTTCACCGGCCTCGGTGACAGCGGCGGCGAGTTCGCCGAGTCGACGTTTTCGGGCAATCTCGATGATCTTCGGGCCGCGTGTACGTGGCTGGCGGAGAACCGGAGTGCGCCCGGCGTGCTCATTGGCCACAGCCTTGGCGGCGCCGCCGTGCTGGCGGTCGCGGGTGGTGGGGGAGAAGCGTGCTCGGGGCTTCGAGCGGTTGCGACGATTGGCGCGCCCGCCGATCCAGAGCACGTGACGCATGTATTCGATGCGGGGCTCGACGAGATCCGCCGCGAGGGCTCGGCTGGGGTGTCAGTCGGTGGGCGGCCGTTCCGTGTCGGAGCCGCGCTCGTCGATGACCTCGCTCGCCAGGATCCCCAGAAGGCGATCGCAAACCTCGGGAAGGCGTTGATGGTGTTCCACTCGCCTGTCGACACGATCGTGGGAATCGACAACGCCCGGGCAATCTACGAGTGGGCCAAGCACCCCAAGAGCTTCGTGAGCCTCGGCCAAGCGGATCACTTGCTGACCAAGCCCGCCGACGCGGAGATGGTGTCGGGGATCTTGTCCGTATGGGCGGCTCGGGTGCTCGCGAGATAGGATCGGTTCGTCTGGGATCGCATCTTGTGCGGTCTGCAGACGAAGGTGGGACTCGGAATCGGATCCAGTGTGCCCGGGGGGTGGTTATGCGGGTTCTCTTTTCGTTTGTGCTTGCGTTTCTTGCGGCGCTCATCGGGGCGATCGGCTGGGCCGCCATTGCGTCTTCTATGGAGCGTGAGTTGATCGGGCTCTCGCTCGTCGTTGCCGTGTTGGCCGGTATTGGTGCGCGGTTTGGCGTGCGACTGCGTGGCGGCGGACGCGCCGGAGTTCTGACCGGCGTGATGGCGGTGATCGCTACATTCATCGGTATGTCGATCGGGCTGGCGGTGCCCGACTCGCAGCGCAGGCTGGAGCAATTGCGCCAGATTAATTCAAACTTCGAGAGCGCATTGCCGCCGTACACGCCCGACGTGCTGATGGCCTACATCACGCAGGGTGTGGCTGACGAATGGGAAGCCGAGGGTCGTGTGTTGGATTGGCCGCCACAGACCACGAGCGAGATGCTCCGCTACCAACGGAACCAGTTTCCTGCCGAGGCATGGGCTGAGGCGGTGCTGCGGTTCGAGAGCCTCGATCTGGCATCTCAGCGCGAGGTCAACAAGCTCTGGGCGCTCGAGCACGACAAGCGACGCCGGCGGCACGAGATCAACAAGGACGAGGCGCGCGAGCAACAGGCGGCGCACCAAGCCGACCCTGAGGTAAGACGTGCCGCTGTCCTCGGCTCGCTGATCTTGGCGGGACTGATCGGGGGATTGCGGCGGCCGGATGCGGGCAGCCACGATCCTCGCTCTTAATGGGCGCTAACCGTTCAGGAGCTTGGCGGTCTCTTCTGCCAGCGCGCTCGCGCGTTCCAGGCAGTCGGCAGACTCCTCGTACACGCCGTCGGCTGCCGCCGACCATGCGCGGTTGATCTGTCGTTCCATCGCGGCGAACCTATCCAGGAGTTCGGCGAATCCTCCGAGGCCGTGGTCGGCGATGATCCGCTCTCGCCCCTCGACGAACGCCGGCACATGGACCGACTGAGCCTCGGTTAGCCGTTCGACGATGGCTGCCTCTCGGTCGTGGTCGGTGGTCATGTGCGGCAGGTCGCGTCGGAGGCCCTCTATGGCCTCGGTGATGGCAGCGAGTGCGCCGGCCGGGCTTTCGGCTGCGGGAGCGTCGGCTTGGGCTTCCTTCGACGCCGCAAGCCGCTTGCGCATGTCGATCCGCACAAGGGCCGCACCGCCGATCAGGCCGGCAACGGCCAACAGGAACAGCCACTTGCCGCTCCATCGGGCGAACGAGAACTCCTTGACGCGCACACGCTCGACACCAGCGCTGCGCAGTGTGGCCAGCAATTCGGCAGTGAGCTCGTCGTCCTGGTTGGCGATGGGCTCGCCCGCGGCCGTGGGGTCGCTGGGCGGCGGATCGGGCATCTGTGCACCGGCCGATGAATTCAGCGTCAGCCCGATCAGTTCTTCGTCTGGCAGGTCGAGGCTCGGCAAGTATGCGGTGGGCGCGGCGGCGACACCGAGGACGAGCGAGGCGGTGATGAGCAGGAATCCAACCAGTTTCATCGCGCGCCTCCCCTAGCCGATCGCCAGAACAGTGAGGTTGATGATCAGCGCGAGGATGGCCTCGCCCACAACTAGGCCCGCCGCGAACGGCACGCCCCAGTCTTCGCTCCACCGCTTGCCCTTGACCTTCACCACGATCATGTTGATCACGCAGCCGATGCCGTAGGTGCTGATGTAAAGAAACGGCAAGTACACGCTCAAGCCGACGAGGACGCCGAGCCCGGGGAAGGCTCCGATGCCCAGCAATGCGCCGAGCAGCGCGCCGATGCCGTAGAGCGCGTATGGCATCTCGCCGCCCTGCACGCCGGTGATGACAGCTTCGAGGGCCTGGGCCTGGGGGGCGACCGTTGGCGTGCCTGGGCCGATGGGGATTCCCGTTGACTTCATGTTGACCGCCACGATGGTGGCGAGCACGAGCATGCACACGATCGGTCCGATGCCGGTGGCGAGGAGCTCGACGATCTGCTGGCGTCTGGGTTGGCTACCGACCAGATAGCCCGTTTTCAGGTCGCCCATCATGTCCGCCGCACAGGTGATGGCAACGCACAAAGCCGCACCGAGCAGCACGGCACCCAGCACGGCGCCCGCTCCGGAAAGCAGCAGCACGAGCACGACCGTGAGCAGCGCCATGCCGGAGATGGGCGACCAATCGGTCATGCCGGCGCACTGAGCGATGATGATGCCGGCGAACCAGATCCAGGCGGCCCCCACGAGCGCGATGATGAGCGCTCGCACGTGTGGGTTCATCCAGCTGAGCCAACCTGGCGTGAGGTTGTTGGCTTCGGCGTATGCCTCTCGCTCTTCTTCGGGGAGGGCGTCCCACTGGTCGAGCGTGTCCTGACCAGCGAACGCGAGCGTGTAGCTCTTGTACGTAGTCGTTGGCTGATCATCGGGAGCCTCATCACCCGTGAGTTTGACCTCGCTGATGGGGTCGGTCACGTTGACGGGGTTGTTGCCGACAAAGTCGGCGGCGAGGAACAGCAGGAGCAACGCTGCAAGCACGCTCACCACCAGGACCTTCAAACCCAATTCATCTGAACTGGCTTTGCGAGCACCGAAGCTGGCGCTCGCGATGCTCTTCATGGCTTCCTTGATCGCCGGGAGCGCGAAGACCACGCCCATGAGCGCTCCGCCGAGCAACAAACCGATGCCGAGCGGCCGATTGAACGCTCCGAACGCGTAGCCCGGCGCCTCGTGCGCGCGGATCGTCTCTGGAGCCCAGCCCATCGAGTACACGAGCGGATTGAGCACGAAATACGCCAGGATGCCGCCGGCGAGCACGAGCAGGCCCGCCCGTCCGGTGATGTATCCGGCTCCGAGCGCAAAAGGTGCAATGGCAAAGACGAGTTGCAACTGGTCTGGAAGGCCAAGGAAGCGGCCCAGGTCGAAGCTGGTGTTTGTGAGGATTGGATCGGGTTCGCCGTTGCGGTCCCGGTCGACGCGTAGGGTGAGGTTGCTTGCGTCGGGGTCGGTCGGTGCTTCGGCGAGCGTCTCGGCGGGCATGGTCCAGCCGATGCTGCCATAGCCAGGACCGCCAAGGTCGGGCGCTCCGACAGGGAGGTAGATCAGGGCACCGAGCAGGATACCCGCGACGAGCACGATGCTCTTGGCGGCTCCCGCTCCGGGGCTCTTGAGGATGACTGCCACGCCGGTGGGGCTGGGGAATCGAAGGCGGTCGATGTCGATCATCTGCTTGCGCAGCGGGATGATGAACGCGCAGCCCAGGATGGCGCCAGCGACGCACGCGAGCGTAATAAGCCAGAAGTCGATTCCTGTGGGCGAGAGGCTGAAGCCCAGCAGGAACAGCACGGGCACCGTGAAGATCACGCCCGAGTTAGGCGTATTCACCGCGCTGGCGATGGTCTGCCCGATGTTGGTCTCCAGGATCGTGCCCTTGCGCAGGATGCCGCGCAGCACGCCAAAGCCCAGCACCGCCGCAATGGCGCTGCCGACAATCGTGAATCCGATCTTCAGGCCCGCGTAGGTGATCGCGGCGTTCATGATCGCGCCGACGATCAGGCCGAAGATGATCGAGGCGACCGTCACCTCGCGGTAGCGCGGGTTGAAGAGCCCGGTGCTCGACGGCGGCAGAGCGCCACCAATACGGCCGGCCTCGGTGGGCGGCGTGTCGGGGTTCGGAGTGGCGGGGGGCGGCGGGTCTGGTTTGTCGCTCATGCGGACGCCTCCAACGAGAATTGGCAAACATACGGCAGCCGGGGGCTCGGGTCATCCCGTGGGTGCCAAGGATTCCTCTGTATCGTTTGGCTTCAGGTAGTCTTCCTCGAGCACGTAGAAGCCCGGCTTCAAGACCTCGAGTGGCCTCTGCCGTGGAAGTAGGCCGCTGCCAACAGCGCTACTGGGAGCATGCCCTCCCGGAATGCCTTGATCGGATGGCGTCAACCCCTCGCGTACCACCAGGATCATGTCCGACAGCGCCGCGGGGTGCTCAAACAGGTACGCGTGGCTGCTGACGCCGCCAACCCGGCACTCGACGAACTCCAAGTTCGGGAGAAGGTGTACGAGTTCCCTGGTGGTCGGGTCGAGGTCCTCCATCGTGACGTCGCCCAAACGGTCGCGGCTGGCGAAGAAGATGCGGGCGAGTCCGAGCGCCTCGTCCTTCTTCGAGCTGTACACCACCATACGCCTGGCGATTCGCATCACCCGCTCGGAGATGAAGCGCTGGATGAAGATGTCCACGTCCAGATCTGGGGCGACCAGCACCAGTGTCTCGAGCTTCAGGACGTCCGATGGGCGAATGCTCCTCTCGATATCGGGTTCAACATAATCCACGTGTCGTCCCCGGGCCTCCTTGGTTCGCTGGCTGAAGAAGGTGCGTCCCTGGGCGGCCTCGATCTCGGCGGCGATCTCGCGAAGGGCCGTAGTCGTGACGTCCGTGCCCCGGCTGTGCGCGACAAGGTGGATGCGGTCGATGTCGTCATTGGCCGCCAGGGCCATCAGCAGCGTCTTGAGCTGGAGCACGCTGAACTCGCCCGACTCCCGATCGCGGTTGTACGCCACGGGCGCAAGGACGGCATCGAAGCCCGCCGGCCAACTGAACACGATCGGCACTCCGTGCCGGCCGGCCGCATGCCACGTCTGGGCGAGGCGAAGCACGGCGTCGTCAAAGGTGTTGTTGAAGCCATGCACGAACACGAGCGCTGCGTTGCCGTTGGGGTCGTCGGTCAGGAACGGTTCGAGCGTGGCGGCGAAGTCGGCAAGATTGGACTCGAATGCCGCGGAAGCCTCGGGCGGGTACACGACCTCGCCGTCCTCGACCCGCAGACGACCCTCAAGCGAGGGGATCGTGCCGGTTTGTTTGACCTCGCGAACTTCGAGTCGATAGTCGAGGGTTCGGACCTCGCTCGTGCTGGCGTCGATCAGTTCGTCCCATGTTGGCTCCGGCGTGAGCCCAACGCGAGCGACGCCGAAACTGATGTCTTGGCTACGGTCGCTGCCGTACCGTGGGGCGGATGCCTGGGAGGCCCTATCGGCCCGATCGGTGAAGTACACCACGGGCAGGTCGGTGGTCTTGAGCTCATCTGGTAGGGTCTCGTAGACGAGCCGGCCTCGATCACCCAGCATGGCGTGGGGTGTATCGACGAGCACGGTTTCATGGCGGCAACCGGTCGTGACGCAGCCAAGGAGAACGAGGCTCGCGATGAGCGCGTTGGCGCCCAGCATGCGGTGCGTATTCATGCCGAACGGTAGTCTGTGCCTAGGCGGTGTCTCGCCGGAGCACGATCATCGTGACATCGTCGGTTGATGTGCTCCCCGGGCCTGCAAACTCACGCATGGCCTCTCGGATGCGTTCGATGACGCCCTGGGGTCCCAACTGGGCATGCCGGCCGAGCAGATCGCTCATGCGATCGATGCCGAACATCTCGCCACTCGCTCCTCGATGCTCCCTGACACCATCTGTGGCGATGAGGAGCACATCGCCTGGCTCGAGGCGGGCGATGTGCGGCTGGCTATCCCCGAGATCTTCGATCACGCCCAAGGGCGGCATTGACGCCGAGAGCTGCGATACTTGACCCGTGCTTGCGGAAAACAGCAAGGCGGGCTCGTGCCCAGCACTCGTCCAGCGCATCTCGTGGCTTTGTGGATCGAGCACAGCGAAGAAGGTCGACACAAAGCGGCCCGCAAAGTCATGTCGCAGCAGGTGGTGGTTGATCAGCCCGTTGATCGAAAACGGGTCGATTCCGTCCGTGGCGCACGCGGAGCGTGCGATCGCCTGGACCGCCGACATCATCAAGGAGGAGCCGATGTCGTGCCCGGCGACGTCGGCAAGGACCAGGGCCACTCCTTCACCCTCTGAGCCCGCGCCGATACGAAAGACATCGAAGTAGTCGCCGCCAAGCTCCGCGTGGTACGTCGCCTGACCCGCGACGCCGTAGCCCTCGATCGTCGGGAGTTGCTGCGGAAGCAGGACGCGTTGCACATCGGCGGCGGTGCTCACTTCCTTACGGATCGCGACTCGATCGCGGAGGCCGCGAACCATCTCGTTGAAGTTCGTCGAGAGCTCGCGAAACTCCCGCAGCGGCGTCTCGGGCCGAACCTCCACGTTCAGCCTCCCGTCGGCGACCGAGTTCATGCCATCGACGAGCGCATCGATGGGCTTCGTGAGCGAACGGCTGAATCGCCTGGCGAAGAGAACCGAGTACCCGGCTGCGAGGATGAAGATGAGCGAGGCGGCCAGAGCGGCGTTCGCGACGAGGCCTTGCAGGTAGATCGTGTTCGAGCTGAAGCGGACGAGCGCCGGTCGGTCGAGCCGTGGATCGCGGATTGCCGTGACGACGGCGATACGACCGCGGCCGTCTTCGATCTCGTAGGCGCCAAACGGAGTGCGCTGCTCCCAGCCTCGTGGTATCGTCCAGGTTGTGCCAAAGTTGTCGTCGTTGAGTGCGCCGATCGTCTGAGCGGTTTCGCCACCAGCGTCCACGAGCGCCACCCAGAGCTTCGCCTCGGAGGATTCGATGATCGGCCGGCCGACGAGGCCGTCGATCTCGCGCCGGAGCGCCTCGAACGAGGTTTGGATGCGTTGCTGTACGAGCTCGGTCGGTTCCTCGGGCATCGACGTCGGTAGTGAGCCGTCCTGGGCGATCGTGTCCGCGAGCTGGATGGCGGTCGCCTGGAGCCAGGTCGAGATCTCCTCTCGCTCGCCTCGACGCACGGCCAGGAAGTACAGCGCGGAGCCGATGCCTGACAGCACCAGCGAGATGGTGAGGATGCCTGCGAGCAGCCGTCGGCGGACCGTCTGGTCGTTCGAGCGGCTCATGGTCCGACGAACCACGTCGAGATGAACACCACGGCGAAGGCGACCCAGAACGCGATGCCGGTCCAGCTCAGCGCGAGCAGCCCGCTCGATGGTCGATGCTCCGCGGGGACCTCATCGCTCGTCATCGCCCGGTGGTTGAACCAAACCAGCAGCGGCGTGCCGAGGAAGCTCAGCGTCGTCGCGAGGTCGACCATGGCGCCCAGCGAGCTGGTGAAGAGCGACATGATCAGCACCGCGCCCGCGACGATCGCCAGCATCCATCCCCAGTAGCCCAGGCGGATGCGTTCGCTCGCGGCCGTCTCGTCGCCGCCGCGCGCGACGGTGACGAACGCCGACATCGTGCGCGGAATGGCGTCGAGCACGGTGATCGTCGTCGACGCCATCACCGCGATGGCGCATGTGGCGATAAGGGGCTTGGCCCACTCACCGAGCGACGCGGTGTACAGCCCGATGAGCTGGTTCGCGAAGCCGCCCGAGCCGCTCGCGGGCTCGACGCCCGTGCCGTAGAGCAGCGAGGCCCCGAGCACGACGAACGCCAGCGCGAGCACGATGCACAGGCTAAAGCCGATCAGGAAGTCCAGCTCGCACTCGCGCTTGGTCGCCCGGTGGCCGGTGTGCGTGTTCTTGGCGAGGCTCCACAGGCTGTGCCATACGGTGATGTCCATGGGCGCGGGCATCCAGCCGACGAGCGCCACCGCAAAGAGAAGCAGCGGGAGATTGAATTCGGTCGGCCATACCGGCGTTGCCGACAGGTCGAGGTTGGGCAGCTGGATCGCCGCAGCAACGACCGTGCCCACGGCCATCACCAGCATGAGGCCCTTGACGATGGTGTCCAGCCAGCCGAAGCCGCCCTGGGCGAGGATGCCCATGCACATCAGCAGGATCCACGCGCCCACGATCCATAGCGGCGTCGACTCGCCCTCGCCCAGCACGCCCAGCCAGCCGAGCACGGGGTCGACGATCCACGGCCCAACGAGCGCGGCGGTCACCAGCGTGACGGCCGCCTGGATGGTGAACATCGTGCCGACCTGGATGATGCCGAACGCGCCCAGCACCCACAAGCCCTGCCTGCGATAACCGGTGAGCAGCGAGCGGCCTGTGGCCGCGGCGTACCGGGGCCCGAAGAGCATGGCCGGTAGCTTCATGAGGTGGGCCAGGATAACCAGGCCCACGAGCGCAAGCCCGTAGACCGCGCCGGCCCGCGTCGACTGCACCAGGTGGCTCACGCCGATGGCCGCCCCGGCGAAGAGGATGCCCGGGCCGAGGGCGGCAAAGAAGCCCCGCTTGGACTGTGAGGGATCGCCACCGGTCATCGCCTCAGCGTAGACCATCGGATCGGCGGGGCGAAGCAAACCGTCTTTCGAGCTTCTAGCGCGGATCTGCGAGCGGGGCTTGCGACGCGATGTCCTCGGCCGCCCGCTTCATGCCCCGCAGCATGCCGTTGAACACGAAGTGGTGCAGCGGGAGCACGCTGTACCAGTACGCGAGGCCGAGTAAGCCCCTCGGCTTGTAGCGTGCGGTCATGTGCAGCGTCGTGACCGGTCCCTCTTCCGAGGCTTCGGGCTCGATGCTGAACTCGAGGGCCGCCTCGCCGGGCAGCTTCATTTCGGCCAGCAGGTGCAGGCGGCTCGGTCGCTCGACGGCGATCACGCGCCAGAAGTCCAGCGCCTCGCCATACGCGACCTCTTCGGGGTGGCGGCGGCCTCGTCGCAAGCCTGGGCCGCCGACGATCGTGTCCATGAAGCCGCGGATCCTCCAGAGCACGTCGGCGGCGTACCAGCCATTACCACCACCGATGCGGCAGACCGCGTTGAACACGGTGTCGGGCGCCGCCTCGATGGTCGTCTGCCGCGCATCGGTGAACACGCGGCCGCCGGCCCAATCGGGATCGCCGGGCACAACGCCCGCGGACGACCACGACGTCTCGACCTCCGCCAGGCTCGTCCGCTCGAGCGCGAGCTCGATGGCCTCCTCGGGGGTCTTGGCTGTGTGCGGCATGACGTCTTGTACCGAGTTCTCGCGCACGACGACGGGGTTGCGCAGGCCCTCGGCCAGCGGGCGTGCGATACGCGCGGTCACGGGCGTCACCAGCCCGATCCAGCGGCTGCTGAGCTCGGGCGTGAGCACGGGGACGGGCACGATGACGCGTTTGGGCAGCCCCAGCTTCGCGGCCATCGTGTGCATGAGCGAGGTATAGGTGCGGACGCCGTCGCCGCCGACCTCGAACGTGCGGCCGATGGTCTCGGGGGTCTTGAGGCACCGCACGAGCCAGTACAGCATGTCGGCGATGGCGACCGGCTGGCACTCGGTCTTGACCCAGCGGGGCGTGATCATCGCGGGCAGCCGCTCGACGAGGTACCGCAGGATTTCGTAGGACGCCGAGCCCGAGCCGATGATCATCGCCGCGCGGAAGACGGTCACCGGCACCGGCCCATCGGCCAGCACGCGCTCGACCTCGCGACGCGAGCGCAGGTGGTCGCTCAGGTTCTCGCCCATCTCGCCGAGCCCGCCGAGGTAGATGATCCGCCCGACGCCCGCCTGCTCGCTGGCTTTGCGGAACGACTCGGCCAGCGTGCGGTCGCGCTGGGCGTAGTCGCCGCCCGCGCTGATCATCGAGTGCACGAGGTAGAAGGCCGCGTCGCACTCGTGCATGCGATCGATCAGGCCCTCGGTGTCGGCGACGTCGCCGGGCAGGATCTCGGCGTTGGGGTGCCTCGCCCAGTCGCGATTGGCGAGCTTGCCGGGATCGCGAACGACGCAGCGCACGCGGTACCCCGCGTCGAGCAGGCGCGGTGCCAGCCGGCCGCCGACGTAGCCCGTGGCACCAGTAAGGAGGACGCGCATGGGCCCGCCGTCCGCGCTCGCGTTGTGGTGGTGGTGTTCGCTCATGATCGTGGGCGGCGCCCCGCTTGGGCCCGTGCACACCTTCGTCAGGCTACGCGGTCGTGGTGAACGCCGGGAGCCAGCCGAGCTTGACGCGCATCGTCACGGGCCCCGGCAGTTTCGGCAGTTGCGCATGGCCCATCGCCTTACGCAGCCGCCGCAGCGCCAGCGCGGGTCGCACGATGGCGCGGCTGCGCACGGTGATTGTGTCGCCCTCGAAACCGATCGAGATGGGCGTCGCCGGATCGCCAACGCGGGCCTCCAACGCTCCGCCCATCACGACTTTGGGGAGCCGCTCCCGTCCCCGCTGTCGCGCGTACGGATCCGGATGGTCCCATCGAGCACCCAGTGGGCGTGGGTCGCCGAGTCGCCCGTGCCGCTAGGCACCTTCACGTTCATCTTCTCGAACTCGTAGGTGATCTCGGCGCCGCGTCCGGTCAGGCGGTCGTAGAGGCCGATGGCCAGGTCGGGCCAGCTCTGCGTGTGGTCGGCTGCTGACATTGTGGTGCTCCTTCTTGATCTGAGTGGATGCTGATCGATGTTTTCATCGGGCAACAACACGCTTGGTGCCCAGCGGGCTTGCCGACGGCTTTCTCGATCTGTTTGCGGGTGATCCACGGCGACGGCGAACAACAGCCCGAGCGTGCCAGGGGCAATCCCGGCCAATCACGCATCTGGTCGCGGGTATCCGGCCTGTGGATACCGGGCAGTTGTTGTTACAACAACAAAGCGGGCCGCATGGGGCCCGCTCGGGAAGCTCGAATGGGATGCGGCGCTCAGGCGGCCTGCGAGCCGCTGGTGCCGCTGGTGCCGGTGGTGACCTGCTCGGGCGGCACGATGCCGCCGGCGGTGCCGAAGCGGATGGTCGCCGTCTCCGACCAGTCGCTGAGCTCGCCGGTGGTCAGGCGGGTGCGGGCGCGGTAGTCGATCGAGCGGACGCCGGTGGGCACGTCGTCGTCGAAGAAGCGCTTGAGGTCGTCGGCCTGGCCGATGTCCAGGAAGCCGCCCTCGGTGCCGTCGATGGCGATGAGCTGGCGCTGCACCAGGAAGACGGCGCTGCCGCCCGCGCTGGCGGCGAAGCGGAACTCGATGGTGCCGTCGTTGCGCAGGCTGGCCTGCACGTCGGTGGGGGTGGGGGCGTCGGTGCGCGGGGCGGCCTGCTTGGGCGCATCGATCTGGGCCCGGGCGTAGACGTCGGGGTCGGCGGTGCTCTTGGCGAATCCGTCGATGATGCCGATGAGCCCGCCGATGGAGGCGCGCAGGGCGTCGAAGCTGGTGTCCTTCTCGGCGGTGGCGGCCTTGGCGGCGGCGCGGGCGGCCCGCTGGGC
>CALCCF010000062.1 GCA_937899905.1 uncultured Phycisphaeraceae bacterium
CATCATCATCATCATCAACAACAACATCAACAACAACAACAACAACAACAACAACTACAACAACTACAACAACAACAACAACAACAGGCCCAAGGCCAGCAGGAGCAATCGCAAGGCCAGGAGCAAGCAGGTCAGGAGCAATCCGGCCAAGAGTCTCAGCAGCAGCAAACCGAGCAACGCGAGTCGGGAGCACAAGAGCAGTCCGGAAGCGAGCCGGGGGGCACGGAACGCCAGGAGCAGCAACAACAACCCGGCAACGAGCAGGGTGGCGAACCGGACGAGTCTCCCCAAGGCGAACAGCCGTCACCCGGACAAGGCGAAGAATCGAGCGAGCAGCAGCCACAAGGTGGCGAACAGGGCGAGCAACCCGGCGCACAGCAGGAACCACAACAGCCTGGCGAATCCCAGGGCCTGGCCGACCGGTTGCGCGAGTTGGCCGACCGTCCCGATGATGCACAGCGTCAGCAGCAGCAGGCCGAGGACCTCCGGCGGCGTGCGCGTGAGGCGTTCGAGGAGATGTCGCCGCAAGAGCAGCAGGAGTTGCTCGAGCGACTGCGTGAACGTCAGCGGGACGAGCCTCAGCAACAGGACGGATCGGGTCTCTCGCCGGGATCCGATGAAGAGGAGCCGCAGGGCGGCAGGGGTGTCGGCGAGGGTGATGCTGGCGACGGGACCGGCGAGCCATCGGATGCGCTTGACCCGTGGCAGCGCGAGCTCATGGATCTGCCGCAGCGCGAGGGCGAGCTTCCAGCTGAGGCGATGCGCACCGTCGCCGAGTGGTTCGGTGAGGGCCGCGAGACACCCGGGCAGGGCCCCGCGGCGATCGGTGATGACGTGCGGGAGGCGGCACGGGGCGCGCAAGAAGCCATCGAACGCGAACGCGTGCCACGGCGGCGGAGCGAGGTGAGCCGTCGTGTCTTCGAGCGGTATGCCGAACGGCTGGGCCAGCAGCGGCAGGGATCATCCGCGAGCGGTGATTCGACGAGCGGCACGGGCGGCGGCTCGTGAGAGCGATCGGCTTCGACAACCCCATGCTGCTGATGGTGGCCATCGCGGCGCTGCCGCTCGGCGTCATCGCGCTCGCGGCGTTCCGCAGCATGACGCAGATGCGACGCAGCACGGCCGCCCTGGCGCGTCTAGTGCTCTTCTCTCTGATCGCGATGGCGCTCGCCGGTGCCAGCGCTGTCCGGCAGAACGATCGCATGGCCGCAGTGATCGTTACAGACGTTTCCGGTTCGGTCGAACGGTTCGGGCCGGCGGCCGAGGGGCTCAGCACCTTGCCGGCGGTCGAGATGCAACGGTTCATCGAGTCCGCCGGCGAAGCTCGAGGCGGTGAGGACCTGCTTGGCGTTGTCGCCTTCTCGGAGCGAGCGGCTCCGGCGTTCTCCCCCACCGCCGGGCCGATCGCCGATCGTGCATTGCCGGAACTCGATGGTGCGAGTACCGACATCGCAGCGGCGTTGAACGCTGCGGCGGCGATGATCCCGCCCGATGCCGCCGGTCGGATCGTGCTCATTTCCGATGGCAACGCGACCACGGGTGATGCCATCACCGCGGCGGAACGCTTAGCGCGGGCTAGAGCGCTCGGCGAGGGAGCCCGTGGCGGGTTGCCGATCGATGTCGTACCCATCGACTACCGCGTTCAGCGCGAAGTGCTGGTGGAATTCGTCGATACGCCGCCTCGCGCGGCTCGTGGCAGCACAACGCCCGTCCGCGTTGGCCTGCGCACGACCGCCCCCGCGGCCGGCACACTGCGGTTGCTGCTCAACGGCGAGGATCTTGGGATCGAGCGGCGCGTTCTGATCGACGAAGGACAGAGCGTCGAGGTATTCGACGTGCCGCTGCCCGAGGGGCGAATCCATCGGTTCGAGGCCGTGTTCGAGCCAGAGGAACGGGCCGGTCAGGTTGCCGACACCACGCTGGCGAACAACACGGGGCAGGCGTTCACCATCTCGCCCGGTGACGGCGCGATCCTCATCGTGTCGCGTGACGGCGAGCAAGGCACGGCCACGTTGGCCCGCACGCTGACAGGGCTGCAGCTCGCCGTCGATCGTCGATCGCCCCTAGGCGTACCTTCGGATCTGGTGAGCCTCGAAGCGTTCGACCTTGTCATCCTCGATGGTGTTGGTTCCGACGAGGTGCCCATCGATGCCCAGGCTGCGCTGGCGAGCTTTGTCACCGAACTTGGCGGCGGCTTGATCATGCTCGGCGGCGAGCGTTCGTTCGGAGCCGGCGGCTGGCGGGGCTCGCCTATCGAGCCGATCCTGCCGGTGCACCTGGATCTACCCCAGCTCGTGCAGACGCCCGAGGTTGCGATCGCGATCGTGCTGGACAACTCAGGCAGCATGCGGCGCGGTGTACTGGGTTCTGCAAACTCTCAGCAGAAGATCGCCAACGAGGCGGCGGCTCGCGCGGTGCTCAACCTGCACGCAACCGATCAGGTCTGCGTGGTTTCGTTCAACAATTCAACGAGCCTTGTCGTGCCGATCGGGCCGAACGACGATCCGCGACGGACCGCCGACGAGATCCGTGCGATCCCGTCGGGAGGCGGTACGCGCGTCGGTCCGGCGATGCGCCTCGCGGCCGAACAGATTTCGAGCGTCGAGGCTAAGAGCCGGCACATCATCGTGCTTACCGACGGGCTCTCTCAGGATGCCGATCGGCTGCCGATGCTCGCGACACAGATTCACAACCAGGACATCACGATCAGCACGATCGCGGTGGGCGACTCCGCCGATACGGACACGATGCGAAAGGTCGCGGAGGCCGCCGGCGGTACGTTTTACAACGTCATCAACCCAAGCGTGCTCCCGCAAGTGTTCCTCAGCGAAGTGCAGGTCACGCGGACGCCCCTCGTGCGCGAGGGCGTGATCAGGCCCGTGGTGTTGCCGGCGCCGTCGCCAGCTACGGCGGGGCTGCCGGCGCCGCCAAACCTGCGCGGTGTCAACCTCACCCGGCCGAAGCAAGAGCCCACGATCACGCTGGCGATGGCGACACGAGAGGGCGAGCCGTTGCTCGCGCATTGGAACGCCGGCGTCGGTCAGGTCGCAGCCTTCATGTCGGACTCCCAGCGATGGGCCGAAGCGTGGATCGATTGGCCGGGGTACGAGCAGTTTTGGGGGCAGCTGGTTCGTGCGATGAGCCGGAGCACCGAGGACGCTGGGTTCACATTGCGGATCGAGCAAGACGCGGGACAGCTGCGGCTCGAGGTTGAAGCCGTGGACGACGAAGGACTGCCCGTTGATGGGCTTGTTGCGAATACGACCGTGTATGACCCCGAAGGACAGCAGATCGACGCCGGGTTCGGCCAGATCGCACCCGGTGTGTACGAGGCAGTCGCGCCAGCGGCAGACACCGGATCGTATGTCGTTATCGTGCGGCCAACGGTAGATGGAAGGGCGCTGCCGCCCATGCTGGCGGGCGTTTCTGTATCGGGTGGGCAGGAGTTTCGCAGCCTGGCCTCGAACGTGGATTTACTCGAGACGATCGCGCAGACCACGGGTGGGCGCGTGCTCGGATTTGGTGAAGCCGCCCGCGTATTCGATCGCGGCGACATCGGGCCGAGCGAGGCACGCAGCCCGCTCTGGCGTGCGCTCCTCGCCTGGGCTCTTGCGGTGCTCGTCCTGGACATCGGCACGCGGCGTGTGGCATGGGATAGGGTGGTGAGCAAGGCGTTTGGAGCGCAATGGCTCAAGGCCACAGCGGCGCTTGGCGCTCAAGGGCGTGAGGCGGCGGGTTCGGTCGGCTCGCTTCGAAGCGCGGGCGAGGCGCGCGTCGAGAGCCGGGTCCGGCGTGTCCGTGGTGGTGATGTTGATGTCACGGCGACGGATGCCGAAGCGCAGCAGTCGGCGTACGAAGCGCAGCAGCGCATCCTCCGGGCTCGTGCCGAGCGGTTGCGGCAGCAGGCTACGCCGACGGATCGGACGCCTCAGCCGAGCCCGGGTACGTCGGACACCCCAGCGAACAAGCCTGAGGCACGCAAGCCCGAGCCCGAAGAAGGCGCGAGCGGTCTGCTCGCGGCAAAGAAGCGAGCGCGGAAACGGTTCGAAGAGGATTGACGAGCAGACTGCACCAAGCACAACGCCAACCGGCCCATTTCGCGATCCGGCTGTGTCAATAAAACAACGCCCCGCGGCCACGAGGACCGCGGGGCGTGTGTGAGACATTGGAACCTCCGCGAGAGTCGCGGAGGATACGGGATCAGCTGCCGGAGGCCTGACCCGAGCTGGCGTCGTAGGAAACGGCCAGTTCCTCTTCCTGCGGGCTGAAGCGACGAATCAGCGAGGCGACATCGTCAAGGATGCCGGTCATCGCGGCCTCGTCGAGGGTCTCGTTCTGACCCAGGAGGGTGTCGATCTTGGTCGCCGAGAACGGCTTGATGCCGGCGGCGTCGGCCAGAGCCGACTCCTGCGCGATGCGGTTGGCATCGACGCGCTCGGGCAGCTCGGGCGTGCCGAACCAGATCTTGACCTCGCTGAGGTCGAGGGCGTCCTCACCGGTGATGTCGGCGCCAACGACGGCCACGACGTGACCGGAGCGGTAGCCAACGTTGAGGCGCTGGGCGGTGGTGTCACCCACGTAGAGCACCGGCTCGGCGGTCTGACGCGGGTAGACCAGATCGGGGTCCACCTTCAGGACGAGGATGTACCCACTGGTGATCTCGGGCCGCTCGGCTCGCCAGTTGCTCACCTCACCCCGGTCCAGGGTGAAGGGCTGAGCAAAGACGATGTCCTGCACGGGCGCCGGAGTGGCGGGCAGCTGCGGGGGAGCAGCAACGACAGCGGCAGCCAGGACGGTCGCCGCGAGGGTTGTGTTCAAGAACTTCATGACTCTTAAATCTCCGAATAGCTCGGTGATGGTTTTCTGTTCAGTTCACGCCCAACGGGGCGTGAAACCCGACACGACGTGCAGCGTTAGCGGAGCAGCTCCAGGTCATCGACGCCGATGCGGCCACGGCTGGTGCCCGAGGCCGGACCGAACTCGAAGCGGACGCGGTCGATGTTGCTCAGGTCGAGCGTCGTGCCGTCCCGCAGGAAGTCCGTGGGGTCGATCCGGAACGTCTCAAACTCATTGCCCCAACCCGAGCCCGAACCGGAACCGGTGCGGGGGAAGGGCTCGTTCAGACCGGCGCCGCCGTAGGCACCGATGTTGATCGAGCTTGAGTTGCCATCGCCGTCGACGAGGGTGACCACGAAGGTCTGGTTCTCGATGATGGCGGCGGTGTCCGGGTGACGCGTGCCCTGGCAGGCACGGAAGCTGAAGTACTCGTACTGCGTCCAATCGGAGAACGCGGTGGTGCCCAGCAGGTCCCACTGGATGAAGCGGTTGCCGTTGTAATCGAACACGATGCCGCGGTGCTGATCCTGGCCGTTGTTGGCGCGGGTCATGCCGTTGAACGGATCACTGGTGATCCAGCTCAGGTTCGTGTTGGCATCGTCGAGGCGGCCCTCGTTGAGGTTGCTGACATCGAAGGTCACCGTCGCGCCAGAGCTGGCAACGCCCGTGGACGTGCCGGTCTGGAAGTCATCGATGATGGTCTTCTCCGACAGGTCGAACGGAGCCTTGTACTCGTTCACGACGTTGGTGCTCTCGCGGATTCCCAGCGGCTGGATGCTCTCCTTCTCGCGCTGGACGAACTCCATGCCAACCTCGTTGCCGCGGACGGCGTCCTGGATCAGCACGAGCCAGGCCACCTTGGCGACCTGCTGGGCCTCGGCGCGACCGATCTGCAGGGCGGCGGGGCCCTGGTAATCGTTGAAGCCGCAGCAGTTGAAGTCGTTGTGATCGGCACCAAGCACGTAGGTGTTGGTGCGCTGATCGTCACCCTCGTCGATGTTCGCACGCTCGTAGATGGCGAAGTACTGGGTGATCGGCGACACGGGGCTGCCGTTCACATCACCATCGCCCGAACCGGCGATGTGGTGGTGGTTGGAGGCGCCCGGGTTGGAGCGCGAGGTGAGCAGGAAGTCGGTCGGCGCGATGCTCGACACGAGGTTGATGTCGCTCAGGTCGTAGTTGACGGGGTTGTAGATGCCGTCCTCGATCTTCCGCCAGGCGCGGGCCACGCCCTCGCCACCACGGCTGTGACCGATCCAGCTGGTCTGGCTCTTGTCGAGGCGACCGTTCAGGGCGCCGCCGGCGATGGTGCCGAGGTTGCCCCAGAAGTAATCGGTGTGGCGGAGGATGGTCTCGCTAGCCGTCTCGATGCCCGGGACGGTGTCGTTCTGGTGGCTCATGACGACCCAGCCATGGCTGGCGAAGTGGTCGTGCATGTAGTCGTACCAGCGGTAGTCCTGGCCGTTGCCGTGCGCGATGATGACCACCGGGACGTCGGTCCTGCTGGCGATATCGCTGGGGTAGGTCAGGCGCTGCTGGTTGCGGCTGCCGGGGATGCCCGGGAAGCTGGCCGTGTACGTGTCGATGCGCGTGCGAGCGGCCGGACCAAGGGTGGTGAGATCCTTGAACAGCCACATACCGGCATCGTCGAGGCCGTCGATGATGTCGCCACCATCGAGCACGCCGTTGTTGTTCGCATCGATGACGATGTCGTAGGGCACGCCGATGTTCTCGCCGGCGTCGGCGTTCAGGAAGCCCACGCCACCCTGGTCGACCTTGTTGTCATCGGTGGACGGGCCGCCGCTGAAATTGCTCGGCTGCGCGAAGCCACGGGCGTCGGTCAGCGAGGGATCGGCGTCCCACTCCGCGGCGGTCTTGTCCGCCACGATGTAGACGTCGACGAGGCCACTGGGCGGCGTAACCACGCCGGGGTCGATGGCGACGGTGAACGTCTGGCCTTCGTTGAACGCGCTGACGTAGTCGGCGAACGGGAATTCGTCCAGGCTGCGAGCGGCAAGCTCGGCCGAGATGATGTCGCCGGAGGGGCAGCCCAGGACGAACAGGTTCTGGAACTCCAGGAAGTCGAAGATGTCCAGGACGCCGTTGCCGTCGAAGTCGGCACGCAGGTCGCCGGCACCGAACAGGTTCTGGAACTCCAGGAAATCGAAGACGGTCAGTTCGCCGTCCCCGTCAAGGTCGGCTGGGCAGTCAACCTGGGCGTTCGCCGCTCCGGCGAAAACCAGGCCGGCCGCAGCGGCCAAAAGGGCCGCGCGACGATTATGCATCGGCATGGGTGCTCTCCTCTGTGTTTGGTTCTGTTGGATCTCTCGATACCGTCCGCAGACCAGTGTACCAGCCCCCCCACCAAAACGGGAGAGAAAAGGCGGCAAACTGGGCCGGCGATGTGTTCTCGGACGTGCAAACTCCGCACTCATCTGACCCTCTGTTTATATAGGTCAACCGGAGCACGTTACAGCCCTGGGGCGTCGCCAGGCGATCCACAAGGACTCGACAGGCAATACAGGATTATTCTTAGGGGTAAACGGAAATACCCGTGGCACGGCCAGAGTTGGGCATACCCGACCCCCGGCGGGGTTTGAATATGTCGATCAGTAGACTGGATCCTCGCGACAGAGAGCTATGGACGACCGGAACCACAACCAGACTGGAGGCAAGGCGAACGGCTGGAAGAGCCCCAGCCATCGCCTTGCCGCTGGGCATCCCGATCCGATGCTGGGCGTGCAGCTGGTGTCCGGCGGCGCCACGGTGGCGTGGTGCAACCCGTCTGCCCGTAAGGAGTTGTGCCTTCCCGCCGACCAAGGCCAGCCGATCGGTCTCGACACCGCACTCGACGCCGCGGTCGTACCACCGGATGTACGCGACGCGATCTGGCAGGCCATCCAGCACGACCGAGATTACCACAAGCTGTCCGGCGAGGGTGGTTCGTACGAAATCGAAGTCATAAGCAACGGTGGGTCGTGCGACGGCGCTGGGACGCGTGAGTTCGTCATCGTCTTCCGATGCACGCACAAGGCATGCGCGGAGCACCTGTCGGTGCCAGGGGCCGGCTTGCTGGGCAACGACACGGCACGGGAGACCGTCGGCCTGCTTGTTCAGGCGCTCGATGCGTTGTCGGCGGAGGTCGCTCTGCTCAATTCGTCGGGCACGGTCATCGCTGTGAACAAGGCTTGGCGGGATTACGCCCGCCAGAACGGTTACCAGAGCGATGATGCGGGCGTTGGCTCAAATTACCTCTCGATCTGCGATGCGGCCGAGGGCCCTTCATCTCACGAGGCTCGCGCGGTGGCAACCGGTCTGCGTGCCGTGCTCAGCGGTAAGGAGTCTTCGACCCACGTTGAGTATCCGTGCGACAGTCCGGACGAGCAGCGGTGGTTCCAGGTCCGCGCTTCGGGATTCGGCTGGCAGGGCCGGCGCTTTGCCGTCGTGTCGCATGAATCTCTGACCGAGTCCAAGCGAGCCGAGCAAAAGAGCCGCCAGCAGCTCGATGAGCTGGCGCACCAGTGGCGCATGAGTTCGCTCGGCG
>CALCCF010000063.1 GCA_937899905.1 uncultured Phycisphaeraceae bacterium
GTCGTGCGGTAGGACACCCTCGGGGCGACCGTGTCGAGTTCGGCACTTGGGGTATCCGGCGCTAAGGGCGCGACGCCGGCGGCCGAGTCGGATGCCGGGGCGGCGTGGAAGGCTGCCCACGCGGGGGCGAGCCCGGCGAGGGCCAAGATCGCGGCGGCGGGAACCAGACGACGGCGGATGGACAGGGACATGACGAATTCTCCTCGATTGGCTGGGCTCGCTCCTCATGAGCGGCTCAAGAGGATAATACATGTATATACATCTATTGTTTCGCAGCAAGATCCAAAATCTGAAAATTCTGGGTTTCAGTCGTCGACCAGGACGCCCGAGAGGTTCCGCATCATCGTGCAGACATCCTCACCAAGTCGCCGGGCAATGTCTTCCTGGGCGGCCTGCCACAGCGGTAGAGCCTCACGAAGCGTCTTCCGGCCCGCGTTCGTCAGCACGTAGCGACGCATGCGGCGGTCTTTGGTGCACTCGATGCGGTCGATCAGGCCACGGTCGAAGAGCCGGTCCAGGTTGCGGCTGAGCGTGGTGGCGTCGGTATGGGTCATTTCCGACAGATCACGCTGGTTCGGCCGGTCGAGCGTCGCGATCGCGCCCAGCAGCGTCAGTTGGGTGCCTCGAAGGTCGATGTCCCGCAGCCGCTCGTCGAACACCGACGCCACGAGCCGGTCGGCCTGCCGGATCGCGGACGCGAGGCAGCCTGTAAACGCCTCGGCGAGTTCTCGGTCCTGCGCTTGGGTTTGGGCCTGTGTCTTGGGCTGTGTAGGTGGCGTCGGCATGTTTGGGTCCCGGGGACCAATCGATGCAGGTGCATTTATATTCGGTCGTTTACGACCCGCAGCTCCCAGCCCGGGCGTTCCCGTGGGGCATCATGATGATCCACGACGTTGCCCAAACGCACCGCTGTCGTCACCCGGGCGTCCAGATAACCGCCATCTGGCACGAATCTCGGTGGTTATCAGGCTCAAACGGCACTCTGGCCCACTCTGGCATCGCGGTTGAATGTGTACATCGAGCCGTCCCGGGTGCGGGCCGGCGACAATCGCAGAAAGGGCTGACAATGAAGAACGTTCTGAAGGTCTCCGACAGCGGCAAGCGGATCATGGTCCTCACGGTGCTGAGCTTTATCGCCCTGATGTGATCCACGATCGCTGATTAACACAATCCAAACGCAAGTGAGGCCCGGGCGCAAGTCGGGGCTGTTTCGCGTTCCCCGAGACACAGACTGCCCACGAACAACAAGAGCCCGGGCTTGCGCCCGGGCCTCGTGAAGAGTCACTGCTTCGATCGGGTTCGGTTTAGAACTCGATCTTGTTGGTACCCATGGCGTCGTGGTCGTCCATGCCGCCACGCTGCGGGCTGGCGTCAGCCGAGTACGAGCCGTCGCCGGCGTCGCCCCACTGGGCCCGCTTGAGGCTCAGGCCGATCTTGCGATCGCTGATGTCCACACGCAGGATCTTGACGTCCACCTCGTCGTTGGCCTTGACGACCTCTTGGGGGTCCTCGACCTTGTGGTCGGCCAGCTCGGAGATGTGCAGCAGGCCCTCGAGATCGTCCTCAAGCTCGACGAACACGCCGAAGTTGGTGATCTTGGTGACCTTGCCTCGGACGACCATACCCGGCTGGTAGGCACCGGGGATGGCGTTGAGCCACGGGTCCTCGGTCAGCTGCTTGACGCCCAGGCTGATGCGCTGCTTCTCCTGGTCGACATCGAGCACCACGCACTCGACCTCGTCGCCCTTGGCGACCAGCTCGTTGGGGTGGGTGACCTTCTTGGTCCAGCTCATATCGCTGACGTGCAGCAGGCCGTCGATGCCCGGCTCGATCTCGACGAACGCGCCGTAGTTGGCCAGATTGCGCACCGAGCCCTTGATGACCGTGCCGGGAGGGTACTTCTCGGCGACGAGCTCCCAGGGGTTCACCTCGGTCTGCTTCATGCCGAGGCTGATTTCCTGCTTGTTCTTGTCGATGTCGAGCACGACAACATCCACGGCATCGCCGACCTCGACCACCTCGCTGGGGTGGTTGACGCGGCGGGTCCAGCTCATCTCGGAGATGTGCACCAGGCCCTCGATGCCGTCCTCCAGACGCACGAACGCGCCGTAGGACATGATGTTGACCACCTCGCCGGCGATGCGGCTGCCCACGGGGTACTTGGCCTCGATGGCCTCCCAAGGGCTGGGGTCCTTCTGCTTGAGGCCCAGGGCGATCTTCTCCTTCTGCATATCGATGGAGAGGACCTTGACCTCGATCTCCTCGTCGACCTTGAGCATCTCGCTGGGGTGGTTCACCCGGCTCCAGCTCATGTCGGTGATGTGGAGAAGGCCGTCGATGCCGCCGAGGTCGATGAAGGCGCCAAAGTCCGCCAGGTTCTTGACCTGGCCCTTGACGATCTGGCCTTCGGCGAGGGTCTCGAGCAAGCGCTTCTTGGCGCTGTCGCGCTCCTTCTCTATGAGGCGACGGCGGCTGATGACGATGTTGCGACGCTCGGTGTCGATCTTGAGCACCATCGCGCGGACCGAGCGGCCCACAAAGTCGCGGACGTCGTGCGGGCGACGCACGTCGACCTGGCTGGCCGGCAGGAACACGGGCACGCCGATGTCGACCAGCAAGCCACCCTTGATCTGCTTGAGGACCTTGCCCTCGACGATGTCGTCTTCCTTGGTGTTGTCGACGATGCGGTTCCAGGCGATCTGCCGGTCGGCCTGGCGCTTGGACACCTCGACGACGCCGCTGGAGCCCTCGAGGCTCCGCAGCAGGACGTCGACGGTCTCGCCGATCTTGGGCTCTTCGTCGAACTCGTCGCGAGGCACGAGGCCCTCGCTCTTGAGCCCCACCTCGACCACGACATCGTCACCGGCCATGCCGATGATCTTGCCCTTGATGATCTTGCCGGGCTCGAGGTCGGCGATCTGGTTGTCCAGCAGGTTGTCCATGTCTCCCTCGGCGACTGCCTCGCCGAGTGCTTCACGGACCATCGCTTCGGCCTCGGTATCTTCCAGGCCAAGCGATGCGATAAGGGTTTCATCCACCATAAATGTGCGTCTCTCAGATCGGTCGTGCTCGCTGCCCTCGGAGCCGCCGGGCCTCCGAAGTCAATCGACACACCGCCGTGCCGGCTCGCATGCCCCACGGGCATAACAACGAGTCGGCCCGCCCTCGCGGGGCGGCTTGGGGTCGTTCTGGGTTCCGGGGCGCCACCACAACGCCTGAAACGGATTCCGGACCGGCGGAACGGGAACAGGATTCTAGGCGCGACCCGTTCGGGGTCGCCCGGAGGCAGCTTCGGCCGGATCTCGGCCCGACGCCACAGACGGCGGCCTCCGGCGATCCCGGCGATCCGCCCCCAGCACCGATAATCGGCGTTTCGAGCAGCGATTTTTATCCCCATTCCGTCTAGCCTTAAGGCTCAGCGCAGCTCGCCCCGCGCCAGCCATTGGGTTTACCCACCGCGCGGGCACGTGCCAACCTGGGTCCTCCGGAGTTTCCGGCCCGTTTGGCCGATACGCCGAGGAGGAACACGACGCCGCGAGCGAACGGAAGGTCCGTTCGCTCGTAGGTGCAGTCATCGGGCCACACCCGGGGCCGACAGCATCGGCTCCCGGCATCTCGCCGTCCCGCGTAGGGGCGGAACAGCCGCATCTTCCGTGAGGCAGTCGAAGCAATGACAACGATCGCGACGCAGACAGAGAGCACACCCGGCGCCGTTGACAGCGAGCAGCGCAACCCGGTGTTCGACGAGTTGGGCTTTCCCAAGGACCCCAACAACCTCTACACGCAGACGGTCGGCAGCATGCTCCACGCGGCCGACATGGTCGACCTGCAGCACCGCGTCAAGATCATCCTGGCCCAGCCCAAGAACGAGATCATGGTGCACTTCCCCGTTCGCCTGGACGACGGGCACCACCACCTCTTCAAGGGCTACCGCGTGCAGCACAACAACGCGCTTGGCCCCTTCAAGGGCGGCCTTCGCTTCCACCCCGACGTGCACCTCGATGATGTCAAGGCGCTCGCGCTGCTCATGACCATGAAGTGCTCGCTCGCCCGCCTGCCGCTCGGTGGTGGCAAGGGCGGTATCAAGGTCGATCCGCACAAGCTCAGCCCCGACGAGATGGAGCGGGTCACGCGCCGCTTCACCAGCGCGATCATGAACGACATCGGGCCGGACTACGACATCCCTGCTCCGGACGTCGGCACTAGCGCGCAGCACATGGCCTGGATCGCTGATACGTATCAGATGTCCAACAGCAAGAGCGCCTACGACGGCATGCGTGTGGTCACGGGCAAGCCGGTCGAGGTCGGCGGCTCGCTCGGTCGCGAGAAGGCGACTGGCCAGGGCGTCGCCGACGTCATGGCCGAGATCCTCCCGCAGATCAAGATCCCCATCGAGGGCTTGCGGTTCAGCGTGCTGGGCTTCGGAAACGTCGGCTCATGGCTCGCCCGCATCCTCCAGGACATGGGCGCGACGCTCATCGCCGTCATGGATCACAGCGGGGCGCTCCGTTGCGACACCGGCATCGACGCCCATGCGCTGAGCGAGTACAGCTACGAGCACTACGGCATCGCCGGCTTCGAGAAGTCGAAGGCCGCGACCGACTCTGGCCGTGGCGGCAAGGGCGCCGACGCGATCTCGAAGGAAGACTTCTACAGCACCCCGGTCGATGCGTTCGTCCCCGCCGCCCTCGAGCAGATGATCGGGCCGCAGGAGGCCGAGATGCTCCAGTGCCGCGTGGTGGCCGAGGGCGCCAACGCCCCCTGTACCCCCGCGGCCGACCGAGTGCTGCAGCGTCGCGGCATCGAGGTGCTCCCCGCCATCCTGTGCAACGCCGGCGGCGTCACCGTGTCGTACTTCGAGTGGGTGCAGAACAAGGCCTGCCAGATCTGGGACGAGGAGACCGTCGACCGCGAGTTGAACAAGGTCATGTGCATGTCCGCACGCCGGACGCTCTTGGCCCGCCAGCGTTACGAGTGCGACATGCGTACCGCCGCATACCTCGCAGCCCTGGAGCACATCGGCAAGGTCTACAAGACCCGCGGCATCTTCCCCTGATCCCAGAGATCAAGCTGTGACCGAATCTCACCGCGTGCGATTGCACGCGGTTTTTCATAGCACGCCAGCGAGTGCCGAACGGACCTGCGCGATCGTGTCGCCATCGTGATCGATGAGGACCGCCTGCCACCCGAGTGATCGCGCCGCTTGTACGTTTGCCGGCAAGTCGTCGAAGAACGCGATCTGTGCGCCCAAGCAACCGCTCGCGGACTCCAATGCCCTGTAGAAGCCTTCATCGGGCTTGGCCATGCCCTGCAGGTGGCTCGCGAGCTGGTGTTCGAGCATTGCCGCCGCGGTGAACTCGGAGCGGCGCAGCCAGTGCCGGTGGTTCGTATTGCTGAGCAGACCGCTCGCGAATCGGTCGTGTCCAGCCAGCTCCTGGGCGAGCTCGATAGCCCCGTCGTACTCGGCGATGAGATACGCGTCGTGCAAGCGTTCGATGTCAGCAGCGCTGTAGCCCGGCGAGAGGTCGGCGACGGAAGCGAAGTACGCCTCGCACGATAACCGCCCGCACTGGTAGGACTCGCTCAACGCTCGGCGGGCACGACGCACGGTCTCAGCCACGGGCGCTTCGGGCAGCGGAAGGCCGGACGCGATGCAAGCCTCCTCCCACGACCGGCAGATCCGCAGCAGCACGCCGCCCCAATCGAGACACACAAGGCGAACGTCGTCCGGGCGTTCGATTGACATCACTCGGTCGCTGGCACCGGCTTCATGACTTCGGCCATCGCCACTGTCGCGAAGCTGCCGCGTGGGAGCGCGAAGCCGCAGCGCACGTACGTGCCGTGCTCGTCGGCACCACCCTCGACCTGCGGGTACCGCAGCGGCACACGCAGCGCCCGGCGATCACCCTCGATGGCTCCACGGTGGGCGTTCGCGAAGCGCTCCATGTCGTCTGGCGTGAGCCCGAAGCGCTCGAGCGCCGCACGCTCCGCTTCCGCCGCCGCACCCTCGGCCTGCCGCATGCGCGGGCCCCACATCGGCCCGGTCGGGCTGACCTCGAGCCGCTGCAGCCGCTCGGCCATCTCATTGGAGTTCGCCTCGTCTTTGCTCACAACGAAGGTCGTCTTGCGCGCGTCGTGCACGGTGGCCACATCACCTGTGTGCAGCGTGTCGAGCGTGCCGGCTCGCACACGCTCGTCGAGCACCGCGTTGAAGATCGCGCTCTGCAGGGCCGAGCTCATGAACGCCGTCTCTGTGCGGCCGAGCTTGTCCATCGCTCGCCTGGGAGACTTGCCACGGAGCAGGGCGTCGAGCACGCGGCGCTCGGCTTGCGCAGACTTTGGCAGGGCTTCGAGCGCGCCCGCCAGGTCTCCCGCCGCATATGCCCCGCGAGAGTCATCGGAGTGGCCGCCAGGCGTCGGGCCGAGCAGGAGATCGCAGGCTTCTTGGGCCTCTCCGCGCACCATCGCTCGGCCGATGAGGTGGTTCGTCGCCCATTGTCCAAACCTCTGCTCGCCGAAGCGGTTTGGCATGCCCTTGGCTTCAAGGATCGCCAGCGTCTGGTTCGCGTGCAGGGCGGCTTGCATAGACACGCCGCGCACTCTGATCGAAAACCCATTGCCCTCGAGGTGGCCGCGGCGCAGCTTGCGATCGTGCTTGTCGATCCACAAGATCTGGATGCGTTCGTGCTGGAGCGATGGAAAGTCCTCGATCGCCTTGCCCGGCACGTGCACGGTCAGGTGCTGCCTCGTGATGGCGTGCTTGTCCTTGAGTCCGGCGTAGCCCACCGCGCTCGTCGGGACACCAAAGTGCCGCGCCAAGACTCCGACCATGTGCAACGTCGAGAGGCCGCGCTTCTCGACGAACATCATCAGGTGCTCACCCTCGCCGCTAGGTGGATACAGCGGAAGCTCATCAACGAGGAAGTCCTCCTCGCGTTGCTTCAGCGCTCCGCCCGTGCCCGGCACAACCTCGCTGCGATAGACCGGCTCGCCTTCGGCATGAGCCGCTGATCCCGATCGTGGTCCATCCAGCGGCTCGTGCATCAGAACGGCGGTCCCAGTTCGCCATCTTCTTCTTCGTCTTCGTCGCCGAACTGATCGTCCAGCGGGCTGTCGTTGGTCGCCTGGGCCAGCACGTGCTCGGCCACGAAGATCGGCACGCCGATGCCGATGCCCAGCGCGATCGCGTCGCTGGGCCTGGCATCCACCTCGACCATGTCCCCGTTCCCGTCGCGGAAGCTCAGCACCGCGTAGAACGTCTGGTCGGCAAGGTCCGTGATCGCAACCGACTCGAGCGAGCCGCCGAGGCTATCGATGATGTTGGCCAGAAGGTCGTGCGTTTGCGGCCGCTTCACGGGCACGCCGCTGAGCCGCCGCTCGATGGCCTGCGCCTCGGGCAGGCCGATGACGATGGGAAAGGTGCGGAGTTCGTCGTCCGGGGTGCCGTTTTCGGCCGACTCACGCAGCTCGATGACCTGGTAGTCTGTCAGCTCGCGGATGAGGATTCGCGATAACTCCATACGAACCGTCATCGCGACCTCCCTCCGGCCTGGCTCCGCGCCCGTCGCCTCTGGAGATGGAAGGCCGGCCGGATTCGCCCGTCAACATGCCCACTGGTTCCCTCTACCATCTTCACGATGCTCCGCGTCAGACGCACCAGCCAGGAACCCCGCGTCGAGATGGCGCCGCTCATCGATGTGGTGTTCCTGCTGCTGACGTTCTTCGTGTTCTCGCTCGTGCTGCTGACGCGTGTGAGCGTCATGGACCTGGACCTCCCGGCCCTGGGCTCGGGCGGCCAGAGCGAAGCGCCAAAGGCCATCATCGTGGCCGTGGATGCCCAGGGCATGGTCTACGTGGACGGCGAGGCCGTGGGGCCGGCCTCGGGAGACGGCGAGCCACTGGCGGAATCCACGCGCTCGGCCCTGCTCGAAGCCATCAGCAGTTCCATCACCGAGGCCGCCGCAACGGCCGAACCGGACCAGCCGCCCGTCATCCGCCTGGAAGTCGACGAACGCGGCGTTTCTGGGGCCCTACTCCGGGTGCTGGATGCCCTGCGGGCCCAGGGATACGAGATGGTCGAACTGGTTGGTACGCCCAGCGATACGCCAGAGGCCGCTCCACAGCAGCCAACGGGGCCGGTGAACCCGACCGATCCCTGAACCCGCGCCATCCGTACCATTGCGAGCCATGGCCGGCACCAGCGAACAACGCGTCGGAGGCAGCGGTCTGCGGTGGGCCATCGCCCTGCCCGCCAGCCTGGCGATCCATGCGATCCTCGGATTTGCGCTGATCCAGGGCGGGGTCGACCCGGCCCGCATGGCCGCCGCGGCTGAGAACACGAGCCAGTTGGAGATCCCCATCAAGCTGGGTATCGAGCGCAGCGATGCGGTCACAACCAACTGGCTCGGCTTCGAGGAGCCCAAGCCTCAGGTTGCCGCGCCGTCGCGGGTCGAGCAGTCCCAGCTCACCCGCGCCGAGGGCGATCAGGCGGACAACCTGTCCCGTGCCGTCGCTGCGAGCGTGCAGGCGGCCACCAGCGAG
Organism: uncultured Phycisphaeraceae bacterium; assembly: GCA_937899905.1. Classification (GTDB taxonomy): domain Bacteria; phylum Planctomycetota; class Phycisphaerae; order Phycisphaerales; family UBA1924; genus JAHCJI01. The sequence goes on from CALCCF010000063.1 coordinate 8,542, forward strand.
GCGGTCAGCGAGACCCGAGCCGTGCTGGACGCGTTGCGTGCCGAATTCGTCCGGGCGATGGAGCAGGCCGCCGAGTCCCAACCGCAGCCGCAACCCGAGCCCGCACGCGAAGCGCCACAGCAGCCCGAGCCCCGCCCCCAGCCCCCAGCCGAGCCGACGACAGCCGAGGACAGCGAGCAAGACGGCAGTCCGGGCCAGCAGGACACCCGCGCCTCGCCAGCGTCCAGCCTGCCGGTCGAGATGCGCCGGACGCAGATGGGGCGAGTCGTGGCGGCCGAGGGCCTGAAGATCAACACGACGCGGATGCGCCTGACCGACCTGCAGCGTGTCCGCGGCCGTCCGCCGAGCCCATTGGTCGAGATCTTCTTCGATCACGAGGGCAACGTGAGCCGAGCGCGGATACCCCGCGGCCGGGGCAGTGGCCGATCGGACATCGACAACGCCCTGATCAACGCGATCTACGAGTGGACCGCCACCGGCGAGCGCATCGACGCCCTGGAAGAGGGCGACCGGCCACTGCTCATCCGCATGAGGATCCTGCTCTGATGCTGCTCACTATCGCGCCCCACGTGCTCAGGTTCTCGCTGGCATTGATCCAGGCGAGCGATCCGGTGCCGCCCGAGCGCGTCGACCCGGCCGCGATGCCGACCACGCCCGCGGTTGAGCCGGTGATGCCCGCCGATGGTCGCATCGATCAAACCCGGCCCATCGGCCAGCGCGCCCAGGAAGGCCGCGAGCCGATTCCGGCGTCCTTCGCCCCGCCGGTGCGCACAAGAGAGGCCCCATCGATCTTCACCGATGAGGCCTACAGGCATGCTCGCGTGCGGTCGCTCTTGCTAAGGGCCTACGACCGCCAGCGGTGACGGCTCACTCGCCCAGCAGGGCGCTGATCTCGTCCTCGACCGGGTTCGACACCTTGCGCGTTGGCTTGGACTTCTTGTCGTCGCCCTTGGCTTCCTCGGTGCCCTCTACGGCATCGTCATCGTCGTCGCTGCCGTCATCGGCCGCGTCGAGCTTGGCGAGCTGGGCGTCGAGCTCGGCGTCGGCCGTGGCCTCGGCCTCGTCGTCCTTGGCCTTCTTGCGCTTGGCCGCCTCGACCTTGTTCTTGTCGGGCGCGAGCACGATGCTGGCCTGGCGCATGACCCAGCGCGGGGCCATCTCGACCTTGGCGATGTCGCTGAGCTGCTCGACGATCTCGGCCAGGCGTTCGAGGCCGAGTTCCTTGTGGACCATCTCGCGGCCGCGGAAGCGCTGGGTGATCTGCACCTTGTGGCCCTGCATCAAGAAGCGGCGGGCCTGGTTCACGCGGATCTGCACGTCGTGCGGATCGATCTTGACCGATCGGCCCAGACGAACTTCCTTGATTTCCTGCTGGTTGGCGGCCTTGTTGTCCTTACGCTTGGACTGGTCGTACTTGTACTTGCCGTAGTCCATGATCTTGCAGACCGGCGGCCGAGTGTCGGCCACGATCTCGACAAGATCCAGGCCCGCCTCTTGGGCCATGCGCATCGCGTCCCGCGTATCCACCACGCCAACCTGTTCGCCCTCGGCGCCAATCAGGCGGATCGGGCTGATGCGGATCATGTGGTTCACCCGGGTTCGTTGCACCGGGCCCGCATCGCGATAAAACCTTCGTCCTCGGATAGGTGTGCTCCTTCAACTCGCCGGCGTCGGCCGGCACCTCAATCGCCACCGGCACGCGCCGGCGGCATCGTCAATCGTCTTCGGGCGGCTCCGTCCCGCTTCGTGCGGGGTTGACAGCCTCCACGGCCTCTTCCAGCCGGAATCACGGCACGGCCCACAGCCGGGTTCGACCCCGACCACAGACCAGATACGCATCGGCCTGCCGGCGGGGACGCTCCAATACGGCGGCGTCGGCCCTGCGGCACGAGGTCAAGCGTACCAGAACTTCCGTCGGCGAGCAAGCCAATTTTGCGTTGCTTTTCCGTGCAGAATGCAAACACGCCGACCCAGCGGTCTATTCGATCGCCGCCTCGAGGCCCGGAAGCCCGATCGCTCACAACAGCTGCACGATGTTGAACACGAAGCTGATGACCAGCAGCACGATCACGGCAACGAGCAGCGGCGATCGGTTGTCGCCCGCGCCGAACGGCGTGGGCTGCAACTCGGCCGGCGCGGCCACACTGGCCGTCTCCAGGTGGGTCAGCGACGCCAAGTCCGCCTGATCCAGGCCGCGATGGGCCAGCGGCGGCGCCTTACCGGCTTTGACCTCGTCGAGGTCGCTCATGAGGTCTTCGACGTTGCGGTACCGCTGGTCGCGCTTCTTGGCGAGCATCATCTCGATGACCTCGCTGATGCCGCCGCTGAGCCGGGGGTTAACCTGGTCAGGCGGGACGGCGTCGGTCTTGAGGTGCTTATGCATCACGCTGGTGGGGTTCTTGCCGTCGAAGGGCACCGCGCCCGTCACCATGTGGTACAACGTCGCGCCCAGTGAGTAGATGTCCGCCTCGGCCCCAACGTTGGTCTCGCCGCGGATCTGCTCGGGGCTGATGTAGAACGGGGTGCCGAAGGCCTTGCCGGCCTCGGCCTCGGCGGCTTCCTTGTCGCTGACGGCACGGGCAAGGCCCATGTCGGCGAGCTTCACCACGCCGTCCCTGGTGATCATGATGTTCTTGGGCTTCACATCACGGTGGATGATGCCGCGCTCGTGCGCGTGCCCGAGCGCCAGGGCCACTTGGCGGACGATCTCGATCGCGTCGGCTTCTTCGAATCGCTTGTGCTTGGCGATGTCGTCGTACACCGTGCGGCCGTCGACGTACTCCATCACGAAGTAGTGGTACTCGCCGGCCTTGCCGACGTCGTACGCCTGCACGATGTGCGGGTGGTTGAGCGCCGCGGCCGCGCGTCCCTCGGCGTAGAAACGCTCGATGAACTGAGGGTTCTGGCTCATCTTGCGCGGCAGCACCTTGATCGCGACCAGACGATCGAGGTTCAATTGCCTGGCCTTGTACACCGTGGCCATCGCGCCGGCACCGAGCTTGCCCAGCAGCCGATAGCCCGGGATCTTCTGCCCGCTGCGCTCGGCGTCGAGGATCGACTTCAGCCGCGCGATCTGCCGCTTGGTGACGAAGTCCTGGTCGACCAGTTCCAGCGCGAGCGAACGCTGCCCGGCCTCGTCGCCCTCGGCCTGCCCGTCGTCACGCAGCTTGCCATAGCACAGGTCGACCTCTTCTTGCGTCGCCAGGCCGTAATCGACAACGAGACGACCCAGCGCGGTGTCGACATTCGAGCCGCCCTTGGCGACCTCAGCGACAACAGCGTCGGGGTCCTCAGGCGTGGTCACCCCACTCAACGGGGTGATGCCCGATCGATCCATCGCCGAGAGGGCCGCCGTCCGGCTGCCCGACATCGAGCCCGTGCCCGAGGCGGAGGCCTCAGCGGGATTCGGCGGGGGTGTCGGGTTCGGCTTGGCCATGGCTTGCGTGCGCTCGCGCGGATTCCTTGGTTCGATCGATTCGAGACTGCCACGGACCACTCCGCAGCACCAAAAACCGGACGGGAACATAGCGGCCCAGCCGTCCACGGACAAATCCGGACCTTGTCCACACGGCCTCCACCGCGTGGCTTCCTTCGAGCGTTATCGACGCCTGGAGCCCGCCACCGCAGCCCGCCGACCAACCTGGGGGAAGTTTGGGATCGGTCGATTGCAAGATTCGCACGGGAGGCCCGCCAGTTCGCGCCCGACCTTGGCAAATCCCGACGCGCATCGCGGCGGTTGAACCCCGATAAGCCCAGTCTCGGCAAGGACGCGTCCGAAAGGGCTGTCCCCGAAGGCCCCAGAACGATCCCTGACGCCCAACCCCACGCAGTCCGGCACTAATGCTGCTGGGGCATCAACCGCCCGTCCTGCCACGCCGGGAACTCATCTCGCCAGGCGTGTAGGGCTGCGACGTCGAGCTCGACGGTTAGCACGGCCTCCTCGTGACCGAGCTCGCCGATGACCTCACCCTTGCCGTCGATGGCGATCGTGCCGCCGGCATAGGCCAGGTAGGGGTCGTTGCCGCAGCGGTTCACCGCAAGCATGAAGGCCTGGTTCTCGACCGCGCGAGCGATCGCGAGCGTGCGCCAGTGCTCCTGCCGGGCAGACGGGAAGTTCGCGATGCACGTGAACGCCTCGGCCCCCTTCGCGAGCCCCAGGCGGTAAAGCTCGGGAAACCGCAGGTCGTAGCAGATCGTCGGGCACACCTCGAGTCTGTCGCTGCCGGCCTCCCACGAGAAGGTCTCGACATGCCGGCCGCCGATGAACTTCTCACCCTCACGGCCATACGTGAAGGGGTGGATCTTTGCGTAGTCGCACAGCAACCTCGGGTCGCCGCCGTCGGCGGGTGGCGCGAACGCGGTCGCGTGATTCGTCGCTTTCTCACACCCGCCGTTTGCGCACCCGCCCACCGTCCGGCCGCCCATCACCACCGCGCCCAGGTCATCTGCGAGTCGGCCCAACCAGGTCACGGTGCTGCCGTCGTCGGCCGTCACCTCGGTGTTCAGGGAGAACCCACTGTCGAACATCTCAGGCAGCAGCACGAGGTCGCCGGGCCCGACGTCCACGCCATCAAGCAGCCCCCCAACGCGATCAAAGTTCGCCTCGCGGTCTTCCCATACGATGTCCAGTTGGACCAGATGAGCACGCATGACGGCAGGATAGCGGCCGACCCCGGCACGTCGGAACGCTCCGCCCTGCGCGTGCTGCTGGCCAGCTCGAGCCCCCGCAGAGCCCAGATCCTGACCAACCTCGGCATGCCCTTTGAGGTCGTGCCCGCGGGCGTCGACGACGGCGATCTGGTGCCGCCACCCACCGCGACCGCGGCCTCGTGGACCGTCGCGATGGCGTACCTGAAGGCTCGGGCGGCAGCCGAGAGTCTCCCATCGGGCGCTTCGGGAGTCGTGCTCGGGGCCGATACCTCGTGCGAGCTCGAAGGCCGGATCATCGGCAAGCCCACGACCTCCGACGAGGCGGCACGCAGGCTTCGGTCGATGTCGGAGCGCACACAACGCGTCGTGTCCGGCGTTGCCCTGGTCGACCCCTCAAGCCCGCGAGAAAACCGGTTGCTGATTGCCGACGTGACGCGCGTGGTGTTCGGCAAACTCGACGATGCCGAGATCGAGCGATATATCGCCACCGATGGCTGGCGCGGCAAGGCCGGAGGGTACAACCTCGGCGAGCGCCTCGCCGACGGCTGGCCCATCACGGTTGACGGCGATCCGGACACCGTCGTCGGCCTGCCCACCCAACGCTTGCCCGAGTGGCTCGCCGTCGCAGCACCATGGGAGTCCACCCCATGAACGGCATCGTGCCAATCTGGGTCTCAGCGCCACTGGCCATGCTCACGCTCGTGGTCATCGCCGCGCACCTGATCGCGATGCGATCGGCCGACATGCCCGAGAGCCGCAAGCGCATCCGCACGGCCAACGGCTGGCTCATGCTCATCACGGTGCCGGTGCTCGCGATCGCGTTCTCCCTGGTCTCGAGCGCAAACCCCAGGCAGTTTGCGTTGGTCTGGGCGATCGCGATCCTGCTGCTCGGCCTGGTGCTCGTGATGGCCTTCGTCGACATCGGCAACAATCTCCGACTCGCACGCGAGAAGCAGAAACGCCTGCATCGCACGCTCGGCTCGCAACTGAGAAGCGAACTTGCCGCGCGATCAAAGGACGCCGATGCCTGACCCTTCCGGCCCGCTGCCCGCAGCGCTCCGCCCGCTCGCGCCCTTGGCCGAGCGGCTCTACACGCGCGCGATCACCAAGCGCAACGCCAACTTCGACAGCCGCTCCAAGGGCTCGCTGCTGTTCCCAGGCGGGCTGAGCGTCACGCTGGATCGTCCCGTCATCAGCGTCGGCAACCTCTCGGTCGGGGGCACAGGCAAGACTCCAGCCGTGCAGCTCGTGTGCCGCTGGCTGATCGAAGATGGGTATACGCCCGCAATCGCCATGCGCGGCTACGCGGCCAAGGACGGCGTGAGCGACGAGGCCGAATTGCATCGGGCCGCCATGCCCGAAGTACTACTGGCCGTCGGCCCAAACCGCGTCGAACGCCTGCTCGAGCTGTTCCGCTCGCCAGAGGGCGAGAGCGTCGACACTATCGTTCTCGACGACGGCTTCCAGCACCGTCGCGTGGCGCGCCAGCTCGACATCGTGCTGATCGACGCGACGCAGGATCCGTTCGTGCAGCGCCTGCTGCCCGCCGGTTGGCTGCGCGAGCCCGTCGAGAGCCTCGCCCGCGCGCACGCGGTGGTCCTTACCCACGCCGACCGCGCGCAGCCGAGCGAGCTCACACGCCTGACCGGCGAGCTCGCACGCCGATTCCAGCACCTCACCATCGCGCACGCCGAACACGCTTGGACCGGGTTGGGCGTTTTCGAAGGCGACGACCGCCAGGAGTCGCTTGGCTGGCTCCGTGGGCGCCGGTACGCCCTGGCCTGCGCCATCGGCAAGCCGCAGGCGTTCATCGCGCAGGCGACCGAGGCTTTCGGTCCGCCTTCCGCGACGCGCCAACTGCGCGATCACGATCCGTTGGGCCCCAAGACCATCACCGCGCTCCTACGCCTCGCCGACGGCATGGAAGCGCTCGTGGTCACCGAGAAGGACTGGGCCAAGCTTGGCCGGCGCGCCGTCGATTGGCCGTGCCCGATTGTGCGCCCCATGCTGGAGCTGCGCCTCCGAAACGAACACGAGCCGCTGCGAGCGTTGGTGCTCGAAGCGGCCCAGTGGCGTGACGACTCGGAAGACTCGGACGAGTAGGTCGAATCTACTCGAGGATGATAATCTCGACGCGGCGGCTCTCCCGCTTCGAGCCCTTGGGCTTGGCGGGTCCGAAAGCCGCCGAGTGGATGCGGTTGTTGTCCACGCCCTTGGAGACAAGATAGCTCTCAACCGCCATCGCACGCTCGGCGCTGAGCCGCTCGTTGGTCTTCCAATCACTCCGGCGGATCGGGTCGCTATCGGTGAAGCCCGCCACGCGGATCTCGTTCCCCGAGTACCGCTGGTTGATGACCCGCACCACCGTGTCCAGCGTCTGCTGGGCGTTGCGCTTGATGACGACCGAGCCCGAGTCGAACAGGACCTCGCCGGCGATCTCGACCACGACCTCGCCAGGACGGCGGCTGACGCCTGCGCCCAGGCCCTCGAAGCCGGTGTCGCTGAAGTCCGGCTGGGCGGCCAATTGGTCGGCCAGGTCCCGATTCTGCTCGTCGAGAGCGCGGTAGCGGTCCTCGGCGTCCCGAAGGGCGAGCTCGAGGCTCTCGTTGAGCCGGCGGAGCTCCTGGGCCTCCATGACCAGCGGGTCGTCCATCCGTGGCTCGTTATTCGCGCAGCCAACGGAGATCAGCCCGGTGCCCAGCAGCAAGGCGACCAAGACGAGTCGAGAGAGATGGGTGGAAAGCGAAGAGCACATGGGCATGCCTTGGATCCTCCAACGCCGATGCGTACGAGCCATGACGACCGCCGGCACGCCCTCCGTGGGGGCCAGTGCGGACGATCCAACCCTATCGGCAAGAGTGACCGCAAAGCTGTCGCTTGTCGGCAAAAACCGGTGCTAGTCGTGCGATTTGTCGTCAAGAGTCCAGAACGCCCCCTCAGGTGGGCCGAATCCACACAGTTTTGGTCTCCGCGAAGTCTCCCAAGAG
>CALCCF010000064.1 GCA_937899905.1 uncultured Phycisphaeraceae bacterium
AAAGCACCCAGCGCTCCGGCGGTGTCGCCGCGCAGCATCGTCTCAAACAGGTCGGCCAGGTGGTAGTCGTCCGGACCCGCACGATCGCCCAGCGGGGTGGCCTCGGCGAGGATCTTGGACGGACGGGTGCTGCTTGCCGCGCGCAGCACGTTTCGGGTGACACGGTTGAGGGTGACGCGCAGCTTCCGCTTGTCGGGGTTCAGGCTTGTCAGCAGGCGACCAATCTTGGCGCTGCCATACTGCCCATTGCTGTGGATCCACTGGCAGCCAGCAAAGTACGCCTGGTCTTGGATCGACCGAGCCATGAGGTCGCGCCGCGTGTGATCCGACGCCATGCGGAGGCTTTGCAGGAGCTGGATGGCCTCCTTCTCGTTGTTGACGATCACGGCATGCCCCCTTGCCCTTGGTCCGTGTCGGACAGATCTGTCTCGAAGTCGTAATCTGGCTCTGGCGGAAGCTCGCTGGCGGCCGTGAGGAGATCGGACACGTCCTCCGAGTTCTTCCGGTCGGCCTCGGAGGCTTGTTCCAGGCGGTCCTTGATCAAGTCCAAATTGGAGTCGCTGATCGCCATGCACTGGTCGATCAACTGCTGGACGTGGTATCGAGTGTCCTCCAGGTGTCGAAGGTGGATGCTGTCGACGATCGAGATCATCTCCATCTGTCGCTTGAGGAACAACTGGGCGATGTGGTACGCAAACACCAGGAGCGCAGCCAACACCATTAGGCCGACCAGAGCTACGACGAGGATCATGATCACAATCAGTTGCATTGCAGTGCCATCCGTGGGTTAGGCTCGGAGCCTCGTGTTCGTTCGGGACCGTGACATCCGTAACTGTCGGAACGAACCAGGCAGTCTTGGGTCAACGCTGCCAGATGCCAGCGCGAGGTACTGGCCGCCAAACGAGTTGAACCACGCCAGAGACTCGGTCGTTGCGAATCCGCGCGAGACAGGGTGGTCGGCGGTCGGCCATGTTCCCGTCGCCCGGTTTCGCACAAACTCCTGGAGTTTGACACCGCCCTGGACGCGGTTGACGAGACCTTCCTGCTCAATCAGCATTAGTGAGCAGTAGAATCGGTCGAGGTCGATGTACGTCTGGTTGTTGCTGCCGAAGGAAGAGCCGCCTCGCGTACCGGCGAACTCGCTCCACCAGACCACGCCGGCGACCAGTGCGGCCGACGGAGCCGGCAGGAAGTACACGACATCGTTGACCTGCGTGCCGTGTCCACTAGCGAGTGTGAAGTCGGGGTTGCCGCGGCTGTTGGCCGTGACCTCGACCTCCAGGTCGCCCTGGGTCTCGTTGATCATCACGCAGTCGTCGTAATCGGTCCAGAGAATAACCGATCCAGTCTCGTCGGTGGTGATGACGTTTCCGTTTACGGCGCTGACGTTGCGTCGGCGGCACATCCACCAGTTGTCCCCGGTGTAGCTCGAACTGATCGACGTATCGTGCGGAGCCTTGCCGGCCTCGTTGCTTGCTGTCAGACGAACGAGGTGCGTCAGCTCGTTCATTCCGACGTCATCCTCGAGTGTCGCCAACGCCGCCGAGTTGCCGTTGCGATTCAAGAACACGGCGACGGCGCCAATCCAGCCCAGATCCTGGGCCCCAGGCGTGGTCACGGCGCTGACGCCGGACTGGGTGAAGCAGTAGTAGATCGAGCAGCCCGCCGACAGGAGGAACGCGGCGATCTGCTTCTTCTGGGCCGTGGTCGCGACATTGCCGTGCAGGTGCATGACGGCGTCCTCGATCGTACGGACCCGCTCACCGCCGTAGCCGCCACCCGCATTGGTGAAGTTGCGCGGGTAGTGGTCACGCGCCGCGGCGTCAGTAAACGCAACGGCGGGACAAGGCTGGCAGAACCGCTCGATGGTGGTGGCGACGTCTTCGGACGCAGGCGCCGTGGCCGAGTTCCGGCTGGGCTGGTCCGAAACGAACGCGGCCAGGTCCACGATCGGCTGCGGCCGGGCCGATGTGCCGGCGTACCCGTCGTGTGGCGGAGAGATGGTGTTCCCAGGATTGGCCGGGATCTCCGACACGAAGTGGCAGATGAGGTACTCGACGGTCGAGAGCTGTCGCGGGGCCGTGCCTAGCGGGCCAGGCTGGCTGCTGCACTTGACGATGCAGTCGTTGGCCGAGGCGCTCAGCGGTAGAGTCTCGTTCAGCGTTGCGTCCCACGTTCCCTGCGATCCGCTGGTGCCAAGCCGCTCGTCCCATCCTTGCTTGTTGGCCTTGCCCGACGCCCCGCGCTGCATGTTCTTCATCATGCCGTGGATGATGTCGCCGCCCTCGGTCGTCTGGGCCGGGAAGGTCTCGGTGATCGTGAGGCTGCCTGGGTCATCCACGACGCCGACCTCGTCGGCGAACCATGAGACTGGGGCCGCGCTGTTGAACTTGATCCAGCACCGACCCCGGCTGAATCCGGTTGCTGTTGCTGGCGGTGCGGCCCCACCCGCAGCACTGACTGACTCGGCAGACAGGGCAGGCGTCGCGTTTGAATCGGCATCCGTGACCGCGTCGGCATCGGCGTCGAGTTCAAGTCGCTCGTCCGTGCTGACGGCCCGGCTCGTCGTCAGAACAAGGCGGGCGCTCGTCCCGCTGATGCTGTCGATCGTGGCCGCGGTGATCGTGACCTCGCCGTACCCGAGTGTGGAAAACAGGCTGAACGCCGTGTGGTCGGCGGTAGGCGTGTCCCAGTCGTTGGTAGCCAGTTCAAGGTCCGCGTACAGGCGGGTTCCAGAGAGCCCGGTCGTGAATGGGCCGACGGTGGCCACTTCCGGCGTGACGCCAGAATTGAACACCGCGACCCGCGTCGACCAGAGCGTGGTGTTGCGGTTGGCAAACCCGCTGAGGAACGTCTGCGTGTCGATGGCCTCGGTCTGGAGCGCGGTGATCGCGACCGTGTCCTCCCGATCGAGCGGGAAGTAGAACGAGATGTTCTCGGTCGCGTCGCCAGCAAACGTGTAGCCGGTGATTTCGCGGGCGGTCCCCGAATTCCACGCGTATGCGTGCGCCGCGTCTGCCGCGCCAATGCCTCCCCCTGCGCCCGCGACCTCGCCGTTAAAGTTGTTGCTCGAGGTCAGGCCGCCGATGAGGAGATCGTCGAAGTCCGAGAAATCCAACGAACCGAAGGCTGTTGAGCTCGAACTGACCACCGCGTTTCCGTCGACCCACAGATCGATGATGCCGTTGGTGCCACTGTCCTGCCGCCAGCGTGCGGTGACAAGGTGCCAGCCAGCGGTCGCCGAGGCTCCCGTAGCTTCTGGAAACACCCCGCCGTTGTTGCGCCACCGGGCTACGAACTGCTGCGACGCGTTGATTCCGATCGAGATGGTGTTGCCGATTTCCGACGCGTTGTCGGTCATCGTCATGATGAACTGGTAGCCGCTCGGCGTGCTGGGCACGTACACTAAGCACGACATCCAGATGCCGTTGGTGTCCAGCGGCGAGTTCGCCGTTCGGAACGGAGACAGATCGAACCGGATCGTCTGGTTGGTGCCGTTGAAGATCGCGGTCATGGCGACACCTCAGCCGGGATGGTGCGGGCGATCAGTTCCATTGTGAGAAGAACTCCATCTCTTCCTGGGCTGCGTCTCGGTTCCGCTGGCCGCGAAGCTGAGTCAGCATGTCCTTCTTGCGCTGCTGGAGCTCGCCCACCTGCTCCTTCACCTGCTTGACCTGCTCAGAAACGGCGCCCAGGCCGATTTCCATCGTCGGGGCGAGCTCGATGCAGACCTGCGTGATCGAATCGACGAGGTGATCATCCTGGACGGTGCCGAAGTCGAGGAACTGCTCGTAGAGCGCGCCATACCTCGCGTAGTCGGGCACGATGTTGCCGTGCTCGTCCACCTTGCCGGGGAACTCGACGCACGCGCGCATCCCCAGGTGCTTGTTGCCGTCGTTGAGCATGGGGGCCGAGGCCCGGAGACGATCGCCCTTCTTGCGGTTCGTCGGGTCGTATCGCGTGACCTCGACCCCATACTCGTTCTCGATCATGTCGGCCGTCGCGACGTACGCCCCTCGGGTCTCGACATGGACTCGGTCGACGCGCAGCGCCGTGACGTTCTCGCCGAACCAGTCGACAAGCTCGTTCTGGGTCGCGCCGATCTGCCAAACCTCAAGGACCCGGAGCCTTCGCTCGAACTGGCGCACGCCGCCGTCGAGACCCACGTCGATGTCGCCCTCGCCAAGGAGCGCGATGCCGGCCTTGTCGCTGCGGTCGTGGTTGGTCGCCGCGGGATCAAAGCTCAGGTGGTTGATCGAGCGGCGGGCAAAGGCCAGATGCTCCTCGCTGGTCGGGTCGTAGAACCGCAGGGCCGCGATGACGCGCATGGCCTCATCAAGCGGCACGAGCTGGTAATTGGCCGCGTACACCGCCCGATCGCGGTGGTAGATGCTTCGGAGTTTCGCCGGCGAGGTGATCTCTGGGCAGATGCTCTTGAACTTGGGCACCGAGTTGGGGCCACCGCACGGGATCTTGATCACCCGGATGTTGACCGCGGCCGTTGCGAGCTTCTGGCCGGATCGGATCGCTTGACGCACGCGGTCCGCCTCGGTCCTAGCAAGCTTCTCCAGCCGCATAGTGGCGTCGTCCTTGTGCCACGGGTAGCCCGTGTACAGCCAGAACGACTCCTTGCCGCGCAGGCGCGTCATCCAGGTGCCTTGGATCCTCGAATACCGCCGCTTGCGCTCTGTCTCCTGCTCGGCGTCGTCCTGGGGCACCACGTCGTCGTAGATCTGCCACAGGTGGTCCGAGCCCAGGCCCGCAGAACCGACGCCCGTGGCCTGCGCCGTGGGCGTCTTGGTCCGGTTGGGCACGTCCATGTGGAGCTCGTCGCTGTTGTCGCGATAGACCTTGAGATTGGGGAACAGCGAGAGGTTGCGGCGCCCGCCCTCGTTGTCTCGCCGGAAGTAGTTGGCCACAAAGCCCAGGGACTCCTTGGCCTTTTCGGCCTTGGCGTGGAGAAACACCCCGGTGTCGCGCGGCGACTGGCTCATCCGACGCGCCGCCCAGTGGTTCACGATGGTCGTCTTGCCGAAGCCTGGCCCCTCCTCGATCATCACGCCCTCGTACGCGATCATGCCCTTGTGGCAATGCCCGTCGACGAAAGCCACGCCGTGCTCGGCCTCCCAGATGCCCACCGACTTCTCGCACAGATGGGGATAGATCTGGTACACCGTCTTGGCGCCCTGGCCACGCGCCGACGACGACCGCCCCACGTACACCATGTACCGGAGCAAGTGGGCGGCCTCGACGCTCTTGTGGAACTGATGCGGAGTCTTGTCAGGGATCGCGTGACGCGCCCGCTCGCGGAGTCGGCGGACTCTCAGGAGGCGGACGCACCACGCTTTTGGGTCTTGGGCACCCCGGACGGACTTGGGCGCATCGCCCCGCTGCATCCGCTTCTTGATCTCTTCCAGGCAACCCTTGTCCGCCGCGTCGAATGCCTTCTCGAGCGCATCGAGCTCGTCGTCGAGCTCCTCCAGCAATCCACGCGGCGCCTGCTGGAGCCGGTTGGCCACATCGAGCGCCTTCTCCGCGTCGGTGCGAGCGTCCATGATGTGCTTGGGATCGAACCCGTGGAGCACGCACGACCGCTCGAGCGCCTGCGTCTGGTGATTGATGTTGATCTTCTTGGCCGAATCGGCGGCATCGCCCGTCCCAAAGATCTGGCCCAAACCCGCCGACGTGATCAACGCCGACTGAGCCCGGAAGTGCTCAGGGTTCGGACTACCATCCCCAAGCAGCCGAGGGGGTAGACTCAGGTGCGTGATGCCGAAGTGCTTCTGGGCCAACTGCTCCCAGCCCGCACCCCCGCCATCACCGCTTCCGGGATCAGGACCACGCTCATGCTCAGCCATGAACGAAGTGTAGCCCAGAAGTTAGTGAATGCTAACCGATATCTATGGGACCTATAGACAAAATCGATGACGATCAAACACCCGTTTACCATTGAAATCGCGATTTTGCCCTAGTAGGATCAGACTCTTTAAGTTAGCAGTTGCTAGCATCCGAGCATGAACAAGCTCGAACAAATCCTCGACGATCTCAACCGACGCGCACCAAACAAGCCGCTCGATGCCAAGACGATGATCTTGCTCATTTCTGAGCTCGCCAGCCAGAACCAACGGCTCGAGCAGCAGAACCAAGCCATCGGAGCCAAGATCGATCAGATCCTCACCCAGACCAAGCCCGAGCCCAAGCGAAGACCGGGAAGGCCGAAGAAGGACGATCAGGCCAAGGCAGCAGCCAAAGCCCAGCAAGCGGGCAAGGCAGCCTGACTCCAAGGCACTAGGGCATACCCTAAAAGCAGTTTCAAAAATGGGTCGCGGTTGTCAGAGGGGGCAATCACAATGACGCGACGTGGGGCCCCGATGGGGTGGTGGGTTCGGGTCATGGGCTCCAGGATCATGGCTCACACCCACCAGAGCGACCGCAAGCCCATGCCAGACCATCGGTTACGTGTTGCATCGATGACCGTCCATGCAACGCATTGAGTGCAAAAACCTGCCCTGAGAGCCTGTGAGAGGGGGTCGAAGGGCACAGAGACCTAGTAAGTCCACCCCTCCTCTCTCCCACTACCCTGATTCCATGCTGAGTAGGTCTCCCGCACCAGAGCGCGTAGCGACTCCATACCCGCTGAAGCTGCGTCAACTGACGATCTATCAGATCCGCGAGGCTCGCGCCCTTGAGTGCTTGCTGACTGGCCGGAAGCGTGTGACGTACTGCGAACTCTTGGGGCGGTTGACGAAGCAGCATGTTCGGAATGTTCGTGCAAAGCTGCGGCGAGCTGGTGTTTCTGCGGAGACGATCGAGGAGCATCTGCGTGCTTCGGGCGTCGAGGCTTCGGGTGCTCATGTAACGTACCGGGACCGATGGCGTGCGGGCGAGTTTCGCAAGCGTGCCTCGAAGCCCCCGCCTCCGCCGGTTGTTGATTAGCGTTTGCTAATTTGCATTGATTGCAATAAATTCTCTTGCATCGAGTTCAACGATCCGATATGCTGTTCGTGTGATCGGCTGCGTGTTGTTGCGTGCTGATCTGCTGAAAGACCCTGGGGCCGCTGCAACGG
>CALCCF010000065.1 GCA_937899905.1 uncultured Phycisphaeraceae bacterium
ATCTACACTTTTCCCCTCCACTACGCTCTTCCTTTCTGTGGGGGGGGGGTAGGTTGGCGGGGGTGGGGAGGGTCGGATTCGTTTCGTCCACCGCGCGACCCAGCCCTGGACGTTGGACGAAACGAATCAGCCCGACTCGGTGCCGACCATCGTGCGCAGCGCGGCGAGAACCTGGACCAGCATCGATGTTGAGATCAGGTGCATGCGGGTGTCGCGGACCACGAGCCAGGCGCAGTCGGGTCGGAACTCGATCGCCTGCACGCCGAGTTTTCCTGTGTGTGTTACGTTTTCGGTGGCGACGCCGGCGAGCGCGTCGAGCGCCCGATCCCCAAGCTGCGTGTGCTCGGGGTGGACGATCTGCACGAAGCCGCGTTGTTTCTGCCAGAGTTCGGTGACGAGTGACGGTTTGGCCAGGAGTCGCCGGACGAGGAATGGCCTTTCGACCACGACCACGGTGCCCGCGAATCGGCCGCACTCGCACGGGAGTTGGATTGCCAGCGAGCCCGAGTTGCTTGACTTCATCAGCCTGTATCCCGTGCAGGTGTCCGGGCCTTGTGTCCATTGCCAGCCGGAATCAAACGTCACATCGCGCTTGTAGAGCCACGAGGCCTGCACCGCGCCGATCCACCTGGACTGTTGAACAGCGTGCAGGAACGACTCAGGGAAGACGTACGGCTCGGCGCCATTGGCCGAGAACATCTCGCGCCTTGATCTGCTTCGCCGAATGCTCCAGCAGGTTACAACAAACACGAACGCGAGCCCAAGGACCATGATGACGGCACAGACCACCAGCAGCATGAGATGAGCCGGCGTCACCGAGCCCATGCGAAACGCCTCCGGAGTCGTGCGAGCGGGTGGATGTTGCACACGCTGCCTATGGCGGTGTCCCTGAATGATGCGTGCCGCGGGCGTGGGGTGGGCATGGTGGGTAGGGTATGGCTGGGGTGGGGAGGGTTGGATTCGTTTCGACTACCGCCCAACCCAGCCTTGGGGCGTAGCCGGAACGCAATGGCGTTCCTTCATCATGCGCGACCAGCACCACAACGACATCAAAACCGACCTTGCGGCGTACAACTCTTTCCATTGAGTCGGAGCGGCAACCAAAACCTCCCTCAGAGTAAGACAACGCGTCTTTCACCAGTGATTTGGCTTAGGCCACACCTGCCGTCGCTTCTTCAGCCGTCGCTAAACCACCGTCTCCAAGGCTGGAAACGATGGTTGGCGTAGCCCATACACGGATCTTTGGCGTTTCAGATTCGAGCGATTACGGGCTCGTCTGTTGTGAGAGTACTACAAGTGTGTGTTTATACAGCGTTTATGCATTTGACTAGGACAGTGCAGACTGTTGGGCAGTAAAGGAGTCGTGCGAGCGAGCCCCGATGGCGACGACTCGAAGACGAGGTAGTACATCATGTCACTCTCAGACATCATCCTGATCATCCTGACGATTCTCCTGCTGTTCGTCACCCTCGGAATCTGGCTGGAACCACATCCGATCAAACGCGTGATGGAGTGGCGTCAACGTCGACGCGAACAGGCTGAATCGTGAGCCGATGCCAGCACAGTGCCGAATTGCGTTTCGGCTACGCCCTAAGCCTGGGTCCACCCGTAGCCGAAACGTGAGGCACTTGGCTTACGGCATCCGCAAGAACGTGTGCGGATCACCTCGCAGCCCGGAGCCGTGGCGTTCCCACAGATCGTCCACTGCCCCCTTGTTGAGCGTGTTCCGCGCGTGGGCGCGCCCAGGCCGCGTCGCCTCCGGCCACCGCTCCAACACCTGCTCCACCGTCAACCCCGGCGGCTCGCTGGGCAGCAACCCCTCGATGATCCGCTGCATGCCCTCGGTGCGCAGCGTGCCGGGCTGGCCGAGCGTGCGGTAGCCCTCCTTTGTAAGTTCGATCACCATCTCGGGCGGCACCTCGGAGTAGCGGCCGAAGGCGGTCAGCTTGCGGCGGGTATCGCCGGTGTCTTGCGGGTTGAAGCGGCGCAGCTCGACGATCGCGTCGACGAAGCCGGGGAGCGCGCCGCTGCCTCGACTCGCCTGGGCCTGGTCGCCCTCGCCCTTGCGCGGGTGGTGCACGAGCAGCACGGCCGCGCCCTCCTCGCTGATGTTGCGCAGCGGCGCGAGCGCCTGCACCACCTCGCTCGCGTCGTTCTCGTTGTGCACGGGCCACAGGCTGGGCAGCGTGTCGAGCACGACCATCGCGATCGAGTGCCGCCGCACGGCCGATGTCAGATCCTCGATCAGGTCGAGCCAGCCCTGGTGCGTCGGCCTTGCGAACGTGTCGCGCTGCACGAGCAGGTTGGTCGAGCCCAGGCCAAGCTCGTCGCGCCGCCGCGCCCACACGCCCGCGGGCTCCTCGCTCACGATCGCCACGGGGTCGTGCATCGGCACATCAACAAGCCCCGTGCCCAGCGGCAGGTCGCGAAGCAAGTGCCCGAGCAGCGTCGTCTTGCCCGCCTTCCACAAGCCGGTGAGCAGCGTCACGCCACCGCGCGCGACGTACCCCGGCCAGATCCAATCGGGCGACTCGCTGGGCCCAAGCTCGCCCAGCGCGGTGAGCGTCAATCCGTTTCGTGCACGAGCCATTTCGCGGTTTGGGGGTGGGGTGGTGCGTGCCGGAATCGAATCCGCGGCTTTGGTCTCCGTCTCATTGAGGTTCACGCGCACGCGGACACCTCGCTTCCAACACCGGCCTCGACGAACCGCGCCGTGAGCTCACGAACCAGCACCGCCTCATCGCCGCGCGCCGGTTGCCGCATCGTTTCAAACCCCAGCAGCACCTTCGGCGGCACACCCCGCAGCACCGCGACCGCCACCCGCACGAGCGGCGCCTGGCAGTACACGTCCATCACCCGCCCGAGGACCTCGAGCGCCAGGTCCCGATGCCGCGACAGCAACGCCACGTTCTCCCGATCCCGCTTGAGCACGAGCAACGCGTTGGTGGGCAGGTCGATGACCCCATCCCACCCCCGCATCGCCGCGCAGCTGTGCTTGAGTTGTTGTTCCAGTACGTCCATTGCATAGCCCCCTGTCGTTGCAGAGTCGCGAACCAAGGGGGCTGTGGAACCGTCCTTGGAATCACCAAGAAACGGCGGGCACTGCCAGTGTCCCCGAACGGACTACGCAATGCAAGCGAAAGCGCATCGACCGCCAAAAGATGGCGCGCAGGGGTGGACATGCACAAAGAATCATGAGAAGCGAAGAACCCACACCGGTACCATCGCCCATGCCAGCAGCACCCAAACTACCACTGACCAAGGACGACGTCCGCAAGCTCATCACGAAGCACGGCCTCGACGACCACGCCGACCTCATCATCGACGGCCTGCGCAAGTCCGTCCGCCTCAAGCCCGGCAAGGTGGTGAAGCGACGCCTGCCCGCCGGCACCAGCAAGTTTGGCGGCGAGCCCGACCTGCCCAAGAACCAAGAGTGGCCGACGTTCGAAGACCGCCCGCTCCACTTCGTCGCCCAGCTGAACCTCGCGGACCTGCCACCAAGGTACATCCCCTCGGCCGACCTGCAACGCAAGGGCTTGCTGAGCTTCTGGTACGACACGCAGGGCGATCGCATGGATTGCGGCCTGGACCGAGCGCACGGTCGCTGGCAGGTTCTGTACCACACGAGCTCGACCGCCCGACAGAGCTTCCCCGAGCACGACGAGAGCGACTACGACTACGGCGACCCTTGGAAGCCCTTCCCCGAACGACGGGTCGAGATGCTCCCTTCACTCAGCCTCAGCGAAGATGCCGCTGGGACGCTCAGCCGGATGATGTTCGATTTGCCATCCCCGAAGGGGGAGGAGCTCATCGACGCCATGGACGAGTTCCTTGTAGGCTTCCTGGGCGTACCCCGGATTCGCCAGCACGCGCTGCTGGGTGCAAGATACGGCAGCGACGATTCCGATGCCCGCGAGCTTGCCGCTCGACGCGAACTGAAGCTCGCCGACTACGGCCGACTGAAGAAGGCCGACGAAGCCAAGGTCGACAAGCGCAAGCAGGGCTGGCGACTGCTCCTCGCCCTCGATAGCGATCAAGAGAGCGACTGGCTCTGGTCCGACGAGGGCGTCCTCAGCTTCTGGATCCGCGACAAGGACCTCAAGGACCGCCGCTTCGATCGCATCTTCGGGAATCTCGAGAGCTGCTAGAGCAAACCTGCGAGGCGCGTGACCCTGACACTCACCCCTCCCCAGACTCCTGCTCCGCCGCCCGTGCCGCCTCGCGCGCCGCACGACGCTCCTCGGCCCGCTCCTCCAGCGCCTTGCCATACGCGACCATCACCATCAACGCCGTGGGCGCGATGTACTCGCCCGCCGTCGCCGCCACGCTCTCAAGGTCGCGGTGCTCGCCCGCACGCACCTCGTCGGCGAGGTCGGCGATCACGTTGTGCACGCTGCCCACAAGCTCGGCCATGATCTCGAAGATCGCGTCGCTGTCCGTGGGCAGGAAGCGCTGCACCGCCGGGTTGTCCAGCGGCAGCTTCACGTACCACTTCTCGTCCTGCTGCGTCAGGCTCAGCCCAACGATCGGCTTGTCCTGCCAGCTGAGCGCCACGATGTCGTCGGTGATGTACACCGGCTGCAGCTTGTCGCCGTTGCGTTCCAACCAGCCATACGGATCGGCCAGCAGCTCACGCACGACGTTGTCCAAGCCCTCGCGCAGTCGATCGTTATCCCGCACCGCATCGGGCGCCCCGCGAGCCACACCGCCCGAGGCCGTCAGCGCCCGACCGATCAGGCTGTTGATCTCCCCGCTCTCGGCCGCCTCGTCCGCACGCGCACGGATGCTGGCGACCTCCTGGGGAAACTCGACGGCGCTCGCCTCACCGCGCCCCTGCAGCTGGTCGAGCGTGCGACCAAACCGATCGATCACCAGCTGCTGCCCCTCGGTCTCGGCCCACACGAGCTCGCTGAGCCGCCGCGTGTTGCCATCGACGACCATCTGCCGAGCCGTGTCGATCAACGCCTCGGGCGTCTCCTGGCTGTACTCTTTGGAGCAGCCGGTACTTAGGGCTAGCGCGACGAACGTCGCACAAACCGCCACGAGTCTGAAGCCTGTATAAGGACTCATACGTATACCGTACGCAAGACCCGCAGACCACGTAACAGGCCACGGTCATCGGGGGTATCATCGGCCATGACGACGTCCACCGAGTCGGTGAGTCTGGAAGTCAACGGCGAGCCCCGCGAGGTCCCCGCGGGCACCACCATCGCCGGCCTCATCGAGCACCTCGAGCTGGGCCGCACCGCCTGCGCCGTCGAGGTCAACCGCGAGCTGGCCCCCAAGGCCACGCACGAGGCCCACACGCTGCAAAGCGGCGACACCATCGAGATCGTCACCCTCGTCGGCGGCGGCTGATCGCAACCCTCGCGAATCCGCGTGTGTATACCCACCGAGCGAACGATGCTCAGGGGAGGTCTCGCATGCGTGCCGCAGTCTCAACGCCAGCCGTGCTCTTGATCGGTTCCGCAACCGCCTTCGCGCAGGGCCCCGCGTTCCCCGAGGTCGTGGAGTTCGAGGCCGCGGTGTTCGCCAGCGTGTGGACCGACTTCCTGCCATTCCCACTGTCCGACAGCGAGCAAGACGCCGACCGCGACGTCACCGGCCCCGAAGCCGAGGCGCTCGCACAGATCGTGGGCGATCCGTTCTCGTATCCAAGCTCGGAAGTCGAGGTCGTGGCCGAGGGGCAGGCGAGCGGCTCGAACCGCATCACGCTCGACATGGTCGCGGTCGTCGATCTGGAACGCTGGCCGTCCGGGCGCACACCACGCGAACGTCGGGCCGAGGGCGAATGGCAGCACTCGCTCGTGTTCGATCTCAACCAACCAACACGCGCCGAGATCCGTGTCCTGCCCAGCGGCTTCGACGGCTTGGACTTCCCGTCGTTCGAGCCCGGCAGGCTCATCGGCCCCGACGGCGAGATCTTCAGCGGCCAGCCCGTGCCGGGCATCACCTCGTGGACCTGGCTCGTCACGCTCGACCCCGGGCGTTATGTGTTCGAGACCTTCGGCGAGTTCGGCGTCACCCTCGACCGCAGCGGTGCCCTGTTCGAGAACCCCGCCCTGGACATCAGCATGCTCTTCTTCCAGGCCGGCTGCCCCGCCGACCTCGACGGCGACGGCGAACTCACAGTCTTCGACTTCTTGGAGTTTCAGAACCTCTTCGACACCGGCGATCTCCGCGCCGACTTCGACGACGACGGCGAGCTCACCCTCTTCGACTTCCTCGCCTTCCAGAACGCCTTCGACGCTGGGTGCCCGTAGCGATTCGGGAAGTCCTTTTACCAACCCGTTGACATCCCTGCCAATTTCTGGTAATCTGTTCCCAGGTATGGCCCGAGAACCGGACGATGGAGGTGTCTGATGGGTGTGCCGAAGACGGGGCGTGCGGTGGCATTGATGGTGGCCGTAGGGCTGCCAATGGCGTGCCCGGGAGTAGCCCTGGCCCAGGGTGATCCGCTGGCCGAGCCTTTTCCGGCGGCGTTGAACGCCGCCGATCTCGATGGCACGATCGGCTTTGCAGTCGACGGCTTCGGGTCACCTGCCCATTTGGGTGCCAGCGTCGCAGACGCGGGTGATCTCAACGGCGATGGTGTCGGTGACTTCATCGTGGACACAGCCGATGATGACAGCGGCGCTTTGACCTACGTCGTCTTCGGCATCGCGGGCGGCCTCCCGGCGGTCGTGGACCCGCAGGACCTGAACGGCGCGAACGGCTTCCGCATGATCGGGTTCGACAGCCCGATGCTCTCGGATCACACGGTGGCGCGAGCAGGCGACGTCAACGGTGATGGCATCGATGACATCATCATCGGGTCGTCACGAGTCGCCACGGGTTATGGCAATGCGTCGGTCGTCTTTGGCCGAACCACGGGCTTCCCGGCGACGCTATCCCTCTTCGATCTCGATGGCGATGATGGATTCAACGTGCCCGGCATCACTGGGCCTTATGGCTTGGGCAATGCCGTCGCTGGGGCGGGCGATATCAACGGCGACGGCATCGACGATATCGTCATCGGCGCGGATGAGTACTACGCCGGCTGGTTTAGTTGTGGTGCAGCCTACATCATCTTCGGTAAGACGACCGGCTTCGACGCCTCGGTAAGCCTCGCGTCACTGAACGGGAGCAATGGCTTCACCGTGTACGGCGATGGCTACATAGAGCTCGTGGGCCGATCGGTGGCGGCCGCGGGCGACATCAACGGCGATGGATTTGACGACCTCGTCATCGGCTCGTCGGACTGGGGCGATCACCCGTATTACGGACCCCTCGATCGCGGAGGGTCCGCCTATGTGATCTTCGGTCGCGATGGCGCATTTCCAAGACGAATCTTCACCCAACGCCTTGACGGACTCGGATTCGAGATCCGTAGCGACGAGACCAGCGGCGACTTCGGTGAAGAAGTTGCTGCTGCCGGCGACCTGAACGGTGACGGCTCGGATGATTTGGTGATCGGCAAGCGTGAACGCGGTTCCGCATATGTGATCTACGGGCGCAATGCCGACGAACCGCCCTTCCCCACGTTGTTGTCGGTCGCCGATCTCTCGCCAAGCGATGGCGTGCGGTTCCGGGGGCAGCGGTGGACAGGCCGTGCGGTGGCTCCATTGGGCGACATCAACGGTGATGGCCTCGACGACGTGGCATTTGGGACGCCCCTTTGGGGCGCTCCCGGTTATGCTGGAGCGACCTATGTGGTGTACGGCCGCAATGAAGACTTCCCGCCGGTGCTCGACCTGGAGTTGCTCAACGGAAACGATGGGTTCTTGATTCGCGGAGAGGATTTGAACAGCTGGTTTGGGGACGATGTTTCTTCAGCCGGCGATGTGAACGACGATGGCGTGAATGACATCTTGATCGGTGCTCCATCGAGAACGGGCAGCGCCGTGGAAGCAGGCCGCGCGTATGTGATCTACGGTCGCTCGGCTTCGTGCCCCGCCGACCTCGACGGCGACGGAGAGCTGACCGTCTTCGACTTCCTCGAGTTCCAGAACCTCTTCGACACCGGCGATCTCCGCGCCGACTTCGACGACGACGGCCGCCTTACCCTCTTCGACTTCCTCGCCTTCCAGAACGCCTTCGACGCCGGCTGCGGTTAACACCGCTTGCAACGCGGTCCGATTTCGGGTATCTTGCCCTTGGGCCATCACCGGCCCGAGGGGGTGCCGCATGGCTCGCGTGGGGATGATGGCAATCGGGTTGCTCGGTCTCGCGAGCATCGCATCCGCCGACGACCTGCTGGTGCCCACCCAGTTCCGGGACATCCAGTCCGCGATCGATGCGGCCGCTGACGGCGACATCGTGATCGTCGCCCCGGGCGTCTACAACGGTCGGGGCAACACCAACATCAGCTTCCGAGGGAAGGCCATCACCGTGCGATCATCGGGCGGTGCCGCCGCCACCACGATCGACGCCCTGCGTACCGGCACGGTGTTCATCTTCGATCTCGATGAGGGTCCGGACTCGGTCGTCGAGGGCTTCACCATCACCGGCGCCAGCCGCAGCGGCATCGCCATCACCACGGGCTCGCCGACCATCCGTTCGAGCGTCATCGTCGACAACTGGAACGGCCTCTTTGGCGGTGGTGTCAACATCGATGGCGCCGGTGGGGTCACGCTCATCGACTGCGAGCTCCGCGACAACCTCGCGGGCCAGGGCGGAGGGCTCAACGTCTGGAACGGCGGCACCGCGACCCTGGTCGGCTGCCGCATCGAGGGCAATCGCACCGACATCACCGGCGGCGGGGGCGTCATGGCCGACAACGGCGCCACGCTTGCCATGGACCGATGCGTCGTGGTCGCCAACGAGTCCATCGGCTTCGCCGGCAGCAGCGCAGGTGTGCGCATCGCCCGGTCCAGTACCGGCACGATCACCAACAGCCTGATCACCGGCAACACCGCCAGTGGCTCGGGCGCGGGCGTGTCCTTTACCAACGATTCGAGGGGCTCGGTCATCAACACGACCATCGCCGACAACAACGCCGCCTTCGCAGGTGGCGCGCTCCTTCTCACGGAGGGCGTCGTCTCCGTTGAGGTCGCCAACACGATCCTCTGGAACAACTTCCCCGATCAGATCAGCGCCGCCAGCACGCTGCCCGACGTGCGCTACAGCATCGTGATGGACGGCTCGCCCGGCGAGGGCGTGCTCGACATCGACCCGCTCTTCACCGATCGTTTCGCGGGCGAGTACACGCTCCAGCCCGGCTCGCCCGCGATCGATGCGTCCGACAACGATGCCGCCGCTGGGCTCGATCGTGACCTCGCCGGCCTTCCGCGCTTCGTCGACGATCCCTCGACACCCGACACCGGCCTCGGCGCTCCACCCCTCGCCGACATGGGCGCGTACGAACTCCAGGTCGCGTCCTGCCCGGCGGACATCGACGGCGACGGCCGGCTCACCACCTTCGACTTCCTCGAGTTCCAGAACCTCTTCGACGCCGGCGACGATCGCGCCGACTTTGACGAAGACGGTCGTCTCACCTTGTTCGACTTCCTCGCGTTCCAGACCGCCTTCGACGCGGGCTGCGACTAAGCGTTCGCAAACATCGGCCGACGGACGAGGTTCGGGCTCCGCCTACACTGCGCCATGACGCAAGGGATTGCCGCCAAAACGATCGAGAGTCCGATCGAATCGCTCGCACTCAACGCCGATCCGCGGTTCATCGCCGCCGATCAGGCCGATCCCTCCGATCCCTCGCAAGCCGTGAGCCTGAACCCCGCGACCGGCCAGCCCATCGCCGCTGTCCGCCTCGATGGGGCGGCCCAGCTCGAGGCCGCGATCGACCGCGCCAAGCGGGCCTTCGAGCACTGGAGGTTCGTCCCCGCACCCGAGCGCGGCGAGGTGGTGCGCCGCATTGGCCACGCCCTCCGCGAGCACAAGGACGCCCTGGGCGCCCTGGTCTCGATGGAAGTCGGCAAGATCCTCAGCGAGGGGCTCGGCGAGGTCCAGGAGACCATCGACATCGCCGACTACGCGACGGGCCTCTCGCGCATGCTCGGCGGTCGGACCATGCCCAGCGAGCGTGCCGACCACCGCCTGTTCGAGCAATGGCAGCCCCTCGGCCCCATCGGCGTCATCACCGCCTTCAACTTCCCCAATGCCGTCTGGGGCTGGAACGCGATGATCGCCGCCGTCTGCGGCGACACGGTTGTCTGGAAGCCCAGCCTCATGGCCCCGCTCACCGCGATCGCGACGAACGCGATCGCCGACCGCATCGCCAGCGAGATGGGCCACGAAGGCATCTTCAACCTCGTGATTGGCACCGACGACGCCGTCGGCAAGCCCATGACCGCCGACGCCCGCCTGCCACTCATCAGCGCCACCGGCTCGACGGAGATGGGCCGCACGGTGAACCAGGTCGTCGCCAAGCGCCTGGGCCGCTGCCTGCTCGAGCTGGGTGGCAACAACGCCGTGATCGTCGAGCCCGACGCCGACCTGGACCTGGCCGTCCCCGCATTACTCTTCGCGGCCGTCGGCACCGCGGGCCAACGCTGCACGACCACGCGTCGCCTCTTCGCCCACGAGTCGATCATCGATGGCTTGCTCGACCGCCTGGTCGGCGCTTACGAGCAAGCCAACATCGGCGACCCGCTCGACGAGAACACCCTGGTGGGCCCGTTGATCAGCGATGCATCGGGCCAGATGTTCGATGCCGCCGTCGAGGAAGCCAAAGCGCAAGGCGGCACCATCCTCACCGGTGGAACGCGGGCCGACATCGCGCTCGGCGGCTGCTTTGTCCGCCCGACCATCGTGCGCGCCCCCTCTGCGAACACGCTGGAAGTCGCCAACCGAGAGACCTTCGCGCCCATCCTCTACGCGTTCTCGTACCGAGACCTCGACGACGCCATCGCGATGCACAACAGCACCGCCCACGGCCTGAGCAGCGCGATCATGACCAGCAACGTGTTGGCGAGCGAGCGTTTCCTCTCGCCCGCCGGCAGCGACTGCGGCATCGCCAACGTCAACATCGGAACCAGCGGCGCCGAGATCGGCGGCGCGTTCGGCGGAGAGAAGGACACCGGCGGCGGCCGCGAAGCCGGCAGCGACAGCTGGAAGGCCTACATGCGTCGACAGACGTGCACAATCAACTACGGCTCGGCCCTCCGCCTGGCCCAGGGAGTTCGCTTTGGCTGATCCCACCAACCCTCAGCGATCCCCCGAGACCGCCACCGACGCCGCACGCCTGGCCGCCTCCGAAGCCAACGGCGATTCCCTCGCTCGCGCGGCCGTCGCCGACATCCAGTCGGGCATGGTCGTGGGCCTGGGCACCGGCCGTTCCGCTCGGCGGGCGATCGCCGCGCTCGCCGGTCGCGTCATCTCTGAGCAACTCGACATCACCTGCGTCTCCACAAGCGAGGCAAGCAGCAACTACGCGCAGGAACTCGGCATCAAGGTCCGCGAATTCGCGACCATCGAGCGCGTCGACTACGTCTTCGACGGCGCTGACGAGGTCGACCCACACCTGCGCATGCTCAAGGGCGCGGGCGGCGCGATGACCCGCGAGCGCCTGGTCGCCACCGCCGCCGACCGTCGTGTCTACCTCGTCGAGGAAGAGAAGCTCGTCGATCGCCTCGGCCAGCGCACCCCGCTCGCCGTCGCCGTGATGGCCTTCGGCCTCGCGTCCATCCGCTCGAACCTCCGCAGCCTGGGCCTCTCGGGCGTCCTCCGCCGCAGCATGGACGGCACGCTCTACGTCACCGACAACGGCAACCTGATCCTCGACGTGCAACTCCACGACGACGGCCACAACTTCGAGCGCCTCTTCGCCGCCCTCAACGCCACTCCCGGCGTCATCGACCACGGCCTGTTCCTCAGCGAGGCCACCGAAGTGCTCGTCCGACGTGAGGACGGCAGCATCGAGCGGCTCCTCAGACCGCCCGCCGCGGACTAGCACGCAGACCATCGCGAGAACCCTTCGAGGTGCGTCCCCGCTGGCTCGGTGTGACGCCCGGCGACGGCGCGCGCTGGTCACACCTCTGTCACATCCGCGGATTCGCTGGACGGGCAGGGTGCTCTCGGTCGATCCGAGTGTGGCGAGGATCCGTACAGGGGTCAGGTCCATCTAAGGGAGCAAGAAACGCCATGAAGACCACCACGCAACGCTCGAAGCTTTCGCTGATCCTGGCTGCCGGCCTTGCCATCGGCCATGCCACCCCCGCCCTGTCTGCCCAGGACGAGGCCCAGGAGCTGCCCATCACCGCCATCACGCTCTACCGCTCGGGCGTGGGCAGCTTCGAGCGCGTCGGCCCGGTCAACGGCGACGCCAAGGTCTTCCTCCGCGTCGATCAGGACCAGCTCAACGACCTGCTCAAGAGCCTGGTCGTACTCGACGCCGACGGCACGGTGGGGGCCATCAGCTACGGCTCGCGCGAGCCCATCGAGCGACGCCTGGCCAGCTTCGGCGTGAACCTCGCCGACAACCCCTCGATGGCCGAGCTGCTCAGTCGCCTCCGCGGCGCAAGGGTGAAGGTCGAGACCATCGACAGCACCGCCACCGGCACGGTGACCAGCGTCGAGGCCGTCCAGCGTGCCCAAGGAGATCAGACCATCAGCACGCACGCGGTGACGGTGTTCACCGGCGCGGGCATCAAACGCCTCGACCTCGACAAGATCACCAGCCTCGAATTCCTCGATGCCCAGCTCAAGGAAGACATCGCGCGAGCCCTGGACATCCTCGCCCAGGAACGCGATGAGAACATCCGAACCGTCGAAGTCTCCAGCGTCGGCGACGGCGAACGGCAGATGCTCGTGAGCTATGTCCACGAGATGCCCGTCTGGAAGCCCGCGTACCGCCTCGTGCTGAACGACCGCAATGAGCCCATCCTCCAGGCCTGGGCCATCGTCGAGAACACGACCGAAGAAGACTGGGAGCAGATCGATCTCTCGCTTGTCGCCAGCCAGCCCGTAGGCTTCACGATGGACCTGCAAACGCCCCTGTTCGCGCAGCGGCCCGAGATTCCGGTGCCTGCGGGCGCTCTGGCGAGGCCGAAGATTTACGCCGGTGGAGGCCAGTCGCCGTTCCAGGACTCAGGCGATGTTCCCGAGATCGATGTGCAGCGTGCCATGCGAGGCGTTCCGGCATCCGAGACGGCGAGTCGCCGCGACCGAAACTTCGCTCGATTTCGACTGGATGACGCCGAGTCAGGTTTCTTCGAATCGGCCTCCAGCATGGCGTCCGCCGTCCAGGTCGGCGAGTCGGTCGTCTTGCGGATCGAGAATCCCATCGACCTCGATCGCCAACAGAGCGCCATGATTCCCGTGCTCACCGAACGCGTCGAGGCGCGCAAGATCAGCATCTACAGCCCGGGCCAGGGCAGCGGCCCGATGCTCGGCATCGAGCTGACCAACTCAACCAGCGCCCCACTCATCAGCGGCCCGGTCGCAGTCTACGACGGCGCGTACGCCGGCGACGCCCTCGTCGGCTTCGTGCCGCGCGGTGCCGAGCGCATGCTCAGCTACGCCGTTGATATGGAGCTCAAAGCCCAGCAGGAGCAGCGTTCCACGAGCTCGCGATCGACCTATCGCATCGCCAACGGCATGCTGCAGCGCAGCTTTGTCCGCACGATGACCAACACGTACACACTGCGCAATGAAGCCTCGAAGGATCGCACGGTCATCATCGAGCATGCCCCGCGGTCAGGCTGGGAGATGGTCGAGCCGACAAACGGTGCCACCAGCGACGATGGAATGGTCCGCTTCGAGCGAACCGTCGACGCCGGCGAGTCGCTCGAACTCGCCGTCACCGAGCGCCGCAACGAGTCAACCCGAGTTGGCCTCCTGGAAACCGACCTCCCCAACATGATCGAGCAGATCACCCGTGGTGGCGGGCAGGCCAGCGACGATGTCATCGCGGCCCTACGCGAGGGTGCGAGCATGAACCGGCGCATCGCCGACCTGCGTAGCGAGGTCGAGCGCGTGCGAGGCCAGATTAACAGCATCGAGCGCGACCAGTCTCGGATCCGCGAGAACATGCGCGCTATCGATCGGACCACGGATCTCTATCGTCGTTACCTCGAGACGCTTTCTGGGCAGGAAGACACCATCGCCGAACTCGGGCGCCAAGCCCAAGATCTCGCCAACCGCGTCACACAAGCCGAGGCGGATTGCCGCGAGTACTTCGAGAAACTCAACGTGCGGTGAGTGACCGGCCTCTGGCCCCGGCTTTCATATAGTGCCGGATGAGTACTCGCCGATCCGTTATCGTCCTCGTTGCGTTTCTGGCTCTCGCGATGGTGGCCCCTGCGTCCCAGCCCGCGGTGTCTGCGCCGGTGTCTGTCAAAGTCAGCATCGCCGTGCCCGACACCGACGTGGTGCTCGCGGGCACACTGCTCTTGCCCGCGGGCGCGACCGAGGAGGCATCCGTTCCGGGTGTGCTGCTCGTCACCGGATCTGGCCCGCAGGATCGCGACGAGACGCTCATGGGTGTGAAGCCGTTCAAGGTGCTGGCCGAGGGACTGGTCGCGCACGGTTACGCCGTGCTGCGGTACGACGATCGAGGTACGCAAGGTCTGGGCATCGGTCAGAGCACGGGCTCGTTCGCCGGCTCGACCACGGCGGACTTCGCCGATGATGCTGCGGCAGCGGCGAGTTTCCTGGCCGAACAGCCAGCGATCGACGGGTCGAGGGTCGTCGTCTGCGGCCACAGCACGGGCGGCCTCGTCACCGCTAAACTGCTCGGGCGAGGCGAGGTGCCTGCCGCCGCGGTTCTACTCGCCGCACCCTCGGTCATCGGTTGGGAACTACTCGCCTACCAGTCCAACAAGATGGTCCGCGAGACCGACAAGATCCAGCCGACGGGACTCTCAGACGATCAACTCGATGAACTCGATCGCGTGCAGACGGCGGTTATCAAGTCGGTCGCGGTGGGCACGGAAGAAGAGCAGAAAGAAGCTGCGCGCGGTGCGATTGCCTTCAATGTCGGTTTAGCCGGGGGTGACCTATCCGAGTTCACCCCCGAGATGATGGACGCGGCGATCGAACAAGCGCTGGCCCCGCTGCGCGACCCGTGGATGGCGTACTTCCTCAGTTACGACCCCGCCGAGGATCTTGCGGCAGCAAGCGTTCCTGTGCTCGCGGTGTTTGGCGGGCTCGATGTCCAGGTCGCCCCCGAGCAGAACGTTGAGCGCATGTCAGCCCACCTGCGCGCCTCACGACATGAACTGTCCACATCGATCACACTCGAGTCCCAGAACCACCTATTCCAGAAGGCCGAGACCGGTTTGATCATGGAGTACGCGACCGCGGGCGAGCCCATGCAGCCGCTGCTCATCGATCTCATGGTCGCGTGGATGGATCGCGTGCTCGAAGACTGAGCGCGATTCCGGCTCTCAACCGCCGCCTTCGCTCGGCTCCGTCGATTCGCTGCTCTCGCCCTGGACGACCTCGGCCCGCTTCTGCAGGCGCCCGAAGTAGGCCTGGAGCGACTCTTGCCACTCGATGGGCACGACGTTGTCTTCGATGGCCTCGGCAACGCCGGTGCTGGCGGCCTGCACGGCGCTGCTGAACTGAGCGCGTGACTCGCCACGCACCAACTCGCCGTAGACCAGTCGCTCGGCGACGATCGGACCCTGGCCGAGACGCGTGGGTGTGCGCTGGCCCTGGCGGTCGACCTCGACCTGTGCGGTCTCCTCGCCGGTCGCGTGGTTGGTGCCCATGCCGGCGTAGGGGCCCGTACCGGTCTTGCCACTCTGCATGCCGGACATGCCGCCGTTCTCGCACAGCGAGTTGATCTGGCTCTGCGTCTGGGCGAGCATGGCCTGGGCGGCCTGCTGCTCCATCTGCATCATCTCCATCTGGCTGATCATGCCCTGCATGCCTTCCATGCCGCTCTGGCCGGACTGGCCCGATTGGCCCTGCATGGCGGCTTGTGCCATCTGGCTCATCTGCTGGCCCATGTTGTTGCACGCCTGGCACGCCTGCGCCATCTGCTGGGCCTGCTGCATCAGCTGCTGCTTCTGCTCGGGTGACAGGTTCTGCATCTGCTGCGTGGCCTGCTGCATCATCTGCTGCATGGCTTGTGGGTTCCCTGCGTTCTCGGCCATCTGCTGCGCGAGCTGCTCGGCTTGCTCCTTGCCCATACCGGCCTGCTGGAGCGCCTGCTCGAGCGACGAGCGCTCGTCGGCGATCTTCTGGAGCTGTGCTTCCATGTTCTTGAGCTGCTCGGCGAGTTGCTCTCGGGTCGCGGCGTCCATCTCACCGCTGGCCATCTTCTGGGTAAGTTGGTCGAGCTCCTGCTTGGCCGCGGCGAAGTCACCACGCGCGAGCTGGCGGGCCAGCTCCTCGGCAGGACCCGGGCCGGGCTGCTTCATGCGGCTGAGCTCGCGACGCATCGCGTCGAGCTTCTGCGCTGCCTCACCCTTCTCGACCTCGTCACGCAGGGCCTGCTCGGCTTGCGTGAGCTTGTCGAGCGCCGCCATACGCATGGCTTGGGGCGTCTGCAACTCGGGGTTCTGCTCGGGCGAGAAGTTTTCGAAGTTCTGCCCGGTCTTTTCCGCGACCTTCTGGATGAGGTCCTCCGCGGTCTTCACCGCGACCTGCGCTTCTTCAAGCTCTTGCTCGGCTTGAGCCTGCTCCTCGGCCTGCTGCAGCCAGCCGAAGATGTCCGGGCTGGACGCGGGCAGCACGAACCAGATGATCGCGACCGCGGCCGCCGCGATCGGGGGGGCTTTCCAGAACTGGCCAAGCGTGAGCGGGAGTGCAGCGCGGACGTCCACACCAGTCGCGCGTCGATCGGCATCGCTCCTCACCGCGGCCGACCACGGGTCAGACTCGTTCTCGTGAATCCAGGCGGTACTCAGGCTCTCACGCAGTCCAGCGGCCTCGTCCACAGCGCGAGCGACAGCCACGCCTTTGGGACGCGTGACAAGAGCCCACAGGACGGCCGACGCGAAAGCCGCTGCGGCGGCGATGGCAACGGTCGATCCCAGATCCAGAGCGACGCCGGACATCCAGAAGCCAAGCCGCGCAACCAGCACGCCGAGCACGGCAACAAAGCTCGTCACCGCGAGCCGCTGGAGGAACAGGCGAGCGAATAGCCGGACCGAGGCCTTGCGGACGACGCGGTGGACGGCTTGCATGGTCGATGCCTCCTGGGTGCACGACAGGTCTCGGGGATGCGAGATCCCCATCGCTGTCTATTGTACGAAGATCGGTCGGGTTCGTTGCATTCCACGAGCCCGGCGAGGGGCTGGGGCGTCCGAGGCTCGATATGTAGGGGCAATCCTTGGGGGCAACCCGTATGCCAACCGAACGGTTTGGGGAGCGGCTCGTCCTGGGCTTCTATTCCCGGTCCTTCACGCGCCGGGCGATCGAGCGGGCTCAGGAAGGGCCGCGGTGGCTCTGGTGGATCCACCTCTTCGGTGCGTTCGCCTGGATGTTCTGTATCAGCGGGCGAACGACATACGTCGAGGCCGGCGGCGCGCTGCTGTGGCTCTTGACGCTCGTGCGCCTGCCCTGGATCTGGCGGGCCGTGGTCATCGGGCTCACGCACCCGCTGTTCCTCATGCTCGTGGTGTGGACGGCATGGCGCGCGCTCTCGCTGCTTTGGTCCACCGACGTCGAGGCCGGGGTGGATCGGATCGACAAGATGCGATTCATCTGGAACATCCCGTTCCTGCTGCCGCTCGCGCCGTCCTTGGGCGCTCTCGTGATCGGCTTGCTGCTTGGGTCGCTGTACTTCAACCTCGCGCAGGTCAGCCAGGCGCTGAGCCGATCGGGTATGGACTGGCTGCCCCAGTGGGACCGCATGCCCAACCGCAACTCGGCGTGGAACCACCCCGTGGCCGCGGGCACGAAGCTGTGCGCGATCCTGGGGTTCCATCTCGCCGCCCTGTTGAGCGGGAGGCGGGTGTGGGCGGTACTAGGCGGCATCGGTTCGCTCATCACGCTGGCGGCGATCGTGGCGACGGGAACACGCGCCGCGTGGATCTGCGCCGCCGCGCTGCTCGGGCTGGCGGTCGTTGTTGGCTTGACCAAGCTGCGCTGGACGGCTCGTCGGCTCATCACAACCGGTGTCATTGCAATTGTTGTACTCGGCAGCGCGGGTGTCGTTGGCTGGCCGGTCGCCGAGCCGCGCGTGACCGAAACCCGCGAAGAGCTTCGGCAGGTCTTCGAGGAGAAGGACTTCTCTTCGTACACCGGCACGAGGCTGCTGCTCATGTGGTGGGCCCTGCAGGCCTTCGCAGACCATCCCATCGTTGGTACCGGCGAGGGCGGCTACGAGCCCTGGATCCAGCAGAACCTCGAGTCGCGGGGCATCGATCCGGCCGACCGCACACACACCGGCCCGCATCCGCACAACACGCTGCTGCAACCGCTGGCCAACACGGGGCTGATTGGTTTCGTCTTGTACACGCTCGTCTTGCTCATGATGGCGCGGCTGGCTTGGGTGGCGCGCTGCTACGAGCACCCGTACGTTGCGGGCGTGCCATGGGCCTTGCTCGCGCTCTTCACGGCCTGCATGTTTGAGGTGATGCACCTGAACACCCACATCCTGGCCATGTGGTTCGCGTGCATGGGCCTGGCGGTCGCGGCGTCAGTCCAATACGTCGTCGGGCATGAGGACTCGATCGCGCGGGATGGCGATCTCGAGTCGGCGGCCGAGTAGAAGGCCTGACTGCCACGGCTCGAGACCCCCCGCGGGCCTCTTGAAGGCGAGATCGTCTACCGAAAGCACGTGGCCCGCGTCGAGGTCACGCGATGCAACGATGCTGCGGCGTGCGACGTGGCGAACATCGGACTCGATTGGCAGAAGGTACTTCGTCGGTGGGCCGAGCCGCACGTCATCCTGGTCGGCGATCCAATCACCATCAAAAGCAACCCGACAAAGACGAACGTACTCGGCCATCTCGTCAGGCTCGATCGAAGCCGCATGATCCGGACCCGGCAATGAGCGATCCAGCGTGAGGTGCTTTTCGAGCACGCGAGCGCCGAGCGAGACCGCGAGCGCTCCAGTATCGACTTGTGACGTGTGGTCGCTGTAGCCGATCGGGCCGGGGAACATCGAGGCGAGGTCCTCTACGGCGCCGACCGCGGCATGCTCGGCTGGTGTTGGATAGCAGCTCACGCACTGGAGCACCGCAAGCCGCTCGTGCGCGGTTGCGAGCCACTCTAGAGCCCGGACGACCTCGTCTCGATCCGCCGCTCCCGTGCTGACAATCAGCGGCTTGTTCGAAGCTACGAGCGCATCGAGTAGGGGCTTATGAACGAGGTCGGGCGACGCCGTCTTGTACGCGTCGAGTGGCAACCGCTCGGCATGGGGGAGTAGCGGGAGGTCGAAGACCGTGGCGATCGCATGAAGACCCAGGTCGTGTGCCAACTCGATCGCTCGACGAGCGTCCTCGAGCGGCATCTCAAGCCGGGAGAGCATGGCATGGGGATCCTGCTCTCCAGCGGCGGACTGGTAGTCGGCCAGCGTAGCGCTCGAGGCGAGGAGGTCGACGGCCGAGAAGAGCTGGAGCTTGATCGCATCGGCTCTCGATTCGGCGGCCGCCCGAACCAGGTCGAGCAGTCGCTCGGGAGAACCATCGTGGTTCACGCCAAGCTCCGCGATGACATAGGGCGGGCTGGTCCGATCGATCGTGCGTTCGCCGATACGCATGGGTTAGGTGTCGCGATCGCCCATGGCAGCGACGGCGTTCGCATGGCCCGTCTCGGCGGACCGCATGAGCCGCTCGAAGGTGCCAACACCTGTCCTCGGCCGACGCTGGTAGTCGCCGTCCGGCCCAAGGTCCCACGCAAAGTCATGATCATGGAGGTTGGCGAGCATGATCTCCGCTAGCCGTCCGCGAGCGGCCTCGTCGTAGATGGGGCAGATGGACTCGAGCCGGTTGTTGAGGTTCCGGTACATCCAGTCGGCGCTGCCCATGAACCAGTGCCCTTCGAGAGGATCTTCATGACCATCGGCAAAGTGGAAGATGCGAGAGTGCTCGAGGAAGCGGCCAACCACAGACACCACGCGGATGTTCTCGCTCAATCCGGGCACGCCCGGTCTCAGGCAGCAGAAGCCACGGACGCACAGGTCAATCTGCACGCCGGCCTGGGAGGCTTCGTAGAGCTTTGCCGTGATCTTGCGATCCTCCATCGAGTTGAGCTTCGCGAAGATGCGCGCGGGCCGTCCTGCCTTGGCGTGTTCGATCTCCGCGTCGATGAGGCGTTCGAAGCTCGGCCGCATGGTGGTCGGGGCGACGAGTAGGTGCTCGTAGTCGGCCTTAAGCGAGAATCCGGTCATCGCATTGAAGAGTTCGGCGACCTCGCCGGTGATCCGAGGGTCGCAGGTCAGCAGCGACAGGTCGGTGTACAGCTGCGCCGTGTGCGGGTGGTAGTTCCCGGTTCCCAGGTGGGCGTACGTGCGTAGCCCGCCCTTCTCGCGGCGTACGACAAGCGAGCACTTGGCATGGGTCTTCAAACCGACGATGCCATATGCGACGTGGACGCCCGCGTGCTCGAGCCGTCGGGCGTAGCTCACGTTTCGGCTCTCGTCGAAGCGCGCCCGCAGCTCGACCATGCAGGCCACCTGCTTGCCGTGCTCGGCCGCTCGCACGAGCGACCGCACGAATGGGGAGTCGCGGCTGGTGCGATAGATCGTCTGCTTGATCGCAAGGACCGCAGGGTCGCGTGATGCGGCGCTGACGAACGCCCGGACGGACTCGTCGAAGCTCTCGTACGGATGGTGCGCGATGATGTCTCGCTCGCGGATGGCCGCGAAGATATCGCCTCGGCCGCTGCGAACATCGACGCCAATGAACCGTGGGGGTGTCAGCGGCGTCCAGGGCGTCTCCTTAAGTTGCGGCAGATCGAGTGCCGCCAACTCCATGAGGTCCCCGTACTCGAGCGGGCCTCGCCTCGCGTAGACGTCCTCGCTCTGGAGCCCCAGGCTGGTCGCGAAGAAGGTGGCCAGTTCCTCGTGCGGTTGCTCGGCCAATTCCATGCGCACGGGTCGCGCGAAGCGGCGCTGCCGGAGCTCCTCCTGAACGCTTAGGAGCAGGTCGCCCTCGTCCTCGACCTCGACGGCGGCGGAACGCGTGACGCGGAATGCGTTGGTGGCGAGCACGGCAACGCCGGGGAACAGGAGCGCCAGGTTCGCGCGCATGACCTGGTCGAGGGGCGTGAAACGCAGCCGCCCCGCTTCGGCCAGCGCGCGAGCCGCGTCGCCCCTCCCGTCGGGGTCATCGCAGCGGACGAGTCTCGGCACGCCATCGGGGATCTTCAAGCGACAGAACCGCCCGTGGCCCGATTCGCTCGACGCCGGCTGCCCGGGAAGCCCGCCGTCGCCGGCGAGCAGGACGCCCAGGTTCTCCGACAGGTTGCTGATGAACGGGAACCGGTGGCCGGGATCGATCGAGAGCGGCGTGAGGATGGGAAACACCTGCTCCTCGAACCAAGTGTCCAGCCGTTGACGCTCGTTGCCGTCGAGATCGTCGTAAGGCACGATCGCAACGCCGTTGGCATCCAGTGCCGGGATCACCGTGGCGTCCCAGCACGCGGCCTGACGCTCCTGGAGATCGATGACAGCGCTCCGCACCGCATCAAGCTGCTGCCGGGGTGTGAGCCCGTCCGGCGAGGGGGCCTCGATGCCGGCGTCGACCTGCCGCCGGATGAGGCCGACGCGTTTCATGAAGAACTCGTCAAGATTGTTCGCAAAGATCGAGAGAAACTTCACACGCTCTAAAAGCGGCGTGGATTCGTCCTCGGCCAGCTCAAGGACCCGTTGGTTGAAGGCGAGCCATGACACATCGCGGTTGAAGAGCTCATCCGCCGCGGGCTCGCCACGCTTCGAGGGTTGTCGTGGTTGGGTCATGGTCTGGCTGGGCTGCTCGAGCATCGCGGCCTTCCCCCTCCGTAGCCGTTCTTGGGCATTAAGGAAGGTAGGTCGCCACGCAGCCGGGCGCTTCGGTGATGGCCACTCTGGAGACCCTCGCTCCGCCTCTCAAACGCCCCTCCAGGCCCTGCTGGAGCGATCTCGCGATGGCCTCGGCGATCCGCTCGGCCGTTGGCTCGACGCCCCGGAACGCGGCGGCGTCGTTGAGGTGGGTGTGGCCCCATGGGTCGATGATGTTCCCGAGCACGGCCTCAACCTCGTGGAAGTCGCAGAGCAGGCCGTCGCCATCGAGCTCGGGGCCAGCCAGAGTGACCACGACCCGCCAATCGTGGCCGTGCACCGCTTCGCGCTCGCCATTGATCACGATGGTGTGCGTGGCGTTGAAGCTGGCCTCGACGGTGATCTCGTACATCGTCGCCAGTTTAGCCGGGCGGACGGGTCTTCCTTCGGAACGGGCTTCCTACGGAGCGGGCGCGATGGCCTGGAGCGCCTTGGCCATCGCTCGGATGACCGTGTGGTAGATCACCGCCCAGCTCAGCAAGGCCAGCCCCGCGGCAGCCCAGAAGATCGAGCGGATCAGCCACCACCAGCCGCCCAGCGGTGCCACGGTGAGCGCGAGGGCCACGCTCATAAGGCCCAGCGCGACATAGCCAGCGGGCATGAGCCCACGCGCCCGATCGGCCAGTTCGCCCTCGAGCAACCGACGCGACATGCTCGCGAGCAGCCGGGCCAGATCCCGTGAGACCGCCATGGCCGTGCCAATGAGCACGAACGCTGCCGCGGCGGTCGCCGTCACCGCCTCGGCATCGGCGCGCGGCCTCGAGACCAGCGTCACCAACCAGACCGCCGCAAGGCCGGTGCAACCCGCGAGCGCGATCATGGCCCATAAGCGCACGAAGAGGCGCTCGCCTGCGACCGCGCTGTTGTGCTTGGCAACCCCCTCGGGGTCGTCGCGTGTCAGCGCGAGCCAACCCAGCGCCGTGGGCACCACCGCGGCGCACAGGGCGGGCAGGGCGAGCCAGCCCAGTCGCAATCCCGGCCCGTGCAGCATGGCCGAAAGCGCACCCACGGCAAGTGCGACCCAAGCGAGGATCGCGCCAACATGGGCCCGGCGAGCACCGCGCGCGAGCAGCCGGCGGTAGTCCGCGCTCGACGTAAACAGATGATCGCCGCTGAGCGACCGGCCGATGGGCATGCCGCACTCCGGGCAGACGCCATCTTCGGGCAGACTGAACAGGTCGTAGTTGCAGCCCACGCACGGCAGGCGGTAGGCGACCGATGGGGTCTGGTCGCTCAGGGTGTGGTCGGGTGCGTGGGGGGGCGGTGGCACGGGGCAGGATATGGATTGCAACGCGGGGCCCGGCGTGTATCGGCCGGGCCCCGCGATGTTCCATTTGGTTGACGCGGTGCGCAGGCTTCTCAGGCCGCCTGGCTCGTGCCACTCTGGACACCGCTCTGGCCGGGCTCTTCCTGCGGGCTGCCAAGCGGCACGGTCGAGGGTTGCTCCAGGTGCTGCTGGCGCCGTTGGTGAGGCTCGCGACGTCGGGGCGTGCCGGCGGCGTACCGATCGAGGGCGATCGCCGCATCGATCGTGTTCGCGCCCGCCCTGGGTTCGTCGTTGGCGTCGAAGTCTTTAAAGAGCAGCGCGTCGCCCGAAACTCTGGACGGGTTTCGGCGCTATAGGCCTGCATGACCAGGGCGATTTCTTGCGTCGGTGCCGTCGTACTTGGGTTGGTGTACTCCACCTCTGCCCAGGACGCCTGCGCTCCCCAACGCTTCGAACCCGAGCCCCAGGTCACCCGTGGTCTGTTCGGCTTCGACCTGGCCATGAATGACCGCCACCTGATCGTCGGCGATCCCAACAGCGATGTCTGGTGCGGCGGCGATCCGTCCTGCGGCAAGGGCGCGGCCTATGCCTACACCTACGACGTTGATCGCGGCGAGTGGGGCTTCCTGGAATTCATCTTCCCCGACGACATCGCCGAGCCCGGCGGCGGATTCGGCCCAGGCGTGGACCTGCACGAAGACCGCGCGATCATCGGTTCGTTTGGCGTCGAGCGTCTGGGGGGCGCGTACGTCTTCGAGTTTGTGGACGGCACCTGGGTGCAGCGCGCCCGCCTGCTGCCGCCTGCGGGCTCCGTACGCAGCCCGTGGGGTCAGCACGTGGCGATCCACGGCGATCGCGCGGTCGTGGGCAACGCGGGTGAAGACGTGCTGTTCTTCGTAAACGGCGATGAAGGCTGGGAGCTGGTCGCCGACATGAGCTCCCCGGACGTCGAGATCGGCCGGTCGGACTTCGGCGATGCCCTAGCCATGAACGATGGGTGGCTGGCCATCGGCGCCTTTGGCGAGCGGATCCTCGGCCCCGAGCACGGCGCGGTCTATCTCTATCGCCTCACGGGCGATGGCGAGCCCATTTACACGCAAAAGCTGCTTCCACCAAGACCCACAAACGAGCATCGCTTTGGCTGCTCGGTCGCCATCGATGGGGACACCCTTGTCGTGGGTGCGAACCTGTCGGATCGGGGCACGAGCACGACCAGCCCCGAGGGTGCCGCGTTCGTATATGAGTACACGGACGGTCAATGGCAGTTGGTGGAAGAGCTCGAGGCAGCGGCACCGAAGCCCGCGGGCTACTACGGGAGCGATGTAGACGTGCAGGGCGATGTCATCGCGGTTGGGTCGCGCGGGGACCTGAGTGATGATCAGTGGACCAAGGGCATCGTCGAGGTCTATGAACGACGGCCGGATGGTGGATGGATTCGTGCCAGCACCATCCGGCCCACTGTTCGGTTGACCGACGAATTCGGCGGGTCGGTGGGTCTGAGCAATTCCAGTGTTGCCTGTGGTGCCCCCGATACCGACATCGGCGGCTTTGGGCTTGGGACGGTCGACGTGTACGACCTGGGCTGCCTGCTGTGTGCCCCGGACATTGATGCGGACGGCCGCCTGACCCTGTTCGACTTCCTTGCCTTCTTCAATGCGTTCGAGGACGGCGAACCCACGGCCGACCTCGACGGCGATGGCGCGTTCACGCTGTTCGACTTCCTGGCCTTCCAGACCGCGTTCGATGCTGGGTGTGGGTAGAGGAAGAGACGAAGAGATTTAGAGACGAAGAGACAAAGTGAAGAGCGGGCCGAGACGCGCAAAAGTCCGGTAGCGCTCTTGCCACTTCGTCTCTGCGTCTCTTCGTGACTCCGTCTCTTCCCCCTCCCCCGTCCGATACACGAAACCGCCCTGACGGCCCGGCACGGCCGGTGCGCGCCGCGCAGCGCTCTGTGGCGCGGCCGCAATGCTCCGTTGCGGGCGAGACACGCTCCGTTGTGGACGATGCGCAGGCCGTTGCGGACGGCACACGAGCCATTACTGGCGAGACACGCTCTCGTGCGAACGACACCCACGCCGTTGTGGACGCCACACGCTCGGTGGCGGACCCGCAGCGTCCCGCGTGAGCCCCTCACCGATCCGTGGCGGCCGCGCCCAGGACCCGGGCGCGGAGCGCCAGGAACAGCGGGATCTCGCGGCGGGCCCGGTTCTCCTCGTCGGCCCGCGGGCCCGGCTCGCTGGTGCGCTGGCTGGGCCATTCCTCCAAGGCATCGATCGCGAAGCCGCAGCGGGCCAGGGCGGCGATGTACGACTGCATCGGGCGGTGGTGCGTCGTCGTCGTCACCGGCCGGCGGCCGCGGGAAGCCGCGCCCGGGTTCATGACGATGGGGTGGGCGTAGGGGGTCAGGTAGCCGTCGACCCTTCGGTATTGCTTGTGTCCGTTGTCGTGTCTCCGCCCGTGGCGCGGCTGGTCTTCCTCGGTCGGCTCGTCCCACTGCCAGCTCGTCTGCCCGGGCGCGCGGAAGGCCGGATGCAGCACGACCGCGACGAAGCGGCCATCGCCACCGAGCAGCGCACGCACGCCGCGGAACACCGCCTCGATCGAATCGATGTTCATCAGCGCCATCACGCAGCTCACGGCATCGAAGGGGGGCTCGCCCTCACCTCGGAGCCCGAGCGTGTCGAGCTGCTGCGCATCGCCCACGGTGTACCGCTCGTTCGCGCCCGCTCGCTTCTGCGCCGCGTCGATGAGCCGACCCGAGGCGTCCACGCCCGTGACCCGGGCGCCCAGCTGCGCCGCGGCCCGCGCCAGCACGCCCTCGCCGCACGCGACGTCGAGCAGGCGCTCGCCGTGCTTCAGGTCGAGCAGGCGCAGCGCGCCCGGCACGATGACCGCCGAGTGGTGGTCGCTCTGCCCCTCGCCGACCAGCTTGTCGTACCACGCGGCCACGTGGTCCCAGCCGGTGGCCGTTGCGGCCGACGGCGTCGGGGTCGGCCTTGGCTCGGGCTTCTTGGGCGTCGCGGGCGACTCGTCCTGCTCGGCGTGCCCAGACTGCCCGGTGTGCTCGGCCTGCTCGGAATCTGCGGACAGATGCGGGGACTTCTGCCCGACGAGCGTGTAGAAGCGCGGCGGCGGGGGGCTCTCGAGCTCGATCTTCTGGCCGGTCACGGGGTGGTGCAGCGTGAGCCTCGTCGCGTGCAGGCACAGGCGCTGGTCGCGCTTCTGCTTGCCGTGGTCGCGCTCGTCGGGGCCGTACAACCGGTCGCCCAGGATCGGGTGGCCCGAGTGCGCGAGCTGCACGCGCAGCTGGTGGCGTCGCCCGGTCTCCAAACGCAAGGCCACCAGCGCGCGGCCCTTCCCGCGCGCCAGCACGCGCGCGTGCGTCACAGCCGGGCGCCCCTCGGCCATCTCCTGGGCGTCGTTCGGCCGGGCGACACGGACCACGCGGCGCTCGGGACCATCCAGCAGCGTGTCGGTCAGGGTGACCTCTTGCCCGACCTCCGCGTCGGGGATGCCGTACACCACCGCGACGTACTCGCGTTGCACGCGGTGGGAACGGATGTCTTCCTTGAGCGTGGTGTACGCGGTTGGCGTGCTGGCAAAGAGCAGGAGCCCGCTGGCGTCCTTGTCCAGCCGGTGCACGACCCAGGCGCGGGCTCCGGGGCGCTCGGCCTTGAGCCACTTCTTCACGTGCAGCAGGGCCGAGTCGCGCTGCGGGTCCTTGTCGGCGGTGATCATGCCGGCGGGCTTGTCGACGATCACGACGCCGTCGTCCTCGCCCAGGATCTTCGGGCGTAGCAGCGGCCCCTTCGGCCGCGGGTTCGAGCCACGCACCTGGTTTCGCGGGCGGAACTCCACGTGGGCCGCCGGATTCGAGCGCGGTGGCTTCTTGCGCGACGGCGTATTGGAAGGTCGGCGGGCTGGGCTCACGGTGCGGATCCTTGAGGGTGTCCCTCGCGCCACAGATCGATCGCGGCATCGATCAGGCGCTCGGCAAACTCGGCCTTGGGAAGCGGCCCGGGCGCGATGGGCGGTCGGCCGTCGGCGAAGAGGATTGTCGCGTCGATACCCCCGGAGTCCATCGTGGCCAGCGGATTCAGGACGATCGCGTGGCAGCCCTTGCGGGCCATCTTGGACATGGCGCGCTCGTGGTCCGTGGCATCCTCTTCCAAAGCGAAGCCGATGGCCACGGCCTTGGGCCCCAGCATCGGCAGCGTCGCGGCGAGCAGATCGGGAACCGGCTCGAGTGCGAGGGTCAGCCGATCCCCGGTGCGGGGCAGCTTCCCCGGGTGGGGATGGGCGGGTCGGTAGTCGGCGACTGCGGCGGCCATGATCAGGAAGTCGGCGGCCGGGGCGTGGGATCGAAGCAAGGACTCCAGGTCGGCGGCCGTCTGGAACCGCTCGATGGCCACCTGCGAAGCGGGAGCCCGCCCGGTTTCGGGCGAAGGGGCCGCGTTCGCGTGCCCCGTTACGGTGTGTGTTCGGATCGCGGACGGGCCGAGCAGCAGCTTGGATGGGCAGCCGCGCTGTGTCGCCACGTCGGCGAGCGCGAGCCCGAGCGTGCCCGAGGACCGGTTGGCGATGTACCGCACCGCATCGATGGGTTCGTGGGTGGGGCCGGCGGTGATGAGCACCGACGGCCGCGTTCGCGTTGGGTCCGGCTCTGTGTGGGTCGGCATGGCGAGCATGTCAGGGTAGGAGCCGGTTGCGGGATGCCCGAGAGAATCGACCCCAGTCCACTCGACGAGCGTCCCACCGCCCCAAGGCGGGCGCGTACGCTGTAGGTTCCTCCCAATGGGCCTCCGGGCTCGCGGCGGGCTGTTTTCTGTCTCCATTCCCTCCAAGCACGAGATCGGGGCACGACGGATCCATGGCACGAAATCGCAAGAAGCTCGGTGAGATCCTGGTCGGCCAGGGCGTGGTCAGCCAGGATGACATGGATAAGGCCCTGGGTATCGCCAAGGGGTCGCGCCGCCGGCTGGGCCAGGCGTTGGTTGAAGCCGGCTTCGCCTCGGATGAGCAGGTCGCCAAGGCCTTGGCCGAGCAGTACGGCGTGCCGTACGTCAACCCCAATGACGCCGACACGAGTGGCACCGTCCAACTCGAGCTCATCCCCAAAGAGATCGTCCGCAAGCACATGGTGCTGCCGGTCTCGAAGGACGGCGGCCGGCTCAAGCTGATCGTCTCGGATCCGATGGACCTGGAACTGCAGGACATGCTGCGGTTCCGGCTGAACCTCGAGATCGATCCGTTGCTGGCCTCGAAGACGGCCATCCGGAACTTCTTGGACGGCGGAGAGAACGGTGCTTCGGCACCGGCTGCCCCGCAGGAACAGGCCAAGCCCGGAGAGAAGGGCCTGGTCACGGACTCGATCGACCGGTCCGTCGATCGCTCGGTGGACAAGTCGATCGATATTGCGTCCGAGGACGCGCCGATCGTCAAGCTGGTCAACCGCATCCTCAGCGAGGCGGTGCGCATGCGAGCCAGCGATGTGCACATCGAGCCGATGGGCGATCGAGTGCGACTTCGATACCGCATCGACGGCGTCTGTGTCGAGCGTGACAATTTGCCCAAGCGCATGCAGGCGTCGCTGCTCAGCCGCGTGAAGCTCAGCGCGGGGATGAACATCGCCGAGAAGCGCATCCCGCAGGACGGCCGCATCAAGCTGCCGGTCGACGGCACCGACATCGATTATCGCGTCTCGGCGTGCCCGACCTACCACGGCGAGAGTGTCGTGCTTCGTATCCTGCGGCCCGACGCGGTCCGTATCGGATTGGTAAACCTCGGGTTCGAGGCCGACAACCTCGAGGTCTTCAACAAGATCATCCGCAGGCCCAACGGCATCTTCTTGGTGACCGGCCCGACCGGTTCGGGCAAGACCACGACGCTGTACTCGGCGCTGGACGTGCTCAACCGGCCCGACCGCAAGATCATCACGGCCGAGGACCCGGTGGAGTACAACTTCGAGGGCATTAACCAGTGCCAGGTCCGTGAGGGCATCGGGCTGACGTTCCCAGCCATCCTGCGAAGCATGCTCCGCCAGGCGCCCAACATCATCCTCGTCGGTGAGATCCGGGATAAGGAAGTGGGCGAGATCGCCATCCAGGCCGCCCTAACGGGCCACTTGGTGTTCAGCACGCTGCACACCAACGACGCGCCCAGCGCAATTACCCGCCTGATCGACATGGGCATCAAGCC
This sequence comes from uncultured Phycisphaeraceae bacterium, assembly GCA_937899905.1. Classification (GTDB taxonomy): domain Bacteria; phylum Planctomycetota; class Phycisphaerae; order Phycisphaerales; family UBA1924; genus JAHCJI01. The sequence continues at coordinate 29,340 of CALCCF010000065.1, forward strand.
GTTCCTCGTGGCCAGCTCGATCCAGGCGGTCATGGCCCAGCGCCTTATCCGCATGCTGCATCATCCCAGCCGCGTGCTCGATGACAATCCCGATCCGAAGTTCCTCCACCTGTGCGGCATCAAGCCCGGCGAGTGGGAGGGCAAGGTGTACAAGGCTGGCAGTTCTCCGGAGGCCCCGAACGGGTACAAGGGGCGAAAGGCCATCTTCGAGATGATGCTGATGAACAGCGACCTGCGGGAGATGTCATTCCGAAAGGCACCCGTTGCCGAGCTTCGGGTCAAGGCCGTCCAGAGCGGCATGAAGACGCTCACCGAGGACGGCAAGCGCAAGGTGCTAAAGGGCGATACCACACCCGCGGAGGTCGCCCGCGTGACCCAGGTGGGCGAAGGCTGAACCAGAATCTGATCCGGCCCGCGCAAAGGTGCCGGCCTTTTGAATTGCGAGGAGTGTCCCGATGGCCTTACAAGATGCAGACGGCGGGCGTAGTGGCGGCGCGACCGTCCAGATCGACCGATTGCTCGACACGGTCGTGCGAACGGGCGCAAGCGACCTCCACCTCACGGTGGGTCGCAAGCCGACGGTTCGCCTGCACGGCGGGCTGAAGAACCTGGAGACCAAGGTCCTGGACTCGGACGACATGGTGTCGCTCATGAAGTCCATCACGCCCGAGCGTAACCAGCAAGAAATCAACGAGATGGGCGGCACGGACTTCGGGTTCGGCTACGGCGAGGCCGCTCGCTTCCGTGTCTCGATCTTCAAGCAACGCGGCGACTTGGCCATGGTGCTGCGTCTGATTCCCAACGAGCTGCTGACATTCGAGCAGATCGGCCTCCCCGAGGCCGTTCGCGACCTCAGCCGCCGCCCTCGTGGTCTGTTCCTGGTAACTGGGCCGACCGGTTCGGGCAAGACCACCAGCCTCGCGACGGTGCTCGACTACATCAATACCTACTACGACCGCCATATCGTGACCATGGAAGACCCCATCGAGTACTTCCATTACCACAAGAAGAGCGTGGTGAACCAGCGCGAGGTCGGCAACGACGTGCCCAGCTTCGCCGAGGCCCTCCGCCGGGTGCTCCGATCCGACCCGGACGTGATCCTCGTCGGCGAGATGCGTGACCTGGAGACCATCGAGGCCGCCATCCGAGCAGCCGAGACGGGCCACTTGGTGTTCGGCACCTTGCATACCACCGGTGCGGCCAAGACCATCGACCGTGTGGTCGATGCCTTCCCGGTCAGCCAGCAGAACCAGATCCGCGTCCAGCTGTCAACGGCACTCATCGCGGTGCTCAGCCAGGCCCTCCTAAAGCGGGTCGATCGACCCGGCCGCATCGCCGCCTACGAGTTCCTCCTGGTGACGCCGGCCATTGGCAACCTCATCCGTGAAGGCAAGACTTTCCGCATCGACTCGTCGATCCAGACCGGTGCCAAGTTCGGCATGCAGCTGCTGGATGACCACCTCTGGAACCTATACACCAAAGGCATCATCAGTGCCGAGGAGATGGTTGATAAGGCCAAGGATCCAGGTGCCGTCACAGATCGGGTCCATCAGTCGGGCAAGACCGTTGGTCGACCGGAGCTCGACGACAACGATGATGAGTAGTCCATCGCATCTATGTGTCAGAAAGATATTCGGTTCATCGTGAGATACTTGCCTGATAAAGGCAAGTATCCATGTGTCTTTAATCAAATTGTGTTGCAAAAGCTCCGAGTCTTTGGCATCACCCAGCAGAATTGGGCGAAGATGACTGCAAGCCCGGATTCTGCGGGTCGTGCCGGCTCTTGAGGACACCGTCATGGCGACAACCAATCCAGAAGAGCTGAAGGGTCGCAAGATCGGCCGAGTGCTCACGATCGTGGGCCAGGTAACGCGCGACCAGGTACACGAGGCCCTCTCGATCCAGCGGACTCGCAAGAAGAAGATTGGCGAGGTTCTCGTCGAGCTTGAGTATTGCACCGAGGCCGATATCCAAGCCGCTCTCGCAGGGCAGGCGGGAATGGCATTCGAGGATCTCTCGGGGAAGGAGATCCCCGAGGGAGCGATCGAGGCCGTGCCGGCTGAGAGCGCCCGTGCGTACGGGGTTGTCCCGATCGAATTCAATGCCACTGCACGCCGCTTGACGATCGCGATGAAGAGTGCGGACAACTTCCGAGCGGTCGATGACCTCCGGCTGCTGTTGGGCATGACGGTGAACGCGGTTGTCGCCAACCCGGACCAGATCGATGAACTGCTGGCGAAGCACTACGCCAAGCAGGAGTCGGTGGTCGACGTGGTCAGCAACCTGGCCAAGGACACCAAGTTCGAGGCGCTGGCCGGGCACGGTGCCGATTCGATCGATCTCGACGCGATCTCTGAGGCGGCGAGCGACAACCAGGTTGTCAAGCTGCTGAATCTCGTGCTGCTGCAGGCCATTAAGGACAAGGCCAGCGATATCCACTTCGAGCCGTTCGAGGATGAGTTCAAGATGCGGTATCGCATCGACGGCGTGCTGTACGAGATGGTGCCGCCGCCTAAGCACCTGGGCCCGGCCATCACCAGCCGCGTCAAGGTCATGGCCAATCTGGACATCGCCGAGCGTCGCCTGCCGCAAGACGGCCGCATCGAGCTCCAGGTTGGTGGAAAGCCGGTCGACCTGCGTATCGCCGTGCTGCCGACGATGCACGGCGAGAGCGTCGTCATGCGTGTGCTCGACCGCTCGAACGTCGAGTTGAATCTTGAGCGCATCGGTTTTCGTGAGGACGACCTCTCGCGTTTCCGCAGCTTGATTGAGAAGCCCAACGGGATCGTGGTTGTGACCGGCCCGACCGGCTCGGGCAAGACGACCACGCTGTACGCGGCGCTCGCCGAGCTGAACCGCATCGAGACGAAGATCCTCACGAGCGAGGACCCGGTCGAGTACGACATCGACGGTTTGTGCCAGGTCCAGGTCAATGAGGACGTCGGCCTGACCTTCGCAAAGGCCCTGCGAAGCTTCCTGCGTCAGGATCCGGACGTGATCATGGTCGGCGAGATCCGCGACCTCGAGACCGCGCAGATCGCTGTTCAAGCCTCGCTGACGGGTCACTTGGTGCTCAGCACGCTGCACACCAACGACGCTCCGAGCTCGATCGTTCGTCTCATCGACCTTGGGCTCGAGCCGTTCTTGCTTACGGCGACGATCGAGGGCATCGTGGCGCAGCGCCTGGTGCGCAAGATCAATCCGGCCTCTCGCGAGGCGTACGAGCCAACCGAAGAAGAGCTGCTGGAGCTCGGCCTCCGTCCGAGCGACGTGGCGGGCAAGTCGTTCTACCGTCCGCGTAGCGACGCCGAGTACGGCGGGTACAAGGGCCGCATGGCGCTCTTCGAGATCATGAACATGGATGACACCGTGCGCGACATGGTGATGAAGGAAGAGAGCTTGAGCCTGGTTCGAGAGCACTGCCGCGGCCAGGGCATGCGCTCGCTCCGAGAGAGCGGGCTGCTGGCGATCTACGAGGGGCAGACCTCGATCGACGAGGTGGTCCGCGAGACGCTGATCGAGGAATAGGGCTCGGGTACGACAGATACGCCACGCCGCACGCGTTGGCGAAGGAGATCGATAGGCATGGCGACGTTTACGTACGAGGCCCGCGACGCTCAGGGCAAGATGCAGAAGGGCACCCTCGAGGCCAATTCGGACGAGGAGGCCATCGGTCGGCTGAAGAGCCAGAGCCTGTACCCGACCTCCGTACGTGAGCAAAAGGTCAAGAAGTCTTCCGTGGCAGAGGGCCCGGCCGTCAAGAAGAAGCGCGGTGGCGGGATCGTGCTTTTCGGCAAGGTCAAGAAGAAGCAGCTGACGCAATTCACGCGTCAGCTGTCGACCCTGCAGGACGCCGGCCTCCCTCTGCTGCGGAGCCTCCAGATCCTTGAGGGCCAGGCCAAGCCTGGCGCGCTTAAGAACGTGCTCATCGATCTGACCGACGAGGTGCAGGGTGGTGCAAGCCTGTCTGAAGCCATGGCGAAGCACCCCAAGGCCTTCGATCGCCTGTATGTCAAGATGATCGCGGCCGGCGAGGTCGGCGGTGTGCTCGACATCATCCTGCAGCGTCTGGCCGAGTTCATGGAGAAGGCCCAGCGCCTGAAGCGACAGATCAAGGGTGCCTTGGTCTATCCGCTGGTCGTTGTGTTCGTCGCCGTGCTGATCCTCGTGCTCATCATGGTGGTCATCATCCCGCAGTTCCAGGCGATCTTCGAGGACTTCGGCGTTGAGCTGCCGTGGCTGACCATCTGGCTCACGGATACGAGCCGATGGATGGCCGGACAGCAGCCCGGCCAGGTCGTTCCTGGCGCGGTGATCTTTGTGGGTACGCTCATCGCGATTCCGTTCGCCTGGAAGCTGATCCGCATGGCTAAGCCCGGGCGTGCGTTGACCGACCGGCTCATACTCTGGACGCCGGTGATCGGTAACGTCAGCCGGAAGTCGACCGTCGCGAAGTTCACGCGCACGCTGGGCACGCTTGTGTCGGCGGGCGTACCGATCCTTGAGGCCATCCGCATCACGGCGGATACCTCGGGCAATGCGGTATTCGAAAAGGCGCTCCTGCGGGTGCACGACGCGGTGCGTGAAGGCGAGAGCTTCGCGGTGCCGTTGCGTGAGAGCAAGACGTGCGAGCCCATCGTGGTCAACATGGTGGATGTCGGCGAAGAGACCGGTGAGCTCGATGTCATGCTGATGAAGATCGCCGACAACTACGACGAAGAGGTTGATGTTGCGGTCAAGGCGGCCCTGTCGCTGCTCGAGCCGGTGATGGTGGTGGCCATCGGCGGCATGGTGGGCACGATCGTGATCGCCATGTTCCTGCCGATGGTGGCGATGATCGAGTCGCTCAACGGCGGGGGCCTGTAGTGACCGTTCGGGGCTGATGTGCCGGCGCGGGGCGGCTTGGGGAGGGCGCCTTCGCGCCGGCACGCCCCGGCGGACGTTGAGACTCTCTTGGGATCACACAGTGGTTCCGTTCAACACACGTGGATCGGCCCGGTGCTGGCCGCGGGAAGGAAGCAGCCGATCATGTTGATGATGGCAGCACACAATCGATCGAGGTCGAGGCAGCGCGGCATGCGTGCCGGCTTCACGATCGTCGAACTCGGCGTCTCGATCCTCGTGATCGCGATCCTCATCGGGTTGCTTCTGGTAGGCCTCAATCGCCTGTCGAGCACGGCTCAGAGCGGCGCGGAGCGCGCCAACCTCATCTCGATGAAGGTCGCGGTGGAGTCGTTCAAGACCGACTTCGGCTTTCTGCCGCCCTTGGTGAAGGATGGCCTGCAGTATCCCACCGGTGCGATCGTTGGCCCCGGATCTATGGCGACGCCACCGGTGAACGAGAGTGATGGCACCATTAACACGTACGATGCCACGATCTCGGAAGATGTTGACTTCCTTCGCGGCAATGCGGGCGGCGAGGAGTTTGAACGGTTCAGTATTTACAGCCTGCCGTACTACCTCGTCGGCGCACTCGGCGAGGCGTACGACGGCAGGGACGGCCCGGGGTTTCGTGAGCTAAGGCGGGATGGCACGTTCCGCACGACCGGCGGCCGCCTGTTCGAGCCCAAGTTCGAGGTCACACAGGGCAGCGACGGCTTCGTCGAGGTTGATGTCGAAGAGGGGCGCTTCGAGCTCCGAGATCGCAACGGCGTTGCGTATCGCTATTACCGGTGGATCCCCGATGAGTCCATCTCAAGCCAAACCGTAACCGAGTTTCGCAATGTTCCATCGCTCATCGGTGATCCGGCGGAGAACGTAGAGCTGAGGGATGCGGAATACGCGATCATGGCCGCTGGCCCGAACCGCGTCTTTGGCGAGCGTGAGACTGAGACGGAACAGCAAATCCGTGCCGAGCTTGGTAGCACTGCCGATATCGATGAGCTCGAGCGCGTCGGCCGCGAAGATAATGTTGTGGAGGTGGGGCGATGATCGGGCGTTTTCGCATACGTTCGCGCCACCTCTCGCGGGCGTTCACGCTGATCGAGTTGATCTTGGTGATCATCATCATCCTGATCCTCGCGGCGATCTCGATCCCCGCGTATGGGTCGCTGACGTACAGCAGCAACCAGAGCGGTTCGCTGAACGCTGTGCAAGCGTCGCTGCAGAGCGCCCGAGACGCGGCGGTCCGTGCGGGATCGGGCCGCGATGCCGCGGCGGTCTTCCTGCTCGGGCAGGATGGTCGTGTGCGGATCGTGGTGGCCGAGGTCGCTGGGACGATCCAGGACGAGAACAACAACGGGGATTCTGTTGAGCGCGACATCTTCGTGCCTGTTCGGGACGTTGATGTCTCAACGCTGCCGCGGCAGTGGTCCGTTCGCGGCTACGCGAGGTCCGCGAGCCTGCGTACGGCGTCGCTCGGAACGGCGTCGCCGGCCCAGGTCGACAATGTCGGTTGGTATGAAGATACCTACCAGGGGCGTGATCGCGGTCTTGGCCAATGGGTGTTCCCAGAGACGGCGTACTACGACGATTCGGCGGGCGACAACGGCCGTTCGCGGCAGTCGTTTATGGTCCGCTTCGAGGGTGGCACGGGCCGGTTCCTGAGCTCGGCCACCCGTAAGGGCCTGTTTGTCGATCCCGCTCCGGTGCTGTCGTTCCGCGAGTCTCGAGCGCCCTGGGCCGACTTCAGGGTCGATCGCGAGGAGGATCTGGGGCGATTCGTTCGGCGGGTCCTCGCCCCGGACTCCGGTGTGGGCTTGGGCGCCGCGGGCACGAAATTGCGTCGGGATCGCAGGCTCCTGGGCGATGAGTCGACGGACACCGTTCTCGTGGGCCCGGTTGGCCAGCTAGCCGTGTACAACGAGCGGCGGCTTGCTGAGGCGATCGGCGCGGATGGGCTCAACCGCTTGACGGACACGCTCTACCAGCCGATCTCTGGCACGCTGACGGCACCTGAGTACGACGATCAACTCTTTGGCGGCGGCGTCCGAGCGTCGGACATCAACCTTCGCATCTCGTTCTGGTTGCGAGCCAGTGGCGAGGAATCGGAAGACCAGCTCGCTGTGGCGGCCTCGGACACTTCTGATGCGCGAATCTTCTTGGTCTCGCGTTACCTTGGCCAGCCCATCGAGGCTCGCAAGCTCACGGAGGAGGACTGAGCATGGCACGAACGCTCACACTCCGGCAGCGGCGTTACGCGCGGGCGGTCGCGGCCTTTACGCTGATCGAGGTCTTGATGTCGATCTTCGTTCTGGCGCTGGGCCTGCTCGGGCTCGGGGCGCTCATCCCTGGCATCATCCGTGAGCAGCGGGTTGCTTCGGACCGAACGCTGGGCATCATCGTGGCCAACGACGCCGAGGCGTACCTGCGTACGCGTGCGGATCTGCAGCGCTTGTTTGTTCAGCCAGCGGGCGGCGGTCCGACGTTTGGCACCGCGATCCCGACCTATGGCCTCGGGACGTGGCTGCTCAGCGACGAATGGTCCGAGACGTACGGCTGGGACCTTCGCAGCATCGATAAGGACGAGTTGGAGGGCGTCGGGGACGTGCTGCTCGATCAGGACGCGAGTGGGATTGATCCGGTGCGCATTCCGTTGGCGGATCGTCTCTATCCGTCGCCGGCATCGAACTTGGACGCGCCGCAGTTCGTGTGGGACTTTGTGGTCCGCCGACTCCCGCCCATTGATTCGGATGGATACGCCCTGCTTGCAGACATCCCGTACACGTTGCCGGCGAATCTGCTCGATCAGTTGCGGGCCGGCGTCGAGATTGCCGTCTTCGTTCGGCGTGTGGACACGGGCATCCGTGTTCCGGCGGGTGATACCGCGTACTCGATCATGCTACAGCCGAGCAACCCCGTGTTGCCGGTTGGGCTCGGTGAGGATGATCTGCCAACGGGGGCGGGCGCGAGGACCGGGGACCGTCAGATCTATGCGGCGCCGCTCACGCTGAGGGCAAGCTACGACGGCGAGCGGACGAGCGTGCTCACGCTGAGTCAGGATGGCACGGCGGCCAGCGATATACCTGGTTCCGATGTCGGACTGCCGGAGCAGCTGCTTCTGGCGACCCAGATCGGCCAGCAACTCGTGGACAACCTCGGCAACATCTACACGGTTGAAGAGGTTCTCGAACTCGACGACTCCGGCGCGGAGGTCCGAATCCGCCCGTCGATTGAGCGCTGGATCTCTCAGACGGACGGGCAGCCGACTGGGTTCGATGATGAGCGCGGCTGGACGCAGATCAACCAGGTCGTGTTCGTGCCGCAACCGCCGGCTTCGACATTCGTTTTCCGGATTGGCGTTGAACCAGAGGCCGTGCGATCGCCATCTGGTTCGGGGGCGGGGAGGCTGCCGCTATGAGTCGTCGTCTCCTTGGTCGTACACGTGCGCGTTCCCTCAGGCTCGCCAGCGGTCGAGCGAGCGGCTTTACGCTCGTCGAGATGCTGGTCGCGATCGGCGCCGTGGCCTTCGTGGCCGTTGGAATCGCGAGCATCTTCGCGTCGGTTGGCGATACGGTCTCCCAAGGCCGGAGCGTCAGCGCTATCACGCAGTACGCGGCCGTGCTCGAGCGGCAGATGCGCGAGGACTTCGCGAACATGACGCGCGATGGATACCTCATTATCCGGCATGAGGATGCGAACGAGGGCAATCCGGTTCCGCTTTTCCCGGGCCAGATTAACGCGCGTGAGCGACGCATCGACGAGATCATGTTCTTCACCAGCACGCCCTCTCGCAGCGCGCGAGAGCCGTTCGCCCCCGGCTATGTGGCCGAGGGTTCGAGCGCTCGCGTGTACTACGGCATGGGCCAGCGGCTCACCGAGGACCTTGATCCCAATAGCCAGTTCCTCGAGCCGGACATCGTCGATGAAAATCGGACGACGGGTGAGGAAGAACGGCTGGGCTTCTCGGGCTCTTGGAACGAGTTCGCGAGCGATTGGACGCTTCTTCGGCACGAGACCACTCTGGTGATTCCCGGTGGCAGCCTTGGTGATGATCCGGGCATCGCGGGACTAACGCAGGCGCAGTGGGCCGACAACCGCCTTCAGATCGCGTTGCAGCCCGCGGCCGAGAGCATCTTCCGCTCGGTCAACCGGATGGATACGTCCTCGTGCACGGACCGCTTCCCTGACGTTGAGATCGTGAGGACGGTGATCCTGGGTTCGGGCGATCCCAACGTGAGCGGTGTGTTCGAGTCGGGCCTCGTCGACGTTGCGACCACGAGCCTGGAAGAGATTCGGGCCGTCGTGGAAGCGTCACCGGGGATCGTTCAGGTTGGCTTTGGCTCGCCCGCCGAGTTCGTCTACGCCTCGCCTGTCGAAGTGCAGGGTGATTGCGTCTTTTATCAGGGGTTGGGCCTCGCGGGCAATGGTGTGCCGGTCGGGCCCGTTGGTGTGCAGCAGGCGTGGATGCTCAACGGCTTGCCCGCCCCCAGCCACGAGTTCGACATCACGTTTAACCCTGGAACCGCCGTGCCCGCTGGCGAGGAGTTTTCGACTTACAACGCTGCCATCATCGAGCCACCGGATAGGTCACGCATCCGCTACGAGTTCGAGCCCCCGGATATCTTCGGTCCGCTGACGCTCGCCGGGGACGAGAGCGCGATCCGGCTGGCCGACCAGTATGCGTTGTCGGCGTCGGGGTTCATTCCGCGCGTTTCGGAGTTCATCGTCGAGTGGAGCTTCGGCAAGCTCGACGATGAGGGGCGTTTGATCTGGCACGGCCGTGAGCGCGGAATCGACGTCGACAAGGACGGTACGGATGATCAGTTTGTCTTACCGTATCCGCAGTACCAGTCTCCCCTTCGTTCTGGTCCAACCGATCCGGCGCCGCGTGCGGGCGCGTTCTTCGTGCCGTACGAGCTTCGGAATCCCGCTGTGGCTGGAAGTCCGGGTGTTGGCGATGATCGCCTCCGGTTTAATACCGACGAACCCACGCTGGACGAGTTGCCCGGAGCAATCACGGATGGTGATTTTGCCGACGCGGGTGACTTTTATGGGAGCTACCCGGTGTATCCGCAGCTGATCCATGGCGTGGAAGTTTCGGGGGCGCCAGCGGACGCGGCGACGGTGTCATACTTCGGGTACACGATCCCGTTCTTCAACCCGGATGACCCCGATGGTGATTCAGCCTCGGCGAGTGCTTCAACTGCCGACGCTGCCCTTGATGACACGCTCGCCTGGCCGTGGCCCGAGTTGGTTCGGGTGACGGTGTCGCTCGTTGATCCGGGCGACGAGACGATCGAACGAACGTTCCAGTATGTCTTCCCCACACCGGGCAACCCCGTGAGGTAGCCGGTGCGATTGCTGGATAGACCGCGGACCCAACCGCATTGCACGTACATGGGGAGGGAAACGGACATGCGAAGCATGAAACTCACACTGGACAAGACTCGCGCCCTGAGAGGGGCCTGCGGACGCCTCGCGGAACGCCGAGGCTCGACGCTGATCCTGGTGGTCGCCACCCTCGCGCTTCTGGCCATCCTGACGGTGGCGTACGTGAGCATCGGCGGCGGTGATCGCCGAGCCGCGCAGGCGACGACGTTTGGTGCCGAGGTTGATCGGCAGGCCGAGCACGTGGCGGATTACCTCGTCGGCATCGTCGGCGACGATGCGGTGTCTGTCTACTTCCAGGGGTTTGATGCCAACGGCGACCCCGTGTTCATGACCGAGGCGGTCGATGTGCCGCGGACGGATCCGAACCGCACCTACGACGGCCTTAGCGCCTTCCCGACCACCACTCCCGAGGTGCAGAGCAGCTACTTCGGTCTTGCGTTTAATCCCACGGGCTCGCTGCCACCGCTGCGTCCCGATGAGGATGACGCGACGGATCTCGCGCGCGATATCCTCAGCGGCCTTCGTCCGTTCGGACCGAGTGATCCATTCCTGGCCGCGAGCGAGCCGACGTTCATCCGTGAAGCCGGCGGTTCGTTCTCGAGCGGGCCGGCGTACGAGGACCGGGTCGATTGGGCCAAGATCTCGAACATCAGTCCCAACGGCCTGTATGTCAACCTCTTCCAGATCCGCGGCAACTTCGACGCGTCGCCCGGGCTCGAAGAGGGGGAGATGAACGATCCCAACGCGATGATCCTGCTCGAGCGCGGCGGGAGCCCAACGACCGACCTCGTGTACGGTGGCATCGCCGACCCTGGCATCCCGGCACACTTCGACAGCCAGCAGATCGAGCTCTTTCGGCCGGTGGGGTCCGGCGGTTTCGACCCCGACGAGTCGGACAACTTCCTATACCACTTCGCCGATGCGGATGGGGATGGTTTCTTCGATTCGCGTTGGCAGGAGTTGGTCGACATCACGGCGGACAGCGGGCCGCGCAGCGTCGTGACCCAGGAGGGCCAACTGCGGTGGTTCGTCGCGGCTCGCATCGTCGATCTCAGCGGTCGCGTGAATGTGAACACGGCCCGGACCATACAGCAGTTCGACGGCTCAGTCTACGTAGGAAGGCCCGACAACGGCGCTCGGTTCGGTTCTTCACCGGCCGAGACCAGCTTGCTCCGGCTGCTGACGATGGAGCCGCAATGGGCGATGCACGGCGAGCTCTACGGAGCTATCCCTTCGCCCCCCCTTGGCGCACAGGACTATTCGGATTACGACGACTACCTCGCTGATGGATTGCTGGTCGGCGAGTTCGGCTACGACGCCCTGCGGCTCGTTGCCTCCGGGCAGGTCCCGCCGCCCGGCGATCTTTCCAGTTTTCCCGATCTGCTCGCGCTGCAGACCGCGGGGGATCGCCGCGAGGAGTTCGAGTCGCAGCGATTCTCCGGCCCGCTGGCCCGAGCGTCTTCTGGGTCCGGTGTGACTCGGCAGTTCGGCTTTGGCCTCGAGGACCTGCGCGATCTGCTCGCCTACGAGGGCCTGAACGATCCCAGCAGCCTGAGCAGCCTCGAGCGCGCGGTGGGTGGGCGCTATGGCGTCGAAGAGACCTTCAGCCCGCTCCGCGAGAACCGCACGCTGCAGTGGGAGCGTGCGGCGCCCCAATCGCCGACCGATCTCGGCCCGCTTGCGCTGCGTCACCTGAGCGCTCGCAAGAACCTGACGACACTCAGCGGCGGCATCCTGCGCACGCCAACGAAGGTCGACTTTGGAGGTCCGGCGCCGACGGGGTTGGATATGTACCGGTTCCTTGCGCAACCGCTGGAGAACGCGGTCGCCGACGATCCGTTCGATGCCGACGCCTCGATCGTTCAGGACGGGTACCAGTTGCTGTCCCAGGCGGCACCCGAGCCGTTGCCGATCGGCTCTGGCACGACCCAGCAGCAAGAAGACGACTCGCGGCGTCTGCGCGATGCCCACGCGTTGTTCCGCACGTATGCGCGGGCGCTTATGCCGGCGGCCGACGAGCCGGACGCATGGAACGTGCCGAACTGGGAGTCGACCTTTTATGGCTGGCAGCCGGCAGGTTCACCGGCTCTGCCATTCGATCGGCTCTTTGCGCTTCGATCCGCGGCACACCTGACGGCCAACATGATCGACGCGTACGACGGCGACGACATCCCCAGCGCGTTCACGGTGCTCGTTGCGCGGGATGAGGTCTCAAGGGTTTCGGACAACCCCGATACGTTCCCGTGGTGGAACGAGCTTGCGGGCCTGTCGACGGGCACGGGACTCGCGAACGCGAGCGGGCGCCTTGACCTCGGTGAAGCGCGGCTTCCGGATTTTGGTGACGTGGGCGGTACCGCGATCGCGATGAACGTCTACGGCCTCGAGGCCCACCCGTTTATCACGCAGGTGTCGCTCTACAATGTGTTCACGGATTCCACGGCTGGTGCCGACGAATCTCCGCCGCCAGACCCGGATCCCGGCACGCCGGGCCTCGGCACGGGCGTGGATCCCAACCCAATCACGATCGATTTCGCGACCAATTCCGGCAACGTGGACTTCGTTGGCCAGGTCTTCGCGGTCCAGCTTTCGAACCCCTATCCGTCGCTCATCGAGGTCCGCGAGGGACAGTACTTCGTGCGCTTCGGGAACCTCGGCGGCTTCGACGGCGCGCCATCTCTCGATGGCCTGGCGATTCCTGCTGGCACGGAGATCCCTGGTCGCAGCACGATCACGCTGTATGCGCTGACCGCTAATTTCGCTCAACGAGCGGACGACGCGACGCCTGATTTCGCGGAGATCGGGTCCACTCCCGCAGCCGTGGAATCGGTGATCGAGGACTGGATTGCAACGCAGTTCGAGGTCGCCACCCGTGATCCGTCTGGGTCGCTGTCGACTTCGGCGGTCCAGCCGGTTTCGTTCGGTCCCATCCCAGCCGCTGTTGACGATGTCCTCGAGGGCACTCCTGGCGATCTGGGCATCAATCGCTCGGTGACGCTCTGGACCCGGTTGAACCGCGCGAATGGTGGTTCTTCTGAGGTTGTGGACGTGATGCTCGATCGCATGTTTGATCCGGGAGATCCGACCGTACGACCGACGCTGGATCGTCGCCCGCCAGCGAACGAGATCGACATCGGTGTGACCGCCGCCGGCCCAGATGACGGCTCTGTGGAAGCGGCCCTGGACAACACCGGCTTCTCCATCGTGACGTGGGGAACGTTTGCTCGACCCAATACGGTGGCCCAGGCGCCCTTGGGCGCGCTGCCGGCGTACGTGCTCGAGGCGCCGTTCGATGACCCGCTCGGCTCGCTGAACAGGGCCGACGACGACCGGACCAACCTTGACAGTGGCTTCGGGCTCGATCGAGGCCAGTTCTTGGGCGGCGGCAAGCTCGAGTTTGCTGAGGAGTTCCTCGTTTCGGTGTTCGACCGCACCGGCGTTCCGACCAGGGGCACGACCGGCGTTCGCGCACAATACCAGACCGACATCGGGCTGCCGGCCGTCGACACCCAGCACAGCCTGCGTGAGCCGATCGACGGGCCCGATCATCTGGCGGGCAGCACGTTCTCTGACCTGTACGTCAATCCGTTCCGCAACGACAACCAGGGCCGGCTCACGAGCAACGATGAGGTCCTGCGGCCGGGTGACTTTCTTGGTGTGCCCGCCGTTGGCCCCGTGCAGATGCCGATCTACTTCGACGATGGTACTGGTTCTGGTCCAGTCATCGATCCAGAAGAACTTAGCTGGCTGACCACCGGCGAGCTGCTCACGCTCGCGCTGGGCTACCGAAACGCGCCTGAACTCGGCTTGCTCGATTCGTTCCCCAGCCTTCCGATCGACACGGCCGCCTTGCTGGATCGTGGCCATCTCCGGGTGTCACGCAACGATCCAACCTCGGCTCCCCTGTTTGCACCATTCGTCGATGTTGACGGCGACGATATGTTCGACAGCACCCAGGACGAGCGTCGCGGGCTCGGCGTTCCGCACGCCATGGCCCTGCTCTCGAGCGTCACGACCAAGGGCGTGCCCGTCGACGAGTTGACGCCCATCTCTGGCTTGGTCAACATCAACACCGCGACCGAGCCGGTCGTCAGCGTGCTGCCGGGGCTTACGCCCACGACGGATTCCATCAGCGATCCGAACGCCGCCTGGATGACCGTTGGCGCGATCCCGTACCACGACCACGAGTCGGACGTTGGCGCGGGCGTGCGCTCGTATCGCGACAAGTCTGAGGCGCGGCCGCGGTTTCCTGTTCCCGAGTTTGCGGCGGTGCCGTTCTTCGACTCGACTACGGCTTGGGGTGATATGGATCCCCGCGACACCACGGGCCGCTTTGAAGCAACGACCCTTGACGCGATCCGCGAACACCCTGGTGTTCTTTCGACGGGCGAGCTTCTCGCCGTGACCGACCCGTCCGTCGGGCTTGTGGGTGGCGTTGCCCAACCCGTGCTCATGAGTCGACTCGCGGTCGATGCGACGTCGCTCGATGTCGATGGCGTCGACCCCACCCGCTATCTCCAGGGCTCGGGGTCCGTTAGCGAGGTACCAGGTTCAGGTTCACCGACCTTCAACGATGATGGCGTTGCCGACGACTACGACGAGCAGTTCGCGTTGTACAACGGCGTCGCGAATTCGGTGACAACCCGCAGCGATGTATACGCCATATGGTTCGTGCTGCATGGCTACGCACGGGATGATGTCGAGGGGCTGCGGCCGCAAGACCCGATGACGCCATCTGTTGCTCGGCGTTACCTGATCGTTGTTGACCGCTCGAACGTTCGTCGAGCGGGGGATCGGGCGCGAGTCCTGTTGTTCGATGAGGTGCCCCTGTAGCACTCGCCAAGGGTGGGGGATCGACCAAGGAGTGGGGTGTAGCGGCCGGGTGGATTGGGGAGTCAGCCCGGCTGTCTTTGGCTGACGGCGGGACGGAAGTCCGCCAGCCGCGCTACAGTTCCGGCGTTCCAGGGTGTAGCTCAGCTTGGTAGAGCACCTGCTTTGGGAGCAGGATGTCGTCGGTTCGAATCCGGCCACCCTGATTGCTCCATTTCACAGTCTGTCAGCGATCATCCACGCCTTCGAGCATGGCACGTCCGATTGGTCTTGCCGCTCTACGAGCATGGAGAGGCGTAGGTCGTGGAGCGCGATCGAGTGCCTATTCTCCGGACTGCTGGGAGGTTCGTGTAGTTTGCTCGGGAGGTCGCTTGGATGACGCGTGTGCTCGGTGTCGTAGTCTTCGCGGTGGTCGTGGTTCTCGGCGTGGGCTGTAGCAACGGAAATGCCGCAGGTCGCTACGACATCACGCTCCAGTTGGGGTCGAGCGTGGGCGGCGCGGACGGCACGTCGATCCCATCGCTTGAGGCCGATCTCGTCGGTGTGAGCGACTTCGACATGGAGCGTTGGTCGAACCATTCGATGACGGAGTACTTCCGCGGCCAGGACACACTCCGAGCTGAGGCCCCACGGCACACGGTCCAATTCTCGAGCGAGAGCCCGGATCCGAAGACCCTTGACGCCAAGGACCCTATCTGGGAAACGTGGAAGCAGCGTTCGGCGACGCACGTGTTTGTCCTGATCAACCTGCCGGGCGTGCGGGACGATCGCGCGGGCGACCAGGACGCGCGGAGGCTGATCCTGCCGTTGGCGAAGAACCGCTGGTCTAGCCGTGAGATCTTGATCGAGGTGCAGCGGAGCGGTCTGGTGCCCCTGACCCGGGTTCGTCCCGCGGAGAACTGATCCGGAGCCATCGCGGTGCAGGCTACGGCAGGTCCGAATCAGATTGTTCGCGAGTTAAGCCGCGGGGCGGTGACGGCCTGCCGGGTTGAGCGACGGGCGGCGGGTGTTGTGGTGTGCCGGCGGCTTGTCGCAGACCAAGACCTGCTTGGTCTCGAGCGATGGCGCCTCGAGACCGAGCGATTCCGGGCGATGGTCGAACGGCAGTCCCGTCTCGCGGAATCGCATCGCGTGATCGCGTCAATCGTCGACCGCGGTGAACACGAGAGTGTGACGCTGCATCAACCCGCGTCTGGCACCACGCTCCTGCGACTCTGCACTCGGCCCCCCGCAGCGTTCTTAAGGGCCACCGCCGTAGCCATTCTTGATGGAATGGCTGCGTTGCACGGCGAGAACCAAACCCACGGCAACGTAAAGCCTGGCAACATCCTCATTTCGCGTTTGTCGCTGGCCGGCTGCTCCGTCCTACTGACCGACCCAGCTGGGCACGCGCAGGCCGACCCTGATCACGATCTTGCGGCCCTCGGACGATTTACACAGGTCTGGGCAACCGGGGTGGACCCAAGTGGGGGGTCTGTTGTCGGTCTCGAGAAGTGGGGTCACCTGGAAGATGCGGCACCCGCTTGGAGGCGAGTCACACAAGCGCTACTACAGGGCGAATGTTCGGCCGCGGAAGCTGCCACCGACCTGCGATCCTCGACGCGCGGAGCCAACACAGGCCGGCGGCGCGCGATCTATGTTGCGGGCCCCGTGCTCGCGATCGCCGTCGCCGGAGGGGTCTGGGTGGCGCAGGGTGAGCCCGAGGCGGCAGAGGAACCGACCGCGTGGACGGCGGAAAGCGAGCAACGCTGGCAGGAACTCTGCGCTGCATGCGAGCGTTGGCTGCTTCGGTTCATTGAGGAAGTATCGCTGGAGACACTGGAACGCGATGATCACTTGTGGTCGACGATAGTGCCGGTCGTACGCGAGATTCGTGATGGCCGGCTCTCGATCGACCCGCGTGAGATCGCGGGTGTTGAAGGTATGCCGACGTACGGCGCACTCGCTCGGGACTGGCGGGTCCTCGTTGATGAACCACCCGATACCGACGCGATCACGCGAGCGGCCGAAGCCAGCGCGGTGATCCGCCGAGCTATTGACGTGGATCGGTGGCCGCTGAGGTCGCGTCTAGATGATCTCGCGGCGACGTTTGAAGAACGCGAGTGGCTCGAGATGGCCCGTGTCGCGCGTGAAGCGCAAGAGCGAATCTCCCTGGATGCGCCGGGCGGACTCGCCGCCGCCATCGATGCGATCATTCGAGACGGGGAGAGCATCGTGCGGGTGGAGTCGGGCTGGCAAACGCTCACCAGCGACGACTCAGTGATTCAGGCGACCGGAGTTCCTCTGCTGGTTTCCTATAACAGAGCCTTAGACGCGGCGATTCGGTCTGCCGATGTGGGCTCCGAACCGATGGTCGCCGTAGAAGCTGTGCTGGCAGAGTGGGGCAACCTCCACGATCGGCTGATGGAGATGTTGCGGACGCGATGGGTCGCCCTCGACGCGGATCTGGTTCGCAGCGAGCAACCAGAGTTAGCAGGGGGAGAAACGCCCGACCTGGCTGCGTTTGAGGCTTTCCTCGAACAGGTACAGGATCCCGTATACGAGCGGCTTGATCCTGAACGAGCGCCGCACCCCGCACGCGAGATCGCTGGACGCCTGGGGGGGCTCGCCGCTCGAGTCCAAGAAGCTGCCGAAGCACTGACCTCTGATGATCAGATTGAATCGCTGCGTCAACGAGTCGACGGGCTCGCAGCCCGTGTGCGTGAGTTAAACGGCCGTGACTGGAATCGGCGCACTCAGCAAGCGGTCGAAGCTGACGCCTTTGCCATCAACGGCGAACTTGATTTGCTGGAGCCCGAGATCGCAGCCATTGAGTTCGTGGCATCAACGCCGATGTCTGAGTACGTCGCGGCGCTGCGTGAAGAAGCGTCGGTTTCTCGTCGCTCCGAGATCAATGTGGCCTGGCGGACGCAGCGAGACACGCTCATCTCCTCGTATGGTGCAGATCCCGATATCCGGGAAATGGCCGCGGGAGTTCGCGACGTGCGGCGCGTGCTCGCGATCGTTGATGATGGGGTGCGGTCGATCGGATCGCCATTATGGCTGACCTCCTTGCCGGAGGACGTTGATCGCGCGGTCGTGAATGAAGCACTGAAGGGCTCGGCTGCTCTGGGTGCCGCCCGGCTGCTGGAGAGTGTCACTTGGAGTTCCGATGGCTCACCCGAGCTCGAGGCGTCTGAAGCCAGCATCGCTCGTACGTTGGACGGCATCACGTCGCTCTGGGAGTCGGTTGCGACGATGTTTGACGAGCTTGCCCTGGCGCGTGTTTCGCTGCGGCAAGGGCTGCCAGCTGATCGGCCCGTCCTTGGCCCCTCGTCGGCGTTGGCGGTGTGGGACAAGTGGACCGACACGCCAGAGTTTCTTGAGGGACGAGTCTTACTGGCTATGCCGGGGCTGGCATCTTCGATCGAACGACTGCGTGAGCTCCGTGCCTTAGAGCCTCGGCAGGCTCTCGAGCGGCTTGATCCCGCCGACCCAGTTGAGCTCAAGATGGACGTTTGGCTTCGACTATCCGATGTCGCCCCGGCTTGGCCGACTGATATCGTTGAACTCCAACGGGATCGCGCGCTTGCTACAAGCCTTGAAGCGCAGCTGCCGGCCGAGGCCGATGAAGCCTTGGCCAGGCTTCGGGATGTGAGCGTCCGCCGTTGGATTCTCGCGATGCAATCGCTGGACAACCGCAGCGATCTGGAAACGGCGCTGGATATGGCTGCCGATGTGGTTCAGACGGCCGCGGTGGGTGGTTCGCTACCGCCTGATGTCCGTTACAACCTCGCCGTACGTGCGCTCTCTAATGCCGCGTCATCTGCCATCGACGATGTGAGTGCGAGGCAGGCGGGGCAGGATTTTGTCACTGCGGTCGGCGGTCTCGAAGTTGTTCGAGGACCCGGAATTGCACGGCAAACGCTGCTGCGTTTGCAGTCCGCCCTGGACGACCAGAGGCAATCTGCGGACCCAACAGCCATGGGGCCGGCGACCGTGGGGTGGCGCGGTGAGGCATCCGACGATAACGCAACCATCGTGTTTTCGAGAAGCATCGATGGCAGGCGGCAGGAACTGGAGTTCGTCTTTGTGTCACGCCCCGAGAGCGAGCCGCTCTACCTGCTCTCGAATGAGGTGACCATCGACTCATTCTCAGCGATCGCGAGCCGAGGCCGGGCATGGAACGACTTGGAGGCCGAGTGGCTCGAATTGGGCAGCGCGAGGCGGGGAGAACGATGGACGTCGGGTGTACGCGGCTGGACCTGGCGCCAAGGCAGGCTGCTCAGCAGCGGCAGTTGGACCCCAGTGGACCCAACCATGGCAGGGCGGTCAGTGATCGCCGGCACGCTCGACCGTGGCGCAAACCCGGCGCCGAGCACCACGCACCCGATCCAGGATGTCTCGGTACTCGCGGCCGCTCGTGTCGCTTCGTTGGTTGGTTGCCGACTGCCTCGACCGACAGACTACCGCTCTGCCTATGTATTGTCGGCAGCGGGGGCACCTGCCGCATGGAATCTGCGCGATGGAGCCTTCGACGCGCAGGACCGCTACGTCAACGGCTTGGTGTCACAAGGGGTTCGCATCTCCAGGCCCGATGAAGGTGCATTTGGCCAAGCGCCGTCGGAGGCAGCCGAAGTGCCCGAGGACGGCACGGTGTGGTTCTTGCAGTCCTCCGAGGGATCTGGTAGCCCCTTCCATCATTTGATCGGCAACGTGGCCGAGTTTGTCGAGATCGACGGTGACCAATACGGTGTTGTCGGGTCTTCCTCTCTGACCTCCACGGCCGCCGACCCTTCGTTTGCACCCGCTCCGCTGTCACCGGTTCGTCTTCGGACTGGATTCAGTGATGTCGGATTCCGGCTGGCGTTCGATGCCCCCGGGGTTGTCTCGCGACCTTCGCCATTGGTCGCGATTCGGGGACTTGTGGATGGTGGGGCCTATCTGCTCCCCTCGCCTTCAGCCGCAAGATGAGCGTCCCACAGACGGCATAGACTGGCTGCGTTCGGGGTATCTCAGGTGCCGCGTCGTGGCCGAGCACCGCCCGCGAGCGCGAGTGGGGGCTTTCAGACGTGCCAAACGAGCAACGCTCGACGCCTCCACCGGAGCCGTCCGAACAACAAGTCGCCTTTGCCTGCCTCGAGGACCTCGGAGATGCGCTCCAGAGGGTGTCGTCGGCCGCGTGGCAGCAGATCGCACCAGGCTCAGCCGCGCCCGCCGAAGACGTCTCGCTTCGCGATGTTGTCCAGAGCTACCTGCATGGCAGGATCGATGAGACCGAGTTTCGCACTCGGGTCGTGCGAACGCAGCGCCTGGCGACGGCGCTCATCTCATCGCTGAGCCAGGCTGGCTTCGCGGCATACCAGCAGGTCGGTCGATTCGACCCCGATGAGGTCGAGTCACACGCAGCCATTGGCAAGAAATGGCACGAGGGTGTTCCATCGGCGAGTTGGCGCACATATCGCGACAACATTGGCTCGCTCGATCAGGCTTCCGTTGAGGCACGCGTTCTGGCCGACCTCGCGGAGTACGTCCGACAGCTCATCGACGAGCCTGCGCGTCAAGAACAGGTGGGTGCAGATGGCTGAGCAGGTACATTGGCACGAAGGGTTGTTCTTGCTGCCCCATCACCTGCAGGCCCTGCAGCGCCAGATTCATGATGTGGCCGCTGAAGAGCGATCGATGGCACGAACTGATGCCAGCGGCGTTGTCGAGTCGGAGCTTTCGTCGGATGGACTTCGCAGCATGGTCGTGCGTTTTGATCGGCTTCGTGCCGTGATGCCGAGCGGAGCCCACATCGACGTGCCGGGCAACGCCGACCTCGAACCGCTGCAACTCGGCGACGCGTTCGATCGATCGCCGGAGGGCGTCACGGTCTACCTCGGCGTGCCGCTGTACAGGGCGCACGGGGCCAACACCGCTGAGTCCAACGATGGGGCATCCGATCGACGGTTCCTTGTGCACGAAACCGAGCGTTCCGACGAGAACACGGGCGACGATGCGCGTCCGCTGCTGCTCCGCTCGCTCAACGCGCGATTGACGCTCTCACCCGATTCAGATGCAAACCTTGAGACGATCCCGATAGTTCGGCTCCAGCGCAGCGTCGACGACGACATCGTCAAGCCCGTGCCCAGCTTTACGCCTCCACTGTTTTCCGTCGGTGGGTCGCCGTGGCTCGTTCGCATGCTCCGGGAGCTCACGTATCAGGCTCAGGCCGCGGCCCGCGAGCTGTCCTCACAGTTGACGCGGTCTGGCATGTCCGTGGAGACGCTCCGTGGCGCTGAGATCGGACAGTTTCTGAAGCTGCAAGCCATCGGTCGCGGCTGTGCCCGGCTGACCGGAATCGTGGCGTCGCCCGGTGGTGTCGCGCCGCGTCAGGCGTACATCGAGCTGGTCGCATTCATCGCAGATCTCTCGATGCTCTTGCCAGAGAGTGATCGGAGGGAGCTCCCCGCGTATGACCATGGCGCTATCGGGGAGGTCTTTACCGAACTCGATGCGTATGCGAGGTCGCTTCTCGCTCCCGGGTCAGCCCGGACCTATCTCTCTGCGAACTTCACGAACGAGAACGGTGCGTTCGTGGCGTCGCTCTCATCAGAGCATCTTGAACGCCCGAACGAGTACTTCTTGTGCGTCCAGACCTCGGTCGATCCGGGGCTCGTCGCCGAGTTGGTACAGGACGCGGCAACGTTCAAGTTGATGTCCCGAGATTCGATCAAGCAGCGCATTCGTGGCGTTCGGTTGGCAGAGGAGAGGCACCCGCCCACGCAGTTGCCCGCGCGATCCGATCACCGCTACTTCAGATTGCAGCGGTCCGAGAGTGAATCCATGTGGGAGCGCATAACGCAGGATTCGGCCATGGCTATCACCTCGCCTCGGATGGCCGAACTCGAGATAGAGAAGATCACGCTGTTCATGACCGTCCCGTCTTAACCCAAACGGCGAGGCTTGGAGCGTCTCGGCGGATTGGAGGTTGTTCTCGGTGAAGCTACTTTCCGCGTGCGAACCCGTATTGCTGTATATGTGCGGACTCAATCGGTCTGTGCGCAAGGGAGCGCAGTTCGACGCGGACTCGGTCCGGGCCGAGGTTCTGGGTAGGCTGGCCGAGGCTCGTGCACGGTGTGCGTCCGAAGCGGGCCTTGCGAGGCGGTTTGACCGGGTAGAGCTTGCGCTCATCTACTTCGTTGACTACATCATTAAGGAGAGCGAATTGCCGTGGGCCCACGACTGGCGAGAGCTCGCCCACGACCGCGGCAAGATGGCCGGTGACGAGGAGTTCTTTGATCTGGTCGAAGAAGCACTCGCCGAGACTGGGGCGGAGGTTGCCCAAGAGCTTGAGGTCTACTACGTCTGCATGGGCTTGGGCTTCATGGGGCTCCATCTGGGCCAGCCCGAGAAGGTCCGTGCCAAGATGGCGGAGATTCGCGTTCGGCTACCCGAGCAGGTCTCACTCTCATCCGAAGAGCAGATCTGCCCGCCGGCCTATCAGCACACCGATGGCAGTGATCTGATCCAACCACCCGGAAGGCTACTGGCCATGATCGGCATCGTGCTGGTCGGCCTCGTTGTCGTCCTCTTCGCGGCCAACGCGTATCTCTACCACTCCTCCGCCAGTTCGCTGGTTGAGACCTTTCGGAACGTCTCTGGGGCAGAGGTTCCTGCGGAGGGCCAGCCATGAGCCTTGGTGGCATTGCTGAACTCCCGGCCACGGTCAAGCTGGCGATTGCTGGCGTCGTGCTTGCACTCGTGCTCACGGGGGCGTTCCTGCTGGGCGGGGTGGGGGTGCTGCTGATCTGTCTTGCGGGAATAGTGCTGATCCTGTTGCTGCTGATCGCCTTCAGGCTCATCCTCGCACAGATCGACAAGAAGAAGTCCAACCCGTTCCTTGCGGGCCTCTCTGCAAATAGCGGGACGACACCGCAGGGCATCAGCGATCCATCGCGGCGCGCTCGCCTTGACGACCTCAATCGGGCGTTCAGTGCAGGCATCGAGCGATTCAAATCAGCCGGTAAGGACCTGTACGCGCTGCCGTGGTACGTCGTGGTTGGCGAGCCGGGCTCGGGCAAGACCGAGGCGATCCGGCATAGCAACATCGGCTTCCCACCTGGAATGCAGGACGAGCTCCAGGGCGCGGGCGGCACGCTCAACATGAACTGGTGGTTCGCAAACCAAGCCGTGCTGCTCGACACGGCCGGCAGGCTCATGTTCGAGGAAGTGCAGCCCGGCGAAACAAGCGAGTGGCAGGAGTTTCTCAAGCTGCTGCGGTCCAATCGGGCGACCTGCCCGATCAACGGCATGTTCCTTGTGCTTCCGGTGGACAGTCTCATCAAGGACACCGCGGAGCAACTGGAAGGCAAGGCCCGCCGGATCGCGACGCAGCTCGACTCGATCCAGCGCGCGTTGGGCGTCCGATTCCCGGTATTCGTGCTGGTCACCAAGTGTGATCTTCTCAATGGCTTCCGTGAATCGTTTGAGGACATGGGCGATCCGCGCTCGCAGCATCAGATGCTGGGATGGTCCAACGCGGCGCCTCTTGACCAGCCGTTCGATCCGTCGAAGATCGACGAGCACTTCCGGGGCGTCATCGAACGTCTCGAGCAGCGACGCGTTGGGCAGCTGGCCGACCCGGTCTCACGGATGGGGCCCGACGCGCGTCGGACCGACGAGGTAGATGCGCTCTTCGCGTTCCCAGAGAGCGTGGGGTCGATCCTGCCGAGGTTGCAGCGTTATCTCGAGCTCGTGTTTGTGACCGGCGAGTGGGCGAACAAACCGCTGTTCTTGCGTGGCATCTACTTCACATCGTCCATGCGCGATGGGCAGGCCCTCGACGCGCAGCTCGCTGAAGTGCTGGGCGTTCCAGTCGATTCGCTGCCCGAAGGTAGGGCTTGGGAGCGAGACCGCTCGTACTTCTTGAGAGACGTGTTTGCTGAGAAGGCGTTCCGAGAGCGTGGTTTGGTAACGCGTGCAGATAGCGCCGAGAAGCTCAAGCGCCGTCGGCGAACAGCGGTGCTCGGGAGCGCTTGTGCGGTTGTTGCCGTGCTGCTACTCCTCACTTGGATCGGTGGGATTGGCTTCCGACGCACGCTTGGTGAGCCAAAGATGTTCTGGTCTGAGCTCGCTCGCGTCATTGAGGATGCGGAAGACGCCCAGCTTTCGGTCCTGGCTTCCGATCCGCCGCGGAGCACGAACTTCGTATCGCGGGCGTCGGAGCCGTTCCAGACCGAGCGTTTCGAGAGCACGCTTGGTACGGCTACCGCGGATCTTCTCCCGCGGATGCAGGGCAGCCTGAGGGTGCCCGCTATGTTCCGCATTGTCGCGGCCTTCTCCGCGGATCTTGAGCGCGAGAGGCTTGAGGCCTACCGCAGCATCATCGATCGAACGTGGCTCAAACCGGTCGTCGAAGCCGCACGACAGAAGATGCAGGCCGATAGCGATGAGCCTTGGAACGATGCGGCCTCGGCGGCGCTCGCGGAACTGCTCCGGATGGAGACCCTGGCGTCGGAAGAGAACCCGCTCAATTCACGCCGTACCCAGGTCCAGCTTGTTTCGTTGTTGGGGTTCGTGCTTTCCGAGGAATCGCAACCGATCACCGATGGTGTATTGAGCGACGCCGCGGCGGCGATCGATTTTGCCTATGCCGACGGTTCCGGTTGGCCATCGCAGGCCATTGGCGCCGCGACTCCGGCATCGCGACGCGCTGTCCTCGCGGGAATCGACCGATTCCGATCGTCTTGGTCGACGGGTGGGCAGTTCGACGGCCGAGCTGGCGCTTTCGTCGAACTTGTCGAGGCGAGCAGCGCCTTCCGGCAGGCCGAGGCCGGGCTGCTCGTCGACGTCGGGCTGGCCTCGGCTGAGACAGGTGAGGAGTACGACGCAGCCGTGGCCCTCTGGCTTGGACGATACGACATCCTTGCGGAAGCACGACAACGCCTTGCAGACGCGGTTGCGGCCGCGACAGATCAGGGGCTCGATCTCGATGCGGATCGTGAAGAGGTCGTGCGAGCGGTACGAGAAGAGGCTCTGGCAGGTTTCGAGCGGTCGTACGCGATACTCCGCGATCAGCTGCCGAGGACCGAAGCATCGCTGCCCGGTGGCCTTCCCAACCCATTGCAACGCCGTGCAGACGAATTGGTCGAGGACGGCGGGTCGCGGGCCGGGTTGGCGGTCGAGCCAGACGACATTCCGGGCTCGGTACAGATCCGCATCGACCCGGAATTGGGCCTCATCGTGCAGAGGCTCGAGTCCGCGGCCGAGGCAATCCGGACGGCGGTTGAAGACGAGATCGGCCGAGCTGAGCGGGCGCTTGCTCAGGACACGGGCCGGGTACTCGCATCGTCGCAGTCGGCTCTCATCGAGGATCGAGCGTTCGAGGTCCGCTTCGGGATGATCGAAGCGGTCCGAGATGTGCTTGCGACCGAGCTCGAGCGTGGCGATCTGGCGGTCGCCAGCCTTGGCGTCGTGACGGCGCGTGAGCGCGTACGCGGCGCGAGCGAGGAGATCGACCGGCTGCTCGTTGCCCGGCCTGATGATGCTGATTTCGTACGCATTCGAGCTTCGCTTACTGCCGCGCTCGAATCGGCACGCCGATCGCTTCAAACGGATGCGATCGACGGACTCTTCGAGGCGTTGCCCGAGAGTCCGCGAGAGATCGGGCTTGAGGTTGCTTCACGGGCCGAGACGCTCGACCCAATCCCGATGCCCGACATCCCTTTGACCATGATGCGAGGCGGTTCGTTCGATCGGCGGTACCACCCCGACGCGGCCAACGCGTTGCTGCGGGCCTGGGAGACGGCGCTCACTGCGACCCGTGCGCCAGCAAGGGGAGAGCCGCGGCAGTTGCTCGATCGGGAGCGCGTGCTGAGGCGATTGCGTTCGGAGCAGGCCGTTATGGACGGCTACCTGCGCCTGTACGTGGACTACTGGACCCGACGCGTGCCCGAACTTGCGGGTGCGAAGGCGTATGACTCGTGGGCAGACTTCCGAGCGGATCTCCGCCTCTTGACGGTGTTCGAGGTCATCGGCACGCTGGACGTGTATGCCCAGCGTGTTCGAGTGGCACTCGATGCCCTGCCCGCAGACCTTGACCCGGGCTTGTCGAGACGCGTGCAGAATGCCCGCGAGGCGCTCGCCGGGCAGTCGAGCAGCCTCAGCGTCGTCGCGGTTGAGAACCTGTGGACGTCGGCGATTAACTCCTGGATCGAGCTCGGCGACGATGGGGTCCGTGCTCGAGACCGCATCATGGCGTTGACACCCACAAGGTTCCGCAGCGATTACCTGGGGGCGTTCAAGGGCGACGAGGGTGGAGGCTCGCCGTACTTCGAGAGTGTGGTCTCCGAGGGGATCCGCGTTCTTGCCGGGGGTAGCCAGAGCGAGGCTCAATCGGCCTATTCGCGAATTGTCCGGGATTCTCGAGTGTTCCCCATTTGTACCGGAGTGGAATCTCAGCTCGAGCCAGGTCGTCTCGAGTCCTTTGCCGCCGATGTGCGCACACTCGTGCGTTTGCAGCCCGCAACGGATCGCTCTGGACCGGCCGCTGATACTATCGGCGAGGGTGACGAGACGATCTATCGAAGCGTGAACGACCTGCTCAAGCGGATGACGACCGGCGAGGTTATCAATACTCCAAGTGCGCGAACGTGGTTTGAAGGGCTTGAGCAGATCGCGGCGTGGCTTGCGCCGGGTGGGGAGGGCTTGACCGCCGAACTGCTCATACTGCCTTACACGCAGCAGGTGTCGACCGCGGGGGCCGATCGCTTCCGCCATGTCCAGGTCGTACGAGGCTCCGGAGCGATCGCCACAACTGATGGTGTGACCGACATCCCTACGGACTCGGCTCGCGCTCAAACCGGCTTAGAGACCATCATCGGCGCGGAGGAAGGCGTGGAGCTTCGCTTCCGGACGGTCCCGGGCGAGGACTTTGACAACGTGGCTTCGCTGGATGATCCCTGGTCGATCGTCGGGCTCGTGCTCGATCCCAGGGCATCGATCGTCGAGGATGAGCCGGGGTTCGAGGGTGTGTGGAAGGCTCCCGTCTCGATCGTCGAGGGGAGTGGTCGCCGGACGGATTACTGGATTGGGATCCGGTTTAGCCATCCAATGCCGGATCCATCTGTGTGGGTTGATGGTGGCGCGTGGCCTCGGCCGTAGGGTGTCGAGTGCTCGTGTGCTGTTCGTGTTGAAGGAAGTCTGTGATGCCTGGGCTTTTCGGGGCGATGCGAGACTGGCTGCGGAGTTCGACGAGCGATCGGACCCCTTCGGCCCAACTCGCCCTCTTCGGAAAGCACCCTGGGTGGAATGACCACATCGATGACAT
>CALCCF010000066.1 GCA_937899905.1 uncultured Phycisphaeraceae bacterium
TCACGCTCCAGCTTGATTTCATCCCGATTCCCGACGACCTCGGGGCTTGCGACGAGGTCAGCATGAGCGTCCAGAGCAAGGTCGTCGTGCCGGTCAAGCGCACGAAGAGCTACTCCATTGGCGCACGCCCGAGCGGCGAGGCCCTTGTCAACCTCGCGAGTGACGACGACGTCAACCAAGGCACCCTAGACGAGATGGCCACCTGATCACGAACCGGCCACAACTGGCCAGGAGAATTTGATGCACCCCGATCTGATTAGGGAAATCGAAGAACGCACCCGCAAGCCAAAGGTCGTGTCGTGCTCGGGCATGCCGGGCAGGAACGTCTTACTCGACAAGGGCGAAGGCCCCCCGGAAATCCTGGAGATTCCACCAGCGTGCCGCCTGTACGAAGTCAGCTCCATCACGGGACTTGCTGACACAGTGAGCTACCTGCACCAGGAATCGCAGGAAGGGCAGTCAACTTGCGTGTTTGTCGGCACGCACATCACCGTGTGCATGGACGAGCGTGGCGGCCGCCGGGACCTCGCGACTATGTCGCTGCCCGTCTCTACGCAGTTCGGCCGTCTCAGGATGATGTCCGGCGAAGTAGAGATGACACAGAGGGAGCTGGTGTGGTTGTTGACCAGTGTGTTCCGCGACAACATGCTGACGGCCGACTTCCTCCCCACGATTCGCTCTCTCAAGTTCACCAGCAACAACGAGGGCACGTCGAAGGTTCAGCACGGCGAGGAAAGCTTGGGAGCCAGCATCGAAGAACAGGTCGTCAGCGGCAAGGACGGCGGCACTCTGCCTGACATGGTTGAGTTTGAGGTTCCGGTGTTCGACACGATCGACCTGGACTTTGAACCTACGTGTCGCATTCGCTGCGCCGTCAGGTTCAACGCTCAAGACAAGATGATCGTCGTAAAGCCTGAGCCTGGACAGCTTGAGGGGGCCGTTGCCAAGGCGGTCTCTGAGATATCAGAGCGACTCACGAGCCTGGTTCCAGAAGGTGTCTCTGTCCTCGGCCATACCACGTACCAACTCGCATAACCCATGGCCAGCGTCAAGCTCACCCTCGCCTGGCCACCGTCGGTCAACCACTACTACCAACGCACAGGGCGTGGGTTTGTAGCTATTGGCCCTCGTGGCCGGGCGTACAGGGCAGCTGTTCACGCAGCGGTGCTCGAGCAATGCCCGGGAGCTCACGCCTTGCAAGGCCCGTTGGAATTTCGTGCCACATGCTGGCCACCAGACCGACGCGAGCGCGACTTAGACAACCTGATTAAGGCGACATGGGACGCCTTGCAGCACGCAGGCGTGTACACGCGCGACAACCAGATCAAGGTGATGCGAATGGAGATGCGAGCTGAGGTTCGCAAAGGCGGCGAGATGCAGATCGAGATACTGGAGGCAGCATGAGCCAGACAACACCAACGCTCCACTGTGGATTCGAGTACGTGCCCAGCGATGGCTCGGGGCGTTTCTACGCCGGCGCTGACAAGCTGTTTCACGGCACCGGAATGCTCGGCGCGCATTGGAAGGCCCACATTGCCACGCGGCTATTCCATCGCGACCTGCTCGATCGACTGCTCCCGATGACGTTTGACACCGTGGCTGAAATCGATCGCGAGGTCACGTCCGTCGCGAACGAGATGCTGGATCACTGGCAAGCGCGGTTCGGCCGCAACGCGCCGGACGGCCCCCTGCGTGTGTTCGTCGATCTGGAGGAGCAGCACCTAAAGCGTGAGCCCTACACGGATCCGGACTACGGCCCGGCATCGCAGGAAATGATGGGATATCTGTGCGGCGCCTTGGAGTTGTGCGGGCAAGAACGCGGTTGGACCGTGCTCGCGTCCATGTATCGGCCACTTCGCCAGATCGGTCTCGGCCACGCGCGGACTGGAAAGGGCCCCGACGAGGCGTTCGTAGCGATCTGGGGTGGCCAAGCGGTCAAGTCGCTCTTGTGGCGCAGCATCCTCTGGGCCCACCTGTGCTACATGCCCCAAGATCCTGACCGCCTGCGCGGCGCGACGCATCTCGAGTATGCCGAGCGTCAGGCTTGCTACACGATGGCCCAGGTGCTCGACGCGGGTGCGGAGCCCAAGGAGATCTGGTGGGCGGTATGGCTCTCTGACGAGGTCCGCACCGAGTCGATGCGAGGGATCTTCGAGGGCTTGCAAGCGGCCCTCTCGGGTAGCGAGGCCGCGAAGCTAGACGCAACCCACCATGTCCTGGTGTGTGGTGAGTGGGCGCTCCTGCGCGGCCTCACGAGTAAACGAGTCGAACCCGTGTTCGGCCCAGACGGCCGTCACGCCCGCCCCCTCCGCCTGACCATCCCGTCGTTCAAAACCGGGCCGTTGGTCGCGCAGGCATGGAACAAGTCGGTCTCCAAGCCGTTCTACGAGGTCTTCGCGCCCGAGGCGGTGTCGGCATGAGCCAGCTCAAGGCCCGAAACATCATCCATCTCACGCCGAAGATGCAGACTTCGGCAGCGAAGGCGTCGTTGAACCACCGCAAATCAACGCTGACTCCCAAAGAGGTCATGGGCATCGTTCTGGACTTCTATGGCGTGCGTCAAGATGCATTCGTTGGTCGAGGTCGGGCCAAGCACGTCGTCCGAGCACGCCAAGCCTACGCGTGGCTGTGCCGCCAGCGACTGCCCGAGTCGTTCCCCGAATTGGCCGCTGCGGTCAAGGCGCCGAACCACTCAACCATGATCACTCGACGGAACGCGGCGCTGAAGCGGAAGGCAAGTGATCCAGAGTTTGCAACAGAGCTGCGCACGCTCGACCAGATCGTCCTTGCGCAACGGCTTCGTCCTGGGCAAGCTCAACCATACCTAGTCGAGCAGGCCGCTGGGACGTACCCGCTGGAAGGCGGCGCGGAGTGAAGCAGGCTGGAATCCGCCATCGCAAGACTCGTCGCCTCATGCGCCAGCTTGGCATCGAGCGGGCAACGGCCGTCGGATTGCTCGAGATGCTCTGGCACTGGGCAGGCGACAACGCCCTCAGCGGCGAGATCACTGGCCTCGAGCAGGACATTGAGGACGAGCTGGAGTGGTCCGGCGAGGATGGCGAGCTCGTTCCCGCGCTTATCGAGGCAGGGTTCGTCGACGACGTCGATGGACGGCTGTTCATCCACGATTGGGAGGAGCATTGCCCCGACTACGTCAAGAAGCGCCTCGCGAGATCGGCCCCCAGAGCGCGCCAGGGCGGTTCGGCGGACAACGGCGGACAACGGCGGACAACGGTCACCGCTGTCCAGACAACGGCGGACAATGGCGGCCCTCCTACCCAACCCAACCCACCTACCCAACCCAACCAAGACCACCAAGATCTTTCGTCGGAAGCCGCCGCTGACGCGGCTCCCCCTGCCGGGGGGGATGGCCTGTTCGAGGGCGATGGCAGCGCAGGCGACGAGCAGCCGAAGCCAAAACCCTCGGCCTACACGCCAGAGTTCGAGGACGCCTGGACGGCGTACGGCAGACGCGGTAGCAAGGGCGCGGCCATGCGCGCATATCGCAACCAGGTCCGTGTGCTCAACGCGCGAGATGGTCCGCCCGAAGGCAGCGCCCACGAGTGGCTGCTGGAGCAGATCCGTCGTTGGCGCGACATCCACGGCGGCCGAGAGATGCAATTCATCCCGCACATGGAGCGATGGCTGCGAAACGGCCAGTACGACTTCGACGAGCAAGCCGAGCGGGCCGCAAGCCCAAAGGCCCAAGAGCAGGACGAGGACCGGGCTCGCCGTGAGCGAGTCGCAGCGTTGAGGCGAAAGCGAAAATGAGTACCGAACTGGCCAATACCGAGACGGAGACGCCGACCAGCGATCTGATCCGCGGGCTGTGGCCGTCGACCAAAAACCCTGCGTACTCGGTGTTCTTGTCCGACGAGCTCTCGGCCATCGTTGAGGACGACGCTGAGGGCATGGCCTGGGAGCAGATTTCTGCCATGCTGGAGGGCCTCAGAGGCCGCGAGGAGAAGTTCCCGGGCGTCAACGCGATCCGGGCCAACCTCAAGCGTGTACGCGAATCTGAGCAGTCTCCGCGGTCATCGAGCAAGGGCGAGCAGATTCGCTTGCAGATTGCCGACACGCTCAAGGGCGGAGACCCGGTGATCCAGATCGCTGGCGGCGACGATCCGATTCCGGCGCACACGACGTACTGGCTCGAGCGTGCCGCCCGGATCTTGCTGTTCCGCCTGTTCACGGTCCCGGCGCCACGGGACGATGATCCCGATCGCGCCGTTGGCCCGCTGCCGAGCATGGACGATGTCCACGTTCTGCACTGGCAGGCGCATCCGGAGCCGCGCCCGGCCCAAGGCGACCCGAACTTCGCCAAGAGCCACAGCCGCAACTTCGACGGCACAAATCGCAGCACCAGGCTGCTGTCCGCCGCGGTCAACGTCAGCGCCCTCTACGGGCATGATCGCATCGTCTCGGCCAGAAACGGCAAGCCGGTCTTCGCCGGTGTCTGGTGGAACAAGCACAGGCTCGCCGGCAACCCGCATGACGTCCGGTTCTACAAGGCCGGAGACGTCGAGCTCAAGCCCCGAAAGGGCAACATCGATTTTAGGAAGATCGTCCAGGGATCGCAGGAAAGGCGGCCAGCATGAGCGAGGTTATCGAACGCCCTGGAGTTCCCCGCCTGCTGCTGGAGCCGTGGGAAGCGGCTGAGTCGCTTGGAATCAGCGTGAGCAAGCTCGAGAAGTGGACAAGCAAGGGGTACGTGCCTTCCGTGAAGGTGGACTCGATGCGTCGCTACCCCGTCGATCGCCTGAGGTCCTGGGTCAATCGCGGCTGCCCGCTGGAGCCCCAGGATCCGGCAGAGGAGAAGGAGTAGATCATGGCCAGCCTGAGCCAAAGCAAGAAGAGCGGATCGTTTCGCGTGCTGTTCCTCGACCCCGTGGGCCGTCGCAAGACGAGCACGTTGGGCAAGATGGACGATGCGGCGGCGCGCATGGCGCACGGACACATCGAGCACCTACACGCTTCCACTCGCGCTGGGACACTGCCACACCGAAGCACGGTCGCGTGGCTCTCGGACATCGGCGACACACTGCACGAGCGGATCGCTCGCGTTGGCCTGGCCGAACCGCGAGAGTCGATCGAGGACGCCACACTGGCAAGCGTGCTCGAACGCTTCGTCGAGACCGCCAACGTCAAGAAGTCGACGGCCGATGCGTACCGGCAGGCGACCGGGAGCCTGCTTGAGTTCTTCGGTGAGGCTCGTCCGGTACACACGATCACGACCGAGGACGCGCTCCGCTGGCGCCGCAGCCTCGTCGAGCAGGGGTACGCTGAGGCAACCCAAGCAAAGCGGACCCACGTCGCGCGGACGATCTTCAACCGGGCCCGAGAGTGGAAGCTGGTCGAGACCAACCCGTTCGTCGCGGTCCGCGCCGGCAGCCAGCGCAACCCGCAGCGCCTGCACTACGTCAGCCTTGAGCAGATCGAGCGCGTCATCGAGCACTGCCCAGACGCGACCAGGCGGGCCCAGGTCGGCCTTCTGCGGTACGCTGGCCTCCGATGCCCCTCAGAGCTCTGGCACATGACCTGGGCGGACGTAAACCTGTCCGAGCGCCGGCTGACGGTCCGCTCTTCGAAGACCGAGCACCACGCCAAGCAGGGGATCCGATTCACGCCGATCGTCCCGCGGCTGGCTGAGCTGCTCGAGGACCTGCTTGAGGTCGCCGAGCCCGGAGAGACCCGCCTCTTCCCTCGGATGAACGCCAAGACCAACATCGGGCCGCCGCTGGCAGACATCATCGTGCGAGCTGGGCTAGAGCCGTGGCCGCGACTGCTCCAGAACCTGCGCGCGAGCCGCGTCACGGACTGGCGCCGCGAGTTCCCCGCGAAGGACGTTGCCGACTGGCTGGGCCACACCACCAACGTCGCCGACTGGCACTACGACCAGGCGATGGACAAGCACTTCCAGGAGGCAACGGGGCTGAACGGCGCACAATCGGCGACGCGCGCTGCCCCCGTACACAACCGTACACCGCCGCACGCCACCCGCCATGACGCCCCAGGAGAGCCATTACAAGGCCGCGAGAGCCGTAA
>CALCCF010000067.1 GCA_937899905.1 uncultured Phycisphaeraceae bacterium
CGCCGTCCCCCCCCAACTGTCCCCCCCCTCTGCTTGCGTTGTCTTTCCTGCCCCCCCCACCCCCCGCCCCGGGGCGTGCACGAAACGAATCCGCCACGCCCGAGACACCCGCAACGAAACCCTTCGTCACTGCGTACGCTCCGGCATGCCGGCCTCGCGTTCGCCGGCGATTCGTGGAACGTGGCGGGCACCGTTCCCGCCACGTGTTCTGGGAGAGGAGACGGGATATGAAGCCGTTTGTGGCGGTATCGCTGGTATGCGCGCTGTCGTTCGTGACCGTTCCAACCATGGCGTTCGCACAGGCGATCGCCGTCCCGCCCAGGGTCGGCGAGCGGCAGGAAGGCTTCGAGGACCTGCCGCGTGGCCCCCTTGACGATGGCATGTTCGCCTTCATCTTCGGTCGGGACGCCACGCTCCGGGGCATGCCCTTCGGCGGCGGGATCTTCGTCTCGGGCGGCTGGATCTTCCGATGCCTCGTCGAGCCACACGAGGGCCGGCAGTTTGTGGGCAGCACCATCGGGAGCAACGTGATCATTACCTTCGAAGACCAACCCGCAACCTTCTTCGGCGGCTACTTCGTCAGCAACGGGGACGCCAGCGGCACGAACGGAACGGCCATGTTCTTCCGCGAAGATCAAACCCTGATCGATGAACAGCCGCTCAACCTCGCCCCCGACTGCGAGTGGACGTGGAACGGCTGGGCGTTCGTCGAACCGGTGAGCCTCGTGGTGTTCACCAGCGGAACGCCCGATGGCGATTTCCTCCAGGTCGACAACCTGCAGCTAACGCAAGGCCAGAGCTGCCGCGCCGACATCGACGATGACGGCGAGCTGACCATCTTCGACTTCCTGGAGTTCCAGAACCTGTTCGCGCTCGGCGATCTCGACGCCGACTTCGACGGCGACGGGGTGCTCACGCTTTTCGATTTCCTCGAGTTCCAGAATGATTTCGACGCCGGCTGCCCGTAAGCGTGCGAGGGTGGCGAACACGACCCTACTCGGCTAGCGCTTGGAGAAGATCGCACAACACAACGATGCGAATGTCGACCAGGTTCCAAGCAGGAAGAACACGCCCCCGACGGCCGTGAGGAGATATGTCGCCGGGTTGATGACGCCCGATGTCTCGTCGAGCAGCACCGCTCGCTCGGGGTACCGCAGATCGACGAAGACGTAGAACGGCTCGCGCTTTGATACATCCTCGACCACGCCCTCAGCCCATCGCTTGCCTGTTGGCCATTTGGTCTTGCCGAAACCCAGGCGCGTGCTGTGGTAGTCGACCCCATCGATCACGTACGTGAAGTCAACCTCCACGTGATAGACCGTAGTGTTGTTCACGTTGCTCGACCGCACTTCGATCGAGTTGAGCGATGCTGGCGTCTCCTGCAGCTGAGCCCGCCTGCCTTCGAGAGCGGGCAGGTAGTCAACGCTGATCACGTACGCGAGCACCCCCGCACCCATGATCATCATCACGAACATCACCGCATTAGCCATCCAGCCCGGTGACGTGGTCGACCCCCGCCAGGTCTTTCGCATCATTGATGGCCCCCAAAGCCTGTGACCGAGCCAACCAACATTAGGTTGGCCGCATGCCGTGCGACATCCCTACGGTTGATTCGACCGGAGGCCGCCGATGCATGCGATCCTGAGACTGCTCCTGCCCGCGTTGCTCCTGTGCACGGCTAGCTACGCGTCCGCCCAGCCCCAGCAACGATTGCGGGCGATCGACGTCACCGTCCACGTGCGGGACCACGAGGGCAACCCGGTGCCAGACATCCCCGTGACCGCGTCCACGCGCATGTGGAGCAACATGTTCGAAGGCATGTGGCACGACGTGACCGACGCGCAGGGCAACGCGACGCTGCGCATCGACGTCTTGCGGCACGAGACGTACATCCGAGTCCAGGCCGCGAGCTACGAGCCCTACGACACGACGAACTGGTCGGAGTTCGAGGCCCTGCACGCGCGGTGGGCCGTGCCGCTGGCCACGCCCATCCACATCCGCGACCAGGCCCCCACGTACCACCGCACGATCACGCTGCACCCCAAGGCGGCCATCGAGGCGCGCATCACCAACGACGATGGCACGCCCGCCCGACGTATCCATCTGAGCTCGGCCAGCATCTTCGCCTTCACGAACCAGGACAAGCCCGTCGACAGCTTCCGCTTCGACGGCCTCATCCGCGGCCAGCACAACGTCCTCGTCGGCTTTGGCTGCTTTCGTGAGAACCCCCGCCCGTTCATCATCGAGCTTGACGAGACCCAGAGCGACGCCGATGTCGTTGAAGTCGCCGCGACCGTTCCGCCGTATACCGAGACGACGGCCGTGCTCGATCTGCGGCTCGATCGCCACAAGGACATGATCTACGAGCGCACGGATGGCAACCAGTACGTGACGCTGATCTCTCCCGATGGCGCCCTCGCGTACTGCATCCCCCGCGAGTACGACCAACGCTTCGAGATCTTGGCCGCCGACGGCAGCGGCAAGCCCGTGTACACGCTGCCAACCGTCGAGCCCGGCCGCTACTTCATCGCCCCCGGCCAGCTCGACTACCCGCCCGCGATGAAGCTCTACCAGCACATCCGCGCCGGCAACGACCCCACCGGTTCCATCACCGAGATTACCGCGATGGAGGACCGGACCATCGAAGCCCTGCTCGACCTGGAGAAGCTCGAGGAAGACATCATCGACCTGCTTGGGTTGTAGCGCCCGTCGCGGTTCGGCTACCACAACGCCCAGCCATTGGTTGAGCGGTGCAGGAAACGAAGCACGCCCGACGCGGACCGCGCTGGTACACTCCAGCAATGCAAGCATCGCCACATGCCCACTTCGAGACCGCCATGGCAACCGAGGTCGGTCGGCTCCCCGTCGAGGTCCGGGACGTCGCGGGCGAGTTCTGCTCGAACGGGAAGCGGTTACGCCCGCTCCTGGTCCAGGCGTTCGCGCTCTCGCACGGCGCGACGAGTGACGCGTGGCTCGCCTTCGGCGTTGCCCTCGAGCTCCTGCACAAGGCCAGCCTGATCCAGGACGATCTGCCCATCATGGACGACGACGAGATGCGCAGCGGCCATCCAGCGGTGCATGCCACGTCTTCCCCCGCCCACGCGCTGCTCGCCTCGGACGCGATGATCGGGCACGCTTTCCGCTTAGGTGCCGAGTCCGCGCACCCCGCGGAAGCCGTAACACTTATGAGCGATGCGCTGGCCGCGCTGTGCGGCGGGCAGCTGAAGGACCTGCACCTGGCAGGCAAAAACACCACCGCCGATTGGACACAGATCGCCGACGAAAAGACGGGCGCACTGTTCGCGCTGGCCGCCCGGCTCGGCGTGCTCGCCGCGGGTCGCCTCGACGACGAATCACACCAGAACGCCCAGAAGTTCGGCGTATCGCTCGGTCGCCTCTACCAGCTGTTCGACGACATCGCCGACGGCGAGAGCAGCGCCCCGATGGCGGCCCTGAACGAGCACCGCGATGCGATCCTGGCGCACGTCCAGCGCACGCCACAGCCCGCGGCGCTGCGGCGATACGTCGAGCAGCTCCAGAAGCTCACAGAAAAAGTGCTGAGCGGCAGCGACCCCGCGCCTCCCCCATCACCACCGACTGGGTGATCGCCGCACACGTCGCGCCAACGCACGATCTCGGGAACATTCAGGGCAAGAAATGCCTTCAAGTCCACGGCTTTGGGAAAAGTGCCCAGCCGATTGCGATACCGATAGCGTGCAAACCGTGACTCAAGAACAGTTCAGTTGAGAACGCACGGTTCACATCCGCATCCGTAAATGACAACACAGTGTTGGGGAACATGGTTGTATAGAACCACGACTATGCCCTAGATCCCCTATCAAAGCACGCGGTGATCCCTCGTAAGGTGATCCGCATCCGCAGTGCGCGGTCTTCGCAATTGCGCAACTCGAGCCAGCCGTAAGCGCAGGAGGGAATACCGCAAAATCTGCGGGAGAGCCCTCCGCAGCGTTGTGGTGTGCGTTTGCACGGTCGGTAGTAGAGGTATGCTGGCAATGTCAGTCAGGATCCAACTGTTTTTCGTAGTTGGTCCATGGCCACGCGGCATTACGCGACTCTGCTTCGTTTCCTCATAGGCACTCCACCGACATGACCGGACAACGCCACATCCTCGGATCAGCCCTCGACGTCTTCGCGGCTGTTCTTGGAGCGGGCGTGTGCGTGATCTGGCTGCTCGTGTTCCAGGATCGCTTCGTCGATGGTGCAACCTGGAGCGGCCTGAACCCCAACGGTGGCGGCCCGGGCTTCCTGCTCATCCTCTCGGCTGGTTGTCTCGGCTTCTTCATCCGCTCGAAGACCGCAAAGTCGATGGCCGCGCTGCCGGCGATCCTCCACTCGGCAGTCTTCGCGGCGGTGTGCGGCGTGTGCTTCATGCTCATCGCCCCGATGGCCGTGACACTGCCCTCAGACATGATCGTTTCAATGGCGTCGGCTGTCACCGGCGCCTTTTTTGTACCCCGAGTCGTGTCGTCTGTACTCAACGAAAGTTGGAGTCATGCCCAAGCCGCGAGTGCATACGACGGCGCGGAGTAGTTGTTCGCTTCGTAGTTCCTTATTGAAAGGCGGGCCGGAACCACTCCGAACCCGAGGAAGGAGCACCCAGTGCCGGATCTGAGTTCATTCGAGTTCAATGTGGTGTACAACCTATTGTCGCTGACCGTCGCGACGATGGGTGCCGCCACGCTGTTTTTCTTCTTTGCCCCAAGGGTCAATAGGAAGTACAAGGCCGCCATGGTCGTCACGGGACTCGTGACGGCGATCGCCTGTTACCACTACTTCCAGATCCGCATCTCGTTCGGCGACGCGTTCGCCCTGAACGAGGCGGGCACCTACGCCGCCACCGGCAAGCCGTTCAACGACTTCTACCGGTACGCCGACTGGCTGCTGACCGTGCCGCTGCTCATGGTCGAGCTCATCGCCGTCATGGCGCTGACCAAGGCCGAGACGGCCAAGTACCTGCGCATCCTGATTCCCGCCGTTCTCATCATGATCGTCCTGGGCTACCCGGGAGAGAACGCCATCGCGACCGGCGGCAGCGCCGCCGCGATCTGGGGCTGGTTCGTCGCCAGCATGATCCCCTTCTGCATCGTTCTCGCCGTGCTGTTCACGCAGCTCAGCGCCGCGATCGAGAAGCAGCCTGCTGAGGCCCGCGGATTGATCAACTTCGCCCGCATTGTGGTCCTCGTGACCTGGGCGTTCTACCCGCTCGCCTACGTCATCGGTGCCCTCGGCTCCGGCGGTGAGTCCGGCATGAGCACCACCGCGGTAGTCGGCCTCCAGGTTGGCTACACCATCGCAGACATCACGGCCAAGGCCGGCTTCGGTGTCGTGATCTACCTGATCGCTCGCAAGAAGAGCGAGATCGAGGGCCTCGACGAGGACGTCAAGGCCGTCCCGGCTGCCGCCTAAGGCTCCGCAGTCTCCTGCGACTCCGTCGACTACCGTCGTCGGAGTCGATTTCCGTGCAGTACGCAACGATCCAATCCGACCCGCAGCATGTGGCAGGCGCCACGACGACCCCGAACCGTCCTGGCGTGAGCGGTTCGGGTCGCCAAACGGCCGTCGTCATCGGCGCCGGCTTCGCGGGCATCGCCTCGGCGCTCCGCCTGGCCGCCGCGGGCTGTAAGGTGATGCTCGTCGCCCGGCTGCCCGAGATCGGCGGCCGAGCCCGCACCTTCGAGCGTGACGGCTTCACCTTCGACGCCGGCCCCACCGTCATCACCGCCCCGTACCTCCTCGACGAGCTCTTCCAGCTCTTCGGCGAATCGATGCACGACCACGTCGATCTCCGACCGGTCTGGCCCTGGTATCGCGTGCAATGGGAAGACGGCCAGCACTTCGACTACGGCGGCGATCCCGACACCATGTGCCAGCAGATCGCGCGGTTCAACCGCGACGATCAGGACGGCTATCGCCGGATGCTGGCGAAGGCCGAAGAGATCTACCGCATCGGCTACGAGGGCCTGGGAGACCAGCCCTTCGACAAGGCCGGCTCGATGGTGCGGGCCGTGCCCGACATGATCCGCCTGGGCGCCCAGCGCTCGATGTACTCGTTCGTCGCCTCGCACATCAAGAACGAACGCCTACGCCAGGTCTTCACCTTCCAGCCGCTGCTGGTTGGCGGCAACCCGTTCACGACCTCCTGCATCTACGGCCTCATCCAGCCGCTCGAGCAGAAGTTCGGCGTCCACTACGCCATGGGCGGCACCACCGCAATCGTCAGGGCCCTCGAAGGGCTGCTCGTCCGCGCCGGTGTCGAGCTGGTGCTCGGCGATGCCGTCTCTCGGATCGAAACGCGATCCAACCAGATCGCCTCGGTCCACCTCGAGTCCGGCCGACAAGTCAAGGGCGAGCTGTTCCTGTCCGCCGGCGATCCCGTGACGCTCTACACCAAGCTGCTTCCGCCGTCCGGTCGGCACATGCGCACCCGGCTGCGTGCCAAGTCGATGAAGCTCTCGATGGGCCTCTTCGTTTCGTACTTCGGGACCTCGACCGAGTACCCCGACCTCGCGCACCACACGATCCTGCTGAGCGATCGCTACAAGTCGCTGCTCAAGGACATCTTCGACCGCGGCACCGTTCCCGAGGACCCGAGCCTCTACGTCCACGCCCCGACACGCTCCGACCCCTCGATGGCGCCGCCCGGGCACGAGTGCTTCTACGCCCTGGCGCCCGTCCCAAACCTCAAGCTCTACGACGACTGGCAGTCCCGAGCCGATCGGTACCACGACCTCGTGCTCGAACGCATCGAGAACCATCTCGCGCCCGGGCTCCGACAGAACCTCGTGACCAAGTTCGCCGTGACTCCCAAGTACTTCGAGACCGAGCTGGAGTCTCCAGCCGGTGCGGGCTTCAGCGTGCAGCCCGTGCTCTCACAGTCGGCCTACTTCCGCTTCCACAACCGCTGCCCGCACTATCGCAACATGTACCTCGCGGGCGCGGGCACGCACCCCGGGGCAGGCATCCCCGGAACGCTCTGCACCGCCAAGACCGCGATGCGGTGCATGGTCCGCGACAACGCCGTGCCCGCGAAGGCCCTGGGATGAAGGGGACGAACACCATGAACCACCCCAGCCCCACCGAGCAGGTCTACGGGAGCGTCGACCCAATCGAGGTGCTGCGCCGCTGCGGCCGCACGTTCTACAGCGCCTCGCTCGTGCTCCCACGCGGCGTACGCCAAGACCTGGCGCTGCTGTACGCCCTCTGTCGCGCCATCGCCGACAGCGCCGAAGCGGTAGCCCATGGCGGACCCCACGAGCCCGAGCAGCTCCTCAGCGAAATCGCCTCGGGCCTCCGCGGAGCGCACTCAAGGTCGCCCGTCGTGAACGCGTTCAGGTCGCTCGCCGACAAGTACGACATCCCCCTCGTGCTCCCGCAGCAGTTGATCGAGGGCGTCCGCTGCGACCTCGGCACCGTGCGCATCCAAACCGAGGACGAGCTGCTGCGGTATGCCTACCGCGTCGCTTCGACCGTCGGCCTCATGATGTGCCGAATCCTGGGCGTGGATCCGCAAGGCGACTCGTTCGCGGTCGACCTGGGCATCGCGATGCAGCTGACGAACATCGCCAGAGACGTCGCCGAAGACGCGCTGACCGATCGCGTGTACGTCCCGGCCGATTGGGTGGATGCCGATCGGGTCATCTCGACTGTGCGAGACACGCGAGCCGGCGCGTATTCCGCGGACGTCGGCCTCGCGGTACAGAAGCTCCTCGAAACCGCGGATACCTATTACGAGAGCGCCGAGCTCGGCATGCACTTCCTCCCGATCGCGGTCCGCGGCGGCATCCGCTCCGCGGCATGGAACTACCGCGCCATTGGTGGTGCTGTGCAACGCGATCACGAACGGGCCTTACGGCAGCGATCGAGGACCACGGGCACGGGCAAGGCCTTCCGCACCGTGGCCGCGCTCTGGGCATCGTCCCTCGAATCGCTCCCGCTGGGACCATCCGACGTCCACGACGAGTCCCTCCACGGCGCCGTGCGTGCGCTGCGGGTCGCCTCGACATGAACCGGCTCCAGCCCGGCAGCCGAGTCGCCATCGCGGGCGGCGGGTGCGCGGGCTGCGCCCTCGCGTGCGAGATCCTGGCTCGATGCCCGGGTGTACACGTGACCGTCTTTGAGCCGTCATCAAGCCTGACATCGGACCGGACCTGGTGCTTCTGGGATGTGCGGCCCCACCGCTTCGCCGACGCGATCCACAAGCGCTGGGATCGAGTGCTGGTCCGATCGGCCGACACCGAGGTCGAGGTGGACGCCTCGTCGTACCCCTACTCGTGCATACGGGCGGAAGACTTCTTCCGAGCAGCCCGGGAGCAGATGTCGTCCGAGTCTTGCTCGATCCGCCTTGGCACATCGGTCGAGGAGATCAACGATCGAGAGGACCACGTCGACGTGTTGCTCCGTTCGGGGGCCAGTGACTCCACCGAGCGATTCACGCACGTCTTCGACGGGCGCCCGCCCGCTCGATCCGCCCAGCGGTCCAGCGAACCGATGCTCCTGCAACACTTCGGTGGCATCGAGATCGTCAGCTCCACGACCCCAGTCGATCCCAGCGTCGCGACGCTCATGGACTTCAGCGTGTCGCAGCAGCACGGCGCACACTTCATGTACGTCCTGCCGTTCCAGTCCGATCGCGTGCTCGTTGAATCGACGTACCTGACCACGGGTATCTCAGAGGACATCGACTACGAGTCGAGTGCCACCGCGTACGCCAGCGATGTATTGGGCATCGACCCCTCGCGCGTGGTCTATCGCGAATCGGGCGTCCTGCCCATGACCCTTCGTCCGCTCGGCCCTCGTTCAACACCACGCGTCTGGTCGATCGGCACTCGCGCGGGTGTCGGCCGGGCGAGCAGTGGCTACGCGTTCGACGCCATCCAGCACGACTCGGCTCGGCTGGTCGATGCCCTGCTTCGGGGCCAACCGCGACCGCGCCCGCCGCGCTCGTCAATCCTGAGCATGCTCGACCGCGTCCTGCTGTCCCTGTTGGACACGCACAATGCCGCCGCGCCCGACTTGTTCGCAAGGCTGTTCCAGAGCGCAGAGACCGACAAGCTCGTCAGATTCCTCGGCGATGTTCCGCGACCGCTGGACTACCTCGCCGTAATGTGGGCTATGCCCAAGGCCCAGGTCATCCGCCACGTCCTCACGAACCCGTCGGCCTGGCCGCGACCCATCGGATGAACGCCCAACCCGCAGCACCGGCTCCGACCAACACCGGCTCCGTCCTCGCCGGCTACACATGGTCGATCAGCGTTGCAACGGTCCTCGCGGGGGCTCTCGTCCTCACGCTTGGCGCTCCATCCCCGCTTGCGTCGGCGATCATCATGGTGACCGCGGTCGCGCTGATCGGGCTCCCACACGGCGCGTACGACCTCGAGGTCGCACGGCGCCTCTTCGCAGGGCGCCTCGGGAAAGCGTGGTGGCTGCTCTTCGGCGGCGCGTATCTCGCGTTGGCTGCCCTTGGCCTCGGGCTCTGGCTCGCACTTCCCTGGGTCGCACTCACCATGCTCCTCGTTGGCGGCGCGATTCACTGGGGGCTCGATGACCTTGAGTGCGACAACCTTGGACGACCACGCAGGACGTGGCTCGCCCTCAGCCGTGGCGCGATCCCCGTCGCCAGCCCGATGGCGTTCCACGCCGAGACGGTCTCGACGATCTTCGCCGCCATCCTCGGAGCCGAAGCGGTCGACGCGTCGCACGTGCAGATCGCCGGTTTCGCGTGGCTGCTCGCCGCCTGTCCCGGCATCGTCGCGTCCGTACTCTGGGCGCGAAGCCACTCGACCGCGTCGAGGCTCCGTGTGCTCGTCGAACCCATCGTGCTGCTCGGCTGGTTCTTCGTCGCTCCGCCGATACTCGCCTTCACGCTGTACTTCTGCTTCTGGCACTCGGTGCGCCACTCGCTCCGCTCGGCCATGGCTGCCTCGCCCAACACCTCCGTGGGTTCGGCGATCCTCGAGTACCTCAAGGCCTCGGCCTTGCCGACCGTGCTCACGTGGGTTCTCGCACTCGCGGCCGTTCTTGCCTGGTCCGGCTTTGGCGATGCTGTCCAGGTAAGCTGGAGCATCGTGTTCATCGGCCTGTTCGCGCTCACCATCCCGCATGTCACTCTGGAGTGGTTCGAGGCTCGGGAGCACTCCACCCCGACATGAGATCATCCGATCACACTACGGCGCGAACGGCGGAAACCCCGCAATCCCGCGTCGGTAACCCGCATCACTGAGCCGCGCGATCCACGAATCCCCATCGATCCGGTTCACTCGGGGGTTGCGACTGGTTCGATAGAGGGCTGAGATGAGCCCGTACACCCAACGAGCCCGAAGCCTCGTCCTGGACCCGCTGGTCCGGCCGCTGTCGGGCACGTACGACCTGCTCTACTCGCTGCGGAACCTGCGTCGGCTCGAGATCTTGGTGATGATCGCCGCGTGCGCGAGTTTTCTCATCAACATCGCCCTCATCTTCGCAGCCCGTCGCTTCGCCGACATGGACCTGCCCGTCCTACGGATTGTCAATACAAACTACTTCAGCGCCATCTACACGCCCTTCAGCTTCATCCTCTTCTACGAGGTGCTGATGCTCGTGGTGGCGCTGCCGCGTTCGCTCTCGGTCGCCATCGCTAAGCAGTACGAGATCATCTCGCTCATCGTGGTGCGTGGCGTCTTCAAGGACATCGGCGAGCTCGAAGCCGCCGAGCAGGTGGCCGACCAGGTCAAGGACGTGCTGATCCTTGCTGCCGATATGGTTGCCGCGCTCGCCATGTTCGCGTTGGTTGCCGTCTTCTACCGCCTGCGCACTCGAAGCCCGCTGAGGCTCGATCCAAACGTGGTCGAATCGTTTGTCTCGTTCAAGAAGGCCGTCGCCGTTGCTCTCAGCGTGATCTTCGTGATCATCGCGAGCGTGAGCCTCGCGGGCTGGCTGTACAGCGTGGTCGAGAGCTCGGCCGCCGGCCGGGTGAAGGGCCTGGATACCGACCTGATCTTCTTTCCCACGTTCTTCGAGATCCTGATCTTCAGCGACGTACTAATCCTGATCGTCTCGTTCTCCATCACCGACGGGTACAAGTACGTGTTCCGCAACGCGGGCTTCGTCATCTCAACGATCCTTCTACGCATCTCGCTGACC
The DNA here is from genome assembly GCA_937899905.1 of uncultured Phycisphaeraceae bacterium. Classification (GTDB taxonomy): domain Bacteria; phylum Planctomycetota; class Phycisphaerae; order Phycisphaerales; family UBA1924; genus JAHCJI01. The sequence goes on from CALCCF010000067.1 coordinate 11,140, forward strand.
TCGCCGAAGCCCTACGACCTGCTTGCCGCCCTGAGCGCGATGTGCTTTGGGATCGCGGTCCTGGCGATCTTCAATACATACGCCAAGCTTGGAGTCGACCCCGGTGAGAATGTCGAGCCAGCAGGCTCCGACGAACGCGTGGGAACGTAGCGAGCTCCCACCGCGCGACGATCACAGCGAATCCAAACATGCGGACTCGATGCCTCCTATAGGTCTGCTCTACCCCGAGGTGGGCCGAGAGTCGACTCTGCCCACCTACCCTCCAATTGTGCTCGAACCAGTGATGCAGTACAACCACTGCCCTGCCTGCCGATACGAGCTGGGCTTTACAGAGCAGGACCGCTGCCCCGAGTGCGGCCGCGTCCCGCGCGAGGTCGTGGCCGAGCGTGAAGAACGCCGCGAGCGCACCCTCGCACGCACGAGGCTCTTCGCCCTGATCGCGGTCGCCCTCGGCCTGGCCGCGTTGCTGGTGTTCATCGAGGTCGAGGAGAGGCGCGAGCTGCAGCGACAGCAACAGTTGCCGAAGATCTACATGTTGAGCAGCCCCGAGATCCGGTACACGCCCGCAATCGAGCCTCAACGCGATCGCCTGCAGCAGCGAATGCAAGAGCACATCGATGATGGAAGCGTGCTGACAACGCCTCCGCCAAGCAGATGAGTGCGAGAACCGTCACGGGTATCCGGATTCGTTTCGTGCACGGCCCAACCCCCCGGGCGAGAGTAGAAACGAATCCCCAGAACGCTCCCCCACTCCCTAGAGCCTGTTCCGCCCGAGATAGAACCACGCACTCGTGGCCAGGAGCAGCCCCGAGCCGGGGTCGATGACGAAGGCCAGCCACCACCACCCACATAGCCCGTTATGGGGCCAAAGGCAGAGAGCGAGAGCGCCGAACACGCCGCCGAACAACGGAACAAGCGATCCGGTCCGCTCTGGACGTACGCAGTGTTCGATGATGAGCCACCAACCCGGCACGATCGCCATCAGCGAAAGCACCGCACAGACCAGCGACACCACGGTCAAGAGAATGATCATCGCGAGCACCCGTGATCGAACAATCCCGTGACGCTTCGTACATCATCCGCACGGGTTCCAACGCGATGCATCATGAAAACAAAAGCCCGGACTCTCGCCCGGGCTTCGTTCATTCAAACTTTCACAAGCCTCAGCTCGTCGCCCACTTGATCAGCACGTCGGCAACCTCCGAGCGCGTGAACTCGCCGGGGGGACGCTCGCCCTTGGCCAGCATCTCGCGGACCTTGGTGCCGCTGAGGAACACCTGGTCGCCGTCGATCTTGGGGAACGTCTTGCCGCTGACCATGCCCTGGGCCTTGTGGCTCCATGCGGCGTGCTCAAACTTCAGCGGCGTGATCTTCAGGTCGCCCTCGGCGCCCGTCGTCACCTCGTCGACGAGCGTCTGCGCGTCGTACGTGCCGTAGTAGCTGCCCACGCCGGCGTGATCGCGGCCGACGATGAAGTGCGAGCAGCCGTAGTTCTGGCGGACGATCGCGTGCAGGATGGCCTCACGCGGGCCGGCGTACCGCATGGCGGCGGGCATGACCGTCACCATCGTGCGCTCGGTGTTGAAGTAGTTGTCGACCAGCACCTCGTAGCAGTCCATGCGCACGTCGGCGGGGATATCGCCGGGCTTGGTCTCACCCACCAGCGGGTGGATGAGCAGGCCGTCGGTGATCTCCTGGGCACACTTGCACAGGTACTCGTGAGCACGGTGGATGGGGTTGCGCGTCTGGAACGCGCTGACCGTGCTCCAGCCCTTGGCCGCAAACGCCTCGCGCGTCTGCGCCGGGGTCAGCCGCTTGTCCAGGAACGCCTCGGGGCCATCGGGATCGACGCACACCGTGACGACCTCGATCGGGCCGGCCAGGCACGTGTCACCCTCGGCCTTCACGGCCTCGGCGCCGGGGTGCTGCCCATCGTCGTCACCCGCGCTGTTGAAGAAGATGGTCGACTCGGCGTCGCGATCGTGCGCGAAGACCTCCTCGACGGTCATGACGGCCTGCAACTGGCCATTGGGCGCGTACAGCGCCACGCGGCTGCCTTGCGCCGGGGCCGAAGCGCCATCAACGCTCAGCGTGATCGGGATGGGCCAGCGGCTGCCGTTCGAGAGACGCATGTCCTCGATGACGCCCTTGACGTCGGCCGAGCCCATGAAGCCCGTGAGCGGGCTGAACGCTCCCGTGCCGATCATCTCGACGTCGCACGACTGCTTCAGCGAGAGGTCGATGCGGGGCAGGCCCGCGGCCTCGGCGATCAGCTCGTCGCGGCGGGCGCCGGTGGCCACCTGGTCCACCAGGGTGCCGCCGTGCGGCTCGATTAGGCCCTTGGTTGCGGTCGGTTCTGCCGTCATCGTCGCCATCGCATCCTCCTCTACCCGGGGCCGCCACCGAAGACGCTCGGGGGGCTCAGCCGGGGGAAGCGAGATGTTATGGACAAACTCGATTGGGGGCAACCCAATCAGGGGTTTCAGCGGCATTCCCAGGGGCTTTTGGGCCGGTTTCGACGCCCAAACTCACCGATTCTGAGCGCACGCGAAGGCGTACCGGATCGCCGCCTCGTGCCCGTCGACCATGTTCGCGATCGTGTACCGCTCCAGCATCAACGCCCGCCCGGTCTCGCCCATGTATTGGGCCCGCGCCGGGTCATCCAGCAGTTCTGCCAGCGCGTCGGCCAGCGAGCCCGGCTCGCCCAGGTCGACCAGCTGCGCCGTCTTGCCGTGCGTGAGCGCTCGCGCCTCGGGCCCATGCGTGGACATGTCGCGGCTCGTCACGACCGGCACGCCGTACCCCAGCGCGTGCAGCGCGCTCAGCCCCATGAAGTTCGGATAGCAGAACGCCGTCGCCGAAAGGAACCACGGCGCCAGCGCCTCCTCGCCATAGATCGCCCCGGGCATGACCACCCGATCGGCGATGCCCCACTTGCGGGCCAGGTCGCGCAGGTGCTCGCGCTGCTCGCCGTCGCCGACGATCGCCAAGACCAAGTCGGGATGGCTCTCGCTGAGCCGAGACGCCGCGTGCACCAACAGGTCCAGCCGGTTGCGAGGATCGAAGCGCGACACGAACAGCACCACCGGCCCACGATCGAGACCATGCTCGGCCTGGAACGCCGCCAGCCGATCCGGCTCACCCAGCCACGCGTCACGCGCCTCCTGGATCGGTGACTGGTCCAGGCAGTTCAGCGCCACGAACACACGCTCGGGGTCGAAGCCCTCGTCGATCATGCGCTCCCGCGCCTCGTGGTGGTACAGCACCACCGCGTCGGCCTGAGATGCGATCCAGTTGCGGATGCGTCGCGTGATCGGCCGCTCGCTCACCGAGTACCCATGCCCCCACACGACGACGCCCACACCTCGCCGCTTCGCACGACGGATCGCCGGCAGCAGGCTGGGCACGTTCGCGTTGAACTCCAGCACCGCCACGTCGGATCGAGCCGGATCCACCGCTTCGAGCTGTGCCGGCACCCAGCGGACGGGCTTCGGGCGCCCCAGCAAACGCCGCTCGGCCATGGTTGACGCAGAGAAGCCCTGAGCCTCGACGTTCGGCACCTTGGCAGCGTCACTGAACAGCACCTCGACCTCAAGGCCAGGCCGAGCCGCCAACTCCGCGAACACCGGCACGCGATACGCCGGCAGCGCGGGCTGCTGGATGCAGACCCGGATGGTCGAGGCCGACGGTGCGGCTTGGTCAGGCCTGGATTGGTGCGGAGAGTCACCCATGCACGCACAGCCTATCGGTTCACCCGGCCCGAGCCGTCTACGATGTAGTTCAGGGCGGGAGGCGCGTTCGCCAAACTCCGCCCAATAACCAAACAGGAGGCGGAATGAGCGCGACCGATCAGGTGAAGGCGACGAACATCCACTGGCACGAGGGCGATCTCAGCCGCGACGAGCGCTGGGGCGCACTCAAGGCCTCGGGCGCCACGGTCTGGTTCACCGGCCTCAGCGGCTCGGGCAAGAGCACCATCGCCAGCGCGGTCGAGCAGGTGCTCGTCAACAAGGGCGTGAACGCCTACCGCCTCGACGGCGACAACGTCCGCCACGGCCTCAACAAGAACCTGGGCTTCTCCGCCGAAGACCGCGCCGAGAACATCCGCCGCATCGGCGAGGTCGCCAAGCTCTTCGCCGACGCCGGCGTCCTGAGCCTGACCAGCTTCATCAGCCCCTACAAGAGCGACCGCGACCTGTGCCGCACCATGCACGACGAGTCGGGCCTGACCTTCATCGAGGTCTTCGTCGACACCCCGCTCGAAGAGTGCGAGAAGCGCGACCCCAAGGGCCTCTACAAGAAGGCCCGCGCGGGCGAGATCAAGGGCTTCACCGGCATCGACGACCCCTACGAGGCCCCCGAAAAGGCCGAGCTCATCCTCAAGACCGAAGGCCGCTCGATCGACGAGTGCGTGCAGGAGGTGCTCAGCTTCCTGGACAGCAAGGGCCTGACCAAGCCGTGATGAACACCTGATTCCTCGAATCGGTCACGAGCCCGAACGTTCATTCTGCAGCAACGCAACCACTCGCCGCGCGGCCACAAGCCGCTCGCGTGAGTGTCTTTTCATCTGCTCGGCGTAGTCGGGCGGCTCGAAGTTCTTGGAATCCTCTACACCCAACTCTCGGACAATCTCCATGTAGGAGTCTCTGAGCACGTTGCTGACCTCTTCGGGCCCTTGTCGATCCTGGGCTTCGCAGGCGGCGAGCGTTTCCTTCGCATACTCCAGCGCAGTGTGCCCGGCTCGGTCCACGAGCTCTGTGTCCGCTCCGGCCCTCAGCAACAGGTCCGTACAGGCAGGATTCCCATCCTGAGCCGCGAACATGAGCGCCGTCTGCCCGTCCTTGTCCGTGGCGTTGGGCGTCGCACCGAGATCGAGAAGCAGGCTGACCGCAGTTGCGTTGCCACCGTCGCCACCCGCTGCTTCGTGCAGCGGCTGCTGCCCGAAGTCGTCTGTCGCATCCACGGCAACACCAGCATCGCACACCGATCGGATGATCCGCTCGATCTCCGAGTTGTGTGTCTCGGCAGTCTCCCTGTTCTCGTCTGGGCAATTGTCGAGATCCCAGTCTGTGCTCCAGCCGGCAGCGTGCAGGAGCGTCGAGCCCTCGGCATCCCTCACATCGACCCGGGCTCCCAACTCCAGGAGGATGTCGACCGCCTCGGCTTCGACGCCGAACACGGCCGAATAGAGCCTGCTGGGACTGGCCTTGTCATTCTTTTCGAGGTCCGCACCCGCACGAACCAGCATCTTTGCGATCGCTCGGCGCTCATCGATCGGGGTGCGCCTCACACGTGAAGGCGAGTCCCCAAACACGATGCTGTGCAGCGGATCATGACCAAGGCCGTCCGCTGCGCTGACATCGACTCCATAATCGAGGAGTACCCCGGCGACCGCACGCGAACCAGCAATGGCGAGTGGACTCGAACCGAAGCAATCCGTGGCATTGACGTCCGCGCCAGCCGAGACGAGCACGCGGACGCACTCGGCCGATCCCGAGCGGGCTGCACAAAATAGTGGGATGTCCGTCGTCATCGCGAGACCCGGGGCATCCGACTCCTTCGTCGCATCCCCGTCGCGAAGCAACTTGAGCCGCCCCATCACACGAAGCTGATTCGCCGACGGAGGCGGTGATGCGTCGAGTCCACGATCCAGCAGGAGTCGCACACGCGGCGCATTGCCGGCATTGCATGCCTCGAGCAGCAGCGTGCCTCCGTTGTTCGCCGACTCATTGGGATCAAGCCCCACGTCCAGCAGATAGCGCAGCCGTTCGTATTCGTTGTCATCGAGGTCAGGTCGCTCGAACATCCACTGCCGCCCATCACCCGCGGCGTAGAACGCCGCCGTCACCCCAGCCCGAGATGTTGCGTGGATGTCGGCGCCGTGTTCGACCAACCAGCGGAGCGTATCCGCGTCGGCTCCGTCGGCTGATCCGGCCGCGATCATCAGCGGTGTCAGGGCATACAGAAAAGCGCCATGATCATGCTCCGTATCCGCACGTTCATCGATATCCGCCCCATCGGCCATGAGTTCAGCGAGCATGTAGAGATCGCCGAGACGCGCCGCGCGATGGATAGGTGGCTCTAGCGGACGGCTCCAACCAAGCCTAGGTGTCCATCGATCGTCGGCGTTCGCTGTCATCTCATTCCACGCCTGCCTACCTAGCTCCCCACGCTGTGGGCGTGCAGGCATCGCTCGATGCGTCCGAGCATCCCCGCCTTGCCGACGAGTTCGAGCGTCTGCCCCAGCCCCGGGCTCACCGTGCCACCCGTCGCCGCTACGCGCAGCGGCTGGGCGGCCTTGCCCATGCCCAGTCCATTCGCCTCACACCAATCCTTGATCGCCGCCTCGATCGCCTCGGCCCCAAACGGCTCGACGCCCTCGAGCACCGGCGCCAACGCGCGCAACGCGTTGAGCCCCTCGCTATCGTTCTTGAGCAGCACCTTCTTCACGGCCTTCTCGTCGAACGCAACCTCGTCGACGAGCGCGAATCGCACAACGCCCGCCGCCTCTCGAAGGATGCGGGTCCGAGGTCGCGCAGCGGCCGCCGCCCCGTCAAATCGATCGCCGAACGCGGCAAGCGTGTCGGGGTCGTATCGCTCGAGCCAGGCGCGCCACACGCCCGCGAAGTCGCCATCCGTCATCCGATTCTGGATCTCGTCGGCATTGAACGCCATGAGCTTCTCGCGATCGAACTTGCTCGCGCTCTTGCCGATGCGCGGCAGGTCGAACTTCTCGGCGAGGTACGCCATCGAGAACCGCTCACGATCGGTCCCGTCCTCGTTCTTCTCGCCGGGGTTCCAGCCCAGGAGCGCGAGGTAGTTGCACAGCACGTGCGGCAGATACCCGCTCCGCCGGAAGTCCTCAACATCGATCTCGGGCGGCTCAAAACCAATCGCCGAGGCGAGCGACATCAGCTCGCCCGTGGGCAGCTGGCTCCGCTTGTCCTTCAGCCACGACGCGAACGCCGCCTCGCCCACCGTGCCCTCGGGCGCGCTCTCGATCTTCTCGGCCTTGCACTGCGCCCGGACCGCCTTGTCCTTGTCCCGCTTGCTCATCTTCGAGTTGTCCGGGTTGAAGATCAGCGGCAGGTGCGCGTACGTCGGCGTGCGATACCCCAGCGCCTGCTGCAGCGCCACGTGCCTGGGCGTGTTCTGCAGGTGCTCCTGCCCACGCAGCACGTGCGTCACCCCCATCGCCTCGTCATCGACGACCACCGCGAAGTGGTACGTAGGAAACCCGTCGGCCTTGCGGATCACGAAGTCGTCGAGCTCTCCGGCTGCGAATCGCACCTCGCCCAACACCGCGTCGCCCACGACCACGTCGTGGTCCGGGGCCTTGAACCGGACCACGTGCGGCTCCCCCGCCATCATCCGGCTCATGCGCTCCTCTTCGGGGATCTCGAGCGCCGCTCGGTCGTAGCGGTAGGTCTCGTTCGCGTCCTGGGCTGCTTGGCGCTTGGCGTTGAGCTCGTCGGCAGTCTCAAACGCCGGGTACGCACGCCCCGACTCGATCAGCGTGGCGAGCGCCATGTTGTACCCGTCGATCCGCTTGGCCTGGAAGAACGGGCCAACACCACGCGGATCCCCGCCCAGCTCGGCGTGCTGCGGGCCCTCGTCCCACTCGATGCCAAGCCAGGCGAGGTCGCCCAGGATGCCCACGACCGCTGCTTCGCTCGAACGTTTCTGATCGGTATCCTCGACGCGGAGCACGAAGCTGCCGCCGCGCCCCTTGGCGAACGCCCAACAGAACAACGCGGTCCGCGCTCCCCCCACGTGCAGGTGGCCCGTGGGCGAGGGTGCGAACCGCGTGAACAGGTGCCCATCAGTGGGCGTCGAACCGGCATCGTCGTTCATGATCGGCGATGCTAGCGAGGCAATACGAGGCTCGTTCAGCAGCCCGCGCTGAACAGATTCTGAAACTCGAGAAAATCGAAGAGATCCAAGGACCCGTCCCCCGTGAGATCGGCTTTCGGGTCGCCGTCATCGAACGCGGTTTGGAACGCGAGGAAGTCGAAGATCGTCAACGCGCCATCGCCATCAAGATCTGCCGGACAGACCGGTTCAAGACCGACCGCCGCCTGAGCATTGACCAATCCGTGCCCGAAGTCGAAATCGAACCCCGGCTCCCCCAGATCGATCGCGGTATCGATCAGCCGCTGGCGGACCTCGTCGTTGATCCGGCCGTTGCCATTGGAGTCTTCGATGCCCGCCCCGATAATCAGGGCCGCCACGCCCGCCACGTGCGGGCTGGCCATCGATGTCCCACTGAAGACGTCAAAGGTGGTATCCGAGGCCCCGGAGGTCGAGAGAATGTCAACGCCTGGCGCGACAAGCTCGAGCCCGGCGCCGCCCTGCGAGAAGCGGGCCTTCTGATCGAATTCGTCGGTCGCGCCAACCGCCATCACGCTGCCGTACTTCGCCGGCGATTCGAGCGGCCGGCCGAACAGGTTGCCCGAAGCCGCGATGTGGATGATGCCCGCATCGAACGTGTTGTCGTACGCCTGCTCCATGAGTGGGATGTCACCAAAGAACAGGATGCTGTTGTTCGTGACCTGGATGCCGTTGTCCGCCGCGTACTGCAATGCACCGATGACAGCCGACGCCACGGGAATCGTCGTCCCAACCTTGAGTGCATGGAGCTCGGCGTTGGGCGCCACACCGATGATGTCTGAACCATTGGCTACCGCGACGATCGTGCCGCTTACGTGGGTGCCGTGGCCAATCGGATCGGACGTATCGGGGATGCCCTCCTCGAAGTTGAAGCCGAACACATAGTTGTCAGCGAGCTCCACGTGTGTTGCGCGTGCCCCCGAGTCAAGCACGCCCACCGCAACCCCACCGCCACGCTGGCCGCCGATGTGTACCGGCTCGCAGTTGATGCGGCGGATACCCCAGACCTGGTCATATTCGGAGGCCCACACACCTGGAGCGTTCGGGCCGACGCCCACCACGCGGCCGTTCGTCGCAGCCAGTCCGTCCGCGACGTCCACCGGCATGGTCGCGTGCATCCCGGGAACAACTGTCCAAACTTCATGTACCACACCGCCCAGCGACTCGATCATCGCGACATCGGCCGCTGTCGGTTGCGACGCGAACTCGATCAGCACCTCGGCCGGCACTACGAGTTCGTCATTCGCCATGGCCCCGCCGACGGTGCCGAGAAGAGATGCGATAGGCATGGCTGCGCGACGGAAACTGGGAGGCATGTTGACTTCCTTATCAAATGAGTCCGGCTGCTGACATTAGTGACAGTCGGGCCATGGAATCGCAGTAGGTTGACCGCCCGGGGCCAATCCGGCTGTGACGAAGCTCAATGAGTGCTTCGATGATCTCTCGGAGAATTCGCTCCTGATCACGATCCAGATGCCGATCGCTTCCACGATTGCGGCCAGTTCTAGCAGAACCAATGCTCTACCGAATGCGAGAGCCGTTGCATCCAAAAAGAAAACCGGCCCGTCGGCCCTCGACACTCGAGGACGGAAACGAGCCGCAAACGCGATCTTTGAGGAGCCGCCAACTCTCCGGCGGCAGGTGTTCAGCAACCCGCGACGAACAGGTTCTGGAACTCGAGGAAGTCGAAGATGTCCAGCACGCCATCGCCAGTCAGGTCGGCAGCCAGATCACCGGCGCCGAACGCGGTCTGGAACGCCAGGAAGTCAAAGATCGTCAGCTCACCATCGCCGTCGAAATCGGCCGTGCACGAAGGCTCGAGCCCGAGTGCTGCCTCGGCGTTCACTAGGCCGTGACCGAAGCTGGTGTCAAAGCCCGGGCTACCCAGATCGATCGCCGTATCGATCATCCGCTGGCGGACCTCATCGTTGACGCGGCCGTTGCCGTTCGTGTCCTCAATCCCCGCCGCGATCACCAATGCCGCCACGCCGGCCGCATGCGGGCTAGCCATCGACGTGCCGCTGAAGAAGTCGTACGACCGATCCGAGTTGCTGGTGGTCGAATACACATCAACGCCCGGCGCGACCAGCTCGAGGTCTGGACCACCCTGCGAGAAGCTAGCACGGCGATCACGATCATCGGTCGCACCAACGGCGATCACGCTGTCGTACCGAGCCGGGATGCCGACCGATCCGCCGCCGCCGTTGCCCGACGCGGCGAAGTGGATGATGCCCGCATCCCACGTGTTGTCGTACGCCTGCTGCAATAGGGACGAGCTGCCCAGCGAGAAGCTGCTGTTCGTGACCTGGATACCATTGTCCAGCGACCACTGCAGCGCGTTGATCGTGCCCGAGGATGTCGGGAAGAACGTGCCGATCTTCAGCATGTACAGATCTGCCTCGGGCGCGACGCCGATGATGTCATCACCGTTCGCAACCGCGGCAACAGTGCCGCTCACGTGCGTGCCGTGGCTGAATGGATCGCTGAAGTCCGAGCTTCCGGTCTCGAAGTCGAAGCCGAACACGAAGTTGTCGAAGATGTCCTCGTGCGTGTGGCGAAGACCGGAGTCCATCACACCGACGGCCACGCCCGTTCCGCGCTGGCCGGCCGCGTGAGTCGGCTCGCAGTTGATACGCCGCACGCCCCACACCTGGTCATACTCGGTGGTCCACTGGCCGCGAAGGTTGGGCTCAACGCCGACAACGCGGCCGTTAATCGCGGCGAGCTGCGCATCCATGCCATCGGGCAGGCTCGCATGCATCCCCGGCACCACCGTCCAGACCTGGTGCACCTCCCCTCCCAGGGCCTCGATCATGGCCACGTCGGCGGGCGTGGGGTTCGTCTGGAACTCGATCAGCACGTCATCCATCGGCGAGATGCCCTCATTGCCCAGGGCGACGCCCGTAGCAAGACCGGAGACCGCGATCAGAGCCGCACCGGCGGAAAGCTGCTTCAAGACCATATCAAACTCCTAACACAAGGCAGTGTGTCTGGTGAATCGTCCCCACCGAGCCGCGATCACGCCGACCGCTCCCGGCTTGCACAATACCACGGCATGAATCGATGGCCCGTGCCGCGACCCCCGCAAGGGATACTCAATAGGCGTTTCGCCGTTACACATCCCCCAGATGCCGACAGCGCGACACCGATTCGCAATCGGTTAACGGCTCACGGGCGTCCCCTGTATGATGGGACGTGGCCGCTCGTTGGCAGCCCTCTTGGCTGGGCCACGAAAACACGCAATCCGGTGACCTTCCCGAGCGGTCTCGGCTTTCTCGATGGAGGAGCACCCTATGGCTGTACGCAATCCCTCTAACCTTCGCAACCTCCTCTTCGCTGGCCACGCCGGTGCCGGCAAGACGCTTCTCGCCGAGCGGCTCCTCAACGAATCGGGCGCTTCGTCACGCATGGGCTCGATCGAAGACGGCAACACCGTGTGCGATTGGTCCGAGGACGCAAAGAAGCACGGCCACAGCCTCGCGAGCAGCCTCGCGCACTACGAGCGCAATGGCAACCTCGTCAACCTGATCGACACCCCCGGCCTCTCCGACTTCTTCGGTCAAGCCATTGCGGCGCTACCGGCAGCGGGCATGGTCGCGGTCGTCATCGACGCGACAAAGGGCATCGAGACGAATACGCGCCGCATCATGGCGACGGCCGATCAGCGTCGCCTGCCCCGCATGATCGTCATCAACAAGATCGACGACACCCAAGCCGACCTCGAGGCGCTCGTCGACAAGATCCGCGAGGACTTCGGCAACATCTGCGTTCCCGTGAACCTTCCGAACGCCGACCGCGATGGTGTGATCGATGTCATCGGTGAAAACACGAGCGGCGACCCCCTGTTCAACGATGTCGAAACCGCGCATACGCAGATCGTCGAGCAGGTCGTCGAGGTTCAAGATGACCTGATGACGCAGTACCTCGAGGGTGGCGCGGCCTCGCTCGACCGGGGAGCTGTTCACAACGCATTCGAGCAAGCCCTGCGGGAGGCCCATCTCGTGCCGATCTGCTTCGTCAGCGCGAAGACCGGCGCCGGTGCTTCAGCCATGCTCGACCTGATCGAGTCCCAATGTCCGAGCCCGCTCGAAACCAACCCCCGGACGTTCGAGAAGCTCGACGACGACGGTGCCCTGGTCGAGTCTTTCGAAGCCGAGCCCGATGCCAGTGGCCCGCTGCTCGCACACCTCTTCAAGGTCTCAAGCGACCCATTCGTCGGCAAGCTCGGCATCATGAAGATCCATCGCGGCACGCTCAAGCCCAAGGACGAGGTCTACATCGGCGACGGCCGCAAGCCCGTCCGCGTGAACACGCTGTTCCGCCTCCAGGGCAAGGACCACGTTGACGTCACCGAGGCCGGGCCGGGCGACATCGTCGCCGTCAGCAAGATCGACGAGATCGGATTCAACCTTGTCATCCACGCCCACGCGAACGAACACCTCCGCCTCAAGCCGCTGCCGCTACCCAAGCCCATGTACGGCCTGGCCGTCGAGCTCGTGAACCACAAAGATGAGTCGAAGTTCGGCCCTGCGATCGCCAAGCTGCAAGCCGAAGACCCGTGCTTTATCATGGATCGCGTCGCGGCAACCAAGGAGACGGTGCTGCGCGGCCTGGGCGAGATGCACCTGCGCATCATCCTCGAACGCATGAAGGATCAGTACGGCATCGAGGTCAACACGCACCAGCCCAAGATCGCGTACAAGGAAACCGTCACCGCCAACGCGGAAGGCCACCACCGCCACAAGAAGCAGTCCGGTGGTTCCGGCGAGTTCGGCGAGGTCTACCTCCGCGTTGCACCTCTGAATGCTGAGGAAGCCGACGGCGAAACCTTCGAGTTCGTCAACGCAACCGTCGGCGGATCGATCCCCCGCCAGTTCATGCCAGCCATCGAGAAGGGCATCCGCCAGGCTTTGAACGAGGGCGCGATCGCCGGCTACCCGATGGAGGGCGTGAAGGTCGAGGTCTATGACGGCAAGTACCACGCCGTCGACTCCAAGGAAGTCGCGTTCATCAAGGCCGGCAAGCGGGCATTTATTGAGGCCTGCCGCAACGCCAAGCCCGCCCTGCTCGAGCCCTTCGTCGAGGTCGAGGTTACCGCGCCTTCCGATTACATGGGTGACATCACCGGAGACCTCTCAACCAAGCGCGGCCGCGTGCAGGACTCGATGGTCGAGGGTGCCGTGTGCACCGTGCGGGCAGTCGCGCCGCTCGGCATGCTCCAGAATTACGCCAATGAGCTCAAGAGCATGACCCACGGCGCGGGCAGCTACGTCATGGACTACAGCCACGACGAGCGCACGCCGCCGAATGTGCAGGCCGAAGTCGTCGCGGCGTACGACCCGCATGGAGACGACGATTCATAAGTCTCTTAGCCTAACTCGGGCTGCACCAGCACGCTCTTCAGGCCGTCCCAGAGCCCGACAGACTTCTGGGATCGCCATCGAGTGCTCAGGATGCATCACTGAACCGCACTAGCTCTCGGGACCTTGCGGTACGCTGTCCGTGCGCGGGAGAATTGTGCGACGCGATGCACCATCATCCTCCGGAATCACAAGCTCGACAACGACAGGATCCGGCTTTCCCTTAGCAGGATCGAGAGGTGGCCGCTGGAATTGTACAAGGAGGATCGTCGACCACGCGATCATGATTGCGACCGGGAGTGTGTACCACGCCGGAACGTTCTTGAGAATCCATACGTTCTGCCGGAATCCGATCACATCGGGTTCTTGTTGCTGCGATTTGTCTCGATTGTCATGCCACCATTTGGTCATGCTCTCGATGGATGAATGTGCGGCGACCAATACAGGCAGCATCAAGAGTGCGAAGATCGAGCCACCAAAGCAGATCACGACGGCCAGCGACTCGTCCTTTTCCCAAGCAAACGCAAGCCCGGCAAACAAAAAACTCTCGACGGCAAGCAACCACGTCACACGGTGATCCATGAGTTGGTTCTCGTGCTGGATCATGCCCCGGATGATCGTGGCATGCTCGCTTCCTGCCTGAGTCCCCTTTCGAGGCTCAGCAAAACTCGGCAATGGGCACTTCTTGCGACGCGCTATTCTGTATACAACAGCGCACGCCAAGGTAAGTATCGGCACCGAGAACGCGATTAATACCTGAAACGTCAGACTCCAGTCTCCCATTACGAACTCCACTCCAGCACCCTGCGCTGCCTACACCGATTTTCAAAACGAGCAGAGCCTTGCCACTGACTACCCAAGAGATTTGAGGCGATGGCACAGGTGATTATCGATTCAGAGTCGGTTCATGCCGCAGAGGCAACGGCAAGTACAAGCCATGTCGCACCTGGGCGAAACTCCCAACACAAGGCTATTCCAAGAACGCAACGAGCACATTCAAGCGAGAAATGCCGGCCTGCATCTGTACGCTGCCTATGGCGAACGCACCTCAGGTCCGGTCTTGAGAGATGAGTGGAGCCGGGGGGAATCGAACCCCCGTGCCGGATCGGCAGCCATGGCGCCTCTACGCGTGTAGTCGACGGTTTGATCTCGGCCTGTGCACGGGCGCCGACACCCTTGCCTTCGGCCCAGCCACCGGTGAACCTCCTCGCCTGCGCGCCCGGGAGCACCGCGCACCGACCAGCCCGATGTCGTCGTCCCCTCCCCCATCGGGCGTCAGGGAGGGGACGGGCTACGTCAAGCAGCCAGAGCGTACTGCGGTTCGGCAGTTGTTGATTTTGTGTGCCGGTTACGAGAAGAGCACACCTCTCGACGCGCCACACCATGCCTCACACGTCCGGTCGAATCCATATCGGCCCCAGATTGTCAATGCCGAGCGCAATGCCCGGCCGGCGCCCGGGGTCACCCGAGCCGTACATAGTACGCGTCGCTGCAGCCATCACGCGAGGCGGCAACGAACTCGCATCGTCATCCCGGCGTGACATCTCCATACACTGGCAGCATGCCAGCCACAAACCCGAGCCAATTACGAATCGCCGCGATCATCTGCGCCGCTGGTTCGGGTATCCGCTTTGGCAGCGACCACGGCAGCAAGCTCGACGCCGATCTCCACGGCGAACCCGTGCTCTACCGTGCGACCCGGGCATTGTCATCAAGGCCGGAGGTTGTGACGACGACCGTGGCGGGCCCCGCCGATGCCGAAGCCCTGGCCGAGTTCCGCCGTCGACACGAAGCGCAGCTCGATATACTTGGGGCGGTAACCTGTGCAGGCGGACCGACCGAGCGATATGAAACCGTCCAAGCCGCGCTGAGGTTCACGCTAGAGCACTATGAACGCCCCGATGCAGTGCTCATTCACGATGCGGCGCGGCCTTGCACCTCGGATGCCGTGGTCTCCGCTGTGATCAATGGTCTGGGGAATCACGCGGCGGTAGTGCCAGCGGTGCCCGTTGCCGACACGCTCAAGCGCGCGGAAGCCGGCTCAGATCCCCGAGCCGTGGTCGAGACTGTCGATCGCCGAGGGCTCTTCTCGTGCCAGACACCCCAGGGCTTTCGCACCGACCTACTCGAGCGGGCCTACATGCAATCGAACCTTGTCAGCACGGACGACGCGCAGCTCTTCGAGCGCCTCGGCGAGCCAGTGGTTCTCGTGGCAGGCGATCCTCGGAACCTCAAGATCACCCGGCCGCACGACCTCGACATCGCCAGAGCCGTCTGGCCCACGCTGTCCGCGTAGGAGAGCGCGACTAGTACCGGCGAATCACGCCACGCACGACGCCCTGCACCTCGCAGTGCTTCACGCGGATGGGCTCGAAGTCGGGGTTCGCGGGCTGCAGCCGAATGTGGTCCGACTCGCGAAAGAACGTCTTCAGGGTCGTCGCGCCGTCAGGCAACAGCGCCACAACGCGATCGCCGTTGTGCGCCGTCGGGCTGCGCTCGATGAGGACATAATCGCCATCGAGGATGCCCTCGTCTCGCATCGAATCGCCGTCGACCTTCAGCGCGAACATCGAGCGTCCGCCATCATCGGAGTTGCCGACGAGCTGCTGAAGGTCGATCTCGTCGGTATCGGCAACCTTCTCGATCGGGTAGCCCGCGGCGATCTTGCCAACCAGCGGGTACCTGAAGGGTCGCGACTCATCGGGAACCGAGACGCCCTCAGCGATCGACAAAGAGCGTGCCCTGTTCGGCTCGCGTACCAACGCGCCCTTCTTGATGAGGGCTTCGACGTGCTCGAACACGGTTACCTTGCTGACGCCGATCTCGTCGGCGAGTTCCTGCATCGTTGGCGAAAAGCCTCGGCGGATCCGCCAATCGCGGATGAGCCGGAGGATGCGAAGCTGCTTGGGCGTCAGATTCATGGTTGGGTTCCTCGTCTGCACGCGGGATGGAATCGCGCAACGCGCCCGTTGGGGGCCCGCAGAGCGACGCCATCGCCAGCGATCGGTGGACCACGACCACGCTCGGCGTGTCCGTAGCCCGTGTGTGTTCGGTCCTCTCCACGCCGGCAACTGGCTTTGCGGCCTGTCCGGCTCCCTGGATACCGCGCTCTGGATGGAGCGTGGCGGTCTGTGCCCCTCCTGGGGCAACGCTATTTGCGATCTGATTCGACCGAGTCGTCGCGAGACACCAGATTGACAATCGCCGGAGCCGAAGCGCGCCGAGAGCCAAGCCGGTAAGCTCCACCAGAGTCTCCCTCCAATCCTGGTACGGTGCTGTCGGGTCGAATGAGGCGACTTCGTCGGATGCCTCGGCCATCCCGATGGCTGCCAGAAAATCACCACCCGGACCGAGGACCGCGACTGCCGGAAACCCGCGATCTTGGATCGCAGGTACGCGTGCTTTGCTCGGATACTCGGTATTCGTGTGGGAGGCGATCATGGTGGTGTCATCGGTAAGAGGCCGATGGTTGTTCGACATTTTTTCGGATGTTTGTTCGGAAGACTATAGCAGAGCATTTTCCTGATATCAAACGAGCCTCTCCGGTGGAGTCGGGGCTTGCAATCAAGATTCACACGCTATCGGGCTCGAACTAGCCGCATCCCTTCCCGCCGGATCCTGCGGCGGATCTCCAGCAGCGTCACCGTCGCTCGAACCTGCTCTGGGGGCAACGAGAGCCGCTCGCAGAGCTGATCGAGCGTCAACGCCTCCCCGAGTGCATCGAGCACCTTCTGCTCGGTGCTGTTCGGCATCCGATCGCCATCGGTTCCATCGGTTTTACGGTGGTCAACCCCAACAGGATCGAGAGATGGCTCGGTGTGGACCCGTCGCTCGGCCAGTGATGAGAGAGAAGACAAGGCTTCCTCAACATCACCTGGGCTCGCAACGAGGGTTGCTCCGTCGCGGATGAGCGCGTGGCAACCCCGGCTCGTAGCAACGTCGACTCGACCGGGGATGGCCAGGACTTCTCGTCCCAGTTCTCCGGCAACTCGTGCCGTGATCAAGGCACCGCTCTTCTCGCCCGCCTCAATCACGACCACGCCTCGCGAGAGCCCCGCGATGATCCGATTGCGGGCGGGGAAGTTCTTGGCCTCCGGCCGGCAATGCATGGGCAGCTCGCTGATCACCGCGCCGCCGCTGCCGACAATCTGATCGAAGAGGTCGGCGTTCTCGGCCGGGTAGCAGTGGTCGAGGCCGCACCCAAGCACCGCGACGGTCCTGCCGGCGGATCGGAGCGCCGCATGATGGGCGGCCGTGTCGATTCCGCGAGCGCCCCCGGAGACGATCGACCAGCCGGCTTGGGCGAGCACGCCCGCAAATCTCCCGGCCTGATCGATGCCATACGCGGTGCACTTACGCGCTCCGACCAAACCGACGCCCTCGAGGGCCAGCGCATCGATGGAACCTCGGACGTAGAGCAGAGCCGGCGCGTGTTCGTCCCCCGAGAGCTGCGGCGGGAAGTCGGGATCATCAAACGGCAGGAGCGTCACCCCCGAATCGAGCGTGTGCTCGAGCCGATGGTCGACCTCGTTCCTGGCCTTCGCGAGTCCGCGAGAGAGGGTCTGAGCCAGGCGGCTGCCGATCGATGGCACGCCCTCCAGCTGCGCGATCGAAGCGTCGAGGGCCGCGTCCGGTCCGCCCATGATCGAGACGAGGCGCCGTATCCGCCTCGGGCCAAGCTCGGGGACAAGCGTGAGCGCGAGGACCGCGCGTGCCGATGGTCTGACGAGTGCTTGGGAAAGCTCGGGCGATGCCATCCTCGGACCCCCTCCCGCTCCGATGGTAGCCCAGGCAATTCGGGCCCGGACAGGCCCCTCACACGGCTTTGCGGCCGGTAGGGCACTACGCTTTCGAAGTCGGGGGCGATCCCCGGCGCCGACCTTTCGGCGGGGAGCACGGATGTTCCGGCCCGGGAAGACCAACCTCAAGAAGATGGCACGGGGCGCGACCGCGCTCGCGGGGAGCCACTTCGAGCACCCCGGCTCCCACACCATGGCCGTCCTTCTTGCGCTCGGGCTGATCGTCAGCCTGGTCGTCGCGAGTTGCCAGCTGCCAAACCGCACGCGCTCGATGATCGGCCCATCGCCGAGCACGTGGGAAGCCTCGGGCGTGTGGATGGGTGCCGAGCCCGAGATCCGCGTGCGCATCGCCAAGCCGACGAAGGAATTGGTGGTCGGGGGACCACGGCTCGTGCTCGCACGCGAGGCGTCGGGCCGCGTCCGAATCTTCCGTACGCCGGTGCTGATCGGCGCATCGGCGGGCAGCGTGGTCCTCACCGAAACCGGTGGCGAGCCGGTAACGATTGCCGGTCACGTGGAACTGGAATCCGGTGATCCTCGACCATCGACGCGGCCGCGGCCGGGCACCCTGGAGGCCTACGCCGATGCGCCGACCATCGCGGTCCAGGGCGTCGAGTATGCGGGCGCAGTGCGCATCACCACGGAAGCCGACGGCGTGCAGGCGATCAACTACATCGATCTCGAGCCGTACGTCGCCGCGGTCGCCTCGCGCGAGCTGTATCCCTCGTGGTCGCTCGCCGCATACGAGGCGCAGACCATCGCGGCGCGGTCGTATGCGCTCCAGTCGATGTCGCTGCCGAAATTCCGCGATCGAGCGTGGGACGTCGAATCGAGCACCGTCGACCAGGCCTACCCCGGCCACACGAACCACCAGCGCTCGATCCAGGCGGTCATCAACACGCGCGGCCGAGTGGTGGCGTACCGAGGCAAGATACTGCGGACGTACTACAGCAGCACGAGCGGCGGACGGAGCGGCTCGGCCGCCGACACGTGGCCAACGGGGCCGGGCTTTGAGTACAACCTCCTCGCTCCGATCCAAGCCCACAACGTCATCCACGCGAGCGAGGCGTCGCGCTTCCACCGCTGGGAGGTGGTGCGCACGACGGACGATGTGACCAAGCGGCTCCGGGCCTGGGGCGAGCGGGCGGGCCACTCGCTCAAGAACGCTCGTGCGGTCACCAACATCTCGGTGCACCGGCTCAATCGTGCCGATCGGCCCTCGACGTATCGTGTCGGTGAGCGCAACGGCGTGTCGCACACGCTCAGCGCCGAGCAGCTGCGCATCGCCCTCAATCAGGATGTGCAGGGCCTTCCCGACGCGACCGGTGACCGCCGCGTACGAAGCGGTGACTTCGAGGTCACCGCCGCGGGCACGCGGCTGGTGATCCGCGGCCGCGGCTTCGGCCACGGCGTGGGCATGTGCCAGTTCAGCGCCCAGGCCCTTTCCAAGCGAGGCTGGACCGCCGACGACATCCTGAAGAATTTCTATCCCGGGGCGTCGATCGAGCTGGCGTACTAGTTCGTTCGGTGCGCCCACTCTTGCAACCCCGACCGCGCCCGCGCACAATAACCAGTATGAACACAACCACTCGATGCAAGCCGCTTGCGTGTTTGGCCCTGTGCCTCGGGGCGACCGCGGTGTTGGCCGACGACCCGTGTCCCATCCAAAGGCTGACGTCCGACACGATCTACTCGGCGTCGGACTTCGGACGAGTGATGAAGATCGATTCTGGCCGGCTGATCATCTCTGAGATAGGTGCGACCACGGCTTGCCCGGGTGGCGGCGACCCGTTCGGCTGCAAGGGAGGCGCCATCCACTCGTACACGCTTGTAGACGGCATGTGGAGTAACCGCCAGTTTATTTTCCCTCCAGACATCGGGTTCAACCAGGGCTTTGGCAACTTCGATGTCGAGGGCGATCGGTTGGTTTCGACACGTGGCAACCGAGATCTTGACCCGCGCCTGGGCTCGCTCTTTGTCTACGAGTTCGATGATGCATCGGCGCAGTGGGTCCTGGTGGCCGAGGAGCCGGCACCCGACTGGCCGACACGACCAACCACAGGCTTCGGCGTCGACATCGCGTTGCGTGGCGACTCTGTTATGATCGGTCGGGGCGAGCACGTATTGCTCTACCAAGAATTCGCCGAGGGATGGCAGCACGTGCAGACCATCACCGCGCCAGACACCACCGACTTTGTCCAGTTCGGCTATCGCTTGGCGCTCACGGACGACTGGGCCATCATCGCGGCGCTGGATGACCGCACCCGTGGCTACGAGCATGGCGCGTTGTACGTGTATCGACGAGACGCTCAGGGGATGCTGGAGTTTCACGAGAAGGTGCTGCCGCCCTACGACCCCGGCGCGTTCGGTCCGTCCTTGTCGCTCGACGGAACAACGCTCGCCGTATACGGTGGTGGTCCCGATCCGGCTGCCTCAGTATTTGTGTACGAGCTCACCGCCGCCGGCCTGGAGCTTCGGCAAGACGTCACGGTACGCGGGGGCGAGCCTGGCTTAGGGTTCGGATTCGCAATCAGCGTACGCGGCGACACGATGGTGTGCGGATCCGGGAGCACCTCGCAACCAGATCGCGTCGGCTACGTGTTCCGACGCCGAGCCGACGGTCTCTGGCGGCAGGTCGGCCTTCTCGACACCCGTCCGGCCACGCCCACCTTCCCCAGCCGCTACACCGCTTGGTCAACGGCCACCGATGGCCGCTACGCCGTGCTGAGCGCCACAGACGAATTCGTAAACTTCGGCATATACGGCGCCGCGTACAGCTTCGACCTCGACTGCGCGATCTGCGAGGCCGACCTGGACTTCGACGGACGATTGACCCTGTTCGACTTCCTGGCCTTCGGCAACGCCTTCGACACCGCCGACCCCATCGCCGACCTCGACGGCGACGGCGCGTTCACGCTGTTCGACTTCCTGGCCTTCCAGGACGCGTTCGATGCGGGGTGTGGGTAGAGGGAAGAGACGCAGAGATCGAGAGACGAAGAGACGAGGTGAAGAGCGGGCCGAGACGCGTAAAAGTCCGGTAGCGCTCTTGCCACTTCGTCTCTCCGTCTCTTCGTGACTCTGTCTCTTCCCCAACCCCCGTCCGATCACGAAACCGCCCTCACGGCCCGGCACGGCCGATGCGCGCCGCGCAGCGCTCTGTGGCGAGCGAAACACGCTCCGTTGCGCGGCCGCAATGCTTCGTTGCGGATGATGCGCCCGCCGCTGCGGACGGCACACAAGGCATTGCCGGCGAGACACGCTCTCCGGCGAACGACACCAACGACGTCGCGGACGCCACGCGCTCGACTGCGGGCCCTGCACGCCACCCTTTGGGCCCTCAACGCACCGTCACGAGGCCACTTGGGCCCGGCCCGGCGGACGCCGGCGTTCGCGCAAGACGTTGCCGGGCCGTGAACGGGGCCGTGGACGGCCGTGGTCAGGCCGTCGCGAGATCGAACCGGTCCAGCTCCATCACCTTCGTCCACGCCGCGATGAAGTCGCGCACCATGCGCTCGTGGCCGTCGTCCGCGGCGTAGACCTCGGCGACGTTGCGGAGCGCGGCGTTGGAGCCGAAGATCAGGTCACAGCGGGTCGCCGTGTACTTGGTCTCGCCCGTCTGGCGGTCCTTGATGAAGAAGCCCTGCTCGCCCGGGTCGGCGGGCACCCACTCGTAGTCCATGCTGCACAGCGTGGTGAAGAAGTCGTTGCTCAGGACGCCCGGTCGATCGGTGAAGACGCCGTGCTTGGAGTGGTCGAAGTTCTGGTCGAGCACACGGAGGCCGCCGACCAGGACCGTCCACTCGGGGGCGCTCAGCGTCATGAGGTGGGCCTTGTCGAGGAACAGACGCTCGAACGGCACATCGATCTGCACGCCCATGTTCACGTAGTTGCGGAAGCCGTCGGCGACCGGCTGGAGCCAGTCGAAGCTCTCGGCGTCGGTGTGCTCTGCTGAGCAATCGGTGCGGCCGGGCGTGAACGGCACGGTCGCGTCGACGCCCGCGTCCTTGGCGGCCTTCTCGACGGCGGCAGATCCACCGAGCACGATCAGGTCCGCGAGCGAGACCTTCCTGTTGCCCGACTGCGCTCCGTTGAACTGCGCCTGGATACCACGGAGCGTGTCCAGCGTGGCCGCGAGCTCTTCGGGTCGGTTCACGGCCCAACCGCTCTGCGGATCGAGCGCGACACGGGCACCGTTCGCGCCGCCGCGCTTGTCCGAGTCGCGATAGCTCGAGGCCGCCGCCCATGCCGCCGAGACCAGCGCGGGCACGCTCGTACCGCTGGCCAGGATCTTGGTCTTCAGGTTGGCGATGTCGTTGCTGTCAATCAGCTCGTGATCTACAGCGGGAATCGGGTCCTGCCAGATCAAATCCTCGGCGGGAACCTCGGGGCCGAGGTATCGGCTCTTGGGCCCCATGTCGCGGTGGGTCAGCTTGAACCACGCGCGGGCGAAGCAGTCGGAGAAGTAATCGAAGTCCTCAAGGAACTTCTGGCAGATCGCGTTGTACGAGGGATCGACCTTGAGGGCGAGGTCGGTCGCGAGCATCATCAGCTCGTTCTGCTGGCCCTCGACGTGCGCATCGGGAGTCTTCGGCGCGTCGGCGCTCACGGGCTTGTACTGGATGCCACCTGCGGGGCTGTTGGTCAGGTCCCACTCGTACTTGAATAGGTTCTCGAGATACGCGTTGTCCCACTTGGTCGGCTCGGGCGTCCAAGCTCCTTCGATGCCGCTGGTCATCGCGTACTGCGCATAGCCCGTGCCCTCGGTGTTCTGCCAGCCCATGCCCATGGCGCTGATGGGCGCACCCTCGGGCGCGGGACCGACCTTCTCGCCCGGCACGGCGCCGTGGCTCTTGCCGAAGGCGTGGCCGCCGGCGATGAGCGCGACGGTTTCTTCGTCATTCATCGCCATGCGGGCGAACGTCTCGCGGATGTCACCCGCCGCCGTGTACGGATCGCCGTCGCGATTTGGGCCCTCGGGGTGCACGTAGATCAGGCCCTGGAAGCTCGCGCCGAGCGGCGCTTCGAGGTCGTAGTCGGCGTCGCCGGGCTTGCCGGTCCATCGCTTGGTGCGAGTCACCATCTCGCCGGGGTGGTCACCGCCTTGGGTCGCGGCACCGGCGAATTCGCTGACGCCCTGGCCGTTCCAGAACTCGCTGCCGAAATAGATGCCGCGATCGGGCTCCCAGGTGTCGATGCGGCCGCCGCCGAAGCCGAACGTCTTGAAGCCCATGATCTCCAGAGCCACGTTGCCGGTAAGGATCATCAGATCGCCCCAGCTCAGGGCCGCGCCGTACTTCTGCTTGATGGGCCACATGAGGCGGCGGGACTTATCGATGTTGCCGTTGTCGTCCCAGGAGTTGGTCGGGGCGAAGCGCTGCATGCCCGTGCCCGCGCCGCCGCGCCCGTCGGCAATGCGGTACGTGCCCGCCGCGTGCCACGCCATGCGGACCATCTGCGGCCCGTAGTTGCCGTAGTCCGCCGGCCACCACGACTTGCTGTCCGTGAGCATTTTGGCGATGTCGGCCTTGAGCTCGTTGTAGTCCAAGCCCTTGAAGGCCTTCTCGTAGTCGACGTCGCGGAGCGGGTTGGACATCGGCGGGTTCTGGTGCAGCAGTTCGACGGGCAAGCGGTTGGGCCACCAGTCGCTGATCTGTGGCGCCGAACCAAGCGCACCGCCCACTCGGGCTCCACGGAACGGGCATTGGGCGGCAGGCTTCGGGGCGTCGATCGTGCTCATGTGGGTCCTTCCTTGTGGCAGTGATTTAGAATGATTCTAAAGCAGCCGCAGGATACCCCGCCGCACCCGGTAAGGGCAAGCATGCGGGAGGCGATATTTTCGGACGAGTCGCGTGCCTGCAAGGACCGGCCGGTCAGTCGACCCAGCGGACGACGGCCTGCTTCTTCTTGCCGCGCTTGAGCACGGTCAGGCGATCGTGGAGCAGGTCGGCGGCCGTCACGGGCTCGGCACCATCTCGCTGGTGGCCGTTGACGCGAACGGCACCCGCAGCCAGAAACTCGCGGGCCTCGCGCTTGCTGCTAGCGAGACCCGCCGCGATGACGAGATCGAGCAGGGGCACACCGGCCTGCAGGTCGGCTCTCGGGCGGTCGATGCTCGGTGCATCGGCGACAGCCGCCTCGAGCGCATCCAGTGGGAGCGACGCGAGATCTCCGGAAAAGAGCGCGCGTGCGGCATCGATCGCGCCCCTGCACTCGCCCTCACCGTGCAAGATCGACGTCGCCTGCTCAGCAAGCGTCTTCTGCGCGAGGCGCTGGCCGGGCTGCGCGTCATGTCGACGCATCAGGTCCGCGATGGTCGCCTCATCGAGGAGCGTGAAGGTCTTGAGGAACCGGCCCACGTCGGCGTCGGCCGTGTTGAGCCAGAACTGGTAGTAGTCGTACGGGCTCGTCCGGGCGGCGGTCAACCAGACCGCGCCGGCCTCACTCTTGCCGAACTTACCACCGTCGGCCTTGGTGACAAGCGGCGCCGTAAAGCCGAACGCGGCCGAGCGGCGCTCGAGCTCCTCGCGCACCGCCGCATCGCCGGCTTCCGTCGTTAGCCATGCCGGGCGCTGTCGCTTCATGGGAAGCTCGAGGTGCAGGCGTCGGATGAGGTCGATGCCCGAGACGATGTTGCCCCATTGATCGCTGCCGCCGCACTGCACGGTGACCTTGTTCACCAGATGCAGCTGCGCAAAGTCCAGGGCCTGGAGGATCATGTAGCTGAACTCAGTGAAGCTGATGCCCTGCTCTCGGCTGTGCAGCCGGTCGCGCACCGAGTCGCGCTGCATCATCTGATTGACGCTGAAGTGCTTGCCAACGTCGCGCAGCGCGTCGAGGAAGCTGATCTTGCTCAGCCAATCGAGATTGTTCAGGATGGTCGGCTCGCCCACGCAGGCACCCTGGAAGACGCCGCCGAAGATCGGACGCTGGGCGTTGACATTGGCCTCGATCTGCTCGCGTCGGATGAGGCTCCGCTCGGCGCTCTTGCCCGAAGGGTCCCCGATGAGCCCGGTGCCACCGCCCATCACGACGACCGGCTCGTGGCCCGCCCGGGCGACGTGTACCAGCGTCATGATCGGGACCAGGTTGCCAATGGTCAGCGAGTCGGCGGTCGGGTCGAAGCCGCAGTAGATCCGCCGGCGGCCACCGGCGAGATGCTCGGCCAGCCCAGCCTCATCGGTGCACTGGTGGAGCAAACCACGCCAGCGGAGTTCGTCGAGCAGGTCGATCCTTGATGCGATTTTGGCGGACGACTGAGACATAAGCCCAGATTGTATCGGATCCGCTGATCAGCGTGGCTCGGGCACCCAATCCTCGCTGGTCGCCTGGTCGGCCCACCGCCGCATATCCCGCAGATCGTCCCAGCCCAGGATCTCGGCGTGCCCGTCGAGCATGGCGGTGACGGCCTTGTTGCCGTGGCGCAGGCTGACAAAGCCGCTGTTCACGCCGGGCGCTTCGGCATCCGGGTCGTAGCTCTCCTGCCATCCGACGCCGAAGGTTGGAGGCTCGACGCGGAAGAAGCCCTCGGGATCTGGCAGCTCGGCCAGCGTCAGCGACCCCCGAAACCGTGCTGAAGCAAAGGCGATCACCTCGGTAGGCCGATTCGCCTGGTCGTCCCGTTCGAGGAAGACCTTGCCGAAGATGCGTTGGCTGGTGGTGTCGCCCAGGTGGTTCACGCTGCCGCCGACGTAGGCCACGTTCATACCCAAGCTTGGGAAGAGGCTGACCGTGTAGACAAAGTCGGCATATCGCTCTTGCAGGGCGGCCAACGCCTTGTCGTCGCCATAGAGGCCACGGAAGTTGTAATCGAAGTACGGCGCCAGCCGCCAGGGGTACCGCTGGGCGGTGAGCGGGTCATCGATCGCGTCGCCCTGGCCGTCCAATGGGGCACTGCGGCCGCTGACCTCTCGGCGATCGGGCATGCCCGGCAGATATCGGCCGCCGTTGTCCTGCGCGTAAAGCTGGAGGGCGATCATGGTCTGCTGGGCCGCAGCGAGCTCGCGCGTCGCCTTCGCGACTCCCCGGGCAGCGCCCAGGCTGGGAAGCAGGATCGAAATCAGCACCGCGATGATCGCGATCACCACGAGCAATTCGATGAGCGTGAAGCCCGCGGTTGCTGGGCAGGGTCGCGTGCGATTGTCGGTCCGGCGATCGTCCATGTCGGCCTCCGAAGGTCGGTCCGGGATTCCTGTCAAACCAGAACCATTCTTGACTCACAAGGCACTGCGGGCCAATACTACGCAACTGAGACTCAATCGCAACTAGTTATCGCCCAGACTTTGACTCTGGGTTGAGAGGAGATGTCCGATGAACCGAGCGATCTTGCCCGCCGCCGCCGTGCTCGCCGTCACGTGTGGTGCTCTCGCCCAGTCCGGCCCGATCAGCCTGAGCTTCGACGAGCCGGTTCTCGATCGTTGGATGTACCCGTTCAGCGGAACGCCCGGCACGCGTGTCAATGCGAGCACGTTTGGCGCGCTCGGGATCGACGGTTTCGATGATCGCGACGCACAGTTCATCGTGGGCTTCGATACTGCCGGAGACATCCCTGCAGGCCAGGGTGCAGGCGCATATCGCGTGGTTTCGGCGCGCGTAACCGCGGTCATCGACAACAACCTGCAGTTCGTCTATGACGACACGCAAGATCCGGTCGAGAGCTTCTTCGACACCGCCGACCCGGAGTACGTCGAAGATGCGACGCCCGGTCGCCCGCTGGAGATCTACGCCACCGGTTACCGCAGCGGCTTCACCATCCTGTCGTGGCAAGAGACGACCTTCTTTGGCGGCCCTCCGGTAATCCCGCCGGCCCAGGGCAACCGCACCGCGTACGCCGCGTTGTACAACGACGTAGACGACGTGGTCGACCTGTCGAACAACGTGGCCGAGCGGACCGAGGTCACCCCGCTTGCCATCGGCCAGACCGATGGCGTCGCCGCGGGTGAGCTGGTGCCGGCCGAGACGGTGTTCACATTCGACATCAACACGTGCGCGACCGGTGCTTCGGCGTTCTTCGATGCCTCGTTCGATGCCGGCCGAGTGAACCTGACCATCACCAGCCTGCATAGCGCCCTTATGGGCTCGACCGAGTTCCCCAGCTTCTTCACCAAGGAGAACGCCATCAGCCCGATCCTGGGCTACGCACCGCAGCTGGAGATCACGGTCATCGCCGTCGGCGACGCCGACCTGACCGGTGATGGCTCGCTGGACCTCTTCGACTTCCTGGCCTTCCAGAACGCCTTCGATGCGGGTGAGCCGCTGGCCGACTTCGACGGCAACTGCCGCCTGGATATCTTCGACTTCCTGGAGTTCCAGAACGCCTTCGACGGCGGCTGATTCTGGCCGAGATCGATCCCGCTACCATCTCCTCGACCCAAGGGAGACCCAAATGACCGCTACAGATACCACGGCCACCGGCTTCGGCGCCGCGCTCAAGGACAGCACCTGGGACCTGCACGAGCAGGCCGAGAACGGCGACCTCCAGAAACGCCTGGTGAAGGGCGAGCTCGGCAAGCACGAGTACGCCGCCCACCTCGGCCAGCTCTACCTCGTGCACAAGACGCTCGAGGCCTAGCTCGACGAGGCGTGCCACACGTGCCCGCACGTGAAGGCGCTCAACGCCGACGACCTGCGGCACGTGCCCAATCTCGAGGCCGACCTGACCCACTTGGGCACGCAGCCCGAGGGCGTTGAGCCCGTTGCCGCGACGAGCAGCTTCACCAGCTGGATCGAGGACACCGCCAAGACCGATCCCACGGCCCTCATCGGCGTGCAGTACGTGCTCGAGGGCTCGACCAACGGCAACGGCTACATCGCCAAGAAGGTCGGGCCCTCGCTCGGCCTCGAAGAGGATGGCCTGCGGTACCTCGTCAGCTACGGGCCGAACCAGCGCGAGACGTGGAAGCGGTTCAAGGGCCGCCTCGATGCGCTGCCCATGGACGACGACGCCAAGCAGCGCGTCATCGCGGCCGCGCGACGCACGTTCGCGGGCGTGCGAGACATCAACCGCGACCTGCTGGACGTGATCTCGGGCAACACGAAGCCGGCGAACGCCTAGCCGTCGCCTTGTAAACGAAGCACTCCAACCCTGCGAGCCCAAGATGGGTTCGCAGGGTTGTTTGTTTACCTGCAGCGAGAGGCGTGTATTAGCAGCCGGCGTCGAACGCGTTCTGGAACGCCAGGAAGTCGAACAGCGTCAGTTCGCCATCGCCGTCGAAGTCGGCGGCCGGGTCGCCGGTGGCGAATAGGTTCTGGAACACCAAGAAGTCGAAGATCGAGAGATCGCCGTCACCGTCGAGGTCGGCCAGGCAGCCGCCGGTGACGCTCGCCGTCAGCCGGACGATGGCCTCGGCTCGATCGGGGTCGTTGTTCAGGATCCGAAGCTCGAGATCAAGGTCGCCGGCGGCCGTCGGCGTCAGCGTGATGGGCACAAACTCGGTGGGCGAGCCTGCGGGTACGACGAACTCACCGGCCGGCGCCTCGAACGGCGCGGGCGCGTCGATCTCGAATCGCAGCGGCTGGATGCCATCGGCCGTCCATAGGGCCGTGCTGCCGAGGTTACCCACGGGCAGGTTCAGAACAACCTCCTCGCCGACCTCGACATCGCCGAAGTTCAGCGAGGCAAGCGTGCCGATCTTTGCGGGAACGAGGAGGTCAACGAACACCGGCAGGTGGCCCAGCGTGCCGCCGGGCGCGTCCTTGAGCGCTTCGGCGATCGTCGGCCCCACCATCAGATTACTGGTTCGTAGCGGATCATCGAATGATCGGCCGTCGTTGCCCCACGTTCTGTAGCTGTGGTTCGGGTCGTCGAACGTCGAGCGTGAGAAGGAACGGGACACGTCGCCCACGTACTCGAACCCGTCGCCATCGAAGAGGTCGTCGTTGACCAGGATGAGGTCGAAGCGGTCGTCCATCGATGTCACCGGGTCCTGCGTGTGCAGGAAGCGGAACAGCGAGCTGTCGTTCCACGACCCCGGGCTGGCGATGGGATCGAAGAAGCGCCCATCGTTG
>CALCCF010000068.1 GCA_937899905.1 uncultured Phycisphaeraceae bacterium
GTCGGCATACGTGATTGTTCAGTGACTGGTGTTCTGACGGGTGCTCTTCCGATCTTTCGCCCGGGCGGGGCGTGTGCTCCGGGCCCACCGCGTCTCCCTGGCACCCCGGGGTCACTCGCCCCCCCCGGCCGAAGCCCAGCATACGCCCGAATCAGCGCGATGTTCGGATGTCATTGGCTCGCCAAAACCCAACTTGGTTCCTACCCTTGTGCCCCCTGGCCCGGAGCGATTCCGGGAAGCAGGTAGAACACGGCCCCAAGCGACCCGGACAACGCCCCGAGCATGCCCGAAACGAACGCCACAGAGACCCCAGCCCCCACGACGATCCGGTTGTACACGCCGGCAGCCGTGGGGATCGGCGTGCTTGGTTCGGTCCTCGCAGCGGCATTCGGCGCGGCGATCGCCTCAGTAGCGGGAGCCGAGGGCGACTCGCTGGTGGGCGGTGCCGCAGTGGCGGCGCTCCTTGCGGCGTCGTGGCTGCTGCCCTGGGCCATCGTCGCCCTCACGGGGCCCTACCAGCTGGCGATTGCCGGCATGGCGTGGCTGGCTCTTTCGACGGCGAGATTGCTGGTTTTGGTGGTCGCTGGCATTGTCTTGGCCCTCGTCGCGCCAACGATGGGGCTCGGCTTGTGGCTCGCGCTGCTCTGCGGGGGGCTCGCGGCCGTCGCGATTGATACCGCGATGGCCATGCGTTCGCTCCGTGGGCTTGGGCCCCAGGCATTCGACACGCACGCCTCGGACGCTGATTCCCTCGATTCGACCCCGACGACTCCTTCGACCCAACTCGCGAGCGGAGGCACGACTTGATGCCCTTTGGTCTGGACTCGATCACCTACACGCTGGCGGCCGGTGACGCGCTGCCGAGCCCCGTCGACCACATCGTGGTCCACCCGTTCCTGAACGTCGGCGGGTGGTGGATCTGGTCGTCGGCCACGGCCAACCTGCTGATCTCGGGCATCCTCATGCTGCTCATTGGCTTCTTCTTGGCCAAGCGTGTCAGCACGGGTCCCGAGAGCCTGGGCGAGGCGCGGTACCTTACCAAGGGTAAGTTTGCCCAGTTGGTCGAGGTGCTGATCATCGGGCTGCAGGACATGTTCATCAAGCCCGTGCTGGGCGAGCGTGCCAACAAGTTCATGCCCTATCTGCTTTGTGTCTTCTTCTTCATCCTGATCAACAACCTGCTGGGCATGATCCCGCTGATCGACATCAACATGTTGGTCAACTTCTACGCGTACGAAGCGGGCCTGCTCGGGGAAGACGCCGTCAAGTGGAAGGAATCGCACCGCGCTCCGTTTGGTGGCACCGCGACACAGAGCATCTGGGTGACCGGAGCCATGGCGCTGGTCGCCGGGCTGGTGATCAACATCGCGGGGGTGATGCGCATGGGTGTCGGCGAGTACCTCAAGCACCTGACCGCCGGCACGCCGGTGTTCCTGTGGCCGATCATGGTTCCCGTCGAGATCATGGGCACGCTCATCAAGCCAATCGCGCTCGCCCTTCGTCTGTTCGCCGTCATGACGGCCGGCCACATCCTGCTTGCCGTCATGTTCGTCTTCTTCGAGATGATCGCCCGAGACACTGCGGCTCTTGGCACGGGCTTTGGCCTGGTAGTCGCCGTCGTGCTATGGATCCCGGTGCTCTTCATGGGCGTGTTCATCTTCTTGCTGGAGGTGTTCGTCAGCTTCCTGCAGGCCCTGATCTTCATGTTCCTGACGGCCGTGTTTATCAGCCAGTTGGATCACCACGGTGACCATCACGATCACGCGGACGACCACGATTCGCACGTTCCATCAGCGGTGCAGCCGGCCTGACGCCAGCGACCGTTTTTCACGAGTATCCATCCGTTCCCCGCCGGCAGTGGCCGGAACCGTTCCAGAAAGGATCGCAGAAACGATGACCAAGTACTTCACCATGGCCCTGCTGGCCCTGCTCGTGTTCGTTCCGCTGGCCATGGCTGCCCCGCAGGGTGGTGGCGATGCGGCAGCCGCGGCTGCTGGCCAGATCTCGAACGCCTACGGCCTCGCGGCCATCGGCGCCGGCATCGCCCTGATCGGTGGCGGCATCGGCATCGGCCTGGTCGGCAAGGGTGCGGTCGAGGCGATCGCCCGCCAGCCCGAGGCCGGCGGTGCTATCGGCCAGAACATGATCATCGCGGCCGGCCTGATCGAGGGTGCGACCCTGGTCGGCGCGCTCGTGGGCCTTCTGGTCGTTCTCATCAAGTAATCCCGCCCCACACGCGCACACCGGTACCTCCGGTGCGCGCTCAGGAGGTCGCGATGCGACGTTCTCTGCTCAACTTGTGCGGTGCCGCGGCTGTGCTCGCCGCGCCCGCGATCGCCTTGGCGGCCGACGAGGGAGCGCCCAAGGGCACCGTCATCCCGGGCATCAAGCCCGGCGTGCCGATGATGGTGTCCGCCCTTCTGGTGTTCGGCATCGTGTTCTTCATCCTCTGGAAGTTCGCGTGGCCGGCCATCGTCAAGGGGCTTGAGGAGCGCGAGCGCAAGATCCTCGAGGGCCTCGAGGCTTCGAAGCGCGCGTTGGCTCAGGCCGACGAGATGAAGGAACGCTACGAGTCGCAACTGACTGAGGCTCGCAGCGAGGCCCAGCGCATCCTGGCCGAGACCAAGGCCCGCCAGGCCGAGTTCACCGCCGAGCTCCGCTCGAAGGCGGACGCCGAGCTCAGCCGGATGCGCGAGCGTGCGCAGAAGGACATCGACGCGGCCCGCCGCGTTGCGGTCAACGAGCTGTACGCCGAGGCGGCGCGGCTCGCCACGCTCATGGCAAGCAAGATCCTCGAGCGCGAGGTGAGCGAGCAGGACCAGGCACGCCTGGTCGAGCAGGCGCTCAGCGAGTTTGAGGCGAGCCGGAACGCGTCCAACAACTAAGCCGTCTGCGACCGGGAGCACCTACAGCATGCCATTGCTCGAAACCCCACCCGACGCATTGTCGGACATCTACGCCACGAGCCTCTTCGAGGTCTGCCAATCGAGCGGCGGAGATACCGCTATCGAGGAGACGCTCGACGAGCTCACCACCATTCTGGAACTCGCCCGGAAGGATGCCGCGTTTAACGAGTTCCTGGCGTCCCGCGTGCTCGCCTCGAACAGCCGCGCCGAGTCGCTACGCACGGTCTTCGAGGGCAAGATCAGCACGCGAACGCTGACCTTCCTGCTCCTTCTCAACGAGAAGGAGCGTCTGGGCCACCTCCCGGCCATGGTCCAGGCCTTCCACGCGAAGGCCCAGGACGCGTTCGGCCGCCTCGAAGTCGACGTTCATACGGCTGGGCCGATCAGTTCGGCCGACCTCGATGCCGTTCGCGACCGGCTCGCCAAGGCGCTCGGCAAGGAGGTGGTGGCCCACCACCGCAGCGACCCGGCCATGATTGGCGGCCTCAAGCTGCGTTTCGGCGACCGCCTCGTTGATGGCTCGATCACCACCCGGCTGCGCCGCCTCCGCGACCAGCTGGATGAGGATGGTGCCGCTCGCATCCGGGCCCGTGTCGGCGAGATGATCGACGCACAGGCACAAGCCGAGTCTGACTAGCGCCCGCACACCCGCTGACGAGAGAACCAGCTATGCCGACCCGGACCATCGAACAGATCCAAGTTGATGGCCAGCGGGTGCTGGTGCGCGTTGACTTCAACGTGCCCATGCACGACGGCGCGATCACCGACGATCGGCGCATCCGCTCGGCGGTGCCCACGGTCAACAGCATCCTCGATCGCGGCGGCAGCGTTGTGCTCATGAGCCACATGGGCCGGCCGAAGGGTGTTGGCTACGAGGCGCAGTATTCACTGGAACACGTTGCCACTCGGCTTTCGGAGCTGCTCAACAGGCCAGTGGAGTTTCCATCGAAGGATTGCGTGGACAGTGCTGCCGCGGATGCGGTGAGCGCACTCCAACCCGGCGGAGTCCTGCTGTTGGAGAACCTGCGATTCCACAAGGCCGAGAAGTCCGGCGATGCGCAGTTTGCGGGCCTACTCGCCGCGTACGGCGATGCGTACGTCAACGACGCGTTCGGGACGTGCCATAGAGCGCACGCGTCGATGGTCGCCGTCCCGCAGGCCATGGGCGGCAAGCCGAAGGTCGCGGGATTGCTCGTCGAACGCGAGATCGCGTTCCTCAGCGAGGCCGTTGAGAGTCCCGCACAACCGATGGTGGTGATCCTCGGTGGGGCGAAGGTCTCGACAAAGATCGGAGCCATCGAGCACCTGCTGCCCAAGTGCTCGGCAATGCTCATCGGCGGCGCGATGGCCTACACGTTCATGCGTGCTCAGGGGCTTTCCACCGGTACAAGCATGGTCGAGGAAGAGCATGTCCCCACGGCCGAGCGGGCACTCGCCGCGGCGAAGGACGCGGGCGTGGACCTGCTTCTGCCGATCGATCACATGATTGCCGACGCCTTCGAGATGGGCACTCCAACTCGTGCTGTGGACACGATCCCCGACGACGCGGTTGCGGTCGATATCGGACCTAAGTCCGCCGAGCTGTATGCGGCTCGAGTCGAGGGCGCGAAGTCGGTTCTCTGGAACGGGCCGATGGGCGTGTTTGAGTGGACTGGGGCCGATGGCGGCACCCGGGCCGTTGCTCAAGCACTGGCCAAAGCGACCCAGGCGGGGGCCACAACCATAGTGGGCGGTGGAGATTCGGCTGCGGCTCTGGACGCGATGGGCCTTGCGACCGATATGTCCCATGTGTCGACCGGCGGTGGCGCCTCGGTTGAGATGCTTGAGGGCAAGCGTTTCGAGGCCATCGACGTGCTCGACCGGGCATCGATAAGCGAGCGCCAACCGGGCTAGGAATCGTCCAGCCCTGCGTCGGCCTCTTGGAGATCAGCCGGCATGGGCAGCTATGACCTCTGTGTGATCGGGAGCGGCCCCGCGGGCCAACGGGCGGCCATCCAGTCGGCCAAACTGGGCAAGCGGGTCTGCGTCGTCGAACGGCTGCGCGAGGTGGGCGGCGTCGCGGTCAACACCGGGACCATTCCCAGCAAGGCGCTCCGCGAGGCCATACTCGGCACCAGCGGCAATCAGAGCCTCTTGCCGACCGAGAGCGACTTCATGGCGGCGCGGAGCAAGTCCTTCGCCGGGCTGCTGGACGCCGCCAACACCGTCATCCGACACGAGGTGACCAAGGTCGCCGGACACTTCGCGTCCAACGGCATCGACGTTGCCTACGGCGAGGCCTCGTTCGTCGATCCGCACACGATTCGCGTTGAGGGCAATACCGTGTCGGAGGTAAAGGCCGACAGGTTCCTCATCGCCGTGGGTGCAAGCCCCGCCCGACCGGACAACATCCCCTTCGACGGCCAGAATGTCATCACGAGCGATGAGTTGATGCGGCTCGAGTACCTGCCGGCCACGATGATCGTCATCGGCGGCGGCGTGATCGGCACCGAGTACGCCTCGATGCTGACAAACCTCGGCGTACGCGTGACGCTGATCGAGGGACGCAATGAGTTGCTGGGGTTCGTTGACAAGGAGATTACCGAAGCCCTGCAGTTCCACCTCCGCAAGCGGGGCATGACGCTTCGACTGGGCGAGAAGGCGGTGACCATCTCCGTCATCGACCCACCGGACCAGGCCCGAAGCGGCAACAAGCAGATGGCCGAGGTGTACCTCGAGAGCGGCAAGACGATCAGGGCCGACTGCTTGCTGTATTGCGTTGGCCGTCAGGGCGCGACCGCGGAACTCAATCTGCAAGCAGCCGGACTCACCGCCGACAAGCGCGGACGCATCGAGGTCAACGAGAACTACCAGACCGCTGTTGAGCACGTCTACGCCGCCGGTGACGTCGTCGGATTCCCGGCACTGGCCAGCACGAGCATGGAGCAGGGCCGCCACGCCGCGTGCCACATGTTCGAGGTGCAGCTACCCGAGCACTCCAAGACCCTGCCGTACGGTGTGTACTCGATCCCCGAGATCTCGATGGTCGGCAAGACCGAGCAGGAGCTCACCGACGAGAACATCCCCTTCGAGTCGGGCGTTGCCCAGTACGACGAGATCGCTCGCGGCCAGCTCCTCGGCGACGAGCTGGGCATGCTCAAGCTGCTGATCCACCAGGAGACCCAGCACATCCTGGGCGTCCACGTCATCGGCGCCGGCGCAACCGAGATCGTCCACATCGGTCAGGCCGTCATGGCCCTCGGCGGCACTCTGGATTACTTCGTGCACACGGTGTTTAACTATCCGACGCTGGCCGAGTGCTACAAGGTTGCGGCGCTCAATGGTCGCAACAGGCTGCGAAGCACCTAAAGGACCAGTTCGCAGGCCGCCCAGGATCCGTAGTGGCGAGTTGGGCGGAACACGCTCGAATCAACCATTCGCAGTTTCGTTTCGTGGACGAACAAGCTGGGTGGCTTTTCGAGGAGTTCGCTTCTCTCCTCGGGATCGGGGCAGAGGCGAATCATTCCATTCTCTAAACGGAACAGTCCTGGCAGCCACCAAGGGTCCGTGCCCAAGAGCATGACAATCCATGCGCCAGCTCTTTCGGCGAGCGGAAGCAAGAACCCTTCAACCGTTGCGTCGGGTGCGACCGGCGGTACGCGAGGCTTCCAACCGAGTTCGACACTGGATACTCCGTTAGCAGTGAAGGTGCAGATCGAGAGATCGATTCCATCGCGGAGCGCTGCGCCCTGGATACCGCTTCGATCACTCGTGTGGGCAAACCGCTTCCATACCTTGGGGACCCGATCGTTAGACAGCGGCACTGGATGGTCTTCTGTAGAATACAGCTCCCACATCTTGCCAGTAAGCGACCACCCATCGGTTTGCAAGTGCCTAACTCCGCGGTCGATATCCATCGCGCCGGCGGGAGCCAGTAGATATGCGGTGACTTCTGCCATTGCGAAAGCCTAGCCTTTTGGCAGATGGCTAAACGCTCCCGGAAAGCCGCGACAAGAGCACCCGATCCGCTGCCCGAGCGGGCGGTGTCGGCCGGTTCACTCGATGACGTTCTAGGGCAAGACGAGGCTGTCGGGTTTCTCCGCCAGACGCTCGAAGCCGGCCGCGTGCCGCATGCCTGGATGTTCCAGGGGCCAGCCGGAGTCGGCAAGCGCACGCTTGCCCTGGCGTTTGCCGGTGCGCTTATGACTCCTGCGTCGGAACCTGACCGCAACGAGGCGCAGTCCCTGCTCTCCAGCGGTGCGCATCCGGACCTCACGCTGATCTCCAAAGAACTCGCCAGCTATAGCGAGGATGCCGACCTGCGCAAGCGCAAGCAACGCACGATCCCGATCGATGTGCTCAAGGAGTTCTTCGATCCTGCGGTTGCGCGGACTTCGTCGCTGCCCGGTGGCTTGGTCTCGAAGGCGTGCGTCATCGACGAGGCCCATCTGCTCGCGCGCGAGGGCCAGAACCACCTGCTCAAGACGCTCGAGGAGCCGCCGCCGAGCACGGTGATCATCCTCGTCGCCGATCGGCCGCACGACCTCCTCCCCACCATCCACAGCCGCTGCCAGCGCTTACGCCTCGGCCCGCTCGACGACGGAGCGATGCGTCGCTGGCTTGAGACGCGAGGCCAATGGCCAGAGGACGAACGCCGGACCGTCCTGCGCCTCGCCGACGGGTCTCCCGGCCGAGCCGAGCTGATGCTGACGACCGGGGTGGCGTCTTGGCCGTCGGTCCTCGAACCATTGGCAGAGCAAGCCGCCGGTGGTCGCGACGACGGCGCACTCGCCGAGGCGTGCAGCTCCTTCGCGAGCGATTGGGCCGACGCGTGGGTGAAGGCCAACCCGGCGGCGAGCAAGGATTCGGCGAATCGGACGGCTCACGGAATGGCGCTCGGCGTCATCGCCTCGTGGGCCAGGGCTCGCCTGCGCGACGGACGCGATGGCCCCGACACGCTGGACGCGATCGCCGCGTGCACGAGCCTGCTGGGGCGAGACGTGCAACCGAAGTTTGCGTACGAGGTGCTCAGCGAGCGATTGGCCGCTGGCTTCGGAGTTGGTGCAGGTCGCTAGGCTTGGACGCTGAGCGAGCCGAGAGGCTGAGGCGGAGTGGCTTGTTCGGGCTCGGCGTTGGCGGTCTCCGGCGTTTCGACGCCGTTCTTGACCCGGTCGATCGCGAGCTGCCAGGTCTCACGCTCAAACTCGAGCATCTCGATATCGCGCTGCACACGTTCGGGATCCTTCTCGAGGCTGGCCTCGGTCAGCTCAGTGAACATGAACATGAACAGGCTCGTGACGCGATCGCATAGATCCGGGTCCGCTTGGCGGTCCACGCCCACGGCGAGTTCGGTGATGATCGCGCGACACTGTGAGATGCCCTCGAAGCTCCGCTCGTAGTCCTTGTCGATCAGGCCTTGCTTGCCCTGAAGGGCGAACTTGATCGCGCCATCCAGCAGCATCAGCCGGAGCTCCGTAGGCGAAGCGCTCATGACCTGGGAACGGAGATACGAGAGGGCCTTTTCCGATGGCATGTGTGTCCTATCGGTCAATGGGGTGTAGGCGTTGAGACGATTGCGGCATTACCCAACCAGCGAGGACAACGCCGCCTGCTGGGCCTGGAAGTTGCTGATGATGCCCTCAAGGGCGGCAAACTCCCGTTCGAGCCGCAGCCGCTTGTCATCGAGCTGCTGATCAAAGAACGCGATGCGGTCTTCCTGTAGTTGGATCTGGTTGTCCAGCGCCCGGTTCCGGGCGGTCAACACGCCGTCCACCGAATCGATGTAGTTGCGAGCAAGTTCTTCGACCTTGGCGAACACGCCCAGCGCCGAGAACGTCTCGCGGGCTTCGGGGTCGGTTACGACGGCGCCACTCTCGAGGACGCGGGTTCCGCCGGCCTGATCGATGTCACGGGTGATCAGCAGATCCTCGACGGCTTGGGCATCCTCATCGAGGGCCTGGCCGAGTCGCTCCTTGTCGAGTTCGAGCCGTCCGCCTTCGCCGATCGTGAGCCCGATCTGGCTGAGGTTGCTGAATCGGCCCGAGACGTTGTCCGGCCCGCCCAGGATCGTGTTGACCATCGCGGTCTTGAGACCGATGAGCGTGCTGTCGCCCAGCAGCGGGCCGCGCGCCTCGGTTTCTTGATCGAACCGGCTTTGGAAGTCGATTCGGTCGAGCGTCTCGTTGAACGCGGTGACGAACTCCTCGATGCGTCCTTCGAGGTCGCCGCGATCGCCGGTGACGTTGATGGTCACCGGATCATCGCTCACCGATTGCAGGTTGAGCGTGATGCCCTCGAAGACGTCGCTGATCGTGTTGCTCGAGCTGGTAAACAGAACGGCCTGCGCGGGATCGGACGAGCCGAAGAACGCCTTGGCATCCTGTCCCTGCTCGATCTGGGTGAGCCCGAGGTCGAACCCGCCGGTATCGATCAGCGTTCGGCCCGCCTCTCCACTCTCGCGAGCGCTCAGGCTCAGGCGGAACGGGTTTGCACCGACGCCCTCGTTGAGGATCGACGCTGTCACGCCCACACCCGCGCTGTTGATCTTGTTCATGACGTCGCGGAGCGAGTCTCCGGGATCGAACTCCACCCGAGTCTCGTAGCTTCCGACGATGCCGCCCTCGGATCCGTCCTCGGCCTCGCCGGCGATCCGTAGCGAAGCGGCGACGCTACCGGAGACGTCCTCGATCTGCAGGTTGCTCACCCCGCCGCTGGCGTCCTCGATCACGAAGCCATCACCGTTGTCGTTGATGCGTACGGTCAGGTCATCGCCCTCGACGGCCGACTCGATCTGGCCAATGAGATCAGAAACCGTGCGGATGTCCGAACCGATCTCGACCTCGCTGACGCCACCGTTGGTGTCGATGATGCGGAAGGTGCCGGTGCCGATGCCGTTGCCGCCGTTGAGATCCTCAACGAGCGTATTGAGCCCGACGTACTGCCGCTGGATGCGGTCGCCGGAGAACACATCGCTCGCAACGCCGGACACGCCAGTGCTGATGCCAAGGGCGGCCGCGGTGTCATTGGCACCGCCCGAGCCGACGATCGACAGGTTGCCCCCGCCGCCACTGACATCGGTGAACTTCAGGCCCGTGCCCATCTCATCGAGCTCGACAGAGATCTTGGTTGGGTCGAGCTGATCCTGCAAGTCTCGCACCAGCGTGGAGAAGTCCGAATCAAGCTCTGTCAGCGTGACGTTAAAGACAGTACCGTCGCGAGAGCGGATCTGCAGGATGCCGTCGCCGATGTCCTCGGCCGAGCCCTTGAGCCCCGATACGAGCGTCGAGTTCATGCCGGCCAGGACCTGGCCGCCCGACACCGTGCCCGTCGTCGTGCCGGCGGTGAAGCCGAGGTCTTCCAGGGCGTTGCCAACGAGGCCGCTGCTGGCCTCGAGGATGATCTCACTCGTGCCGGCCGAGTCAAAGAGCTCGAAGCCGTTGCCGTCGGAATTCACGCGGGCAACGACACCCGAGCTGCCGAGCGCATCGTTGATGCGCTGGAGCGCATCGCCCACGGTCGCCGCCTTGCCCTCGATGACTTCGAACTCGGAGTCGAATAGCTCACCCAACCGGATGTCGTACTCGGTGCCATTCACGGAAATCGTGAAGTCGGCAGCATCACCGATGATGTCGTTGGCAAACACGCCGTTGCCATCGTTGAGCACCGAGAGCGGCGTGAAGTCGGTCAGGCCGAACACGCTCGTGCCCTGGAGCTCGTCTCCCGAGACCGTGGCCCCCGAGCCGAAGCCCAGCGACTCGACAACCCCGGCCGAGCCCACGTTCTCGATCGTGATATCACCGCCGCTGCCCGTGCTCGACTCGAGTACGAACGTCCCCCCGCTCGCACGCGCGGTCACGCCGGTATCTGCTGCATTGATCGCGTCGATCACCTCGGTCACGGTCGCGACCTTGGACAGATCGACCTCGGCGGTATTGGTGCCGTCGGAGATGCGAATCTTGCCGCGAACGATGCCGTTCCCGCCATTGAGGTCGGCCAGATCGGTCTCCTGGTCGAGCCGAGCCTCGGCACCCTCGAAGGTGAAGGCGTCCGCTCCGATCGGCACGTCGTCGGCCGACGAGAATCCTCTGGTCAGCCACTGCTCGGAGCTCACGAGCCGATCGACCAGGAAGGTGTACGAGCCCGCGGCAGCCGAGGCGGAGACGCTCGCGGTGAGCACGTCAGGGTTTGTGCTGGATGCGGACTTCGCATCGAACACGGGCTGGGTCCGCAACGAACTCAGCTGGCTGCGCAGATTCTGCAGGCGCGAGTTGATGTCGAGGTAGGCCGACTGCTGGATCTGGATGTTGCCCAGCCGCTGCTGGGCGAGCAGCCTGGGCCGTGCCTCGAGGCTGAGCAACTGCTGGATGATGGAGGCCGAGTCCAGGCCACTGGCCAGGCCGATTCCTGAGGTAATCCCGCCCATGTGCGAACCTCCTTGCCCGCGTCACTGGTGCACCCATGGGCCCCGCCTACAGATGCCGCCGCAACGGGTATCGGTCGAACCCCGACCCGCAGTGAAGGACACTTCCCCAGGTCCACCGAACCAAACGAGATTGGCCCGCAAAACCTGCCGATAATGACCCTGTGACACGCAATCAGAAGGCCAACCTGGGACTCGTCGGCATCGGGGCCATCCTGACCGTGACCGGCCTCGTGGGGCTGGGCTTGGCCGTGTTCGGCGTGGGCACGCTGGTGTGGCCGATGCTCCTCTTTGAGCCCATCGTGGTCGGTGGCGGCCTCATCACGCTCTTCGTCGGATTGGGCCTCCAGAGGCAGAGCGTCCCGATGGCGCTGGCCACCGCGGCGGGCTGCGTGGCTGTGGCGGGCTTCCTGAGCACCGTGGCGGGCCGGAACAC
Organism: uncultured Phycisphaeraceae bacterium; assembly: GCA_937899905.1. GTDB lineage: Bacteria > Planctomycetota > Phycisphaerae > Phycisphaerales > UBA1924 > JAHCJI01. The sequence continues at coordinate 11,741 of CALCCF010000068.1, forward strand.
CCTTGGATCCGGCATCCTCGTGCCGATGCTTGGCCTTCGCCTAGTGATCTCGGGGGTCATCGGCTTGTGGGCCACCGTCATGGTCTTGGGCTCGGATCGCATCGCCTGGCAGCGCCTTGTCGTCGGATGCGTGCTGCTCGCGTTCGGCGGTGGGATAGCCGCAATTGCTTTTATCGGACCAGCCAGGCCAGTCCGCGACTTCTTGCTGTCGATGGGCGGATTCGTGTCCAGCGCCGTTGCGCTGGTGCTGTTCGTGCTATTCGTGATCCTCGTCTCGGCCGGCCTGCACTTGGTGGTGCGGCCCTTCGAGATGGCCATGGAGCCAACGAAGTCCGAGAACCAGCCCACCGCCTGACTTCTGGCCGTTGGCTTTTTCTCGCAACCAGGCCACCCATCTTCCGAAAGACCTCGTATGGGCATCCTCGAAATCCTGGGATTGGTTGTCGTGACGTTCGTTGCTGGCGCCTTGCTCGCCGCCGCCGTGCTCCTGGTGCTGAGACACCGGTCCGGCCGCAAGCGTGTAAACGCCGAGCCGGCGAAGGTTGACCAGACCATCGTGCTCTCCGAGCGCATCCGCTCTGTCGGCAGGCTCGTTGGCCTTGAGGTCATGGTAAAGGAGATCGCCACCGCCTCACGAGGTTTCCAGTGGGTCCCCCCGCTGCTGCTCAGCCAGGCCAAGGTCGCGATGATCTTCCACTTCGAGAAGCAGTACTCCATCGACCTCACACGCATCGAGCACACCGACATCGAGGAGATCGGATACAACCGGTTCCGCATCACGCTCCCGCCCATCGAGGGCTCTTTGCGGCTGTCCGATGTCACGCCGTACGACATCCAGCACGGCCGCGTGCTCGGACTCTTCGATGTCATTCCCATGACCGCCGAACGGCAGACTCAGTTGATGTCTGCGGCGCAGAGCGACGCCGCCCAGCTCTACGAGGGCAAGGAGCCCAAGTACTTGGCCGAGGCCAAGCGCAGCGTTGCTCGTCACCTGTCGTCGCTGCTCGAGCTCTTCGATGTCAAGGTCGAGGTGGTCTGGAGCGACGAGGAACAGGCCACGGTCGCTGAGGCGGAAGAACCTGTCCCGGTCGCTTGATCGGACGCCCGGCGGGGTGTGCCGCACTCTGGGCATCGTGATGAGTTTCCATCTGTGGGATAACCACAGGCTGGGCATCGTCCGCGCCAACGCCTGATCGCTCGAAACGCGTACACACTGGCGTACCAGCAGGACAGCATCGCGCTGCCGTACACGACCGTGTTGCCGAGTAATCCCCACCACAGCGGGTGCCACGGGAAAGCACGCTTCGCTTGGCCGACCGTGACCCAGGCGATACCGGCATCGTGGCTCTGTGGACGCAGATTCACATTGCGATCGGTGCGGCCACGCAAGCACAAGAGCGGCCACCCCGCCGCGATACCACGGGAGTTTTGCGGCGCCAATGCGGCGGTCTCGGGATCCCCTTGGAGCACGACAGCGCGCCGCAACCAAGCGGGCCTGGGGTCGCCTTGCCGAAGCGGTATCTTCCTGCTGCGCAGCTCATCGAGCGCGTCGGCCACACTCGACTCCATCGGGCCGGTCACACTCCAGAGCGTGTAGCCGGCCTTGCGAGAAGCAAAGACGTATACAGACTGCCCGTTGGCGAGGTCGTGCCGACTGCTGTCGCGCGAACCATGATGGCCGCTATCTGGAAGCAACACCGCCACCACCGAAGACGTGATGGCCGCCGCTAACCCCAAGAACACACACACGAGCACCGGCAGGAGCACGGCCGGATGGTGACCGCGAGTCGTCACGACTACCGCCCGAGACCGTTTGTCCCACCGGCCGCCGGCGCCGAATCGAACATGCGCTCCTGCATCGGCTCGAGGAACTGCCCGGTGGTTGGGTGTTCGACATCGATGCGATAGTCGCCGCTCCAGCACGCGGTGCAGTACGTCTCCGGGCCGTGCTTTGCGCACCGAAGCATGCCGTCGAGCGAGAGGAAGTGCAAGCTATCCACACCCAGGAATTCACGCATCTCCTCGACCGTACGTCCGTTGGCGATCAATTGGTCGCGTGTCGCAAAGTCCACGCCGAAGTAGCACGGATGGCGGATGGGCGGGCAGCTGATGCGCAGATGGATCTCGGCGGCCCCCGCCTCGTAGATCTGCTTCATCTTGAGGCGTGTGGTGGTACCGCGGACCACAGAGTCATCGACTATCACGAGCCGCTTGCCGCGCACAATCTCGCCGATGACGTTGAGTTTCAGCCTGACCGCCGTCTCGCGTTCCTGCTGGGTTGGCTTGATGAACGTGCGGCCGACGTATCGGTTCGGCACGATGCCCTCACGATACGGGATGCCGCTGGCTCGCGCGTATCCATTGCCGGCTGATCGACCCGAGTCGGGCATAGGCATGACGTAGTCGGCCGGATTGTCCTTGAGGATCGGGTCTTCGTCCCACAGGGCGGCACCGAGGTCCTCGCGGAAGGTCTGCACGTTCTGGCCAAAGACGGTGCTCGACGGGCTCGCGAAGTACACGTGCTCGAACACGCACATGGCCGTCGGCGCAGCGGCGGGCGCAAATCGTCGGCTGCGAACGCCAGAGCCATCGAGGGTCACGATCTCGCCGGGCTCGACCTCGCGCTCGAAGGCGGCACCGAGCACGTCGAGCGCCACCGTCTCGCTGGCGACAACCGGAGACCCATCGGGCATGATGCCGAGCACCAGCGGACGCCATCCCCAGGGGTCTCGAGCGGCCTCGATCCGGTCCTCGAAGAGGAACACCAGCGAGTACGCGCCTTGCAAGTGGCGTAGCGTCGCCGCCAGCGGGTCGGGCGTCCGTTGTTGGGCGGGGGACGCCAACAGGTGGATGATCACCTCGGTGTCGCTGGTCGTGTGGAAGATGTGCCCCTTCTCGCCAAACGCGGCTCGCATGGCCCGTGCGTTCACGAGGTTGCCGTTGTGCGCCAAGGCCACACGCCCCTGGGCGGTCGTCTGGATCAGCGGCTGGGCGTTGCCGCCGTGGCTCTCGCCCGAGGTGCTATACCGGTTGTGGCCGATCGCGGCCCGGGGCCGGTTCTCGGTCAGCGTCGAGAGCACGCGATGGCCGAAGACCTCGGGCACGAGCCCCATGCCGGTGTGGCCGGAGATGCCCTTCTCATCGGCGACGGCGATGCCGGCCGACTCCTGCCCGCGATGCTGCTGGGCATAGAGCGCGGTGTAGACCGAGTGCACCGGGCTGAGCCCGTGCTCGCCGGTCCACACGCCAAAGACGGCGCACTTTTCCTTCTTCTCGATGTCCGAGTAGGTGTCGAATGCCGGCCGCCCGCGGGCGGTGTTGTTCAGCACGGGTAACGCGAGGCGGGACGCGGGCGGCTGTGGCATGCGGGCTCCCGGAGTGGGCGAGGGCCGAGCAAAGGAGAGTTTAGCCGCAAAAACTCGTCGTGGGCTTCGGGTGAGGGAGCCCCTTTGTCATGCGGACGACGCGTCGAGACCATCGCGCCTGCACACACTCTTGAGCTACGTCCGAGATGGTCTCACCCACCTAGCTCTGCGCCAGCTTCGACGCGACCATCATCCGGTGCCCATCCACCGTGCGGCGCGCCATCTCGCGCATCCCCCACGGCTCGTCCTTCGGTGCCTTGAGCACGTCGGCGCCCTCGCGCTCGGCCCGCTCGTGCCACGAGTCGACATCGTCAACCACCAGATAGGCGAAGTACGCGTGGTCGCCGAGGTCGGCCGGGCTCGTCGCGTCGGGGCAGCGGCCGCACATGAACGTGACGCCGTCGGTCGAAAGGAACACCCAGTTGCCCGGGTCGACCTCCTCGGCCTCGCAGCCGAGGACGCGCTGGTACCAGTCGCGGGTGCGGTCCAGGTCGTGGACGGCGAGCACGTAGTGGTGGCTCTGGATGGTCATGTCGTGTTCCCGCGACCAGCGATTCTTGTGACGATGAGCCCGCGTGTTCGGGATGCACCCTAGGCAGAGCCCCCCAATCCGAACTTTGCTCACGCGTCAGTCTTGGAAACGACGCGATGACACGTCGCATAGGTTCCAGAAGGGACACGCCGTCCCACCACTCTCGAAGGAGGCACACCATGACCCAGACGACCGCACCTACCGCAACCCTCGACGGCGACGCCGGCGATCGAGGCCCATTCAAGGCGACCTACGGTAACTTCATCGGTGGCAAGTGGGTCCCCGCCGCCGACGGCCGCACGTTCGACAACACCTCGCCCGTACACGGCAAGGTGCTCTGCCAGATCGCGCGGTCGGGCGCCCAGGACGTCGAGGCCGCACTCGATGCGGCCCACGCGGCCAAGGCCGGCTGGGCGGCGACGACCACGACCGAGCGGGCGCTCATCCTCAACAAGATCGCCGATCGCATGGAAGAGAACCTCGAGCTGCTCGCACAGGCCGAGACGCTGGACAACGGCAAGCCCATCCGCGAGACGCGCCTGGCCGACATCCCGCTGGCGATCGATCACTACCGCTACTTCGCCGGCTGCATCCGCGCGCAAGAGGGCACGATGAGCCAGATCGACGAGGACACCGTCGCATACCACTTCCACGAGCCCATCGGTGTCGTCGGCCAGATCATCCCCTGGAACTTCCCGATCCTGATGGCCACGTGGAAACTCGCGCCGGCCCTGGCCGCGGGCTGCTGCGTCGTGCTCAAGCCGGCCGAGCAGACGCCCGCGTCGGTGCTCGTGCTCATGGAATTGATCCAAGACCTGCTTCCCCCCGGCGTGGTCAACGTCGTCAACGGCTTCGGCCTTGAGGCCGGCAAGCCATTGGCGTCCAGCCCTCGCGTCGCCAAGGTCGCCTTCACGGGCGAGACGACCACGGGCCGCATGGTCATGCAGTACGCCGCCGAGAACACGATCCCCGTCACGCTCGAGCTTGGCGGCAAGAGCCCCAACATCTTCTTCGAGGACGTGCTCGAGGCCGACGACGCGTTCTTCGACAAGTGCCTCGAGGGCTTCACGATGTTCGCGCTCAACCAGGGCGAGGTGTGCACCTGCCCCAGCCGCGCGCTCATCGCCGAGAGCATCTATGACAAGTTCATGGAGCGGGCGCTCAAGCGCGTCGAGGCGATCGTGCAGGGCGACCCGCGCGCCGAGAACACCATGATCGGTGCACAGGCGTCGAGCGAGCAGAAGGAGAAGATCCTCTCCTACTTCGACATCGCCAACCAGGAGGGCGCCGAGGTGCTCGCCGGCGGTGCGGCGGCCGACCACGGCGGCGAGCTCTCGGGCGGGTACTACGTGCAGCCGACGGTCCTCAAGGGCCACAACAAGATGCGCGTGTTCCAGGAGGAGATCTTCGGCCCGGTCGTCTCGGTTACGACGTTCAAGACGCCCGAGGAGGCCCTCGAGATCGCGAATGACACGCTCTACGGCCTGGGCGCCGGCGTGTGGAGCCGCGACGCGAACACGTGCTATCGCTTCGGCCGCGCGATCGAGGCCGGCCGCGTGTGGACCAACTGCTACCACCTGTACCCGGCCCACGCGGCGTTCGGCGGGTACAAGCAGTCGGGCATCGGCCGCGAGAACCACCTCATGATGCTGCGGCACTACCAGCAGACCAAGAACATGCTGGTGAGCTACAACCCCAACGCGATGGGCTTCTTCTAAGCCGAGCGTTTAGGGGCCCAGTAGATCCAACGTCCGCGCGGCTCTAGCGGGCCGCACGGGCCTTATGACCGACACATCACCAATCTCCACGGACGCCCCGCCGCGCGTCGTCGCGACCGAGGCGGCCGAGGCGCTCATCGCCGAGATCCGCACCGAGCACCCCGAGATCCTGTTCCACCAGTCGGGCGGCTGCTGCGACGGCTCGTCGCCCATGTGCTACCCGTCGACGGAGTTCCGCGTGGGCGCCTCGGACGTCAAGCTCGGCGAGGTCGCCGGCGTGTCGGTGTACATCTCGGGCCGCCAGTTCGAAGCGTGGAAGCACACCCAACTCATCCTCGACGTCGTGCCCGGCCGCGGCGGCATGTTCAGCCAGGACAACGGTCGCGGGGTACGCGAACACACGCGCAGCCGGGCGTTTAGCGCCGATGAGCTGGAGCAACTCGGCGAAGCGCCAGCCTGACGGTCCCGCGCCGCGTGCCCGGGCGTGGCGGTGGAACACCGCGGGCCGGGTTGCCGGGACGCACGCAACCGACGTGGGCGTTCTCCGAACAAGCCTGGGTCCGATTGGGGCCGCACGGCGGCATGGTCTTGCACGAGAGAGGACGCACGATGCCCAAGGAACGCTCGCTGCTCGGCATCCTGGTGTACACGGCGTGCCAGCTGCTGCTGCTCGGCGTGGGCGTGGGCCTGGTCTTCATCGGCCGGGCGACGGGGATCGACGCGCTGTTCTGGATCGGGCTGGCGATCTCGGTGGTGATGATCGTGTGGATCTTCGTGTCGTGCTTTCTACACGGGATCAACCCGTTCGACGTCTGAGCCGGTGTTGGGGGCCAGTGGCCCTTTTCGCCCAATCACTGCCAGCCCCCACCAACTCCCGACGCGAGCGCCGGGAACGATCTCGGACCCTCTGGGAACGATTGCCGGGGCCTCGGAGGTCATTTCTGAGCCTGCGGAAACCATCTCGAAGGCCTCGGAGACGATTTGGGGAGCTTTGGGAACCATTTCGCAGGCCTCGGGAACGACTCCGGAGGCTTTGGAAATGATTTCGAAGGCCTTGGAAACGAATTCGGAGGCTTTGGAAATCATTTGCGAGGCCTTGGAAACGATTTTCCAGGCCTTGGAGATCATTTCGAAGCCTCCATCAACTCTTGACGGAGCTCCACAAACTCTTCGCGCTCGAGTCAAAACTCTTCTTGGGGGCGCCAGGGCGGTTGTCGTATTGGACGAGGGGGATGGCCCGGGGGTGCGGGGTTCTGGGACCACTGCGTGGAGGCTCGCTCCGCGGGCGGTATCCCGCGACGAGCGCATCGCAAACTCTGACGAGCCCCCGTCGTGAGACGGGGGGCCTCTTCACGCGGTGTCGCGGGTCTCCGCCTTGAGGATCATGGCAACGAGCTCGTCGCCGTCGATGAGCCGAAGGTGCTGGCCCTGTTGCGTCGCTTGCGCGGCGAAGCCAACGGCCTCCTTGGTGAATCCGCCCGACGCGACGACGATGCCCGCGTGCGCCTGCTCGGCCACGACGACGCCGAGCAACTCGCGGACGATGGGTGCGCCGGCCCTGGCCTTCCAGTGCTTGCACTGCACGAAGGTGGTCTGTCGGTCCCTGGTCAGCCGCAGATCGACTCCGCCGTCCGGACCGCTGCCGTCCTTGCGACGCACCGTGTAGCCCTCACGCCGGAACGCCTCGGCGAGCAGGGCCTCGAAGCGTTGCCAGCCGAGGGCCCGGACGTCCTCGATCGTGCGCACGCCGTCGAGCGTGCGCTTCTCGCCGAGCCGCTGGGCACGCGCGAAGAGCCACGCGGCCATGATGGCGATCGCGAGGAACGCCGCGCCCGGGAGCGCGATTCGCATGAAGCTCTGCTGCGTGGGCAAAGCCATCTGCAGCACGATCGGCAGCACGATGCCCACGATCGCGAACACCTTGACGGCGAGCACGGGCCCCAGCCACGCGGGGCCGTCGCGGAGTATGTCGATCAAGTGCAAACGCACATTCTCAGCCATGGCACCAAAACTTGTCTGGATATTGCGCCGCCGACTACTTGTTCACGGCGTCTAGTCGTGCACTCGGATACTCTGCGTGCTCCAACGAAACTAGGCGGACACCTATAGCTTGGAAGCTGAGGGCTTGTCTCTTGAGGCATCGACAATCGTCACGCCGATATCCAAGCCACGCTGCTGTGCAGACTCCGCAGCTTTCTGTAGGTCCAAGATCTTCTGGTCATGGATGTCATTGTGCTTGATCAACACAAACTCACTCAGACTACATTGCTCTGATTTCTTGTAGGCCGGCAACTGCGCCGTAACGCCCTTAAGCCACCTCGTATTCTTGGCCAACTTGGTCTCTACAAGCACTTTGGCGGCGAACCCTTTGGAGAACTTGAAGTCAACAGGTCCACGACCCATGTTGGCCTCCGGGGTGATGTCTATGTCCTGATCTCTGCAACTGAGAAATGAAATGCCCAAGAACACGCGCTGGGCAGCACTCTCGCGCCTGGGTTGGCCGTCATCGTTCCAGAGCAAGTCCCAGCCACGCTGTTCCTCAACGAAGTGTTTGAAGTAGGCGACAAGATCCCGCACAAAAGCCTGCAGGCTTTCGGCGTCCATGGGCTGTTCAAGAGTCTGCGGATTCTCTCCCACATAATCCCGCACCGGCTGCTCCCACGCCACCAACCCCCACGGGTCTGATTCAAAGTCGTAAGGGGTGCTGGCAATTGCTTGTGATGCGGCAATGAATTCATCTCGACGACGCTTGTTGCTTCTCGCCTCTTCAACAGCCCTTTCAAGATCCCTTTTCCCTAGGAGCTTTTTGTTAAACTCCTCTTTGTGCTCGGCCCTGAAACGCCTGCTAAAGAACCTCTCAAACTCGTCTGATCCCAACGTGGGCAGGTGCCTCAGGAATCGCTTCGGCACAAGCAGCAGTGGATGCCCCGAGTGTGGATTTGTAGGAAGTGCGGCTTCGACCGCAACCCATCTTTCTTGCCCGCTGTCGAACCTGGCATGTTCAAGCACGTGGTCTTCCACCGGAAGGCCAAGCTGTTCACACACCCTTTCTGTATACTCGGCCAGCCGCCATTTGATGATGTTCGACGTTGCATCGCTGATCCTGTCCGGCCCAATACCCTTGCCGAGAATGGCAAGCTCCTCGAAGTGCTCGACGTCCTTCAGGCCGGCAGCAATAGCCAATGCCATAGCAGCCACCATCTTCTTGGCGAGCACAGTCCCAGATCCCAAGCCATCAGTCCCTGCCGCTGTGTAACCAAGACATAGCTCGGGCACCTCGGGCAAGTGCATGTTTGCGATCACCCGCCTTGTTGTCGGAGAGCTCGGATTGCCGCCAACTCGAGCCAAAGAATCCAATTGGTGATTAAAGAAGCGAACTACTTCGTCGTGTGCACCAGAGAACTCATCGCTGTGCTCAAGGTCCGACAGCAAGTACGGATCTACGCATAGCGGAGCATCGAGAATCAGGGTTGGATCAAACCACTCAGGTTCTAGACTGGGTTGCAATCCTACTGATTCGCTAAACGTCAAGGCGCCATGCATTCGAGATTCTCCGATATTCTGCATCGCGTTTCTTCATCTTCACACCACAAATATGCCCCGCGTATTGCACGGGTGAGCAGAATGCGGTACCCCCGCTTCAACTTCGCGAGCAATTGCTCGCTCTCGACGCGCGGCTCTTTTCTCGCTCTGGAAACGGTGCTCTTCCATGCAGACTCGTGAATGTGTTCCAGTTGTGACCGCCATTCGCCGTCACGCCACACCAGATCACTGAGCCAAAGCAGGCCGATGTAGTCAAAGTCAAACCCACGCAGCACATACGGGCAGCCCACCTCGCACAACGGATCGATTCCGATGGGAGCGCCTGCGGGGCCTTGGACAAACAGCGTGTAGTCGAGCTCTGGCGCGTAGTTCCAGACGCGAGCCCAGCGGCCCGTTTGCGACTTCGATGACGGCTCATTGAAATCCATCTCGTCGGGCGGCAGTCCGTGCGGGTCCGAGACGCCCTTGGTCCGCCACTTTCGGGCGTACGAAGCCGCCAGCCTGACAGAGAAGCCCTCATCGGATCGGGCCCGCAGGGCGCGGTCGAGGTCGTGCAAATCATCCACGATCTCGAACTCAAACGTGCCCGCCAGATTTGACGATGTCTTTCGCCAGTCGAGAGAGGGGGTCGTAGACGCGCCCTCTCGGCCAAGCATCGAATCGACCCAGTCGGTGTACGCCTTCGATCCGCCGCAACGGAACTGCGCCCCGTGGAGCGAGACGCGGGTGACATCGGTCACGCCGTGATCACGGGCGTACTCCCGTATGGAGTCTGGCGTGGTCGTCTCGTTATCGCGATAGCTCTGGTGCGAATCCATGAGAAACACGCTAATGCGCGACGCTCGGACAATGTGCCAACCCTGCGGCCCCGCGTGTGTCACCCAGCCCGAGGGATACGCGCCCCTGCCGGCTTCCACCGTCGGGTCCATGAGTGCATGGGCTTCGTCGACGATCGAAACCTCGTACTGCAGGTCCGGGCACTTACTGCGATGTCGAGCTGCGGCGAAGAGCTCCAGATTCTCCCGCCAGGTGTCCACCGTCCACGCGTGCCCCTGCTCTCGCATCTCCTTGGCCATCGTTGCCCGCAGGCCGGGATTGAACGCATTCGCCGGAACCACAAGGCCGGCTGCTGCCTTCTTGCCTGACACCGTGGTGAATAGATCCTTCCAGACCGCCTTCTGGCATCCCGACGTTGTCACGAAGACCACGTTGCCTTCGATCTCCGGGTGCGTGGCTAGCCTCGACCAAAGCTGCGCTGCCAGGACCGACTTGCCGCTCCCCGGCGGGCCCTCGATGATGATCACGTGGCGCTGCTCGGGATGGCCCGCCGCCAGCGCTTCCTCAATCTGCTGCACGGCGAGTTCATAGCCTCGCCGCTGCTCATCGAGCAAGACAAACGGAGACTCCTCCGACTCCTTGAGCACGCCGGCAACCTGGCGCACAAATCGGCGGTCCTGCTCGTAGGTGCCGTTTGCGAAGTCGGCAGCAAACCGCTCATTGGGTTCCGACACGAGGCTGGCGATATACGCGGGCAGTCGTTCGTTTAGGTCGTGTGGCGAGACACCGAACACCGGGTATTCACGTGCGAGGTAATCGTGCGGTGGTTGGAGGTACGGCGTGTAGTGCGTCGAGCGCGTGAAGTAGACGCAACCGTGCACCGATGCCTCGTGCTCCCGTACGCCGCTGTGGAACCGTTGGCAGTACTCCGTGTAGCCGCGAACCTGATCGGAAGGATGGAGCCGAAGATCGCCGGCGTGGCGAACGAGCGATTCGCTAGGGCCTGGCTGGTCATCGCCGGTGATCCAGTGCTTGAGTTCCATGATCAGAGCGGCCGGGCCCATTGGCCCCTGGCCCAGCAACACGGCGTCGCACCAAGATCCGGCGGAAGGAAGCTGATACTCGATGTCGATCGACGCCCGGCGATTTAGATTGAGATGCAGCTTTTGCAAGGCCGGTGACTCAAGAGCCTCCGCGACGCGAGGGAGCGACGCAAGCCACGCTCTTGTTTCCGCTTCGCCCTCACGGCCGGTTAGGTCACGAAGCCGCGCCGCAAGCTGCTGCGGACGGTTGCGCACCTGATGACAGAAATCGGATACCTGCAGAAGCAAGAGCGACACCCCTTTGCGAACGAGATCGCATCCTACCCCAACCTCCTACAAACGTCCGTGCAACGGGGCAGCGCCCGATTCGCCCTCAGAGCCGAACGGCCCCGAAGCCCCTTGCCCAACCGGTACAACCCCACCCCCGCCCCCCCCCCCCCCACCCACCCCCCCCGCACGCCCCCCCCCCCCGCACACAACCGCCCCACCCACCCACCAGCCC
>CALCCF010000069.1 GCA_937899905.1 uncultured Phycisphaeraceae bacterium
CGGAGTGCGGGGTGGCTATCCGGAAAGCGCCCGCGACAGCCCGCACTCCGGGCACGCCACGATCCCCTCACCCAGCTCGTACGCGCACGCGAGGCATAGGCCACACCTCGCGCGGCGGCGCAGCGTGCGCCAGCGCACGAAGGCCACGGGTGCCAGCGCGAGTGCGCCGTAGAAGAGCGTATTTCCGAATAGGCCAGGCCATAGAGGCAAACAGGGGACGGGCAAGTCCGACCCCAACGCTCGAACGCGCCACAGTCCGGACTCGCGAGCGTCGATCACTCCAGGACTCTCGCGGTACTGGCCCTCCGCCGCACGCAAGGGCCATCCGGCGCTCACGACGTACACGACACCGCCGTGCTGATCGAGCCACGACCGGAAACGCGGCGGCCGCGGATCCCGATCGGCCATCACCGCATCGCCCGCTTCGAGGAGTCGATTCCTGAACGCCTCGGCCCTGTTGTTCCATTGCTGCACCACTTGAACCCCAGCAGCGGGTCCACCGTCGCTCGCTATTCCAATAAGCCGATCACCGAGCAGGACGCTCTCGATCTGCGTGCTTCGCGTCGCGGCAAACCACGGGGTGCCCTCGAGCGCGACACCAACCGGCACGCTCACCACCGCCAGCACGATACCGACCACCAGTGACACGAGAACCAGCCGCGGCGTGCAGACGCGGGGGCGGCGAGGGGGCTTGGATTCGCGGCTGCGGGGCATGGAGAAGGATGGAGCGGGCCTGGTCGTGCGTTGGCGGCTGGCTACCGCTCACGCCGGCGACGCCACGCGGGCATGGCGAGCACGGCGGGCACGAGCACCAGCGCGCCAGCGGGGGCGGGGACGATGTGGATCCGAGCGGTGCCCTCGGCGAAGTCGCCGAGCCTGGACTCCGACTGCGCGCTGTCGCGCCACAGGTAGACGGCGAACCGCGTCGTCTCGGTCGCGAGATCGACAAAAATTGGCTCGGCCCCGGCCACCGGCGCGGTGTACGTCGCCTCCCAGAACGGCATCGGGTTCGTCGTGTCGCCATAGATGCCCGCCAGGCCGTGGATCTGCCCCGCCAGGATGCCGTCCACGCCATCGGCGCCGGGCCTTCCAACGCTCGTGCCCGGGCCGTCCATGGGGGCCAGAAGCCGCCAGTCGCTCAGGCCCGTACGCCCCTCGCTAGAGAACAGCGACGTCTCGATGCCGCTCATGGCGTAGAGGGCCGGATCGAAGTAGGCCTCCAGCCGGATGGTCGTCGACTCGCCCAGTTCGAGCGTCGTGTCCTCGACGACGATGTTGACGCCGTTGAGCGCGGCCTGCCCGTGGGCGGCGGCGGCGATGGCCAGCAGGGCGCTGGTGGTCATGGTGGCGGTCGTGGCGGCTCGGCGCGTGGGTGCCATGGTGTCCTCCTCGCGGGCTCGTTGCCCCTCGTGTACCCGGGCGCTCGGGTCGTGGGCTTCGGCGTCGCTGTTCAGCCTACCACAGATCCAGGCCATCGGCGCAGGTATTTCTAATATCGCCGGAGATGGCGTGGAGACGCTCGGCCGATCCGACGAGCCGACGATCCCGGCCTCACGCCCGCGCCAGCCCGCACTCGGGGCACGCCCCGATCCCCTCGCCCAGCTCGTACGCGCACGCCAAGCACAGACCCCGCCTCGCGCGGCGGCGGAGCGTGCGCCAGCGCCACAACACGACCGGCGTGAGCACAAGGAGCGTGTAGAAGAACGCGTTGCCCAGCAGGCCGGGCCAGACGGGGCGGGTCGACAGCGAGAACGTGTAGCCGAAGACCTCCGCATCGCTCACGCCCCACGCCTCGCGGTCAGCGGGGGCCTCGGCCCAGATGTGGCCCCGGCTGGCGCTCCGCAGTGGCCAGCCCGCCTCGACGTACCGGGTCTCGCGTCTGCCGATGGACGGCGGCCAGCGGATCGCGCGCGGGCGCGGATCGGTTGTGGTCCTGATCGCGCCAAACCCCTCCTCGCGCACCTGTCGATCGAATGACGAGTCGTGCGGGCCGCTCCAGACCCACCAGTGCGTGGCCGTCCCCGCGTCCCCACGCATCACCAGGGCGCTGTGGCCATCGTCCTGGTACAACCAGAACCCGTGTCCCTCATCCAGCCTATGTGCCCGCGGGGTGGACACCAGATCCGACACCACGCCGCTCACCACCGCTAGGACAACACCCACCACCATCGACATGACGACCAGCCGCCACGCCATCACGCGCGGTCGTCGGGGCGGCTCGGCTTCGCGGCGGCGAGGCATGGGGCACGGTAGCGACGGCCGCGCGATGCGGAACACGCGAGCACCAGACATAACGAGCCCCTCGCGCGAACGAGGGGGATGGGCGTGCGTGTGTCCATTCCCCTCGCTCGTGCGAGGGGCTCGTCAAGAAATCGCCCGCACCAGCCCGCACTCCGGGCACGCCCCGATCCCCTCGCCCAGCTCGTACGCGCACGCGAGGCACAGGCCGCGCCTCGCGCGGAGTCGCAGCCCGATCCAGCGTCGCAGGCCCAGCGGCATCAGCGCTACAGCGGTGTAGAAGAGTGTGTTGGCAAGCAGCCCGGGCCAGGAGGGCAAGAAGGGCACCGTCCAGTCGATGCCGGTGGCGCGGACACGCCACAAGCCCACCGACGGCGTCCGGCCCGACCACGTCGTGTCTTGGGCCATGCCGAAGGCCGCGCGCCAGGGCCAGCCAGCGTGCAGCACATCGACTCGACGCCAGTCACGCGCCGGCAGGATCCGTGCGCGTGGCGGAAGCGGGCTCCGATCGATTGGCTCGACGCCCCTTGACTCGGCATACAGAATCACGCGCTGGCCGCCCGGACCAGGGAAGCGGAGCCCGACCCAGCGGGTCCACATCCATCCGCGCCGAGCCGAGTAGAGGCTCGTTGTCGCTTCGTGGAAGTACCGGTCGACGCTGCCGGGTGCGTCCGGCGTCCTGGTGCCGCTCCACGCGTAGGCCGCACCCATGAACACACTGCCTGCCGCCAGCACAACACCGACCACCAGCGACACGAGCACCAGACGCGGCGAGAGGACGCGCGGGCGTCGGGGTGGCTTGGCTTCGAAGCGGCGGCGCACGGCCAATGGTACTGGCGCCCGGCCGACATGACCAAATCGGCGGTGCTTGGCCATCGGACAATCTGATCTAAGTCTTAGTTGGACACCTTCAGCTGCCGCCACGCGCCACTCCACTGCTATCGCGATACGTTCCGACTCCGCGCTATCGCATACGTATCTTCGCCGCCTCGCTAGGATCGTTGACTCGTGATCAACTGGAGAACAACGGATGGACCCGAAAGAACGAGACGAATTGATTGAGTACATGGAGAAGCACTACTTCGTGCTTCCAAAGCGTTTTGTTGGATTCTCGGCAGCGGTCCTTACGGCTGCAATCCTCTTAGGGCTGGGAGCCAACGCACTCGGGCTTGTTCAAGTCGCCAATGAGGAGGCCAGAGAGAAGGCTAAGGCACTCGCCGCAGAGTTCGCGAAAGAGCACGTCAACAAGGAGATTGTCGGGAACTTTCATGACCTGTTTTATAAACCTACGCTGGACGCCGTGAGGCCCTTTGCCCAGGACATCGCACGGAAAGAGGCGACGGCCACCTCAAGTTCCATCGCAAGCGCCGTCGCTCAGCGCGAAGCGATTGAAGCCGTTCGAAAATGGGCTACCACAGATGGTCAACGAGAGACTCTAAACGAGCTGTTCAGGATCGAGCAAAAAGCGAAAGCCCACCTTGACTCAATCAGCGTTGAAGCAAACAAGATCAAGTCGCTGCGGGCTTCCCTCGGCCCGGACCAGCCCCGGCTTCTGGCGGCAGGAAGGGTTGACAGGGATGGCAACATCCAGTTTGGCCAGTCCGTCGGACTCCCAATCGAGGTCAAAAAAGACACGCAGGTTGTGGGCCGGTACTTCATGGCCCTCCCAAGCAACTACGAGCATCAGGACACTTATATGATCGCAATCCCCGCCACTCACTCACGGCGGCAGCGGATCACAGTGGGCTGGAGCAGACAGCACAATGGATATGTTGTCAACACCACAGACAACTCGCAGGAACAATCGCTGGTTGCGGTTCGAGCGGATTCGGACTTCTTCTTCGTCCTTGTTGGAAAGCACGGCCAATCGGAGCGAACCGCCGAGACCGAAGAAGACTCCCAGCTTGGCACATGATCCTCCAGGGCAACACGGGAACGCCACGCTTTCCGTCGACTCTTGCGGCAGGGCGTTCTGCTAGCCGATTGGTATTCGTCGCACAAGCAGGCAACGTCCTTTCAGGTCGGCTATAGCAGCCCATTCGGGATTGTGATGGTCTCAGCCATTGCGATCGAGGCCGCGACACCACCATCTATGAGCACGGCGGTATCACTAAGGGTCACAGCCCACCGCTCCATGGCCTCGATCGCGCTGTCCTTGGCCCCGGCACGGCCATCCATGGGCGCAGGAACGACTCCTGCGCGCACCGATGCGGAGCCCGACCCACGCGCTGGCCGCACAAACCAGCCCAAATATGGGGTGCGCACCAGATTCGATCCGCCGCATACCACCCCAAGGCTGGTGGATTTGAGCGATTTGGCGTTGGTGCACCAAAGTCGGGCGCGCCACCCATCGATCCGCTGTGCGGCCGGCCACACGTCGCGGTCGGCAACACAACCCCTGGGCGGTCCGTGCCGACGACCGCCAAGACAAGAAGCCCACACATGGGTACCAATCTGCCCTCCGAGCGGGGCCCCGCCATCGACTGGATCACCCAGCGCCTCGCCGCCTGGACCGACAACGCCGCCGCGATCGGCGTGCAGGCAGCCGACGTCACGGCGCTGGCGAGCCTCACGAGCGGGGCGACGAACGCCAAGACCGCCGCGGGCACGGCGCGCGAGGCCTCGAAGGCGAGCACGCTCGCCTGGTACGACGCCGCCGACGACGCGATGGACGCGGCCCGCGACCTGATCTTACAAATAAAGTCCTTCGCGGCCAGCAGCGACGATCCGCAGGTGTACGTGCTCGCGCAGCTGAGCCCCAAGGACCCGCCCGGCGAGACGCCCGCCCCCGAGGTGCCCAGCGACATCAAGTCGGAGCTGTTGGACCAGGGTTTTATTCGCCTGACCTGGAAGGGCAAGGGCCCCCGCGGCACGTTCTACATCGTCAAGCGTCGCTTCGACAACGACACGGACTACACCGTCGTCGCGACGGTGACCGACAAGACGTTCACCGACGAGAGCGTGCCGTTCGGGACCAACCGCGTGACCTACGCCATCGACGCCCAGCAGACCGACAAGCGCGTCTTCGGCCCGGTCAAGACCGTGCAGATCGGCGCGGGCAACGGCCTGGCGTCCGGCGAGGTCGCCGCGTAGGCCAGCAACAACAGACGTCCTTGAAACGCGACGCCGCGGCGCCGGTTTGGGCCGCGGCGTTCGTGTGCGCGGGGTCAGCGGTCACGCGTGTCCCTCGGCGGGATCCGCCATTGTTCGGGCGGGTCTTCGGGGCCAAAGAGGCCGAGCTTCATGCGGTAGCGCAGGTCGTCGCGCTGCATGATGAAGTTCTCGCGAGCCTGCGCATCGGGTGCCAACGCGATCAGGCGTTCGAGCGCGGCCATCTGGATGTGCGGACGGCCCAGGTTTCCCGCACCCTGCATGCCGCTGAGGATCGTCCTGGCCTGGCCGTCGATGTGCTCGGCCATCCGCTCGCGAACAGACTCCGTGCCGACGATCGCCAGCCAGCGCTCGCGGTTGGCGTCGATGACGGCCAGGATTTCGACACACATGTCCAGGCGCCGCTGCTGGTCGTGCCGGTACCTGTGGATGTCGAGGATGTCCTGGCCCGCCTGGATGATGAACGGCGCGTCGCGCAGGCGGTCGTCCTCCCAGATGGCCCGGCTCATGCGCAAGTAGGCGATGCTCGGGGTCTCGTCGCCGTCGGCCTTAGCGCGCTCGAGCTCGGCCTCCTTGGCGGCGGCGCGGCGGCGCTGGATGTCGTTGACGAGCGAGCTGGGGCCCGACGAGCCCACGTGGTCGTACTGCGTGGTGGCCTGGGGGGACTGGTGCTGCGAAGGGGCCATCGAGGCAGCGGCACCGAGCGCCAGCGGGATGGCGGCCGGGGCGGGCTCTCGCGGCCTGGGCATGGCGGTGTTCCTCCGAACGGGAGCGCACGCCGTTCGCCTTGACGGTGGAACATAAGAACGCACGCCGGGCGCGTACCCTCGGGCATGGCCGATGAATCCGGGGAACCACACGACGCGCACGACGACCAACGCCTGCGAGCCCTCGACCTACGGACCGAGGATGTCGTGCTCC
The DNA here is from genome assembly GCA_937899905.1 of uncultured Phycisphaeraceae bacterium. Classification (GTDB taxonomy): domain Bacteria; phylum Planctomycetota; class Phycisphaerae; order Phycisphaerales; family UBA1924; genus JAHCJI01. The sequence goes on from CALCCF010000069.1 coordinate 6,271, forward strand.
TGCGCCTCATCGCGAGCCTCGCGATCCGCATTGTCGGCATCGTGTTCGTCGTCCAGGGCGTCGTCAGCATCATCGGGCTGTCGGGGTGGACGTTGCAGCCTGGCGGGTTTGGCATGCTGCGATCCGGCCAGATCGCGTTGCTCTTTGTGGGCCCGGTGCTATACGCCGCCTCGGGCGTCGGCCTCGTGCTGTTCGCCGGCTGGATCACACGCAAGCTCGTGCCGCACCGCATGCCCGCCGCCCGCTGCCCCGGCTGCGGCTACACCATCACGACGCTCGATGCGGGGCGCTGCACGGAGTGCGGGTACCTCATCAGCCCGCTGCGCGAGGCGCCCAAGAATGCTGCCGACCGCTTCCTCGTGGCCCGCGCGATCTTGGCGATCGTCGTGCGGCTGTGCGGCATCGGCCTGGTGATCTTCGGCGCCGGCCACCTCGCGCTCGTGGCGGTCGGGGGGATCATGCTCGAGACAGCGTCTCGTGCGGAAGAGTACGAGGCCGGCCGGCAGATGCTCTGGTGGGGCATCGCCATCGCGCTGGGGCTTGTGGTCTTCAAGCTCGCGGACTGGATCGGCCGTCTTGCGCTGCTCGGGCTACGTCGAGGCACGAGGGCGGGGCCGAACGAGCGATCCTGATCGGGCCCGAGGCCCATTCTCGGCACGCATGCTCGGACGCCGGCCGCGTACCATCGGGGCCCATGATCGACCTCAAGCACCTCCGCGAGAACCCAGAGCACTACACGACCGGCGCGGCCCGCAAGCGATCGCCCGTGGACATCGACCGCGTGCTCGAGCTCGATGGCCAGAAGCGCGACCTGACGACCAAGCGTGAGTCGCTCAAGGCCGAGCAGAACGCGGCGAACAAGGCCATGGGGCCGAAGATGGGCCAGCTGTCCGGCCGGATGAAGAAGGCCGAGGGCGACGAGGCGGCGAAGCTCAAGGCCGAGATGGACGAGCTCAAGGCCGGCCCCGCGAAGCTCAAGAGCGCCATCGAGGCGCTCGAGGCCGAGATCGCGACGATCGAGCCCGAGCTGCGGCGGCTGCTGCTGACCATCCCCCAGCCGCCGGACGCCGATGTGCCCGATGGCGCCGGCGGCGAGGACAACGTCGAGATCCGCCAGTGGACCCCTCCGGGCTTCGACCCCACCCAGCCGTTCGAGGCGCAGCGCGGCTTCGCGGCCAGGAGCCACACGGACATCGGCGCGGCGCTCGGCCTGATCGACTTCGAGCGCGGCGTGAAGCTCAGCGGCTCGCGGAGCTATGTCTTAAAGGGCGACGGCTTCCGACTGCACCAGGCCGTGCTGCGGTACGCGTTCGACCAGATCATCGCCCAGGGCTTCACGCCGGTGAGCGCACCATCGATCGTCCGCGAGCACGCGATGGTCGGCACGGGCTTCTTTCCGGGCGGCATCGAGCAGACCTACGAGGCCGGGATCCACAGTGATGGCCAGTGGGAAGGCGACGGCTACCTCGCCGGCACGGGTGAGGTCGGGCTCATGGGCCTGCACATGGACGAGATCATCGACGAGGCCGACCTGCCACTGCGGTACACCACGCTGAGCCCGTGCTACCGGCGCGAGGCCGGCGCCGCGGGCAAGGACACGGCCGGCCTCTACCGCGTGCACTACTTCGAGAAGGTCGAGCAGGTTGTCATCTGCGTGGCCGATAAGGCCGAGAGCCGCAAGTGGCACCAGGAGATGATCGGCTACGTCGAGAACCTGCTGCAGAGCCTCGAGCTGCCGTACCGCCTGTTGCAATGCTGCACGGGCGACCTTGGCCAGAAGAACGCCGACATGATCGATGTGGAGTGCTGGATGCCCAGCCGCGGCGAGGACGGGGCCGACGGCCGGCCGATGGGCGACTGGGGCGAGACGCACAGCGCCAGCCGGCTCTACGACTTCCAGTGCCGCCGGCTCAACCTCCGGTACCGCGAGGGCGGTGCGCAGGGCAAGGGCGCGACGACGTTCTGCCACTCGCTGAACAACACCGTGCTCGCGAGCCCGCGATTCCTGATCCCGCTCATCGAGATGCACCAGAACGAGGACGGCACCGTGAACGTTCCCACGCCGCTGCGACCGTACATGGGCGGGCAGGAACGGATCGGATAACGTGCCAGCGAGCCCCTCGCGCGAGCGAGGGGAATGGTCGTTGGTTGTCCCTTCCCCTCGCTCGCGCGAGGGGCTCTTACGATCACGCTCGATGACGACGCCATCCAACCAACTCCGCCGCGTCATCACGCTGCCCGGTGCGGTGGGCGTGGGTTTGGGCTCGATTATCGGCACCGGCGCGTTCGTCACACTGGGGCTCGGCGCATCGATCGCCGGTCCGTGGCTGTTGCTGGCCATCGTGCTCGCCGGCGGCCTGGCGATGTGCAATGGACTAAGCAGCGCACAACTCGCCGCCGTGCATCCGGTGAGCGGCGGCACGTACGCCTACGGCACGCGGTTCATCCATCCCTGGGCGGGCTTCGCCGGGGGCTGGGTCTTCCTGCTCGCCAAGAGCGCGTCGTGCGCGACGGCGGCGCTCGGCTTTGGCGGGCTGGTCGCCTGGATCACCGGGAAGCCGGGCGACGCATCGACGATGATCCTGGCCGCGTTCGGCTCATTGCTCGTCGTCACCGCCGCGGCACTCGCGGGCGTGACCCGATCGGTGCGCTTCAACTGGGGCTTGCTCGCGATTACCGGGCTCTCACTGCTGACGATGGTCATCGCTGCGGCGCCTTCGGCACTCCGCGGCTTCGCCGACGTCTCCTGGTCCGCGATCGGCAGCACGCCCATCTCGGCGCCAGGCGTGCTCGAGTCGGCCGCGCTCGCGTTCGTGGCGTTCGCCGGCTTTGCTCGGATCGCGACAATGGGCGAGGAGGTTCGAGAGCCCCGGGTGACGATACCCAGGGCCGTCGTCATCACGATCCTCGTCGCGATCGTGCTCTACGCGGCGGTCGCATTCATCGGCTTGGGCGTGCTCGGCCCTGCGAGCTTCGGCGCAGTGTCATCGCAGGACGCCGCCCCGCTCATGGGCGTGGCGCGCGCAGTCGAGGCCCCCACGCTCGTATGGCTGCTCGCCGCGGGGTCCGCCTCGGCGCTGCTCGCCGTGCAGCTCAACCTCATCATGGGGCTCTCGCGCGTCGCCCTCGCGGCTGGGCGGGAGTGCGACCTGCCGACGCCCTTGGCGCGCATCGATCGCCACGGCGTGCCGCTCATCGCCACGATTGTGGTTGCCCTCATGATTGCGGGCATCATCGCGATCGGCAGCGTTCCAAGGGCGTGGTCACTCGCGGCCTGCGCCGTGCTCGTCTACTACGCGATCACGAACCTCGCGGCGCTGCGCGTCGGCGAGGAGCGCTTCATCGCGCGATGGGTGCACGCGCTCGGTCTGGCCGGGTGCCTCGGGCGCGCCGCGTTCGTCGAGCCCGTGGTCCTGGGCATCATGGTCGCGCTGCTCGCCGCCGGCTTCGCGTTGCGCGCGGTGTGCCGGCGCTTGCAGGCTCAACCGCCGCCCGAAGTCTCGCCCGGGTCTTCCGCCGGTTCGGTGGGCTCGGCTGGGTCCGCTGGCTCGGCCTCTCCGGCTCCCTCTTCTTGAGCGGGAGCGGGCGGTGACGCGCCCTCGGCGGGCGGCGCACTTACGACCTCACGACCGAGCGTGTCGTTGATCAGGCCCTCGATCTGCTCGGCCACGTCGACGTCGTAGTCCTCGTCGGGGATGCCGAGTTCGTCGGCCTTGTTCTTCGCACCTTCGATGTACAGGCGAACCTGCGGCGCGGTCGGGTTCTGCAGCGGCTGGATGTTGCCATCCGGCCCACGCTGCGACACCGGCTCAAGCACGGGCTCGATGTCCTCGAGGACCATCTTGCCCTCGACCATCGCCCGTTGGAGTCGCTGGGTGGCGCGGGCGCCCGCGGCGCGCTCCTCGTCCGTGATCCCCGCTGCGCGCAGGCTGTTGTACTCGATGTACTCCAGCACGCCAATCGGGAGGATCGGGTGGTCCTCCATCGCTTGGATGACGCTGGCCAGATCTTCCATGGTCACATCGCCCGACTCGAATGCGCCCGTGAGCTGATCGATCTGCGTGTTGATGCGGCCCACTTGCTCAGCGGGCAGTTGGGACTCCTGGACGGCGGCCTTCATGCCAGCATTCATCGCGCTGGCGGTCCAGCCCTTCCAATTCATGTAGACGATAACGCCGCCGATCAGGGCGAGCAGGATTACCACGCCGAGGACGGCCAGGCAGCCGACGAGCAAGTTGCCGCGGCGGGCCAGGGCGATCTGGCGGCGGACGCTGACCTGGCGGGCTTTGGGCCTGTGGGACACGGAGCTATTCGATCGACTCTTGAGTGTGCGAGGCACTTGGCGATTCCCCCTGCTTGGTTCCAACTCGATCCTGGACATGGGCCCGAACGGCCCTCCTACTGCTTGACGCTGGGAAACTATTGGTTAGGCTTTCGACTCGACATCCCAAAGTTCCCCGATAGCTCAATGGTAGAGCGAGCGGCTGTTAACCGCTAGGTTCCAGGTTCGAGTCCTGGTCGGGGAGTATTGAAGGCCCGCATCTACTGGATGCGGGCCTTCTCGTTTGCCGAGACGGGTTCGGCCGGCAGGCGGGGCCGCGCTTTCGGGTTCGAGATGGGCGGTTGGGTGCCTGCCGGAACCTCCGGGGGCGAGGCCCCGCGAACTTCGCGGCAATCCGCTCGGGAACCGCCATGGCGGAGGGCCCGCAGCCTGCTTTCCACGCGAAGAAGGTTGCCCCATCAGTGCGGCGGGCCTGGCGGAGCCCGTCATGAAGGCCCCTGAGCCCTGCCTAGCTGCTCGCTGCGAACTTCAATTTCTGGTCGTTGTATCGGCGTGGATTCTGGAACCCAAGCTTAGGGCCGCTTGAACCTTTTACCCGCGATACCCTGCTGAGCGGCAGCGGCTATCCGCAGAACATTGCAAAGCGAGCCGCTGCCCGACGCAGTGATTGACCGGGCCAACTGACGTCTACGCGGCCGTGCGCTCGGTCCGACAAGCCGATGGCGAGGACACAGCATGTTCGGATACGGGGCCGAGGGCGACGGCTGGCAGAGTGTGGGTGGGAGAGAACTCGACCACCTAACCCAAGCTCTGCGTGAGAAGCTCGAAGACGACGACTACGAAAGGCTCGACGTCGGCGCAACCGAGCGCGGCTATACGCCGTTCTACGGCACGGCCCACGGTGACGATGACAGTGAAACGACGGCCCGCCTGTACCGAGTTCCGCAGATTGGTACCGATCCTGACCCCGAGGGAAACGCCGTCGAGACCACGTATTTTTATGGCCTCGTCCTGCTCCGACGAGGATGGGCCGAAGCCATCCCGAAAGCTGGAACTCCGCCACGCGATGCGAGTGCTGCCGACACGCCCAGTGTCGACCCAGCAGAGAGCGACCAACAGCGTGAAAACGAGGAAGAACTGCTCCTGCAAATGCTCGACGGGACGTCGCCGCCGATCCATGAGATCAACGCAAGGTACGGGCTCTCGCTTTTCGAGCCGGACGACGAGGATCTCTCAGAACAGAAGCAGAAGCATGTTCTGCACTATTTGCGGTTCTTTTGTGAGTTTGTCCACGGCGAGGGAGGTCCGTTCTACATCATTGACCGGGATCAGGAAGTCGAAATCACTCCGGACGGCCAAAAGCGACTCGATGAAGCCAGAAAGGCCGCCGCTCGAGATCGAGATGTTGTCAAGACAGAATGCGATGACCACCCAGGGGAGCAAGCGCACACCCCGAATCCCGCGACGGAAGCGAACGCCGACGCGGGGGAATCCGTTGACGCAGTTCGGTCCGATTCCACCGGCGCGCCCGGCGTTCCCGAGCAGACCGAGGAACACCCGGTCGAAGCAAACTCGCAAGCGAGCAGTAAGGCACCACGAACGACGGACGCGGAGCACGGCGATGTACCTGCTGCCGACGAGGCACCGTCTCGCACGGAAGGGGCGGATGGCCCGGCCGACGAACGCACAGAACATGCCGCCGAGAACGACGACACCGTCAACGACCGTCATGACGACGGTGTGAGGCCCAGGTGGCGCCAGCAGCCGGGCCCGCCCACGGAGTTTGCAGGCCTCGACGGCTCCGAAGCCATTGCCCTTGCCCGCGTCGTGTACTCGGAAGCCGGGTTCACGGCTAAGTTCGGCGTCCAAGCGAACGGCATGATCGAAATGAAGGGCGACGACCCGGAACTTCACCAGCATGAGGTCAAGGTCCGTCGGCCGCTACGCATTTTCTCGGCGACCTTCAAGTTCGTGATCCCAGAGGGCACGCCGACCATTCGCGAGGGCCAGCTCAGCCGCCTGCTCGAGGGTGCGCTTCCCCCGGAGGACGCCGAACTTCCTGAAGGCGTCACCATCCAGGGAGATGTTCTTGTCATCCGGGGCTTGGAGATCGTGCCAGACGGTCCCGAAGTCGATGTGGCCCGGGACTGGCGCCGTTCAAAGCGTCGGTTCTCGAAGGTCAAGGTGGAGCGTTGCGTCGGACGCGACGTGGTGATAAAAGTCTCGAACACCCGTGTGCGGCACGATCTCGAGTTCGTGCACGTGATGGCCCTTGGGCTCGATGGGTCGGCGACACGCTTCGATGGCAAGCTGGATTTTCACTGGTGCTCGTTCGTCGGCGTGGAAGTTGGGCGGAACGAGCACAAGGCCAATGAGTACGCCCTCGACCTCCAAAACGCGGCATTCGGCGGACGGCTTCAGGTCATCGAGAGTCTTGTGAGCCCGGCCCACAAGCGTAGCGGGCAGCGCATCACGCCCCTGCTCCCGGCGTCAGCGTTCATGAACGAACGCCCAAGGACGCAAGTGAACCTCGACGGCGTTACCACGACAGCAGATATCTGGATGCGGTCCTCGTGCTTCTTCGGCAGTACGAGCCTGTTCGGAGCGCGGCTCGGGGGTCTGTGGCTTGCTAACTGTAGTGTTATTGGTGATGTCAAACTAACTTAGCTGAATGCACGCTACATCAGTGTCGAGCACCGCCCTGTAGGTGCCGGCCAGACTGGCAGAGTTTATCTACAATTGATCGGATGTGAGTTAGCGCGGCTCGGCTCTGAATGGGTGGGAATCCGCGGGACCGTGCACATCGGTGGGACCGAGGTCGAAAAGAACATCATCTTCGAGGGAGTTCTGATCTGTGATTCGATCGCAGTGTGGCAGTCTACCGCCCTCAGCATCGACTTCCGCGGCGCACTCGGCAACACCCCGTTAGCTGCGGGCGGCGTCCCGGTGGTTCCTGCCCGAGTCTACGGGGCACTCGCGATTTCGGAGGCGACCGCGCAAACGACCATCGCTATTCAAGGGACCCATGTGCGGCAGTTTGGGTACAAACGGATCGGCGAACTCACGAGTAAGTTTGGAAGCGCGCCGATCGATTTAGAGTTTGAGACCAACCAGTGGCCGTGGCGGCGCGAGGAGTCTCGCCAGAACCACGACCAGGAGCAGGGGTGGAAGCTGGCCGACGACGGCAGGGTCTCGGTGCGTGACTCACGCATCGGCTTCGATCTGGTCGTTGCCGGGACGGCGGCCCGGTCGAAAGCCAAGCTGGCGGCTCGGCTCGATGAGAGGCTGCGAACGGCCTGCGAGAACGGTGTCGAGCTGGAAGGGATCACTATCGGCGGTGACCTTGACCTGCGGGGCCTGAAAACAGGGCGAGACGTGCGCGCGGAGAACATCCGTGTCCAGGGGCACGTGCGTGTCGGCCTCGAGTCACTACTCCGCGAACTACGCGATCGAGGCCGTGAGCGTGATACCGATGCCGACTCGAACGCAATCCAAACGCCAGCAGGCGCGGTAGTGCGCGATGGAGAAGGGGCGGCAGCCGGTCCAGCTGGCAGCGTCACGGGGCAACGCTCGTCCGACCTGTGGTGGATGGAGCCCGAAGAGGCGGGTGATATCTTGCGCAATGCGCGAACAAATTGCCGACGCTTCCTGATGCGGAGCTCGCGCGTCGAGGGGGATGTGCGGCTCGACGGACTGACCGCTCGGGCAGATCACGAGGATACAGACGCGGGGGCGGACATCAGAGGATCAGTTGCGGTCCATGCGTGCGTCATCCGCGGCGATCTGTCTTTCGCGATCAAGAACGGCCCGGCCAGCGACGAGCAGTTCGTCATCACCGACACGACAGTAGCAGAGGCAGAGAAACGACCGAATGAGCCTGCTCATGTCAAAGAGAAGGGTCGCCGGCACACGTACGTCCTTGGTACAGAACCACAACACAGCGTGCCGGCTTATACGCACATCGAGGGCGGCCTCGACCTCACGCAGTCATCCTGTGGGCACCTGCTGATCTCGGGCATTTGCTTCGAAGCCATCGAGAAAGACGAATGGGACCTCGCACCGGTGAGATTTCACGCGTTCTCGACCGATCGCTTCGAGCTGCTCGACAGCCCCATCTCTCGCGACTGCGATCTGAACGCCCTCAACGTCGCATCTTGGGACATTCGTGAGGACCGGTTCGTCGAGCGTCGCGACGAAGAACCGGAACCAATTGACCTACTCATCGAGCTCCTCAAGCAGGATTCGCGGGTGCCGCGGAACACGTACACGTCGGTCGAGCGATCGCTGCTCGATCAGGGCGAGGTGGACGACGCGGAGGAAGTACGGAAGCAGATGTGGGAAGAGTCGGCCAAGAAGCAAAGGAACTTGTTTAAGTATGCCCTTCAGATGACCGCCTCTGAGTTCGGATATGGTGGGTACTTCACGCTGTTCTCGCCGCTACTGCTCTTCGTGGGGGTCTCGATCGCGCTCAGCTTTTATGTCGCCGTCGGACTCCAAGAAGCCGCCTTCGAGCCCTCGCTGCTCCGGTCGATCGAACTTGGGGAGGCGCCATTTGTCCTGCATCCGACACCGGGTTATCTGGACGCGGTGCTCGTCGCCGCTCGGGCAACCCTTCCCGGTTTAGGCTTGCTCGTTGCCGAGGACTACCGCGCGTCGGTGGAGCCATGGTTCTTCGGTGTGTCGATGAACCACATCATTGACCTGGTGAGCGTCGTCGGATGGGTACTCTGGCTCCTCACGGCTGTCGTGATCTCGCTCCGCGTCTTCCGGAGCGCCGGGTTGCGGGCGAGGCAGTAACCAGCCACAGTGACCAAGTATCGCCTCTGCCCGCATCCAGCGCCGAGCCGTTCGCCGAGAATGCCGAGCCCTAACTCGCCGGTGTCCACCTGCTGGTCGTGACTGCAGTCGTCACAGGCGGGGTGTTGGCGACCTGTGCCGCGACCGTTGTGCATGACACTGGGACGCTCGATGCATGACTATCTTGCGAGGTGTCGATTTTTCAACCACGAACCCTACAGACTCGACAAAGGCCTGGGATGTCCACCCCAACATGACGATGCCAGGCGCGATGTCCATCAACTCGGTAATCACGTTAGTGTCGATGCTCTGTCGCTCTGGAAGACCGCCTTTTGCGACATACCAAGATACGAGGGAACGGCGTCTTGTTCATTCGGATCAACACTATGGGCGGCCCTAAAACGTCGACTACCGTCTTGATCCACTCGATTACCGCGCTCAGCACCCGTGCCGTTCGATGACGGCCACCATCGCCACGACCGAACCTATGTGCCCGCGCACAAAGCTCGGTTGCGGAACCCCGCTGCGCTGTGAGGTCGCATCCGAAAGAGAAACAGTTGTCGACTCGTAGCAGCACAATCGTTCTGCCGAGAGCCGCCACTCCCAACGGGCCCAAGGAGACAACTCGCGAGGCTTGCCTTGACCGCAGTTTCGGGGCCGCAAGTTGGCGGGCTCGCGGGGCGCTCGAAGTGTCATGGGCTATTGAGGCTCGCTGGAGGCAGGAGCCCGATACGAGTTGCGCGGTGATCGAATAGTCAGTTTCCCTAGGTGACGTTTGAAACACTTGTTTCACTCGTTCGAGACTGTATCGTTATTCAAACATCTGTTTTGCAACGGATGTTTGACAGAGATCGGAAACGTCAATGCACTCCGACATAACCGCCAAGAGCCAACCAGAGCCGCAGCCCGACCCCACGAAGGATCGGCTGCTGGTTGCCGCCGGCGATGAGTTCGCTCATCGCGGGTTCCATGAGGCCAGCGTACGAGCGATCTGTACCGCGGCCGGGGCGAACGTCTCGGCGGTGAAGTACCACTTCGGTAGCAAGGAACAGCTCTACCAAGCCGTCGTCGGCGTCGCCCGCGAGCAGATGTGCGGCGGTGGCGAGCTGCCGCTGATGAACGAACGTGACGACCCGCGGGTCGCGCTCCGCCGCTGGATGTCCTGGTTCTTGAACCTGCTGCTCGTCACCGAGGTCGAGCACCCTTGGATCGGCGAGATCCTCGCGCACGAGATGATCCGGCCGACGCGTTTCCTTGACGAGTTCGCCGAGCATACCGCCAAGCCCATTCACGAAGAGGGCATGCGCATCGTCCGACGCCTGGTGCCGCCAAGCGTGTCCGAGCCCGAGTTGAATCTTCTGGCCGTTGGGCTCATCAGCCTGTGCGTGACGCAGAAGCATTCGTGCCAGATGCTCCAGCGCCTCGGCTCTCCGCCCCCATCGACGCCCGAGGAGATCGAGATCATGGTCGACACGCTGTCGCGCTTCGCGCTTCACGGCCTGCACGCCTACGGCCGGGAGGGAGCCAAGCCATGATCACCACCGCACTCCGCATGCTGCTCGGGGACAAGACCAAGCTCCTCGGCCTGATCTTCGGCGTCGCGTTCTCAACGCTGCTGATCTGCCAGCAGGTGTCGATCTTCTTCGGCCTGCTCGGCCGGGCGTCCAGCGTGGTGAACGACGTGCGCGAGGCCAATGTCTGGGTCATGGACCCGAGCGTAAAGACCATCGATGCTCCGTTCCCGCTGCGCGATACCGAACTCGGTCGCGTTCGTGGTGTCGAGGGCGTGGCGTGGGCGGTGCCGTTCTTTAAGTCGACGGTCCAAGTCCGAACGCGTGGCGGCAATCTCGAGACAGCGATCATCCTGGGCATCGACGACGCGACCCTCGTGGGCGTGCCCGATACGTTCATCATGGGTTCGATCGAGGATCTTGCGCAACCCGATGCGATCGCCGTGAATCCCGCTGGCTTTCGGCTGCTGTTCCCTGGTTCGGAACTCGACCTCGGACGGACCATAGAGATCAACGATCGGCGCGCCAAGATCGTCGCCATCGTCGATGCTTCGCCGGCGTTCGCCGCCAACCTCTCAATCTTCACACGATATAGCCTGGCTACGCAATACACGAACAATGGGCGCAATCAGCTCAGCTTCGTCATCGCAAAGTCGGCCGATGGCGAGGATCCGGAAGCCGTTGCGGCGGCGATCGCGCAACAAACGGGGCTCAAATCCGTCACTTCCGACCAGTTCCGTATCGAGTCGATCATGTACATCCTGGCGAACACCGGTATTCCGGTGAGCTTTGGCACGGTGGTCATCCTCGGCGCAATCATTGGCGTCGCGATCGTCGGCCTGACGTTCAACCAGTTCATCATGGAGAACCTCAAGCAGTACGCGGCGCTCAAGGCCATCGGTGTGAAGAACACGCGGCTCTTGGCAATGACGGTCGCGCAGGCGACTTTCGTCGGCGTGATTGGGTACGGGCTGGGGCTCGGTGCGGCGGCGGCGTTCTTCTCCAACACCAGTCGAAAGGTCGACGCGCTGCGGGGCTTCTACCTCCTGCCCGAGGTCGCCATCGGCGTGGCGATCGCGGCAGTCGTCATCGTATTTCTCTCGACGCTGCTGAGCATGCGGCGTGTCCTGGTCGTCGATCCCGCGACGGTGTTTAGGGGCTGATCCATGGCAACCCAGATCGAACACTCGCCAGAGCCAGTTCCGGCCGAGGAACACCCACTGACCGTGCGATGCCGCGGCGTCGAGAAATCGTTCGGCGAGGGCCAGACGAAGATCCGCGTGCTGCGCGGCACCGACTTCGATGCGCGGGCCGGCGAGATGACGTTCCTCGTCGGGCCTTCGGGGTGTGGCAAGACGACGCTGATCTCGGTCATCGGAGGGATCTTGTCGTGCGAGTCGGGCGAAGTGGACGTGCTCGGCAGCCAGCTCAATCGCATGCGGAACAGCAGGCTTGCCGACTTCAGGCTGGCGAACTTTGGGTTCATATTCCAGCAGTTCAACCTGCTTCCAGCACTCAGCGCTGCTGAGAATGCGTCGATCCCATTAGTGGCGCGAGGCGAGTCAACCCGGAAGGCCGAGCGGGCAGCAACCGAGCTCCTGCAGAAGCTCGGGCTTGACGGCCACACGCACAAGACGCCCGCCCAGCTCTCGGGCGGCCAGCAGCAGCGCGTCGCGATCGCTCGCGCCTTGGTGCACCAACCAAAGCTGCTCATATGCGACGAGCCGACGGCTTCACTCGATGCGGCGTCGGGACGCACGGTTATGGAACTCCTGCGTGATGTCGCGCTCGAGGAGCAGCGATCCGTGATCGTCGTGACACACGACAACCGCATCTTCGACTTTGCCGACCGCATCGCCCACATGGCCGACGGCGTGATCTCGAAGGTTGAGGACACGAACCAACACAAGACCCGCCAGCGCGCGGGAGAGGAGTAAGGCACATGGCCGGTCGATCGAGAGTCATCGCGTGGGGGCTTCCGATTGTTGGTCTGGCAGCGCTCATGGCCGGGTCGTACTCGGTCGCGGCCAACCGCCCGCAGCGACCACCGGAGTCGCCGCCAAGGCAGCCGGTGACCGCACCGTTGGATGATGTGGCCGCGGATGCCGGGAGCTTCATCGGTGCAGTCGGCATGACCGAGCCGCCCGGCGAGGCCATGCTGATCTCGGCGCATACCGGCGGTATCGTTGAAGAGCTGTTTGTGGCCGTAGGCGATCGCGTACAAGCGGGAGATCCGCTGTTCCGGGTCGACTCCCGGCGTGCGCGGGCAGACCTGGCGATCGCCCAGCGCCGCGTTGATGCGTCGCGAGCGGAGGTCCAGGCACTGCGTGGACAGATCCCGACGCGACGGGCTGATGTCGCTTCGGCTGAGGCTCGGATCGAGTCTTCTCTTGCAGGCATCGAGTCGGCCCGAGCCACACTCGCCGCCGCCGAAGCCGATCTGGCAGATAAGCTGAACCTCGTGCGCATCGCCGAGGCGGTTGATGACCCACGGGCCATCTCGGGCGAAGAACGAGACAATCGCCGATTCGCCGCAGCGTCGGCCGAAGCTCGCGTGGGCGAGGCACAAGCCCTGGTCACAGACGCGCAAGCACGGCTCGGTGAGGCGGAGGCATCGCTGGAGGCCGCCCGTGCGCAGCTCGGCTTGCTGGTTGTCGCCGATGGTGGCGATGGTCCGGATCTGCTCGCCGCAGGGGCCCGCGTCGCGGAAGCCGAGGCATCGGTGGGCCAGGCCCAGACCGCGCTCGATCTTCTCACCATGCACGCACCAGCGGGTGCGACCGTGCTCCAGGTGAACCTGCGAGCGGGTGAGTTCGCCCCTGCAAAGGAACAGACCGAGGGCCTGATCGTGCTCGGCCGCCCCGGCGCGTTGCATGTCCGAGCACAGATCGACGAGGTCGACATCGCGCGATTCCGCGAGGGCGCTCGCGCGTGGGCCTCGCCCCGCGGCGACGCCGGGCGGAGGCTCGAGGCAACGCTCGCGTACATCGAACCGATGGTCGTGCCGAAGCGGCAGCTCTCGGGTCGCACGAGCGAGCTGATCGACACGCGTGTGCTTGAGGTTGTCTATGAGGTCGACGCCGGGAACGACCCCCTCTACCCCGGTCAGCAGATGGACCTGTACATCGAGGCCGAGGCGATCACCGCCTCAGGAGGGCAGCCGTGATGCGAGGAGTGACGATCGTCGTGGCCGCCGGCGTTGGCCTTTCCATGGCAGCATGCAGCGTGGGCCCGGACTATGAGGCGCCCGACCTTTCACCCCGCACCGGCGACCAATGGTCCGAGGCCGAGTCGCGCAGCGCCGCCGAGGACCTGTCCGCCTGGTGGTCACGCTTCGACGACCCGCAGCTTGCCGAGTTGGTCGAGCGTTCGTTCGAGGGCAGTCTGACCCTGGCCGAGGCCCGCGAGCGCGTCGTGCAGGCGCGGGCCAGGCGTGGCATTGAGAACGCGGCGCGTCTGCCGCTGCTCGACGCCGATGCCGGGTACAGCTACTCGGAGTCCGGCGAAGACTCGGCGTCGTTCACCGGCGCTCCCCCCGGCACGAGCGCAGATATCTACCGCGTCGGCGTCGTCGCGGGCTGGGAACTCGACCTCTGGGGTCGCGTGGGCCGATTGGTCGAGGCTGCCGACGCGGACATCGAAGCCTCGATCGAGGATCTGCGCGCCGCGCGTACCGCTCTGGCCGCCGAGGTTGCCAGAGAACTCGTGCTCATCCGTGCGCTCGATGCCCGCATCGGCGTCGTCGAACGCAGCGTCGGGCTTCGCCGTGACAGCCTGTCCATCGCCGAGTCGCGCTCGCGTGCGGGGCTGGTGAGCGAGCTCGATGCGTTGCGCGCACGCCGGGACCTGGAGTCTGACCTCGCGTTGATCCCGGATCTGCGGGCCCAGCGTCGCGCCACAGAACTCAGGCTTGCCGTGCTTCTCGGCGAGCGTCCCGGCGAGGTCGATGTCGCGGCTCACGCGCTCCCCACTACGCCGGCCATCCCGTCCCTGGGCCTGCCGGGCGAACTGGTGACCCGCCGACCGGACATCCGGCGGGCCGAACGCCAACTCGCGGCTGCCACCGCGCGCATCGGATCGGCCGAGGCCGAGCGATATCCGCGCGTCACCGTTTCGGGCGAGTTCTCGTTCTCCGCGACCGAGCCGAGCGGGCTGTTCAACTCGGCGGCGCGATCGCTGGCCCTGGGCCCCACCGTCACCCTGCCGATCCTCACCGGCGGGCGGATCGCTTCGGGCATCGAACTCGCCGAGTCCGAGGCCCGCGCGGCGCTGCTGAGTCTCGAGCGCATCACGCTCGACGCGGTGCGCGAGGTAGAGACGGCCCTGTCGAGCCGGGCGCGAACGGCCGATCGGCTGGTGCGCCTCGACGCCGCGGCGGCCGCCGCCGACGAGACCGAGTCGCTGGCCAGCGACCTGTACGCCGCGGGGCGCACGGACTTCCTCGATGTGCTCGACGCGCAGCGGGCGGTGCTGGCGATCGAGGAGCGTCTGGTGCTCGCTCGCGAGGCCGAGCTCGTGCAAACGATCGACCTCTTCACCGCGCTCGGCGGGGGCTGGTCCCCGCCCGTGGGAACAACCACCGCAAACGCCCGCTGACACGCTCATACGGACGGCCCGACTCCCTACACTGTCCGCTCATCTTCAGAACCCCAGGGCACAGGAGCGGACCCCATGTTCGATGCGATCACCATCAAGAAAACCGGCCAGCCCCAGGCCATCGTCGTGGGCGTGCTCAAGGGCAAGGGCCTCGGTACCGAATCGAAGAAGCTCGATGCCGACGGCTCGCTGGCCGCCGCGGCCAAGCGGCCCGAGTGCACCGGCGATGTCGGCTCGATCGCGCACGCCTTCCCCGACAAGAACAAGCCAGCGGGTCGCGTGATCCTGCTCGGCCTCGGCGACGCCAAGAGCCTGACCGCCGATACGCTGCGCACCGCCATCGCTTCGGCCGGTCGCCAGCTCTCGGGCGTGAAGGCGACCAGCGTGCGCTTCGAGCTCGACGACGCCCTGAAGGCCGCCAAGCTCGACGACGGTGACGCGTACGCCGCCGTTGGTGAGAGCCTCGGCCTGCTGAGCTGGCGCTGCGAGGACTTCCGCGGCAGCGTCGCGGGCAAGAACCCCAAGCCCAAGCTGGCGATCATCGAGGGCTCGGCCGCGCTCACCAAGGCGCTCAAGCTGGGCATGGGGCTCGCCGAGGGCGCGAACGTCGCCCGCACGCTGAGCCAAACGCCGCCGAACATCGCGACCACCGACTTCATGGCCGCCGAGGCGAAGAAGCTCAGCAAGCTCGGCTGCACCGTCCGCGTCATCAAGGGCGACGCGCTGAAGCGTGAGAAGCTCGAGGGCCTGATCAACGTCGGCAAGGCCAGCGAGAACGAGCCGTGCCTGATCAGGCTCGAATACAAGCCCGCCCGCGCGTCGAAGACCGCGAAGCCGATCGTCCTTGTTGGCAAGACCATGACCTACGACTCGGGTGGCCTGTCGATCAAGGTCGGCGGCGGCATGGTCGGCATGAAGCGCGACAAGGACGGCGGCTGCGCCGTGCTGGGCGCGATGCACGCGATCGCCAAGACCATCAAGCCGAAGGTCCCCGTCGTCGCGCTCCTGTGCACCGCCGAGAACAGCATCAGCGACGAGGCCTACCGCCCCGACGACGTGCTGACCTTCCGCAACGGCGTGACCGTCGAAGTCACCAACACCGACGCCGAGGGCCGTTTGGTCCTGGCCGACGGATTGTGCTGGGCCTGCGCGAAAGAGAAGCCCGCGGCCATCGTCGACGTCGCAACCCTCACCGGCGGCGTGGTCGTCGCGCTCGGGTCGACCTACGCCGGCCTGTGGTGCGACGACGATAAGCTGCGCGGCAAGGTTCAGGATGCTTCTGACGCAGCCGGCGAGCGCGTGTGGCGCCTGCCGCTGCACCAGGAATACAAGGACATGATGAAGAGCCCCGTGGCCGACATCATCAACAGCAACCCCAACCGCAAGGCCCACCCCATCCAGGGCGCGGCGTTCCTGAGCTACTTCGTCGACGAGAACATCCCCTGGTGCCACCTGGACATCGCCGGCACCCACGCCGTCGACGGCGACGACGGCCCCTACATCAAGGGCCCAACAGGCTTCGGCGCCCGCCTGCTGGCGCGCCTGGCCGAGCAGTGGTAAGCCACGAGAGACGCCAATGAACAACGCGGGCCCGGGAGCGATCCCTGGCCCGCGTTTCGTTTGGTCGCGGTGGCGGCCGAGGCCGAGACCTACGGGCAGCCGGCGTCGAAGGCGTTCTGGAAGGCGAGGAAATCGA
>CALCCF010000070.1 GCA_937899905.1 uncultured Phycisphaeraceae bacterium
TTTGCCGACATGATGAGAACTCCTCTCGCGGTCGGGCTTTAACACATTGCCCGCGGGCGCATACTGAGCCATCGCAATCGTGCTCGCGAACAAGCTCGCCACAATCGCCAAAAGCCATCGGTTCACGCGGTGATCTCCTGAGCCGCGCCGGAAGGCGCGATCGGGTCGGGCTGCTTCGACGAGCCCTTCTTACGCTCGTGCTCGGCGAGCACCTTGGCCTTGCGACGCTTGAGCATCCAGGGCTTGATATAGAACGCCCACGGCGTGCCGATGCCCATCAGCACGCCGCCGAGCGCGATGACGTGGATGCCCGGGTTGTTGCCCACGAGGAGGATGGTGAACTGGGCGTACGGCCCGGGGATCTCGCCCAGATCGGCCCTGACTTGCGTCTCTTCCCAGCCCTGGGCGTCCCACCCAGCCTGGGCAAACTTGAACTGCGCCGGATCGAGCCGTGAGCCAACAAAGCCCAGGGTGTTCATGAACGCGTTGCGCTCGTCGCTCCAGACGAACGGCGCACGCAGCGGCGCGTTCAGCTGGGTCTTGCGGACGTACGGCTGGAACCACTCCACACCGCCGATCGGCTCGACGCGCACCGTTGACCTGTAGTCTCGCGGCGCGCCGCGATGGTCGTAGGCGACCATCTCGAAGTCGACCATGCGCACTTGGAACCCCGGCAGCACGCGCCGTGCGCGACCGAAGGCCAGCCTGACACTCCGGCCATCGGGCAGCTCGACGCGTGTCGCCTCGCGCTGTCCGATGTTGAGATACTTCAGGAACTCAAGCCATACCACGCGCTTGTACTCTGGCGCCTCGGGCGTCGCAGGCACGGTGATCTCGACCGCGACCATCGCCCGATCGTGCGTGCCGATGAACTCGCCCTCGCGCTCGATCTCCGGCACTGGCACCGGCCGCTTGACCTCTTCGGCGTGGTCCCACGATCCGCTGCGCTTGAGGTCGATCGCGTCGAGCACGGAAAACCGCTGGCCCTTGGCGACATCCTCGATCACACGCACCGTGTTGCCCGGCTCGCGCACGGCGACTCGGGCCAGACCATCCTCACGCTCGTCGATGACGACGTGTAGGCCAGTCAGGTCGAGGTAGCGGATGCGCACGAGATCCTCGTCGGCACCCGAGCGGTTGGGCATGCCGCCCTCTTGCTCGCCCTCGAGCAGGTCTTGGCTGATCTCGGGGAAGCGGCTGTAGATCCAGCGTGAGCGGACCTCGTCGCCCTCGGTAATGCGCACGATCGCGACGCTGCTCGTGGTGTTCTCAAAGCCCTCGGTGATGATCGGGAACGGCGGCTCGGGGAGCAACTGCTCGACCTCGTAGCTCAGGCCGCGCCACTCGAACGTCCGCCCCTCCTCGATCGGGATAACCGTCGGCCCATCCTCACCCGGCATGGTGATCGCCAGCGCGTGGCGTGCCTCCGCGGGGGCCGGTGCGGTGAATTCGCGCCAGCTCGCCTCGTCAAGGCCCATGCGATAGTCGACCACGAACATTGGAATCTGCGCGAGCCGCAGGCGGGGCTGGCCGGGCACGAAGAAGAAGCGGAACATCGGCCTCGTGTCGTCGCCCGGCAAGCCCGCGACCGGCACGCGGCTGTACAACTCGACGAAACGCAGCGGATTGGCCGGGCCGCTCTTTGGCGGCGGCACCGAGACCCAATCGGTCTGCTGCTCGGCGTACGGCGCGTAGCCCACGATGCGGTACTGGATGTCGCCGTCGGTCACACCCGAGCGCGACGGCGGCACCGAGACCGCAAGCGATCGAGATTGACCCTCTTCGATCGGGCGGATGACCTCGGCCGCTTCGAGGGCGCTCTCTCCGAGACCCGCGTTGAGGTTGTACGCGTTGTACCTCGGAACACCGCGGACGAGCCGCTGGTCCCAGCCCCGGCCCTGATTCACCCAGAGCGCGACCTTGATGCGGTCGTAGAACCCGCCTTGCGGTGGGCCCTCGGTCGGCATGCCGTCGCGGCCCGGCGAGCCGGCGAGCAGGAGCACATCGCCCTCGAGCTTCATCGCCCCGTAGTAGATGCTGCCGAGCCCGAGCAGGATGATGCCCGTGTGGACCGTCAGAACACCAAGGTTTGGCAGGTTGAACGCGATGCGTCGCACCGTGCTCACGATCATCGTGATCACGAACATCACGAGCACGATCCGCAGCGGCCACCACGAATAGAACTCGAGTTCGGTCATCTCGAAGAAGGGCAACCGACGGATCGTGACGTCGGCGTACTCGTCGGCGACGGCGCCGAACACTCGGAAGCCCTCGCTGTTTATCGAGTCGTACCGCAGGTGCGGCCACGCGAGGTGGTACCACCCGACGATCGCTACGAGTCCGCCGATGATCATCGCCATCACGATGAAGAAGAACCGCCAGCCGCGCTCGCCCGAGCGAGACAGTCTGGCAGCGAGCGCCATGGCTCCCCCACCGACGAGCGCCATGCAGCCCACCAGCGTGAGTCCGTAGATGGTCCAGGTCAGGCCCGTAATCAGCAGACCAACGGGCAGGCTGGCCAAGGCGCCGTAGATCGCGACCACGACAAGCAGACCCACACCAAACAGGACGCTGCTGAACAGGCGGAGGACCCAATTCACGGGCAACAAGGCACCCGTCAGGTGCTCGTCGTCCCATCGCTTGACCTGCTGCCACTTCCGGCTCATCGCGTCTCCATGGACCTCAGCGGAACTTTAGGATGACCAGGCAAGAGTGGTTCTTGCATCACAGGAAAATCTGCATATCTACAGGAACAGGATCGGCCCCGCCGACACAACCAGACCCGACGCCGCATCGTTGCCACGTCGCTGTACTGCGATCAAGCCGGCAATCTCGACGTCCGGGTCGATCCTAAAGGCCTCCGGCTCGAGGCCGAGCACCATCGGTGCGTGGACGTAGAGCATCTCCAGCAACTGGCGATTACCGGTCCCATCGCGCTCGGCGATCAGCCGGGCCTCGTCGAGCACGCAGATACCCCGAGCCTCGACATCCTCGGGCGGCAGGTTGATGACCGAGTCGGTGCCGAGGGCTACTGGGATGCCCGCGTCGAGCAGTTCCCCGTATCGATGGGGGCCAAAGGCATCCGGGGCCCCGAAGTACGCCGAGGCACGCGGGCAGTACGCCGCACGGGCTCCAGACTTGGCGAGCGACTCGATGTCGGCGTCCTGCAGATCGTTCAGGTGGACCGACAGGACCCCATCGATCACGCCTGCCGCGAATTGGACAGGGCTCTGGCCCGTGCCAAACTGGGCGGCGATCTCGGGGGTCCATTGGCCGAGGCCCTCGAGGAAGTTGCGGATGGGCCCATTCGCCTCGGCGATCATCGCGTGCTCGGAGACGCTCTCGGCGAGGTGCGTGCAGATCGGCAGCCCGGCCTCGCGTGCCCGGGCGTATCCGCCCAGCGAGACCGAATACGGGGCATGGGGCGAAAGGCCAACCTGGATTGTGTCCGTGTTCAGCAGCGCGGCCCGCTTGCGCGCCGCGTCGACGCCCGGCGCGCCGTCGGGCGACAGCCCGAAGAACTCGAGGAACGAAGCACCGAGTACGCCGGCCTCATCGAGTCCGTGGGCCGGCTGGATCGATGGGGCCCCGTTCACCGAGCCGGCGATATCGCCCACGGCCACCGTGCCGCCTCGTCGCAGGAGCGACACGCCCTCGCGCACGCTCTCGGCGATCGCCGCCTCGTCGGCCAAGCGACCCCGACGCACCATGTCGATCCAGGCCGCGAAGCCGCCCTCGCCCATGGGCTGGGGGCCGATGTGGGTCAGGTCCAGGTGCGCGTGCGCGTTGACGAGGGCGGGTGCAACGAAGCAGTTGGAGAGATCGACCCGCCGCGCCGTTGCCCAGGCCGGGTGGGTTTGGACTTCGTCTTGGGAGCCGACCGCGAGGACTCGTCGTGCGTGCGAGCCTGTCGTTTGTACCAACAGGCTGTCGCTTGCGCGCCGAGTTCCCCGAGCGTCCGCAATTCCTGCGCATGTGACGGCCAAAACACCATTCGGCTCGATGGGTGCGGCATATCGTGAACCGTCGGGCGCGTGGAAACCGACGGATGCACTGGGCTCACGGCTTGCGTCATGGGCTCGGATGTCATGGGCTCGATCCACGCACTCCGATAGTACGAGCGGCGCAGGACGCCCAACGCACGCACCGCCCAGGAAAAGACCGGGCCGACGAAGTGGCCCACATGCGGTCTAGCACGGAGGATCCAGATGACCCGCAGACTCTTTCAACACGCACGCCCGCTCGCCATCGCCGCCCTCGGCGGGCTCCTCGTTTCGACGCTCGGCGGATGCGTCAGTCAGGGCCGGTTCGATGCCTCGGAGCGCGACAACCGCATGCTCCGCGAGCAGCTGGCCCAGCTCGAGCAGGAACGCAACAGCTACCAGGGCCAGATCGACAACGAGCGCCGCCTCCGCCAAGAGGCCGAAGGTGCCGCCCAGCAGGCCAACTCCGCGCTCTCGGGCGCCCAGGGCGACCTGACCGCCATGGAGGCCCAGCTGCTTGCCCTGGGCGAGTCGCTCGACACCGTCGCCCTCATGGGCCTCGACCGCCGCACCGACCAGGCGCTGCGGAACCTGGCCCGCAAGTACGCCGGCCGGATCGTGTACGACCCCGATCGCGGCATGCTGCGGTTCTCCAGCGACCTGACCTTCGCCAGCGGCAGCGATGCCGTGACCACCGAAGGCCAGGAGAGCTTGGCCGACCTGGCCGAGATCCTGAAGGCCCCCGAAGCCACGGGCTATGAGCTCGAGATCGTGGGCCACACCGACAGCGAGCGCATCAGCTCCAGGACGGCGCAGCGCCACCCGACCAACATGCACCTGAGCGCCCACCGGGCCATCTCGGTGCGTCGCCAGCTCATCACGATGGGCCTCCCGGCCAACCAGATCAGCGCGGCCGGCTGGGGCGAGCACCGACCGCTCGTGCCCAACAGCTCCACCGGTGGCACGCCCCAGAACCGCCGCGTCGAGCTGTTCATCCGCCCGAGCACCAGCGGCCAACGCGGCGGCTTCGCCACCGTGCCCGGCTCGGTGGACGCGACGATCGACGACGCTCGCGGCACGAGCGGCCGTGGGCCGATCGACAAGTAAGTGATCGCTGAATTGAACGCAATGAGGCCCGGGCGTATGCCCGGGCTTTCTATTTGGTCGCGCCCAACTTGTTCACCGGCTCTGCCAGGTCGCAGTGACGCCTACGTACTCGAATTCCGCCTGTTGCAATGCGTCATCGAGCGACTCGTGCCATGTGTCTGTCACACAGTCCCACTGCTCGTCGCATCCAAACAAGTAGTATGCCACAGCGCCTTCTTCCTCGCAGATCGCCAAGCCATGAGCTGGACCCCAATCCCGACCATCCACGTTGTACACACAGTCCTTCGTTGGGCGGTGGCGTTCATCGATCAGCGTCCAGCGGACAACGCGTAGGCCGCCGATGAAATCGGGTGGGTGGTCCATGGGCAATGCTCTTCGGGCATTGAGGGCCTTTCAAGCGAGAACTGAGGCCTTGGCTTACACTGGCTCCGCACTTGATCTATCTGCGGAGACCTGTCGATGACTTCCATCCTTCCCGTCCACACCGACGACCGCGGCACCCCCGTCCTCATCGTCGAGCTGACCCAGGACGCCCCCGTCGTTGTTCTGAACCGCGACCTGCTCGAGTCGCTCGATGCCACGCTCGATGGGCTTGAGCTTGATGGCGTCGCGGGCGTCGTCCTCGCCAGCGCGAGCGAGAAGGTGTTCGTGGCCGGGGCCGACCTGAAGGCCGTGCGGGATCTGAGCGACGCCGATCTGCACGAGTACCTGGAGTTCGGGGCCGCAGTGTACGCGAGGCTGCACCAGATGCCGGTGTGGACGGCCGCGGCGATCAACGGCGCCGCGCTCGGCGGCGGGCTGGAGCTCGCGATGCACTGCGACGGGCTCATCGGCGCGCCGGGCGCCAAGCCCTACCCGATCGGTTTGCCCGAGGCCGGCCTGAGCATCTGCCCGGGCTGGGGCGGCACCAACCTGCTGCCGGCGCGCATCGAGCCCGGCAATGCCATCCGCCAGACCGCCGCGGGTACGCCAATGAAATACCCCGACGCGGCGGACGCCGGGCTGTTCGACCTTATCGCGCAAGACGCCGGCGGCCTGCGTTCGCTCGCCGCCGACTGGATCCGCGGCCAGGGCGCCCCGCCCACGCGCGACGGCGCCCCCCACCGCTGGATCGGCCGCACCGCCGAGCCGGTGCGCGAAGCGCTCGCGTCGGTGAAGCACGACCTCGGGGACAGCGGCCCCGCGAGGGCCGTCGCCGACGCGGTGGGTGTCGGGCTGGAGAAGGGCTGGGCGGCGTCGCTGCAGTGCGAGCGCGACCACCTCGTCCGCCTACGACACGAGCCGGCGGGCACGGCGGCGATCGAGGCGTTCTTCAGCAAGGGCAAGTAACCCGAGGGCTCGGCGAATAACTTGGCGGACAACTTGTCGAATAAGGGACACGCAATGCGAATCTCGAAGCTCTGCAAGACCGCAACCGTTGCTCTGCTCGCGATGGCTTGTACCGCACTCGCCCAGCCCGAAGCGCCGGCCATGCCCGAAACGCCGCGCGGTGTGCAGTCGGAAGAACGGCCCGTCCTCCCGGCGCGTGTTGCCGCACAGGTACGGCAGGCCGAGACCGCTCTGGACGCGATTGCCGAACTCATCGACACCGAAAAGCAAAAGGAACAGGCCACCGGCGTGCTGGCGCTGCTTCGGCCGCACCTGGGCGATCTGTCGTGGCCCGACGCCGTCGCGGGCGACCTTTGGCGCGCCGCCGGCCGGGCGGTGCTGCTGGCCCAGGACCGGGAACTGGCCCCGCTGGCGGCCGCGATGATGACCCGCTTCACCATCGGCGCCGAACCGGCCGGAGGCGACGAAGACGCGAGGGCCCAGAGGATGGCCGATCTCGAGCTGTCCGACCGCCTGCTGGCCCTGACCAACCGCGACGCCGTCCTCGAGCAGACCGACTACCGCGACGTCGTGCGACAGGAGTTCATCGACGCCGCGGCCGGCGACGTGCTGCAGATGTACTTCCTGGCCATCTCGTACGACGACGGCATGGGCGTGCCGGAGGACGATGCCGCGGCCGTGGTGTGGTACCGCAAGGCCGCCGAGCTCGGTGATGCCGATGCCATGTGCTCGCTGGCCTACATGTACGACTTCGGCGAGGGCGTCGAGCAGGACCACGTGAAAGCCGTCGAGCTCTACCGCGAGTCGGCGGAGATGGGCAGCGCCCAGGCGGCGATGAACCTGGGCGTCTCCTACGAGAACGGGGAGGGCGTTGAGTTGGACCTCGTGCGGGCGCTCGGCTGGTTCCGTCGCGCCGCCGACGGGGGCAACGTCGATGGCATGTACGCCGTGGGCAACGCCTACTTCTTCGGCGAGGGGACCGAACCGGACGAGGTGGCCGCCATGCCGTGGTATCGCCGCGCGGCCGCGGAAGGGCACGCCGACGCCATGGCCTCCATCGGGTTCGCCTACGCGATGGCGCGGGGCGTCGACCGGGACGACGACGAGGCGATGGCGTGGTACCGCCGTGCCGCCAACGCGGGGTCGCCCACCGCCATGGTCAACATCGGCATCATGTACGAGGAGGGCCAGGGCGTGGCACGTTCGCGCGAGCGGGCCATCGAGTGGTACCAGCGGGCCGCAAGCGAAGGCAACGTGTCCGCGCTCGAGTATCTAGACCGCCTCGGCGTCGATCCGAACTGACCCGGCAGTCGATGCGACGCTCGCCATGCGCGAAGCATGAACTTACAATCGCAGCATCTTTCGCATGTGCGTGCAGCAGACAGGGAGGTCTTTGCAGTGCCATCGAACCCCAGCCTTCGTCGTCTCAGGCCATGGCGCCTGATCGGGCCGGCCCTGGTGCTGATCGCGTCCGCCGCCACACCGCCGCACGCGGCCGCGGCACGGCAGGCCGGCGACGACCCCTGCGCCGTTCCCTTCGCGGCTCCTTGGGACCTGCTCGTGGGCGAGGGTCCCGATTCGATTGCCGTGTGCGACTTCAACCGCGACGGACGGGACGACGTTGCCGTTGCGAACCAGCTCGGCGACACGCTGACCGTTGCCGTCTCCAGGCCTGGCGGTGGCCTCGAGACGTTGGAGATCGAGTTCCCCGCTCGCACGCGACCGAGCAAGGTCGTCATCGCCGACTTCAACGGCGACGCGAGGCCCGATCTGGTCTATCTGCGGGACTCGGTCCGCCAACTCGACATGCGGCCGGGCGACGGTCTGGGCGGCTTCGGGCTGCCGGTCACCTCCAGCAGCGGCGTGTCGGTGTCGGACTTGGCATCCGCCGACTTCGATGGTGACGGCGACGTCGATCTGGTTGCGAGAGCCGGTGGCGGGCTGCGTTTCCTATTCAACGACGGGCAGGGCTTCTTCGAGCTGACCGATCAGTTCCTGTCGGCGAGCTTCTTCCTGAGGCCCGCCCTGGGCGACGCGGATGGTGACGGCGACATCGACATCGCGGTGCCCATCTTCACGCTCGATGGTGCGTGGCTTCGGGTCTACGCCAACGACGGAACCGGTGAGTTCGGCCGCTTCGACGAGTACCCGGTCAGCGCGACGCCCGAGGCGGTGGCGTTTGGCGATGTGGACGGCGATGGCGACCAGGACCTCATCTGGACCCTCCAGTCGTCGGGCCTGTTGTGTACCCGGCTGAACGAGGGCGGCGTCTTCGTGAACGAGCAATGCTCGCCCGGTGGCCTCTCGCTTCGCGCGATCGTGGCGACCGATCTCGATGGTGACGGCGACGCCGATGTCGCCGCGGCGGACTTCTTCAACGATCGCGTGCTCCTGCTGGAGAGCCGGGGCAATGGCCGCTTCTCGACCGGCATGCCCATCGACGTCGGGAGCGAGCCGACCATCCTTGCGACCGGCGACCTGAACGGCGACGGCTCGCCCGATGTCCTCTGCGTGAACCTGCGCGATCGGGACGTCACCATGCTGGTCAGCGACGGGACGGCGGGCTTCGCGCTGCCCGGGTTCGTGCCGACCACGGTGCCGCAGGGCCTTGGCCTCATCGACGCGACCGCCGGTGATCTGGACGGCGATGGGGATGCCGACGTCCTGATCGCGGTGTCCAGGAACCCGCGCGTGGACGTGCTCGAGCAGACCGACGCCGGGCTGGCGCACGCGCGGTCGCTCCCGCTACGCGGCGGTGCCCTGCGGTCGCGGCTGGCGGACCTGGATCTCGACGGCGACCTGGACGC
This sequence comes from uncultured Phycisphaeraceae bacterium, assembly GCA_937899905.1. Classification (GTDB taxonomy): domain Bacteria; phylum Planctomycetota; class Phycisphaerae; order Phycisphaerales; family UBA1924; genus JAHCJI01. The sequence continues at coordinate 9,227 of CALCCF010000070.1, forward strand.
CGTCGTCCTGACGGATATCGGCGTTGACGAGCAGTTCGAGGTGCTCACCAACACCGGCGGCGGCGACCTGCGGTGGGCCTGGGCCTTCGAGGCCGAACTGCCCGGCGTTGACTTCGATCTGGTCGATGCCGACGACGACGGGGCCCCGGACATCGTCGCGCTGCTCGATCGCGATCGCGTGCTCGTGGCGTACAACGACGGGACGGGCGCCTTCGATGACCGCCTCGTGCTCCGGGTCGACGATCGCTCGGACTCGCTGGTCGCCGGCGACCTCGACGGCGACGACCAGCTGGACGTCGCCATTATCGCGGGCGCCCTGGAACAGGGCAGCACCGTGTTCGAGCTGGTCGATCGCGAGCTCAACGCCCGGAGCAACCACCCGGTCCCCCCGCGCACCGACCTGCTGGCGATCGACGACGTGGACGGCGACGGGCTGGCCGACCTCATCACGACCGAGAGCCTCGTCGGCAGCCTGGCCTACCTGCCCGGTGACGGAATGGGCGGGCTGGGGGGCGGGCTGGGCACGCGACGCGACCTGGCCACCGGCCGCGCGATCTCCCGCGTCCAGTCCACCGACATCAACGGCGACTGTGTTCCCGACCTGGTCGCGGCCGGCAACGGCGGCCTGCAGATCCTCACAGGCGTGGGCGGCGGCGGGTTCTCGATCGGCCCCATCCTGCGTACCGGCCGCACCATGGTCGGGTTCGCGCTGGCGGACCTCAACGGCGACGGGCGGACCGACATCGCCACGACCGATACCCGCAACCCGGACCTGCCCGTCCTGTTCAACCGCTGCCCGCGGACCTGCCGGGCGGACATCGACGGCGACGGCGAGCTGTCGGTCTTCGATCTGCTGGCGTTCCAGCGGCTGTTCGCGTTGGGCGACGCCCGCACCGACTTTGATGGCGACGGGCAGCCGACCATCTTCGACTTCCTCGAGTTCCAGAACGAGTTCGACGCCGGCTGCCCCTAGGCACAACGACAACGACCAACACAACGAGCCCAACACCGCCGCAGCATCCGCTCGGCGAGTCTTCGAGCGGAGCGCATGCTGCGGCGCGGCCGCTGAGCGGCCCGGGCCTTGCCCGCACGCGATCGGAGCGAGCGACAGAACACACCTTCATGACGTGAGCACGGGCGCAGCCGCCCTTGTCTTCAAGGGGGCTCCGCCCGTGCGTCGGACACGATGACACCGGCCGACCGCGCCAGCGGGCGCATGGCCCCGCCGGCGAGGCGTACGGCGAAGCCTCAGCCAGCCTGGCTCTCGATCGGCCCCTGCGGCGTGATCGACGCGATCACCTCGTTGTTGTTGCCCCCGCCCGCGCCGAACAGCAGGGTGACGGGCGTCGAGAACGCGCTCGTGCCGCTGGGGCGCTCGGCCCGCACGCGGTACTGCACGCTAGCCACGCCGCTGGGCGTCTGCTCGTCGGCGAACTCGCGCTCGATGCTGGTGCCCGCGAGCGTCCACGCCGAGATCGAGCCCTGCGTGCTCACCGTGCGGCGCTCGATGGTCCACACCGTGCCGCCGAAGCGCGTGCTCTCGAACTTGAGGACCGCGCGGCCCTGCGAATCTAAGGTCACGCTCAGGTCGGTCGGCACGGCCGGCTCGGGCAGGCCGCCGGGCGTCTTGGGCGCGGGGATCTGCGCGGCGGCGTAGATCGCGTCGGGGTCGGTTTGCTGGAGCGCGAACGTGCGGATCTTGCGAACCAGATCACGCGCGAGGTCGCGGTTTGTCGCCGCCGCGGCGTGCCAAGAGATCGTGCTGCTCTTCGCCTCGGCGGCCTTGGCCGTGCGATCGTCGAGCGCATCCTGCGCATCGGTGTTGGTCTGCGTCAGCGCGGCGGTGTCCTCGGTCGTCAGGCCGATGGCGGTGCCCGCCGCCGCCCACACGGCCGCGCGCTGCTGGGTGAATTCGAGGGACGCCCGGTCTCCGGCGGGCACGGTTGAGCTGCTCTCTGCCATGGGAACTTCATCCTTGAAACTGGGGTGCACACGGCCAGTGCCCGTGCCCCGGCCGGGCGGCCCCGCACGCGCGTGCGGGACACCGCCGATCCCTGCGTCGGCCCGTTCTTCTGTCCACTTGAGTTGGTCCGGGAATGGGCGCGGGACCACGCAACGTCCGGGAACGCGCGCCAACCGGCCTGGCGGCCCGCCAGCGTGGCTGCCCGTCCCAATAACCGCGCGCTCGCAGAGCCCGAGCGCTGCGCAGAAGGACATCATCGTGCCGGCGCAGAGCCCGAGCGCTGCGCAGAAGGACATCATCGTGCCGGCGCGGAGTCGAATCGCACCGGCGCGGAGCGCGAGCGCTGCGACGTAGGACATCAACGTGCCGGCGCAGAGCGCCGCGGCCCCAACGGAGGACCCATCGGCCCCGCCACCGAACCGACCAACCCCACTTGCGCCAACGATCGGGCGATGGACGAGGCCCGGCAACCAGTGACCGATCACGAGGCTGTCGCCGCCGAGCCGCTGCCGGCGGGCGTGCCCTGCTATCGGTGCAGGTACGACCTGATCGGCCGCGTTCCCGGCGAGCCGTGCCCCGAGTGCGGGCTGGATGTTGCGGCGAGTTGGCCCGTGTGGGATCTTCACAAGTGCAACCTGGTGTAAATCGAGCATCTTCGCCTCGAGGCGGTACGGATGCGGCGGGTGGCGGTGGGGCTCACCATGGTGCCCGGGCTGGCGCTGTTAGGCGTGGTCGTGTTCATCGCCGAAGCGAGCATCCAGGGCCGCATACCGAGGGCCATCGTGCTCCCGATCGCCGGCGGTGCCATGCTGCTGTTTTGGCTCGTGCTCGTGATCCAACTCGACCGCGCGGTGCGCCGCCGCCCACGCCTGCGCGTCGGCGAGAGCGACGATCACCAGCGCACAGACCGGAAGGAGCGCAGGAAACTTCGCACGGGCGTGTGGATGGCCGCCGCAGGCGTGGTGGCCGGAGGCCCCTGCGCTCCCCTCGTCGAGTTGGCCCTGCCCGGGCTCGCCTCGGCACTGGCCTACGGATCTTTGATTGCCCTTTGCGTGGGCGTATCGCTGCTGATCCTCGGCGTCGAGGACGCCCGGGATCAGGTCATCGAGCGCGGCGGCCGGCCCGGCCCGTCGGGTCTGCTCGGGATCCCGCTCGCGCTGCCCTGGGTGGCGCTGCCGCTCGCCCCGGGCATCCTCGGGATGGACGAGGCCCTCGTGCTATGGATGCTTTTCGGCCTGTGCCTCGGGCTGGCGGGCTCGGCCCTCGGGATGGTGTGGCTCGCCTCGGGTGCGGTGCAGGAAGCTGAAGCGTTGATCGACGCTCGCGACTCGCATTGAGCGCGGCGTGAAGGACCGACGTCACGACCTGCCCTTCATCCGCCCCTCCGCATCAACCCACCGGGCCCGCACGGCCTTGTGCTCGTACGCCCGGCCGCACTCGGGGCAGGCACCGGTGGCGTATTACGCTGGATCAACAAGGCCGCGCCGGGTTCAGCCCTCTTCGACCGTGGGCACCGCGGTCGGCATCAGCCGCTGGTGCTCGCAAAAGGCCCGGACGGCGACGATCACGCCCAGTGGGGCGACGACGAGGGCAACGATCGCCAACACCACCGTCTGGTCAGGCAGCCAGATGCGGCCAAGCGTTTGCAACGGCGCGGCCATGATCGCGACGAGGCCTCCCCAGACGAACCGCCGGCACACGCGGCGCATCTGGGGCGGCGTTCCGGTTGGTGGGAAGGCAAGCAGGCCAAGCCGCGCGGACGGCGAGATGGCGTGCTCGGGCGTGGGCGTTCGCATGGCCAAGGCTAGGTCCGCCGTGCTGGCCTACTCGCGCTCCAGCCGCCGCTCCGCATCAACCCACTGCGCGCTCACCGCGCCGTGCTCTTACGCCCGGCCGCACTCGGGGCAGGCGCCCACGTCGTCGAGCGCGCGCAGGTCGTAGGCGCACGCGGGGCAGAGCAGGTGGTCGGCCGCGGCGGCGCGGCGGAGGGCGCGCCTGGCGATGCGATGGCACAGCCAGACGCACGCGAATGTCACGCCCACAATCGAGACGGTCGCCGCCGGATAGGGCCGGGCCACGACGCCAGTGGCATCAAGCGCGACAAGGGTGACCAGGCCAAGCAGGCCCAGCCCCGGTACAACGAGGCTCCATCGCATCGGCCGTCGAATGGCCTCGGGCGACTCGCCATCGACGACGTAATAGCCCACGAGGCGATGACGCAGCGTTCGGCGGGGCTCGCGGGGGGTGCTGGACATGGCGGAGGGTGGAGCAAGCGGGCGCGCAGTCCCCCCGCTCGCGCGGGGGGCTCGTTCGTGCTCGCCCGCGTGCCGCTCGCGGCCGTCGCGTCGAACTTCGCTTCGGTCCCGCGTCCTCGCGCCCACGGCTGGCAAGGCGGCCGCCGATCGCTCGGGTCAATCTCCCTTGAGCCGCCGCTCGGCATCGAGCCACTGCGCCCGTACCGCGTCGTGCTCGTACGCCCGGCCGCACTCGGGGCAAGTTCCCTTCTCGCCCAGCGCGCGCAGGTCGTAGGTGCACTCGGGGCACAGCAGGTGGTCGGCGGCGGCGGCGTGGCGCAGGGCGCGCTTCGACAGGTAGTGGCAGAAGATCGCGGTGAGCACGATCAGGATGAAGTAGGCATACATCGGCGCGTTGCCAGGGGCTGGGCCCACGCCCAGCCACGCGAGGGCGAAGATGGCCAGCAACGCAATCACGGCGACGGTTAAGGTGACGACGTAGCCAAGCTTCGCGTTGCGGATGGGCGCGGGCAGCCCCGAATCGATGTACAGCGTCCGGGCGACGCGCTGGAGCCTGGACGCGTCTGGCTGGTGCGGCGTGTGTGGCACGGGGGAGAGTAGTGCGAACGGACCTCCAGTCCCCCCGCTCGCGCGGGGGGCTCGTTGCTGGTCGCCCGCGTGTTGCGTACGGCCTTCGCGTCTGACCGAGCGAGCCCGAGCGTGCGCCAAGGCCTCGCGGGCGAGCCCCGTGATCGGACCCGCGGGCTTCCCCAGCGTCGGTTCTGGCTTGCCGAAAGGACCCCGCACGGGGGCGACTTCGAGCCGGATGGAACCAATAATGGTGGTGACCCGGCAGTGCGTGTCGCACAGGAGCCGACGGGCCTGATGGCTCGCCGAGGCGTGGTCGAATAGCCCACGCTGCCAGCACCTGCAGCAAGCAAGACACGAGTACGGCCGCCGTAGACCGATTTGACGACGACGAGAGGAGTCCGACCGATGGCCGACCTAAAGCAGATGAAGGGCGTTTCCGAGGCCGACCGCAAGCTGCTAGAGGAAGCCGAAGAGCTCCTTGGCGCCGAGCCGGAATCCATGGGCTTCGCCAAGAACCTCTTCTGGGGCCGCTTCCGCGAGGACCTCATGCTGCCCTACCCGCAGCCGTCGGCCGACGCCCAGAAAGAGTGTGACGAGCTCGTCGAGAAGCTCGAGCACTACCTCGCCAACGAGCACCCGTCCATCCAGATCGACCAGGAGCAGGAGATCCCGCGCTGGGTGATCGACCGCCTGTTCGACCTGGGCGTCCTGGGCATGACCATCCCCAAGGAGTACGGCGGCCTGGGTATGGGCATCACCGCGTACAACCGCGTGCTCGAGACCATCGGCAAGTACTGCGGCAGCACCGCCGTGCTCGTGAGCGCGCACCAGTCGATCGGTTGCAAGGCCGTCATGCTCTTCGGCACTCAGGAGCAGAAAGAGAAGTGGCTGCCCAAGCTCGCCAAGGAGTGGGTCAGCGCGTTCTGTTTGAGCGAGCCCAACGTCGGCTGCGACGCCGGCGGCCAGGAGACCCGCTGCGAGGTCTCCGAGGACGGCGAGTACTACATCCTCAACGGCGAGAAGAAGTGGGCAACGTCTGGCGCGATCGCCGGTCTGTTCACCGTCATGTGCAAGCAGAACATCGACGGCAAGGACAAGGTCACCGCGCTGGTCTGCCACCCGGACATGCCGGGCGTGGACATCTACTCGAAGAACCGCAGCAAGTGCGGCATCCGCGGCACGTGGCAGGCACGCATCCGCTTCAAGGACGTGAAGGTTCCCAAGGCCAACCTCATGCACAAGGAAGGCCGCGGCCTGAATGTCGCGCTGACGTGCCTGAACTACGGCCGATGCACGCTGAGCGCCGGCATGCTCGGTGGCGCGAAGCGCGCCATGGACCAGGCCATCCGCTGGAGCCAGACGCGCTACCAGTTCAAAGCCCCGCTGTCGGACAAGGACCTGGTGAAGCAGCGCATCGCCCACATGGCGGCGCTGACCTACGCGATGGACTCGGTGCTCTACATGACCACCGGCATGCTCGATCGCCACGACGAGGACATCATGGTCGAGACGGCCATCTGCAAGGTCTTCTGCTCCGAGATGGGCTGGCGCGCGGTCAACGACGCGGTCCAGATCATGGGCGGCGAGAGCTATATGACCGAGAACGAGGTCGAGCGCATCTTCCGCGACAGCCGCATCAACACGATCGTCGAGGGCAGCAACGATCTCATGTGGTCGTTCATCTTCGGCTACGGCGGCAAGCAGCTCGGCGAAAGCATGCTCGGCGTCAAGCTCAAGGTCGATTGGGATAAGGAAGAGAGCTTCGGCCAGAACCTGTCCCGCATCGTGCCCAACTTGCTCAAGCCCAAGATGATCAAGGCCGCCGTGCCGCTGGGCGCACAGGTGTTCCTGGGCATCCGCCCCAAGGCGCCGAGCATCAGCAAGGTGCACGCGAGCCTGCGCCCGCAGGCCGACCGCCTTGCCAAGCTCATCCGCGAGCACAGCCACCAGTTCAAGATCACCAGCAAGCGTTACGACGCCGAACTGGTCAGCCGGCAGATCCCCCAGGCCCGACTGGCGCTCAACGCCATCTACCTTCACGCGTTCGGCTGCACGCTCAGCCGCCTGGACAAGGACCTCCGGGAAGGGCTTTCCGGCCCAGAGATGGAGCGCAACAAGCGAGCAGCGCTGCACTTCTTCGATCTCGCCGAGACCTGGATCCAGGCCAACTGGCGCGAGCTGTACGAGAACGCGGACGACACGCTGTTCGCGGCTGCCGACGCGGCGCTCGCCCACAACGCCACGATGCCGTCCAACGCGTTCATCATCCCCGAACGCTCCCCGACCGAGCAGAAGGGCCAGGGCCGCACGCCCAAGCAGGACGCCATCAAGCAGTTCCCAGGCGACAACGCCGCCCAGAAGATCGGCTTGGAAGCCCACGCCGGCGCGGCGAGCTAAACTGGTTCCGCAGAGAACCTCTCATTCGGGGCGTCCCCGATAGCCATCGGCCGAGCGACCACTCGTGCCGACCCCCACTGATCGATTCGACCCGGGGGCCGACGGCTATCGTGCGCTCTCGATGGTTTGGGCTCCAGCCGGATTTTGCGTCTGACGAATCGAACCACCCCGCCGGATTCCTCCGGCGTATCCAAGGAACACAGGAGACGACCCATGCCCCGTACGGTCGCCTACAAGACCCAGATCCAGCACCTCAGCGTGCTCGATGAGAACGGCAAGCTCGACAGCAAGCTGGGCAAGGATCTGCTCAGCGACGAGCAGGTCCAGCAGTCGTACGAGCACATGACCGTGTGCCGCCAATACGACGAGGTGGCCTTCAAGCTGCAACGCTCGGGCCGCATGGGCACGTTCCCGCAGAACAAGGGCCAGGAGGCCGCCGCAATCGGTAGTGCGCTCGCCGCCCGCAAGGGGCAGGACTGGCTCGTGCCGGCCTATCGCGAGAACGCCGCCCTGTTCATGCACGGCTTGCCCATGCATTCGGTGCTGACCTACTGGATGGGCGACGAGCGCGGCAGCCAGATCCCCGAGGGCGTCAAGATCACGCCGCTGAGCGTCCCGATCGGCACGCACATGCTGCACGCGACGGGCATCGCGTGGGCCGCCAAGATGCGCAAGGAAGACAGCGTCACGCTGACCTACTTCGGCGACGGCGCGACGAGCGAGGGCGACTTCCACGAGGCCGCGAACTTCGCCGGCGTCTTGCAAGTGCCGTGCATCTTCATCTGCCAGAACAACTCTTGGGCCATCAGCGTGCCGCGCGAGAAGCAGACCGCGTCCGAGACGTTTGCGCAGAAGGCTCTCGCGTACGGCATCCCGACCATCCAGGTCGACGGCAACGACCTCTTCGCGATGTACCTCGCGACGAAGGAAGCCCACGACCGCGCTCGGAAGGGTGAGGGGCCGACGTTCATCGAGGCGGTAACCTATCGCCTTGCCGACCACACCACCGCCGACGACGCGTCGCGCTATCGCGACACCAGCGAGCTCGACGCGTGGAAGGCCAAGGACCCGCTGATCCGCCTGCGGAAGTACCTCGAGAACAAGGGCCTGTGGGACGACGAGAAGCAGGAAGCACTCGAGGCGAAGGCCAAGGCCATCGTCCAGGAGGTCGTCAAGACCGCCGAGGAGATGCCCAAGCCTGACGTCACCGACATCTTCGACTACACGTTCGCCGAGATCCCCGAGAGCCTGCGTGTGCAGCGCGACACGATGCGCACGACCTCGCTCGGCCAGAACCCCGACCAAGCCGGCCTTGGTGCCCGGGCCGCACGCTAACGCGACCTACGAGAAGGACACACACTCATGGCTGAACTGAACCTTGTCCAATCGATCAACCTCGCACTCGCCCAGGAGATGGAACGCGACGATCGCGTCATGGTCCTCGGCGAGGACGTCGGCCTCAACGGCGGCGTCTTCCGCGTCACCGACGGCCTGCAGAAGCGCTTCGGCGAGGACCGCGTCGTCGACACGCCGCTGGCCGAGTCGGGCATCCTGGGCACGAGCATCGGGCTAGCGATCAACGGCATGCTGCCGGTTCCCGAGATCCAGTTCGAGGGCTTCCTCGGGCCGGCGTACGACCAGATCGTGCACCATGCCGGCCGGATGCGCAACCGCACCCGCGGCGCGGTCACCGTGCCGCTGACCGTGCGTGTTCCGGTTGGTGGCGGCATCCACGCCCCCGAGCTGCACAGCGATTCGCCCGAGGCGATCTACAGCCATCACGTGGGCATCAAGGTGGTCATGCCCAGCACGCCATACGACGCCAAGGGCCTGCTGCTCGCGGCGATTCGCGATCCCGATCCGGTCATCTTCTTCGAGCCAAAGCGCGTGTACCGCAGCTACAAGGAGCACGTGCCCGAGGACGACTACACCGTCGAGATCGGCGAAGCCAAGGTGTTGAGTGAGGGCGAGGACGTCACCGTCATCACCTGGGGCGCGACCGTCTTCCAGGCTCTCGCCGCGCTCGACGAGCTGCCCGAGGACGTGAGCGTCGAATTGATCGACATGCGCACGATCTATCCGATGGACGAGGACACGATCGTTGAGAGTGTGCAAAAGACCGGCCGCTGCGTGATCGTGCATGAAGCGGCACGCACCGCGGGCATGGGCGCCGAAATCGCGACCATCCTGCAGGAGAAGTGCTTCCTTCATCTCGAAGCTCCCGTGCAGCGCGTCACGGGCTTCGACACCGTGATGCCGTATTACAAGCTCGAGAACCACTACCTGCCCGAAGCCCCGCGCATCAAGGAAGCCATCGAGCAGGTGCTCGCGTACTAAGCCGCTTTAGAGGGGGATTGACCAGATGACGACCGAGAACTCCGAAGAGCAGAAGACAGGCGTGAAAGAGTTGATCATCAGCTCGATCATTGGATTGCTGATATTGGGGCTCGGCATCGCGATGTTCGTCAACCCTGGGATGGAGATTGGCGACTACGACGGCGTGCGACGGCGCACCGGCTTTCTTGTCCGAGTGCTGGACTTTGTCTGGGGCATCCCAGGCGGCATCGTGATCACACTATTTGGTGCCTTGGTGATCTGGGGGACTATCCTCGGTGTTCGCAATTCAAAGGGCAAGGACACCACTCCATCCGCCTGACCCTACCTCGAACTCGACTCGATTTGACTGGAGCTTCTGATGGCCGGCAAAGTTTCTAGCGATCCCAACATCTTCCTCCTGCCCGACATCGGCGAGGGCCTCCAAGAGGCCGAGCTCATCAAGTGGCTCGTCAAGGAAGGCGACACCGTCGAGGAGCAGCAGGCGCTGGCCGAGGTCGAGACCGACAAGGCGCTCACCGAGATCCCCAGCCCGCGTGCCGGCACGATCAAGACGCTCCACGGCGATGACGGCGACACGATGAAGGTCGGCGAGCCGTTTGTGAGTTTCGAGGGCGTGGGTGGAGGTTCGAGTGCCCCAGAGCCCACCGCGGACAACGGCACCGCCGCTGCTGCCGAGGGCGCGCGCGAGGACGACGGCACCGTCGTCGGCAAGATGAGCGCCGACACCCCCGGCCTCACCCGCCAGGCCGGCAAGGCGCTGGCCACCCCGGCCGTGCGTCGCAAGGCGCGCGAGATGGGCGTGGACATCAATGCCGTGCCCGGCAGTGGCATCGGCGGCCGCGTGCTCGAGAAGGACCTCGTCGCGTTCGCGGGTTCCGCCGGCGCCACGGCCAAGCCTGCCGCGCCGGCCGCGAAGCCAGCACCGGCCGCGACACCCGCACCCGCCACCACGCTCCGGCCCATGCCACGCCCGGCGGCGCCACAGCCGCAGTACCAGCCCCAGCCGATGCCGCAGATGCAGCAGCAGCCCATGCCCCAATACCAGCCGCAACAGATGGGCTACGGCATGCCGCAGATGGGGATGCCTCAAATGGGCATGCCCATGCCCATGATGATGATGCCCGTGCCCATGATGATGCCCTACGGCATGCCGGGCATGGGCGGCGGCAGCGCCGGTGTCCCGCTAGCCCCGGGCTACGTGCCCGCGAGTGCGCGGCCGATTCCCGATCCTGCGCAGCAAAGCCTTGCGAGCGCAGGCGATGCCAGCACGCCGTTCAAGGGCGTACGCAAGACCATCGCCAACCGCCTGCGTCAGTCGGTCGACACCGCCGTGCACTTCACGGTGATGGACGAGGCCGACGTGACCGATCTCGATGCGCTGCGTCGCCAGTTCGCCGAGGCGGGCACGAAGCTGAGCTTCCTGCCGTTCGTCGCGTCGGCCGTGTGCAAGACCATGGCCCCGCGTGCCGGCGGCCGCTTCGGCGCGCTCAACGCGCGCGTCGAGGGCTCGGGCGACGACCAGACCATCGTCGAGCACCACGCCGTGCATCTCGGGATCGCGACCGATACCGACGCGGGCCTGATGGTCCCGGTCATCCGCGATGCCGACGCGATGGATGCCGTTGGTCTGTCCGACGCGATCGCGAACGCCGCCAACGGCGCCCGTACACGTACGGCCGCCCGCGAGGACCTCTCCGGCAGCACCTTCACGATCAGCAACGTCGGCAGCCACGCCGGCATGTTCGCCACGCCGGTGATCAACGCCCCGGAGGTCGGCATCCTCGCGGTGGGCAAGGTCTACGACGCCGTGGTCGTCCGCGACGGTCAGGCCGTCGTCGGCAAGAAGATGCCGCTGAGTTTGGCCTGCGACCACCGCGTGGTCGACGGTGCGACGGCGGCGCTGGCGCTCGCCGAGATCGTCAAGATGCTGCAAGAACCGGCATCGATCGCCTGAATCTGGACCACGGAGACCGTCCACGCGATGAGCATCCAGCCGCCCGCCCTTGGGTCCCGAACCTCTCAGCAAGGGACGCCCGGCGTGCGCGTCGGCGACCTGCCCACCAAGGCGCGGGCCGTCGCGATCATCGACGTGCTGCTCGGCGGCATCATGGTCATCACCGCGTTCTTCCCGCCCGGCCAGCGCAACCCGTATGCGCTGGTCTTCGGCGTGCTTGTGCTCTTAGGCTGCGGCGTGCTGATGCGCTCGAACGTCGCCCGCATCGCGGCGCGAATCGCCCACCTCCTCTTCGCCGCGGGCGTGCTCGCCATCCTCGCCGTCATGGCCAACAGCGCGCTGCGTGGCGGCCAGGGCTCGCCGGCCTCGGGCGGCTCGATGGTCGCGTTGCTCACCTTCGTCGGGTTCTGGACACTGGGCGTCGCCGCGTACTTCGTGTGGGGGTTCTTCGTGCTTGGACGCTCGGACGCGGTTGACGCGTGCCGGCGTTCAATGGGCTGAACGTCAGCCGTTTCCTTCGTAGGCCTCACGAAATCTCGGCACCCATCGCTCGCCGAAGTTCCGCCCGATGCTCCGCTCGGCGTCGTCGATGTCCTCATTGCGATCGCCGACGCGCATGAGCGACCAATCGACGATGCCTACCGCTTCGTCGCCGATGATGACATTCGGCAGCGCGTAGTCGCCATGGATCACGACATCACCCGCATCACGGTGCTCGCCGAATGGGCACGCCCTCACGGGAAGCTCATGCACCGCGCGGAGGGCTCGGGCCGCGATGGTGATCGCGTGCGTGGGGTTCTCTTGTCGTTCGTGCGCCGGCAGGCCGGACAGGTGCGTGGCGAGCGACGCCGCGTGCTCGCCGACGTTGCCAGTCCACAGCAGCCGCGGCGCTCCCGCACGGCCATCTAGCCACGCCAGCCGCTCGGCCTCGGCCAGCACGTCGGCCCTGGCTTCGTCGCCCCCCAGCGCCCCACCGCCGCGCTTCAGCACGCCCCATCCGCCATCGCGCAATCGAACGCGATGGATCGTGTTGCCCACGCGGCCGATGGCGATGGGCGCGGCCGCATCGAGCTCGACCGCATCGGCGATCGCAAGCACCGAGGCGGGCCATGGCATCGACGCGTCCACCGTTTAGGCTCCTACCCGAGCGAGCCCGCACTCGGGGCACACAATCACGCCCTCGCCCAGCTCGAACGCGCACGCCAGGCACAGGTCGTACGCCGCGCGATGGCGGCGTGGGCGCTCACCGAGATCGTGAAGCTGCTGCAAGAGCCGCAGGGGCTGTACGCGGCGACGCGGGACTGCTTACTCCGGCCCATATCGCCCCGCGGCCATTCGCTCGCGGAGGCTCTCTCGCTGCATCTCTAGGTTCTCGCGAAGCTGCGCATCGGTTGCCATAGCGATCAGCCGGTCCAACGCCATGAGCTGCAATGCCGGACGGCCAGAGTTCGCCGCACCCTGCAGGCCGCTGAGGATGGTCCTTGCCATGTCGTCCATGCGACGCTCGAGTCGCGCGCGAGGCCAGACCGAAGAGGGATCATCAAGCCACCGATCACGGTACAGGTCGAGCACGCCCAGAACCTCGACACTGGCGTCCAGGCGGCGCTGCTGGTCGTGGCGGTAGGCGTGGGCCTTGATGATCCTCTGGCCCACGACGAGGATGTCCGGCGAGCTTCGGAAACGCTCGTCCTGCCAGATGGCTCGCAGCTCACGCAAGTAGGCGACACTGGGCGTGTCGTCGCCCTCGTGCTGCGCGCGCAGCTGCTCGCGCCACTCGGCCAGAGTGCGGCGCCGGCCCAGCTCGAATTCCAACTCTCTCATGTCGGCCGCTCCTACGGCCGGCGTCGCCTCGAGCAAGGCCTCCAGAGCTTCCACCGCCGCGTCGAGCTCGCCCGCGCGATGCTTGAGCTGCACGTCGCGCCAGAGGTCGGAGCGGTGGTAGCGCTGCCCACCTTGCATCGACAGCGGCAGGTGTTCTAGCACTGCGTCGTTCGCCTTCCGCGCCTCATCGATGCGGCCCATGCCCATCAGCAGGCCGGCGCGCTGGAGTTGCACGCTGCGGTAGATCAGGTCGCCCGTGCGCCCGGCCGCCTCAAGCAGCTCGGAGCTGCGCGTGAATTCGGCCAGGCACGCCTCGGCCGAACCCTCGGGCCCCGGAAGCACGCCGCGGTACTGGCCGCGCAAGCGCAGTGCGTCGGCAAGCTCGCGCGTGTTCGTGCGCTCGCCCCGCTCGAGCTTGCCCTCGCCGGCATCGACCAGTTCGGTCAGCAGTTCGACCGCCCGGCGATGGTCGCCTAGGCGCGTAAAGGCGACCGCGGCCAGCTCGAGGGCCTGATCGTCGCCGTCGCGGCGGGCGGCCTTGACGCGAGCCTCGAGCGTCGCCCGCGCTTGGGCACGCTGCTTGGTGTCTTGTTGGGTGTCCTGCGACGCGCTCGCGTCCTGCGACGCTGGCGATTGGCCCGGCGACCCAGCGGCGGTGAAGCCGGGGAGGGCCGCGGCGGACAGGGCGAACGCGGCGGGAAACACGAGAATCGTGGGCGTGCGCATAACGGGCTCCATCCAAGATCATAATATCGCCAATGCCTCTACCGCGAGTGCGGACCGCCCGTTGCGGCCGTGCCCGGCCGTGCCGGCCGCCAAGACCGCGTGGTACGAGGCCATCGGCGAGGCGACCACCACCGCACGCAGCGCGCTGCGCAACATCAACACCTTCGCCAAGGACCAGCAGAACCCCGACGGCGTCTACGCCCTGGCGGAGATCGACCCGCCCAAGCCGCGCGAGCCGCTGGGCGAGCCGCCCGTACCCACCGACCTCACCGTCACGCTGGACACCGAGGGCCGGGCCAACCTGCGCTTCAAGGGCACGCGTCACGGCGGCACCGTCTTCACGATCCAGCGTCGCACGACCGGCACGGACGGACTGACCACGCCGTGGTCGACGATCACGACCATCGCCGAGCGCGTGTTCATCGACGGCGGCACGCCCACGGGCGTGGCCAGCATCGCCTACCGCGTCCGCGGCGAGCGCGTCGGCGGCACGAGCGCGTTCTCCAGCCCCATCACGCTGTTCCTGGGTTCGAGCGGCAACCAGGACGAGGGCCAGGCGATCCAGAGCGAGGCGGCCTGAACCAAGCAGCCTGGGCCACCGAGGCAAGCCACACATTCGGCAACTAAACGCACAACGGCGAACCGGCACCGCGTGGGCCAGGTCGCCGTTGTCTTGTTACAGGGGAACTTAGCTAACTGTGTGCGTCAGCCCGCGGCCTGAACCGCCGCCTCGAGGGCGCCCTGGACCTGGCTCGCGGTCGTGTTGCCACCGCTGACCTGGCCCAGAACGGTGCCGGTCTGGGCATCGAGGAAGTACACGATGCCGGTCTTGCCGCCGTTGCTCTCGTGCAGGCTGCTCAGGCCCGCGTCGGCCAGCGTCTGAACCGCGGCGGGGTTGCGCCGGTCGGTGTAGTCGGCGATCACCATCGTCACGCTGTTGTACGGCATGCGGCCCATGGCCTCTTGCACGTTGGGCTTGAGCGTACGGCACGGGGGGCACCAGTCGGCGGTCATCATGACGGCGACGACCTCCGCCTCGCCCGCAGCGGCCTCGAAGCTGCGCTGGTCGCTGCGGGTCAGGCTCGTCGAGCCCGCGCCGCCGGTGGCGCAGGCGGCCAGGCCGCCCGCAAAGGCAACAAGGCTGGCGACGGCAAGGACGCGGGCGACGGGGCGACGGCTGGTACGGATCGGCATCGGCGGTTCTCCTGCTTCGTAGTTCATCATGAGCTGCAAACTCGGCGCGCACACCAACACCCGGCAGCGCGCCCGCAGGGTAGAGGGCACGCCGCCGGGGCTTTATTCCCGCCTCCGGGCTTTACCGAATCTTCGCGCCCAGCCGCGGCCCGAGCGCCTCGACGTTGAGCCATCACCGCTCGGTGGCGGTCGGCACGCGGCGGCGAACGCCATGGCGTATCCACGACCGACCTCGGCCAGTTCGACCTGGCGCAGGTCGAGCGTCCGTACAACTGGTCGCGACGACTCGCCCTCGCAGCCACCCATCAAACGGACAACAACGAAGGGCAGGCTGACACCCAAGACGCACATCGGCGACCCCGCGCGGCCTCCCGCCTCCGACGAACCATCGGCTTCGGGCAGTTCGACGACGCGGTGGCGGACCACCTCGTCACGCTCGGAGTCGTAGTGCCAGAATCGCTCGTGCCGGAGCAGCACGCTGACATACTGGCCGGGCTGGACGTCCTCGGGCGCGAGCCGTCGGCTCAGTCCCGACATCGCCATCGCGCTCGCGTACGGCAACGCGTCGGTTCGGTCAAGAGTTCGGTTGGGCTGGTTGTGATACTGGTTCTGGGTCATAGTGCACACTCCCGCCGCGCCGTCCGGCAGCAATGCGGGCGCGCGGCGATAAACGAGAGAACAGTGATAACAGCTTCGAGATGGGGTGAAAGGTGAGGCCGGGCCTAGGAGTCGGCGCCTGCGCGATGGGCATTCGCCTGCACCACGGCCACGACGACCGAGCTGTAGCCCGGGCCCTTCGCAGATCGTGTGTGGTACATGGCGAGCATCGCACGGTTCCTTTCGGTGTGGTCGGTCTCGGCCCGTCGAGAATCGGCCGAGGGGACAATGATCCCGGTACTTGGGCTTGGGTCAAGCCCGCAGGCGGAGCCTTTATGCCCGAGCCGCATCAAACACGCGAATTCCTCATACTCGGACTCGCCGGCGGCATCGGGAGCGGCAAGAGCGCCGTCGCGGCGGTCTTGGGAGAGTTGGGATTCGTGGTCAGCGACTCCGATGCAGGGGCGCGCGAGGTGCTTGGGCGTGCCGATGTCATCCAGGAACTCGTCGCCGCCTTTGGTGCCGGAGTGCTCGACGCGGATGGAGCACCGAATCGCCAGGCCATCGCCGACGCGGTCTTCGGCAGCGACGACGCACGACGCACACTCGAGTTGATCATCCATCCGAAATTGCACGACGCCCGGGCAGCACTCATCGCACGCGCCCGCGACGACCGCGCGCGCGGCGTGGTGATCGACGCCCCATTGCTCTTCGAGGCCGGAGTTGATGCCGAGTGCGACGCCGTGATCTTCGTCGACACGCCGAGGGCGGAGAGGCTGCGACGCGTTCGTGAAGGCCGCGGCTGGAGCGAGGCGGAGCTTGACCGACGCGAGGCCGCCCAGCTGCCGCTGGACGAAAAGCGGAGCCGGAGCGACGTCGTCATCGCCAACGGGGGCGATCTCGAGGACTTGAGAGGCCGACTCCGAACGGCCCTGAAGGCCCTGGAGACGCGAAAAAACAGCCCTTAGGGCCCGGGTTTGCCCGGCTTACCACCACGGGCTATGGTGACTCAGCCACGGGTTTCGTGGCAGCCTTTCCCCCGCCAATCTGGGCCACTCGCGGTGGCATGCCGAGGGACGCGACGCGTCCGCCGCACCCCGCCGTTGGGTCCTGAGATTGGCCCGAGTCGCCGGCCGCCAGTCGACGACCCACCACCGGCGGCGTGCCCGCCCGAGGTAGGCCACTCGGCCAGACTCCGACCCGCAGCGATTCCCATCCAAACCCGCGAGGATGCCATGGCGAAATCCACGTCCGCCGACCAGCGTGAAGATCGCGAAGAACGCACCAGCACCGCCACAGCCGATGCGCCCGAGTCGAGCGGCTCGGGAGGCTCAGGTGGAGGTTCGGGTGGCTCTGGAGAGCGTTCCTCGGGCGAACGCCGCCGCGGCCGCGATGGCGGACAGGGCGGATCAGGTGGCACCCGCCGCAAGCGCCGCAAGCGCAAGTCGCCGGGCGGATTCGACCACGGCCTGCCCACCGACGACGAGCTCGAACGCGAAGCCGCGGAGATCGAGAAGATCGTCGCCAAGGCCGATCCAAAGGCGCTCAAAGATGCCCTGAGCATCAGCGACCTCCAACGCATGGAGCTCGACAAGCTCCAGAAGCTGGCCAAGAAGGACGGGCTGGACGACTACGAAGGTCTCACAAAGCAAGACCTCATCTTCAAGCTGCTCAAGGTCCGCGCTGCCAGCCAGGGCCTGCTCGTCGGCGACGGCACGCTCGAGATCATGTCCGACGGCTTTGGCTTCCTGCGTTCCGCCGAGCAGAGCTATCTGCCCGGGCCCGATGACATTTATGTGAGCCCAAGCCAGATCCGCCGCTTCGGCCTGCGCAAGGGCATGGTCGTCCGCGGGCTCATCCGCCCGCCCCGCGAGAGCGAGCGCTACTTCGCGCTGCTGCGTGTCGATGAGGTCAACGGCCGCGAGCCCGCCGCCGCCCACAAGACCAAGCCCTTCGAGGACCTCACGCCGCTACACCCCGAGGAGCGCTTCAACCTGGAGACCGGTCCCGAGGTCGTCGAGACGCGCATCATGGACCTGGTCGCGCCCATCGGTAAGGGCCAGCGCGCCCTCATCGTCGCCCCGCCTCGCACGGGCAAGACGGTGCTGATGCAGAAGATGACCCAGGCCATCACCAAGAACCACGGCAAGGTCAAGATCATCGTGCTGCTCGTCGACGAACGGCCCGAGGAAGTCACCGACTTCCGCCGCAACACGGCCAAGGACGTCGAGGTCGTCGCCAGCACGTTCGATGAGCCCGCCCACCGCCACGTGCAGGTGTGCGATATGGTCATCGAGAAGGCCAAGCGCATGGTCGAGTTCGGCGACGACGTGGTCATCCTGCTCGACTCGATCACCCGCATGGCCCGCGCGTACAACGCCGAGCAGCCCCACAGCGGCAAGATCATGTCCGGCGGCATCGACGCCAACGCGCTGCAGCGGCCCAAGAAGTTCTTCGGCGCCGCCCGCGCGATCGAGGACGGCGGCAGCCTGACCATCATCGGCACCGCCCTGGTCGAGACCGGCTCCAAGATGGACGAGGTCATCTTCGAGGAGTTCAAGGGCACGGGCAACAGCGAGCTGCACCTCGACCGCAAGCTGGTCGAGAAGCGCGTCTGGCCCGCAATCGACGTCGGCTCCAGCGGCACCCGCCGCGAGGAACTCCTGCTCGACCCCAAGGAGCTCGAACTTACTTACAAGCTCCGCAAGGTCCTCAGCGACATGAACGTCGTCGAGGGCATGGAGCTGATCCTCAACCGGCTGAAGAAGACGAAGACCAACGCCGAGTTCTTAATGACGATGCAGCTGGGCTAGGCGGCAGCGGCAGTACGACCGGGCCCACCCCGGATGTCCAACTCGCGATGGCATAGCGTCGCGAGGAGACAGACCGGCAAGGAGGCCCACATGTCCATCGAATCACCGTGCCAAAAGGCCTGCGTCGTCGCGCTTTGCGTCGCGTTCCCGCTTGCGTCCGCCCCCGCCCAGACCATCCCCCCCAGCTACGGCCACGATTTCGTGACCATCGGCGCGCCGGGCAACCGAGGCGTGACGCCGTTTGAGGCCCCAGACTGGGATTTTGACCGCTTCGGCACCTTCGGCGATGTTGGCTATCGCTATCGCATCACGCGGACAGAGGTCACCAACGCGCAGTACTTCCAGTTTATCAATCTGTATTTCAACACTCCGGGAACCCTTAGAGATGGTGGTGGCCTTGGCACCGGTATAGGGGTCGATGGGTTCGATCCTCAAGGGGATCCAATACTCTTTATTTCCCAGGGGGCAGAGCATGCACCAGCGGATCCTACGTGGCAGTTTGCCGCCCGCTACATGAACTGGCTGCACAACGACAAGGGCACGCGCCTGGAAGACTTCGAGACCGGCGTGTACGACACCAGCACGTTCGGTGTGGACCCAAACACGGGCGCACGGACCGACCAGGTGTCTCGCTCGCCGGGCGCGCGGTACTTCCTGCCAAGCTTCGATGAGTGGACCAAGGCCGCCCACTACGACCCGGACCGCTATGGCTCCGGCCAAGAGGGCTACTGGTACTACCCCGGCGGCAGCGACGATCCGCTGGTTAGCGGCCTGCCTGGTGAGCCCGGTGCCGAGACCGGCGTTGGGCAGGACCCGCCCGAGTACTTCTTGTCCTTCCCGGTGGCGTCCTTCCCGGACACCGACGCGCCATGGGGCATGCTCGACGCCTCGGGCGGCGTGAGTGAATGGACCGAGACCGTTCTCGAACCGTTCCGGCCCGACAGGCTCAGAGTGGTTGCCGGCTCGGACACGATCGACCCGTTCGGCACGCTGTTGAGCGACCGCTTGGACGACATTCGTGCGAGACTGCGATCAAGGCACGGCTTCCGCGTGGGGAGCGTCGTGCCGGCGCCGGGGACATCGCTCGTGTTGTGTGTCGGGCTGAGCGCCGCTTGCATCGGACGAAGGCGATAGCTCAAACGCTCGCTCAGTGCTGAGCTTTACTGCGCCGACACCTGGCCCCGCCCAGCTACCCTTCTTGCGTCTCATGGCCGAACCCCCCCCCCCCCCCCCCCGACAAACAAACCAAGCGAATGGCACCCCCCCGCAGGCCCCAGGGGGCCCCGAGAGGGGCGGGGGGGGGGGGGGTGGGGGGGAGAGGGGGGGGGGGGAGGGGGGGGCCAGAGGG
>CALCCF010000071.1 GCA_937899905.1 uncultured Phycisphaeraceae bacterium
GTACCGGAGAGCGAGAAGTTATTGATGCCCGCGAGAAAGTCCTCGTTGGTCATGTTGCCGGCCGCGGCATAGAGCGCGCCCACGTCGACCACAGCCGAGCCGGTGAAGTAGATTCCAGCTGGGTTGACGATATAGACCTGGCCATTGGCCAAGAGCGATCCGGAGATGATCGACGGGTCACTCCCGGTGATTCGATTCAGGACCCGCGACTGCGAAGATGGCTGGAGGAATCGCACCGTCTCGTGGGCCGCGATGTCAAACCGATCAAAAGTCAAGATCGAGCCGTCGCCCGCACGGATCGTGGTCACCGGCCCGGCCTGAGCGATCGCGGCCTGGCCGTGGACCACGCGCCCGCCCTCGGGTCCACCCAACGCGATCGCATGGATCGCCAGAGTTGTGCCTGCAGCAACTACGAGGCGCAAGACTCGATCTGAAGCCATCGGATTGAACTTCGCTTCCATTTCAGTCCCCCGACTCTGGCTCAAATCCCCGCGGATATGGGATGAGGTTCCAATACGACGGGATCTACACACTCAATAGACGATCGTCAGCGAAAAGTGCACACGGGGATCCCAACTCTTCACGCCGGCCGACTCGAGATCCCGCACGGGAAACCCGAGATCCACGCGGCCGCTGATCGATCTGCCAAACCGAAGCTCCGCGCCAACACCCGTCCCGATGAGCGTGTCGTCGGGCTCAAACGAGAGCGGGTGGGTATCTCTCACGAAGCCGATATCCGCGAATGCACGCAGTACCAAGTCCCAGTCCGCCTGTCCGTACGGCTGCGGTGGCGCAAAGCGAAACTGCTGTCCGAACGCCTCGCGAGGCAGCGGCTCAACCGAGAGCGAGCGTGCAAAGTAATACCTGTACTCGGCGGAACCAATAATCCCGCTATCCCCAGATACTGCCGACTCTGGATAGCCACGCACGGAGTAGAACCCGCCGGCTTGGATCTGCGATGATGGGATCACTCGCGAGTCGATGGCGTATTGCCACCGCACGGATCCAAAGACCTCGTGCGCCAACGTCGAGCTCTCCGGCGTCGATGGGTCCTTCCAGTTGAGCGGATCAAGCAATGGCTCGAGAAACACCGAGCCCTCGAATCGGCCGCGAAGGATGTACCAGTCGCGGGTGACGTCAATACGGCCCAGACGGTCGACACCTTCGGCGCTCGTATTCGTGACCCCTGGCATCGAGAATTCGAGGTGCACATCGGCAAGCAGCGACGACGTGTCACGCCGGCGTTCTGCAAGAATGCCTATGCGTGGAAGGAGGAAGTCCTCGTCGCCCGTAATATCGATAGCCTCGTTGCGTACCTGCTCGCGAGCCCAGCGAGCTCCGCCATACACATCCAGGAAAAGGTCCCTCTTCTGCAGGATGTTGTAGCGGAGGTCGGTCCCCACAGAGATGTTCTCGCCGTTAAAGTTCTCGTTCGCTGCCCCCACGTCGCTGGCCTGATACTCGCTGTAGGACGCGAACGTGCGCAGCCTTAGGCGATCGGTCCCGATCGGCGTGTCATAGCTCGCGACCACCGCGTTCGCATCGTCAAACGACGCCGTGATGTAGTCGATCTGGAAGATGTCGTCCCCGCCGCTGAACTGTGTGTGGCTGAAGCCGAACCGCTGGCGCAGCTCGTCGGTCTGGGCGGTACCCGTGTTCGACAGCTGCCCGAAGAGCGACCACGGCCGGTTCTCGCGGACGAGGTATTGCAGTTCGGCCTCGTTGGGCCCAGCTCCCGCGGCGACTGCTACATCGACGCGGCGATTCGGATGCCGGCTCCATCGCAAGACGTAATCGTCGAGCGCGTTCGCACGAAGCACGTCGCGACGCGGGGATGTGCCGTCATCCGGCTGCACGGGGGATTGCTCGGAAATCCTCTGATGGATCGGCATGTTCACGGTGCTGGAGTCCTCTGACTCTTCAAACCGCGACCCTGAGCCGATGGTGGCGAGCGAAGTTACGCGCCCAACCCGGATGATCATCCTCAAGAGTGTCTGGTTGGCTGGCCTCAAGTCCTCCCTTGTGAATGGATCAACATCGCGACCTTCTGTCGTGACGTAGACACCGATTACGTCCCGACTATTCAGCCAGCGTACAAGCGCGGCGGCAATCGAATCGATCGCACTCGCTCTGATCATGAGCAGCCGATCGTCGCGCAGATCCGTGAGCGCTATCTCTCGTATCTCGAGTCCCGCGCGAACCGAAGCAAGGGAGCCATCGGGGGCAACACCAAGCGTAATCGGGATCTGGCGTGCCTCGAGCAGCAATGGGAGACCCGAAGGGTCGTCAGCGTACGTGAGCAACACGCGCGTTACGGGATACACCGGCTCTCGCAGAACAGGATCTTCGACGGCCACAGCCTGCTCGACACTATCGACAACTTCGGTCTGGTCTGGCTGAGCTTCGCCTTGCTCTTCTGCTTGAACAGGCTCGGGCTCGGTGGGTTCCTGCGCGTGAGACAAGCCGGAAGCAAAAACATACGACATCACGACTGAGACGGCAGCTACAAGTAGTCGATTGTCAGGTACATATCTCATCGCGATGCCTGCTCGAGCGCCTGCTCCGCCCATGCTACAAAGGCCGGGTCGAGCGAGTATGGGACATCGGTCGTGAGCGGCAGGCTCTGCGGTGATCTCAGCAAGCAGGACAGATCT
>CALCCF010000072.1 GCA_937899905.1 uncultured Phycisphaeraceae bacterium
CGAGTCGGTGCGGACGCACTCGACCTCGTTGAGCTTGCACGAGCTCCGCAGCACGTCCGGCCCGGGGGGATCCAACCGCACGCGGAAGACGTTGGTGATGGTCGGCGAGCGGAGCAGCCCGGAGCCGGGCTTGGTTCCGGCCTCGATCCGCATGACAACGCCGAGGCGCCGCTGCGTGAACATCGAGCCTCCGGGCTCCAGCTCTTGCTCCAGCTTCGCCCCAGGCGGGACGCCAAATGAGAGAGCGCCGTCGCCGGCCAGTGGGCCGAGGAGCGAACTCCGACGATAGTCGATCTCTGACGCCGCCTCGATCCGCAGCCAGGTCGACGACTCGTTGATGATCGTCAGCCGCGGCCCGCCGCAGCCCGAAAGCACGGCAACCATTCCCACAAGAACGAGGCAAGGCCAGAACGCCGCGACCGAGCGAGACCATCGATGCCCGACGACACGATCTACGAGGAGACCCAACGCCTGCACCACAACGCCATCGTGCGGTACGTGGTCCCAATGACGACCGTGTTCTACGTCGGGATCACACTCGCCGTTATGCTTGCCAAGGGCGCGTCCGGCCAGGACATCGCCATCTTGTTGGCGATCGGGCTTGGCGTTCCATTGGCGATCGCCTGGCTGGCGATGCACACGACGGTCACCGTGAACGGCCTGCACATCCGCACGCTCTTGGCGTTCAAGAAATCCGTGAGTACTTCGGCGATCACGCACGCCGAAGCCATCCGCTACAGCCCACTGGCCGACTGCGGCGGCTGGGGTGGGCCGCGGCGCTCTCGAAAGTTCGGCGTGGTGTACAACATGGCCGGCGACCGCGGCGTGCTCGTCCGCTACGACGACAACGGACGGGAGCGGTCGATGGTCATCGGCTCGCGTCGAAGCGAAGAGCTCGAGCGTGCGCTGCGACTGGCGGCCGACCTTCCCGAACCGGGCTCGGAGCACGAGACGCCCCCCAACGAGGTTGCCGACGAGTCATAGCGACGGCGGGATCAGGCCTTGTTGCTCGCAACCTCGGGGCTCAGGCCCTCACGACCGCTGGCCTCGGGTGCGCTGTCGGCACTCTTCAGTTGGCGGGCCAGCTCGGCCGCTCGCTCGGGCGTGAGCTGCTCGTGCAGTTCCTCGTCGAACAGCGCGACCGGCGCGGTCCCACACGAGCCAATACACTCGAGCTCGACGAGGCACACCGAGTCGTCGTCGGTGACCTCGCCGACGTCTATGCCCAATGTCTGCTTGATCGCTTCGGTTACTTCCGGCTGGCCGCAGAATTCGCAGGCGATCGACCGGCAGACGCCCACCACGTGCCGGCCGCGGGGCGACAGCGCGTATTCCTCGTAGAAAGTCGCCGTATCCATTACGTCGGCCGGCGAGAGCTCGAGGAAGGTCGCGACCTCTTCCATGGCCTGTGGCGGGATCCAGTGGTACTCGTGCTGGATCATGTGCAGCGCGGGGAGCAGCGCGGCGAGCGTGTTCTCGTAGCGTGGCAGGTACCGCTCGCGCAGCTCGTCCTTCATGGCCTGGGTCAGGTACGGCTCGTCGCGCCGTTCGATCTCGGTTGTCGCCGAGGGCTTGGGGATCCACGCCATGCTCGTTGCTCCAATGGGGCCTACGGCCAGAAGATCGCCATGATAGCGCCCGGCGTGGGCCACCAAAGCTCGCTCAGGGCGTGTCCGAAGGTGCCACGCGAGGCACCGGCGGCTTGGGGAACGCCACGCCCGGGCTGCACGTCTGGCGATCGATCCGGTCGTGCGGCCGCATCGCCTCGGCGGGCCCCATGCGCTGCACGCTGCCCCGAGTGTCCGAGACGATGGTGTCGGTGTGGTACACCTCGGTTGGCGGGCGCTGGTCGGGGTTGCCCCAGACCACGACCTGCACGGGCACGCCCAGAGGATTCTCGAGCAAGACGAAGTCGGCCGCGTTGGCGAGCGCCATGTAGCGATTGGCCGCCTCGGCGGTGAACACGAACGCGCC
This sequence comes from uncultured Phycisphaeraceae bacterium, assembly GCA_937899905.1. Taxonomy (GTDB): domain Bacteria; phylum Planctomycetota; class Phycisphaerae; order Phycisphaerales; family UBA1924; genus JAHCJI01. Next base: position 1,975 of record CALCCF010000072.1, read on the forward strand.
CTCGAAGGCCGGATTCGCCCCGGGTGGCGCGCGGTGGGTGTCGCCTACCGGGCCGGTCCACTCGGCGTCGAATCCGTTAAACACGATCGCAGTCTGCCCCGGCTCGAGCATGAAGTCTGGAAACACGAACGCGAAGCGGCCGCGCTCGCCCATGTGCCGATCGACCAAGCGATAGCCGGACAGCGCGATCGATCGATCGTGCGGGTTGGTGACCTCGATGAATTCATCGCCCGTGGCGTGGCGGCGGCCATCGCCATTCGCGTCCCCGCCGCTCGTCGGAACGGCATACAAAACCTCGGTGATCAGCGGGTGCGGGTAGGGCACGAGCGGCTCAGGCTCGGAACCCTCCGCCGCTTCGGCCTGGTCCGGCTGGCTGACGCCCTCACCGCTCAAGTCCGCCGGCTGGACCGAAGCCAGTACGAGCAACATCGAGGCAAGAACGGTTTCCCCCATACCGATAGGCTATCCGCATCTGGCTCCCGCCGTATCACGATTTGGCGCGGATCCGCGGAGGTACACGCCATGCGCGTCGCACGATTCTGGGCTCGAGCAGAGGCGGAGAACGACGGCTGGTCCCAGGGCGCGTGGGGTGCCTCGGACGCGAGCATGGACGAAGCCCGGTCCCTCGCAGAAGGGATGGCTCAGAAGTGGGCGGCCGAGGCCAGCGCTGCCCACGACAACCATCTTCGAGAGTACGAGTACGAGCGGCGGGCGATGCCCGAGCCGATCGTACAAGATATCCATGATCAAGCGGGGAACCGTATCGCGGCCGTCACGATCAACCGCTACGGGGCCCGGGTGCTCAACACGGCCAACCTGGCGTTCATCGACGTGGATCTTGAGCCACAACAGCGCGAGCCGGGGTTCCTGGGCAAGCTCTTCGGCAAGCGACCCCAGGCCAGCGATGGCTCGCAGGAGGCGATCGATCGGTTGTGCGACTGGGTTGGCCAGAGCGAACACCACGCGGCTCGCGTGTACCGAACCGCCGCCGGCCTGCGGTACCTGCTCGTCAGCCCCGCCATGCAACCCACCAGCGATCAGACGCGCGACCTTATGGCAAGGCTCGGAGCCGACCCGTTGTACGCACGGCTCTGCCACGCACAGCGGAGCTTCCGCGCTCGGCTGAGCCCCAAGCCGTGGCGCCTGGGCATCCGAGGCACGCCCAAGCTCACGTTTGAAAAGCTCGACAACGCGAGCGACGAAATTTCAACCTGGCTACGCAACTACGAAGATGCGAGCCGAAACCACGCGGTGTGCGAGCTGATCGATGAGATCGGCACCACGCGACCGCCGGACGACGAATGATCAAGCGGGGAACCGTATCGCGGCCGGCACGATCAACCGCTACGGGGCCCGGGTGCTCAACACGGCCAACCTGGCGTTCATCGACGTGGATCTTGAGCCACAACAGCGCGAGCCGGGGTTCCTGGGCAAGCTCTTCGGCAAGCGACCCCAGGCCAGCGATGGCTCGCAGGAGGCGATCGATCGGTTGTGCGACTGGGTTGGCCAGAGCGAACACCACGCGGCTCGCGTGTACCGAACCGCCGCCGGCCTGCGGTACCTGCTCGTCAGCCCCGCCATGCAACCCACCAGCGATCAGACGCGCGACCTTATGGCAAGGCTCGGAGCCGACCCGTTGTACGCACGGCTCTGCCACGCACAGCGGAGCTTCCGCGCTCGGCTGAGCCCCAAGCCGTGGCGCCTGGGCATCCGAGGCACGCCCAAGCTCACGTTTGAAAAGCTCGACAACGCGAGCGACGAAATTTCAACCTGGCTACGCAACTACGAAGATGCGAGCCGAAACCACGCGGTGTGCGAGCTGATCGATGAGATCGGCACCACGCGACCGCCGGACGACGACACCGCCCGGCTCATCACGATCCACGATGAGATGTCTGGAGTGGGAACAAACCTGCCGCTGGCGTAAGAGGCCGATCACAGATCCTGCCGGATCTCCCAGACCTCGTCCTCGGTGACGGCGCTCGCGTTGTTGCCCCAGGAGCGGCGGATGTAGGTCAGGATGGCCGCCACCTCGGAATCGGTGAGGTCCGGAAACCCTTCCATCTGCTGGCGGAACTGGCCTGATGCTTCGAGGCCGCCGGGGTGATCGCCCATGCCCAGGATCGTGACTTCCACGAGGTAGCCCACGTCGCCCTGGACCACCTCCGACCTGGACAGCCGTGGCTGCATGCCCATCACACCCTCGCCCTGCGGCTGGTGGCACATCATGCAGTGGGCCATATACAGCGAGCGGCCCTCGGCCAGCGACACGACGGTCTCGGCCGAACCGATCGTAGCCGCGGGGGTGGAGTTCTCGGTGCAGCCACCGGCACCGAGGGCGGCTGCTGACAGCACGATGGGCACAACGGTGCGGATGGGCGAGCGGAAGTGGCGGTCCATGCCCGATGGTACCCGATCTCTCGGCACCCAAGCCGTCTATGTTGGAAGCAGTGTCCAATCCGCCGAGCAACCCAGCTGCGCGCCCAACGGGCCGTACGAGCCTCGAGGACCGCTTCATCCCGGTCCGGATCGAGGCCATTGTCAATGCCATCGACGCCCATCCGGAGCGATTCGGCGAACTCTCGGGCTGGGCCCGAAAGATCAGCCACGCCATTGATCGCGTGATCACGCTCGAGGTCGGCGAGCTGCACCGGCACCTCGACCGGCTGTACGCCTCGGCCAACCCCGACCTCGACGCGCTCGCCGAGCCCAACCCCGCGTGGACCACCATCGACGAGCGCCTCGGCAGTGCGCTCGGCTACCTGTTCGACCGCGCGAGCTTCATACCGCTGACCAACGTGGGCATCGAGGAGGCCATCGCCGCCAGCAGCGCCTACGGACTGCGCGTGCGCATCCGCCCGGACCGCATCGAATCGCTGGCGATACACGTCCGCGGCCGCAGCACGGTCGAGCTCATCAAGCGGATCCGCAGCCGCCCGTGGAAGCGTCGCACCATCGACATCGAGGTGTACACGCGGCTGGCCGTGGTCGCGCGGCTTCGCGGAGAGGAGGGCCTGCGGCTCAAGCTGTTCCGCGACATCCCCGTTGCGGATGTCGAGGCGCTGCTGCCGCACGCCGAGGCCACGATGTCGGCCATGGATCGCGCCATGGTCATCGCCCTGGCCGCGGGCTCGTTGGGATCGCTGGCCAAGGTCATCAGCACCGGCGCGACGAGCACGGGCGCCCTTGCGATCCCAGCGACCATCGGCTTGGGCGGCATGGCGATCCGCAGCTTTTTCGGCTACCGGCGAAAGCAGAAGTTGCGCACCGCGCACCGCACCGAGCACCTATACGAGAAGAACCTGGCCAACAACGCGGCGGTGTTGCACACGCTGTGTCGCATGATCGCGCACGAGGAATCGAAGACGGCCATTGTCGCGTACGCAATGCTCGCTGCGCGCCATGATCTGCCCGAAGACCGCCGCTGGCCGATGGACGAGCTGCCCGCGCGTGCAAACTCGTTCTTGCACCGTCGATTCGGAGTGACCAGCAGCTTCGACGCGCCCACCGCGCTCGAGACGCTGGAGCGGCTGGGCCTCATGACCGAGCCGAGCCTGGCCGACCCGGATCGCACTCTCGCGACGGTCGAAGCCCATTGGAAGACCCGGGACACGATCGCCCATCACGTCCACGCGATTTCGGAGTCGCCAACGCAAGAACCCGGATCGACAGGCAAGGAGCGGGCAAGTTCCTGACAGCGAGACGTCCAGAACTCTACCTATCGAATGGCCGTATCCCCGATACATACTCGTTGGGGACACCCGTCCTCGGAAAGGACGCCTGGATGACCGTCCAGGACGCCGCGCTCGCCGGGATTCGCAAGTATCTCTTTATTTGCCGCTTCAGGGCTGCGGGATGGTCGCTCGCCGCCGCGCTCGTACTGACCATCGGGGTCCGCACGGCCGTGGCCCAGGTGTACGTCGTTCCCACCGCGTCGATCGAGCCAGAGATCCCGCAAGACAGCCGGGTGCTGGTCTATAAGCTGGCTTCGCGTTTCGAACCCGGCCAGATCGTGGCCTACCGGCACCATTCTGGCATGGCATGGCTCGGGCGCGTTGAGTATTTCGACCCCGCCACCGGAAGTGTCACGATCAGCTGCAACGGCGCAGGTCCGACCGTGGTCCGTGGTGACGCTGTCATCGGACGCGTCGTGCTCGGCACACGCTGATCAAACTCTCGTCGCTCAGGCGTACGCGTGCAGCCCCGCGAGCAGCAGGTTTACGCCGAAGTACGTCCAGACCATGACGCCGAAACCGACCACGCTCAGCCACGCGGTCATGAGCGCCTTGCGATTACCCGTGATCAGCCTCACGTGGATGACGATGAGGTAGACGATCCAGGTAATCAGCGCCCAGGTTTCCTTCGGGTCCCACGCCCACCAGCGGCCCCATGAGTGGTCGGCCCACCACGCCCCGAGCAGCACGCCGACGCCCAGCGTCCAGAACGCCAGCTGCAATGCGGTCATCTGCGCCTTGTCGAGGTCATCGAGCGTGCGCGCCAGGGTGCGTTCCTTGGTCGGTGCGCCCTCAGACGCACCACCGACGTTGAGCGCGAGCGCGGCCGCGTCACGGGCTTCTTGCCGCTTGCTCATGAGCGCAACCAACAGATAGAACAAGCTGCAGATGAAGCCCACCGTGATGAGGCCGTAGCTCACGAGCACGGTCGTCACGTGGTACTTGAGCAGCACGCTGGTATTCAGAATCGCCGCCTCTCGGCCGATCGACTGGCCTGGGATGGCCGTCTGCGTCGCGGCGATAAGCACGAGGAAACCGACGCCCGCGGCCGCAGCGCCGAAGAGCCACTGACGCTTGAACAGCATCATGCCGAACGCGACCACGGCCGCGAAGATGCTCAGCCCGATCATCGACTCGAACTGGTTCTGGATCGCGAACCGCTCGGCGATGATGCACCGCAGAACAAAGCCGGTGCCGTGGAGGATCATCGCTCCAACCAGCAGCCCGACGCCCAGACCGATGAGCCACTTGCGACCCGTGCCGAACGCGAGCACAAGCGCGAGGAAGCTCAGCCCGTAGGCCGTCATGCCCAGATCGAAGAGGTTGCCCCGGTTGTACATCAGTTCGAGGCGCGCCCGCGTGTCCGAGTGCGTGTGCGGGTTGATTGCGTTGAGTTCGGCGGCCAGCGTTGCAACGGCTCGGTTCGTAGCCTCGGCATCGAGCGCACGCCACGCCCGGCCAAGCTCCAGCGACGCCATCCTTGCCGGATGACTCTCGGGCAGGTCCTCGATGTGGACCCACGGCTGGTCGAGCTCCGGCGGCGCGACCACGCGGAGCGTTCCCCCGGCATTCGCAGCCTGGCGCAGCGCGTTGTCCACGCGGCCGATTGACGTCCGTACCGGTTCGAGGTGGCCGTAGCGATCGAAGATCGACTGGCTCAGCGTCTCGATCATGATCGGGCTGACGCGCGTCATGCGCAGCCACAGGTCCTGCCTCGCCTCATCACCCGGGAAGGCACCCTGGAGGTAGTACTGGCGGACCGGCAAGTAGTCGACGGCGATCAGCGGCCGATCGGCGTAGTGGGCCGGGTCGATCGAGAGATCGAGCAGCACGAAGAGCGGATCAAACCGGCCCTTGTTGAATCGCTCGGGATCCGCGATCGCATAACGGTCAACCTCGGACGAGAGCGGCTCGGCGCCGGGCGCGAGCACGAGTTCTTCGTACGTCTCGCGGCCCGTCAGCGTGCGGATCTTCTCTCGGGCCAGGGTGTCGAGGATCTTGACGCGGCCGTCGTGGAACACCGCGACCGAACGAAGCGGCCCGAGGTCGATCGCTTGCGCAAACTCGGCCTTCTGCTCTGGCGATTGGCCAACTGGCGGGATCGGCGAGGGCCCGAACGGATGGACGTGATCGTGCGCGTCCACGTCGGCATCGGACGTTGGGTGCTCATTGCCCGCGGGCGCATACTGAGCCATCGCAATCGTGCTCGCGAACAAGCTCG
>CALCCF010000073.1 GCA_937899905.1 uncultured Phycisphaeraceae bacterium
GCCCTTGCCACCGCCGGCCTGAGCTGGCGGCGTCGATGCTTCCATGGCCGCATCGATCTGCTTCGATAGCTCGTCGCTCAGGGGCTGCGCCTGCGGCATAGCGGCTTCCGCCGGCTTGGGCTCGGGTGAGGACGGAGCACTCGGCTCGGGCGCGGCCGTGGTGGCCTCGGGCTCGGGCGTGCTCTGCGGTGCGGGCGTGGTGGTCTGCTCTTCGGCCATGGCTTTGGATTCCGGGCCCTGCGAGTCGCGTGTTCGATCGGGGCCCCACGAGGCGGGCTGGACGGATTGGTCGGCTCGGTTTCCTCACGCACACGCGGCGCGAGGGGCCCCAAGTCTAGCGAGGATGAGCGTCCGTGCGCGAATCGATCAGCGGCCGACGGGCGCATCCTGGCCCGGGCTCTCGACGATGGCGGGCGATTCGGCCGCACCGGAAAGCGTCCCGCCCATGGTCGCGCGGATCGCGTCGACGATGCGCTGGGCCGTGCGGACATTGGCGAACCCAGCCCCTGCGTCGATCGGTGGCGGCGTCCCGGTGCGTACCGCGTCGAGGAACGCACGGATCTCCATCACAATCGGCTCGCCGTCGTCGATCTCCAACTGCTCAACGTTGACCAATTCGTCCCATTTCAGGTCTGTCAAGTCGGCGCCGCCACGAAGCTGAGAACGGATCTCACGCATCTGCAACTCGTTGGCCGTGCGGCGGATGATCACGCCGGACTTCGTGCCATAGTCGAGCTTGATGTAGGCCTTCTCGCCGGTGATGCGTGTGACGCGCTCGGTCTTGAGCGCGAGGCGGCTGGCGGTGATGTTCGCCACGCACGTGCCGTAGGGCTTGTGCCACGTCAGCCGTGCGTTGCAGATGTCCTCGTGCTCGGTCACGACGGCGACACCCGAGGCCTGGATCTCGTCGGGTTCCTGTCCGCCCATGAGCATCAGCACAACGTCTAGGTCATGGATCATCATGTCCATGACCACGCCGATGTCGACGCTGCGGAACGTCATCGGGCTGACGCGGTGCACCTCGATGAACCGCGGCGTGATCGACTCGTCGGCCGCCGTCGCCCGCTGCATCGCACGCATGATCGGGTTGAACCGCTCGATGTGGCCAACCATCAGCACGACGCCCCGCTCCTCGGCTAGGTTGCGGATCGCGTCGGCGTCCTCGGCCGAGCCTGCCAGCGGCTTCTCGATCAGGCAATGCACGCCCGCGTTGATGCAACGCTCGGCCAGATCTCGGTGGGCCGTCGTCGGCGCCGCGATCGAGACCGCATCTACGCCGGCATCGATCAGCTCATCGAGCGTCGCGTACGCCTTGCCACCAAACTGCTCGGCCATATCGGCGGCACGCTCGACGTCGGCATCGACCACGCCGACGAGCTCGGTGTCCTCGAGCTGGCCGTACACGCGAGCATGGTGTCGGCCCATGCGACCAACACCAACAGCCCCGCATCGCAGGCGGGCACCGTTGGACTGTCCGTTTTCGGGGGTCTTGTCGCTCAACGGAGAGGTACTGCTTAGGCCGCGCCGACGGCGCCGTTCATGGCCGCTGCGAGCTCGTCGCGGTTCTTCAAGCCGATGAACTTTTCAACGGGCTCGCCACCCTTGAACAGGATGATCGTTGGGATGGCGTGGATCCCAAACTTGACGGCCACGTCGCGGTTGGCGTCGGTGTCGAGCTTGCCGACTTTGACCTTGCCGGCGAACTCCTCGGCCAACTCATCAACGACCGGGGCCAGCATGCGGCACGGCATGCACCACTCGGCCCAGAAATCCACCAGCACGGGCTGGTCGCTGCTGAGCACCTCGGCATCAAAGTTAGCGTCGGTAAACTCTTGCACGTGCTCGTTGGCCATTGCGGCGCTCCTTGGGAAGGTGGGGCCGGCGGTGCCGACTCCTCAGTCTGACTCGTGCCAGAATCGAACAACCGATCCTAGCGATCACCCGTTGCCCTTCCACCGATGGCGTCCGGGGCGATGGGGCTCCCTAGGTAAACGCTTCAGTCCGGCCGCCCATTCCACGCCGCGAGCACCGATAAAGCCTGCACATGCGCGGCCACGTCGTGAACCCGGTGCAGCATCGCGCCGGCCTGCGCCCCCAAGACCGTCGCTGCGATCGAGCCGGCCAGGCGGTCCGAGGGCTCGCTCGAAGCGCCGATGGAAAGCCGGCCGACAAACCGCTTCCGGCTGGCACCGATGTACACCGGCAGGCCTTCGGGCGAGAGGTCGGAGGCCGACCTCAGCAACTCAAGGTTCTGGCCCACGCTCTTGCCAAAGCCCAGGCCCGGATCAATGGACAGGCACTCTCGACGCACACCCGCATCCAGTGCCAGCCGTACACGGTCGCGTAGGTACGATCGCACCGCAGCCACGACTCCGCCGTCGAACTGGGGCTCTGCGGCGTACTCGTCGGCGTATCGATCCTCTGGAGGCGGTGCCGCTCGGTGCATGAGCACGAGCCCCGCGCCCGCATCGGCTGCGACACCCAGGAGCTGCGGATCCTCCGTGCCGCCCGATACGTCGTTGATCGCATCTGCTCCGGCCTCGATCGCCGCGATCGCAACACTCGCGCGTGTCGTATCGACGCTGATCGGGATGTTGGCCACGCGATCGTCCGCATGCGAGCGGATCGCCTCGATGATCGGGACCACGCGCGCGATCTGGTCGAACGCCTCGACACGCTCGGCCCCGGGACGCGTGCTCTCGCCACCGATGTCGAGCATCGCCGCACCGGCGTGTACCGCAGCCTGGGCGCGCGCCGTCGCGATGTCGAAGTCGGCGAGTTGGCCACCATCAAAGAAGCTATCCGGAGTGGCGTTGAGTATGGCAACGACGCGCGGCCGCTCCAAAGCGACCGCGCGTCCATGGGCGAGTGCCCAAGCTTGTTTCGGGGGCGTGCGCGTGCTCAGAACGCCGGCCCGCCCTCGTCCTCATCCTCGAAGTCCATGCCCGGGCCGCCCATGCCGCCCATCGCGCCGAACATCGTGCCGAGTTCCATGCCCTGCGCGATAACCGCCGGAGAGATGTGCAGCGCGATCTCGGCGGTGTTGCCACCGCTGGCGGCGACGATGCCGATCGGCGGCATCGGCGGGATCTCGCCGAGGAAAGCCGCGCCCACACCCAGCAGGCGATCGACGCCGATGTACATCTCGAACGCGCGGTTGTCCGGGAGCTTGCCGGAGATGGCCGAGAGTTCGGCGTTCGTGCCCAGCCCGCCGCCGTTGTTGGCCGACTCGAGCGCCTGCGTCAGCATCTGGCTGTTGCGCGACATGGTCATGACCACGCCGTTGTCGCTCGAGGCGAGGTACCCGCCCAGGCCGTTGCTGCCCATGACCATGGTCATGGCCATCTGGGCCTGCATGGCCTGCTCGTTGGCCTCGCCGGCGATGTTGGTCGTGACGCCCCACTCATCGACGGTCACGCCCTCGATGGTCCGTGCCTCTGGGCGATACGTCGTCGACGTGGTGAACGACATGCCCTCTTGCTCGGTGACCTGGCCGTCGGCGGCCTTGAGCCCCTGGGCCATGCCCTGCTTGAAGGCGGCCGGGTCATCGGAGCGGTAGTACGCCGCACTGCGCACGAACGCGCCCGCGCCGATGGTCATCTCCTGCATCGATGGTGCGCCCATGACGAACGAGCCGCCCGAGGAACTCGTCAGCAACGCCATCATGGCCTGCGTCTGCGCGTCCTGGCCCTCAGGCAGGCTCGCCTGGATCATGCCCAGGATGCTCTGCACGCCGGGCGACGACGAGTCGTACGCCGCCGCGATGCCAAACGGCATGTCCGGCACACGGTCCAGCAAACCCTCGGTGCTCGACTGGCCCGCGAACAGGCCCGAGAGCATCGAGCCCTCCTTGAACTTGCTGAGCAGGCGAGCGGTCACGCCATCGCCAGCAAAGTCGAGCGTGATCACTCCGGTCTGCGCGTCGTTGAGGAACGACGTCACGAGCGGATCGACACCAGCGAAGCCCTGCGCGGCCTCGGGGCCGCCGAACATCATCGCCATGCCCTTCATGCCCTCGTAGGCCTCCTTCCAATCGCCCGCGAGCGCGGCGATGGAGCCAATGACGAACACGTCGGCACTCTCGGAGGCATCCAGCGAGCGCGAACCCATCGAGGCAACGTGGGTGTCGAGGTTGCCGCCGGCGGGCTGCCAACCCTCGAGCACGTTGTCGGCGTCGCTCATCGCGGCGTATCCATTGCCCACGCTCTTGACGAACGCGTCCTGGCCGCCGAACTCGATCTCCTCAACGCCAGCGCCGACTCCGCCACGCGACGTCACGAAGGCCTCGTAGTCGGTCACGGGGATCAGCATGATGCTCTCGCCCGGGCCATCGCCGAGCAAGAAGAACGCCGCCGAGGCGTCGCCACGAACGGCCTCACCCTCGACCTCCGAGAGGATCAACTCCAGGTCACCACCGAGGGTCGGGATCGTGCTGGCCTCCATGAAAGCCAGCACGTCGGCCTTGGCCGCGCCGAGGTTGTTGATCGCCACGACGCCAGCGGCGTTTTCGGGCACGAGGTCGAGCACATCCGGGCCGGCCATTGCCGGGGCCGAGATCGCCAGCCCGCACGCGGCCACCATGCATCCGAGCCGGCCGACCAGGCCATCGGTAGAGCGAGTCGTTGAGAGCATTGGATTCCTCCTGGCCGGCGGAGTGCGGGCCGTGGTTGTCATGTGTCCGTGCGCGAGGCGAGCCCCGGCGGTCCGTTCCAAAGTCTATCGGAACTCTTGCCTCGGCCTTCCAGGGGCTGCGGGAGCCCACCGACGCCTTTTTGTTATCGGATGTAGCGAGAGCCGCACAGAGGCTATCCAGCCCCGCCCAGGATCTTCCGGATCGCCTCGTGGCTCTCCTGGGCAGACTCCATCGTGGTCCGCCTCGCCTGCTTCATAAAGGCTCGCCACGCGAAGGGGATCGGGATGATCGTGAGCGGGTAGTACCACCACATGATCGAGCCCCAGCCCCACGAGCCTGGGATCATCAATTCCAGGAAGTACCGGCCCGGCTCGACGGTGGCCACCATCGCGGCCACGAAGAGGATGGGCATCTTCTTTCGCCACCGCAGGCCGAAGCTCAGGCGGATCCCATCCCCGTCGGGCTCGGCCCAGGCCACCAGGTCGCGATCGAACGGCTGGCCCAGGGCGCTGGCACGGAACAGGGCGTTCTCGGGCCCACCATTAGAGAATTCCGGCAGCTTGCCCCGCCTGGCCGCCTGGCCCAGCGTCTTGAGGGTGGTGGCCTGATCAAACGGAACCCGAATATCGACTAGCTCGCCGTCAGCGTTGCCCGGAACGGTGCCGGCCGACGCGTCGGCCTGTGACGGCTGGTTGGGTTGATCATCCCCTTCGCTCATCGCACCCAGTGTATCGGCCGGCCGGGCCGCCTTCGGCACGGCATATGCACCCTCGCTCTAGCGATGTCGGATCCAGCCGGAACAAGCCCAACGTTGCGTCTCGTCGGCGCTTCCAGTGGCCGAGGGTCAACGGTGTTGCCCCAACGCAACGTCGCCCGCATGGCCGCCGCGTTGGCGTCCGCGCCGTCAGCCGGGGCTTCGACGGGCGGTCCCAGCGAAGCCGCCAAGCGTGCCGCGCTCGAACTCGAGGTGGCCCAGGCGAATCGGCAGGCCGCCAGCATCGACGCCCTTGACGCCCGCTGGGTGTTCGCGTGCCGGGTGGCCACGAGCATCGAGGGCGGCCGGGCGGCCATCCTCCGACCCGAAGCCCGAGACCGACTCCTGGCGCAGGCAAGCCGGCTCGGCTTGCGGCAATTCGACGCCAACCTGATCATCGCCATCGTGCAGGACTCTGCCCGGTGCGGACACGAGCCCCTCGGCTTGCCCACCGCCGAGCGCGTGCCGCTCATCCGCCCGGCCCACCAAGCCCGGCCCGCGTCCCTACCCATTCCGGCCCGCGTTGCGATCGCGGCCGTGGTGGGGATCGTCCTCGCGGCGGTCATGGTCCAGTGGGTGGTTTCCTGAGGGCAATCCTCACGCCGCGCGGCTCTCGTAATCTCCGGCCGGACCCCGGCAGAGGAGACACGCCATGCCCGCCACCGCGAACGAACCGATCAAGGCCGGCCGCAAGGCCCCGGCGTTCAAGCTGAAGGACCAGGACGGCAACACGCACGCGCTGTCCGACTACGCCGGCCGGCCCGTCGTGCTGTTCTTCTACCCCAAGGACAATACCAGCGGCTGCACCAAGGAAGCCTGCGACTTCCGCGATCAGCTACCCGCTTTCGAGAAGCTCGACGCGGCCGTCCTGGGCATGAGCATCCTCGACGTCAAGAGCAAGGCCAAGTTCGCGACCAAGCACGACCTGAACTTCCCGATCCTCGCCGATGACCGCGAGGGCGACGACGGCAAGCCCGACCCCGCGATCGCCCAGAAGTACGGCGTGTGGGTCGAGAAGAGCATGTACGGCAAGACCTACATGGGCATCGAACGCACCACGTTCCTGATCGATGCGCAGGGCAAGGTCGCCCAGGTGTGGAGCAAGGTCAAGGTGCCCGGCCACGTTGACGAGGTTGCCGAAGCATTGCGCGAGCTGTCCTGATCGCTCAGCGTCGACGCCGCATCGTGGCCAAACCACCCAACCCCATCACCGCGAGTGCGCCGGGCGAGGGGATCTGCGTTACGACAACCAGCACGCCATTGGGGTTCAAGAAAACGTCGACCGAGCCCGCGGCGCCCAAGCCATTGACATCGATATCGGTGAACACGCCGTCGATCCCATCGGCAAGGATGATCTGGAACTGATCGCCGGTCTGAATCGGCGGCTCGCCGCTGAAGGGCGCGAAATCCAGTTGCAGGGACCCGTTGAAGAGCGCGATCCCACGGACCTCGAGCACATCGTGCGTCAAGCCGGCCGTGCGGCCCTCGATCTCGATGAGCAGGGTTCCGCTGCCGGTCTGCTCAAACACGTGGTTCGCGCCCGAGGCGCTCTCGGTGACGAGGATGCCCGGCGAGCTGCCCGGGCTGACGACGCCATTGTTCATGAACGTCTGGGCGACAATCGTGCCGACGCCCTGCGCGAGCCCCTCGTTCACGACGCCCACGCCGCCGGTAACGATCCGGCCACCGCCGTCGACAGTCAGTGCGCCGCTGCTGGTATTCACGACACTCCCGACCGTCGAGATGATCGAGCCCGGGCCCAGCGCCGCGAGGTCGCCCTCGTTGTTGAACGCACCGGCCCCAGAGAACGGGACACTCGCGCCGCCCGCGGCGAGCACGAGACCCTCATTGAGGTCCACGCCCGACAGCTGCGAGAAGCTGGCATCCGGGCCGTTGAAGAACACGTCGGCCTGATTCGTGCTGAGGGTGGTGCCCGAGAAGTCCAGCACCGCGCCCGCCTCGATCTCGTATGTTGCCGGCCCAAGCACGCCGAGCGCGGGCAGCACGGGGTCGGTCACCTCGAGGGCGCCCTGCTGGACGACGACGGTGCCGTTGTTCTCGAAGGCGATGTCCTCGATGAGCGTCAGGCCGGGGCTGTCCTTCGTGAAAATGCCGTTGTTGATGAGGCGAGCGGTGGAATCGCCGACGAAGTCGCCGGAGTTCTCGATGGTGAAGGTTGTCCCAGAGGAGAACTCGATGATCGATGACCCGGTGAGGGACACATCGCCCGTCCCAGTTTTCCGAGCGATTGAGCCCACGTGGCAGAGCGGGGTGTCATCGATCTCGGCGATGAGGTCGCCCGTGAATAGCAGCGTGCCCTCGCTCATCAATTCCGCGACCGCTCTGGCCGTTCCATCGCCGAACTCGAGCTCGGAGCGGACCACGATGGTGCCCGATCCGCCGCCGTCGATGGTGGCATCGCTGCTGGTGAACACCAGGGAGTCCAGGTCGATGGCTTGGCTTACCGAGATGGTGTACAACCCACCGGAATCGAAGTCGATGATCGCGCGATAGCGGTCCGGTCCTCGAGCGGAGGGGAACTCGGGTGTGCTCCACCTCGCGGCATCTTCCCAGATGCCCGAGGTGTCATCGATCCAAGTGGAGTCGATGACCTGGCCGTAGCAGGTTTGCGAAATCAAGGCGACCACGCCTGTCGCGCAGGTTGCGCGAACGAACCCCGAGTAGGTCATCTTCTCTCCTCTCGCCGCCTTCGCGGCGCGTCTCTATCTACCCACGGTACCAGAGAACGCCCGGCGGCTCAAGGCAAAATGGCTGCCTTAACCCGCCGACAGCTTCTCTCGTACGGTTTCGATACGGGCGTCAATGGTGGAAAGCGCCGCGTTATCGGCACTCATGCCTGCATCCTGCTGCTGCTCGATGTACCCACGTGCCCGCTCGAATGCGGCGAGGGCCTCGCGGAGCGTCGATTCCTGCCCGCTCTGGTCGGCCTGGCCCTCACGCAACACTCCAACGTAGTACCAGCCGACCATCGCATCCCTCAGGTGTTGCCCGGTCGGATCCGCGGCGGCGAGCATGTCACGAATCGACGCCGACTCCAAATAGTCGATTTCAGCCCGGTCTGTAGAGCCGTCCGAATCGAAGATGCGTGCGCGCTTGTTGAGCAGTTGTGAGAGCGTTCGATGCGACGTAACCACGGACTCGTCCGAGTTAACAATCCTTCGCGCGATTTCGATCGCCGAGCTAAGCACTTCGATCGCAAGTGCTTTGTCAGCCTCTGCGCTCGCGAGCATCGCCTGAGCATCTCCCGACTCACTTGCGTGCGCTTCCCAGATACGCGCTCGAAGGCGCAGCGCCTGAGCCCAGGCGTCGTAGGCGACACACTTGTCCGCCGGATATCTCGCGTTGGCTGGGTGCGCTGCCGCGAGCGTCGCCAACTCGTCCACGGCTTGCCCAAGCAGATCGAGTGCCCGCTCCAGCGACCGAATGGCATTGTCGGCTTGCGCGCCGTCCGCGACGGCGGGCTCGCTTTCGCGGATGAGCATCAGTGCTTGTCGCACCTGCGCTCGCGTCCTTCCGAGAACGGCGCGATCGGCATTCTCGCGCTCCAACGACTCAGAGAGCCGGTCAAACGCGGCCAATCCTCTGGCGTAGGTCGATTCTGCACGAGAACGGATGCGAGCGACAACGTCGGCGTCCTCGGCGAGTCGGGCCTGATTGACGAGCGTGTTGCCAAGTTCCAGGAGCGTGTCGGCGTACGCGAGTCGGAGCTTGGCGTCTTCTTCGGAGGCTGTCTCGGCAGCATCGATCGCCTTGTCATAGGAAACGAGGCTGTCCTCATACGAGGTTACCGACTCGTCGAGCTTGGTCATCAAGCGGTGGATGTGTCCAAGCGATGCCTGGGCGTGTGCTCTGAGGGCCAGAGCTTCGGGTCTGCCTGGATCGTCCGCAAGCAGCCCATCCGCCAAGTCCAAGGCACGCGAGTACAGCTCGAGACCCCGCTCCGGCTGACCAATCCGCGAGACATCACCTCGGCCGGCGTACAGATTGCCGAGCCGCAAGCGCCCGCGCCCGATCAGCAGCAGCCGCTGCGGATCGCCCGCTGCTTCGGCCTCCAACTCGTCGAGCGTCTCCACCGCGCTTTCGGCAAGCGCAACCTTGGCCTCTGTTGCCCCACGGAGCTCGCGGATCGCGTCGTAGTACTCCGTCACCATCGTGCCGGCGAGGTCATAGGCATTTTCGAGCCGAGCCTCGGCCAGCTGTCGCTGCTCTGCCTCGGCTTGGAGCGCTTTCTCGGCCACCACGGTCTTGTCCTCGGCGATGCCCCGCGCGCCCTCGGCTTCCCGATACAGCACGGTGATCACGATCGCGAACACGACCAATGCCACGAGCGAGCCCGCTCCGACGGCCACCGGCCCGCGGTACCGCCGCAGCGTCTTGCTAATGACGTACCAGCCGCTGTCACGTTTGGCCTCGATGGGTTGTCCCTCGAGGAATCGCTGCACGTCCCGGCCGAGCTCGCCGGCGCTCTGGTACCGCCGATCGCGCTGCTTGGCCAGCGCCTTGAGCACGATGGTCTCGACCTCATCGTTGATCTTGCGGCGGATCGTGCTGGGGCGCGCCGGCTCCGCACGCATGATGTTGTCCAGCACATCGCGCATGTTCCCCAAGACCTCGTAGGGAAACTTGCTCGTGAGCAGCTGATAGAGGATGACGCCCAGCGAGTACACATCCGTGCGCACATCGATGTTGGTCGGCGAGCCGTCCGCCTGCTCGGGGCTGGCCCACGGCAGCGAGCCGATGAACTGGCCGGTCATGCTCATCAGCCGGCCGCTGCCCTCGCCCTCGAGGTCCGGCACCGCCAGCTTTGCGAGGCCAAAGTCGACGACGATCGGCTCGCCGTGCTTGTCGATGCGGATGTTGCCCGGCTTGAGGTCGCGGTGGATCACGCCCTTCAGGTGTGCCGCATTGACGGCCTCGCAGATCTTGGCGAACAGCCGCAGCGCCTCTCGAATCGGCAGCTGCCCGTCATTCATGACGCGATCGAGCGGCTTCCCGCTGATGTAATCCATGACGTAGTAGCACGACCCGTCTTTGGTCACGCCGCTGTCGTGGATACTCACGATGTTGGGGTGGTCGAGCTGGCCGAGGACTTGCACCTCACGCTCGAACCGCGCCCGGCCGGCCGAGCCCATGAACGGGCCCGAATGCATGACCTTGAGCGCCACATGCCGACGCGTGCTGAGCTGCACCGCCTGATACACCACGCCCTGGCCGCCGCGGTGGATCTCCCGGACGATGTCGTACCCAGGAAACGCGCCGTGGGGCGGCAACTGGTCGCCCTCGAACCACGCGCTGGAGCTCTCGGGCCACCCGCTCCCCGGCTCGGCACCCTCGAGCGCTGCCTCGATCAGCTTGCGTTCGTCACGCTTGTCCTGCGACTCGGGCGCACCGCCGTCGCTCGGCGTCGCCTCGTCGTTCGGTCCGTTGTCTGGCGTGTCGTCCATCAGCCGCGTCCCAGTAAGCGTGTCGAGTCGGGTTCAGCCGCCGGGCCGCGAGAAGTACTGGCCCTCGTCGCCCATGGCCTCGCGCAAGCGGTCGTGCGCACGGGCCCGCAGCATGAAGATCGCCCCCGTCGACCGGCCCATCTCCTTGGCAACCTCCTCGACGGCGTGCCCCGCCAGATCGTACAGGCGGATGACCTTGGCGTAGTCGCCGGGCAATGTCGCGAGCATGCGCTCCATAGCCATGACCGCTTCGCCGCGCGCGACGAATCGTGACGGTGTTGCCTTGCTATCGCCTGCGAGCACATCGATCAGCGTTGCCGCCGAGTCGTCGGCGTTGCGCGGCGAGTGCGCGCGCTTGGCCGGATCTGGCCGCTTCGCCGCTGTCGCGGCACGGATCGCATCGAGAAGGTTGTTCTCCGCAACGCGGTTCACCCACGCGCGGAATCCCGAGTACCCGCCCGTCTTGAATTGGCCGATGCGGCCCACAACCTCGATGTAGGTGACCTGCAGCACGTCGTCGGCCTCGACGGTCGTGCGGAGCGTCGCGGGAACCTTCGAGTCAAGCCGGATGCGCAACGCGGGTGCGAGCCCCTCGAGCAATTGCACGAGGGCCGCACGGTCTCCGCGGATCGCCTTGGCGAGCGCCGCTTCGTTCGGGTCCGCGTCGTGTGGTGGTGCGTGGTTGTTCGTTTCGGTCGCCATGGCACGGAGTCCCCCGGTGTTGTGCCGAAGCCGATTGTAACCGAGGTGGGGCGGATTCCCCGCATGATCCTGGCTTTTCAGGCGGGCTGGCGGGGTTCTGTGGGCGACCATGCCCCTTGGAGCGACGATCCAGCGGCCGACTCACGCCCGGTTTCCGAAGATTCTGGCGATTCTGGCCCATCGCTGTCCAAGACCGCCGGCAGCAGGGCCAGGATCGCCACGCCGCAGACCGCAACGAACGCCCCAAGCACCGCCCGAGGCGACACCTTCTCGCCCTGTATCGCGACCATCGGGAGGATCATGACCGGGGCCAGCGAGCACAGCGTCTGTGCGACGGCCACCGGCGTCAGGTCGGCGGTCACTAGGCTCATCCACATGCCCAGGAACGGGCCGACGAACGCGCCAAGCGCCGTGAAGGCCAGCCCGATCTTCAGTGTCCGCTTCGGGATCGGCAGCGCCTGCCGCTGGGACTGGATCCGCCACCGAACCAGCAGCACGGGCGTCATACACAGGATCGCCACCGCGATGCGGACCTGCGTGGCCGCGAGCGGGCCGACGTGGTCCTCCTCGGGCATCCAGCCGTGGCCCATGCCCGCCTTGCTGATGAGCAGCCCGCCGCCCTGGCACATCGAGCCGATGAGCGCGAGCACAATGCCGCGCAAACGGTGGGGGTGTTCTTGCTCGTCGGCCTTCACCGACCTCCTTTCCATGATGACCCAGGCAACGCCGCCAATGGTGACGGCGATGCCGATCATGGCCGGCCAGGCCAGCGTCTCACCCAGCACCATCCACCCAAGCACGGCCGCCCAGATCGGGGCCGTGCTCATGAGCAGCAGGCTCAGCCGCGGCCCGATGTCGACGAACGCCGTGAACAGCGCCTGGTCGCCGATGACGATGCCGATGAGCGAGGACAGCGCGAGCAGCAAGAGCTGGCGATCGTTCAGAGCCGGCCACCAGTCGCCGCTCGTGAAGAACACCATCAGCGTCAGCAGCACGATGGCGACGTACAGCCGCAGCCCGTTGACCAGCGTCGGCCCGATCCGCCGCCCGCCAGCCGCAAAGCACAGGCTTGTGAGCGCCCACAGCAGGCTGGTGACCAGCCCGGCGGCGAAGCCGGCGTAAAAGGTGGCGTCCAAGGGCGGGAACTCCGGCGATCGGGCGGTGGGCCCGGCTGAGGGCGAATCGGGAGCATAGAACAGGACGACGCATCCGGGCCTCGCCCTATTGGTTTACGCAGGGAGATTGCATGTCACTGCTTACTCGTATGTTCTTCGCGTGTGTACTGGCGGGAGTCGCCGCGATTGGCGGAGGTTGCACGATCGGCCCGTATGGCTCCCCGATCCCACCGAGTTCGATGCAGGCCGCAGCCAAATCGCATCCCGACGCCCGCTTCTTTGACGGTCAATCCGGAGAAAAGCTGCACAACCGGGATGTGTTTGAAAAGGTCAAGCGTGCCGACGTCGTCGTCTTCGGCGAACTCCACGGCCACCCCGTCGGTCTGCCCGTCGCCGCCGCCATCTGGGAGGACATGCTCCGTGTTCGTGACCGCGACGAGACTCCTGCCCTGCTCCTCGAGTTCTTCGAGCGCGACCAGCAGCTGGCCATCGACGAGTACCTCGGCGGCATGATCGACAAAGAGACGTTCATCAAGGACGCGGGCCGCAGCGCGTCGAACTTCCCCGACGCGCACCAGGCGATGTTCAACGCGACCAAGGAGGCCGGCGGCGTGGTCATCGCTGCAAACGCGCCGCGTCGTTATGTCCGCCTGGCGCGCACGGAGGGCTACGACCGCCTTCGGGCGATGTCGCCCGCGCAGCAAGCCACGTTCGAGCTGCCACCGACCGAACACGGGCCCGAGGCCTACCGCGCGCGCTTCGTGGAGATCATGGGCGGCATGCGATCCGCCAGTGGCTCGGGCAAGGAAGGCGCCAGCGAGCCGCGGCCGGGCATGAGCGTGATGGACTTCCTCCGCGCCCAGCTCGTGTGGGACGCAACGATGGCCGACAGCGTCGCCGACGCGCTCAAGGCCGGCCATGAACCCGTCGCGCTCGTCATCGGCCGCTTCCACGTCGGTTTCGACGGCGCCACGGTCGAGTACATCCGCCGCACCAGGCCTGGCGCCGATGTTCTCACGATCGTGATCGTCGATAGCTGGAGCGATGAGCTGGCCGAGGAAGACCGGGGCCGTGGCGACATCGTGATCTACGCCGGGCCCATCGATCGGGGCGAGCCCGCCGGCGCAAGCGAGAGCGAAGACTGAGCATGCGCACGCGCAACACCGCGCGCGTCATCCTCATCGACGAGCACGACCGCGTGCTGCTGGTCAAGTACCACGAGCAGACACCATCGGACCCCAAGCTCACCGGGCCGATGTCGTTCTGGGTGCCACCGTGCGGTGGCGTGCACGAAGGCGAGACATTCGAGGCGGCCATCATTCGTGAGATCGCAGAAGAAACCGGGATCGAGCTCGCGGGCGATCTTCCGTGGATCTGGACGCGCGATCACGAGCTCATGCACAGCGGCGAACTGAAGCACTTCCACGAACGGTACTTCGTCTCGCGCATCCAGGCACACGCCACACTGCACAACAGCACGGACGAGCCAATCATCGACATGCGCTGGTGGGCGCTCGATGACATCGCGAGATCCGGCGAGACCTTCTTCCCCCAGGGCCTGGCAGAACTCTTGGTTCCAGTGCTCGAAGGGAGACCGCCCGCATCACCGATCGCGATCTAGCCGCGGTGCAACGCCTCGGCGACCACCTCGATCAGCGTCTCGGGCTCGGGCAATCGCCCCGGCCCGACATGCCGGCACGCCTGCCAGCCGCTCTCGGCGTCGAGCACGTGGTACCCGTCGTCACGCAGCTGCGCAAGATTCCGCTGCGTGGTCGGCTGCGCCAGCATCACGCTGTTCATTGAGGGCGCGAGAAGCACCGTCGTGTTCGTTCGATCGATCGCGCTCAAGATCAGCGTCACCGGATCGCTCGCGTGCCCGTGCGCCAAACGCGCGAGGCAGTCCATCGAGCACGGCGCGATCAGCGCGACCTCGGTTCGGTCGGCAAGGTTGATGTGCTGCACGTCGCCCGGGTCGTGATGGCCCCAGATGCCAGTCACAACCGGGTGCCCGCTCAGCGCCTCGAACGTCAGCGGCGTCACGAACTTCGCGGCCGCCTCGGTCATGGCAACGCGAACATCGCAGCCGCGCTGGCTCAGGCGGCTGACAACGGTGGCGGTCTTGTACGCGGCGATCCCACCCGTCACGCCGACGAGCACGCGGCGGCCGGCGAGATCGGGAGTCGGTGCGTCAGCCATCGCGATGGGGTGTTAGAGCAGCGCCTCTTGCGAGCGCGTCGGCGCGGGCGGCAGCTCTTCGGCCGCCATCGGCTCGATCCACTCCAGCGTGATCTTGTCCTGCATGATCTCCTCGATCACAACCTCGAGGTCGCTGCGGCCGTTGCGGTCGACCAGCGGGCGCGAGCCGTCGAGCAGCTCGACGAGCCGGCGCTGGATGAGCACGGTCAGCTTGAAGCGGCCGCCGACCTTCTCGGCGATCTCGTTGCTCTTGAGGGCTTCGATCATGGGCGTGGGGGCTCCAATAACGAGACGGGGGCAGCCCGCGTCCGGACGGCCGGACGCGTGATCGGCTTTCCATCAACGCGAGAGCAAGTCTAGGCCTGTCCCTAGTCGGGCGGGCCGCTACCATCGGCTCAACGCGGCCGGGCAACCAGCCCAAGCAGGACGCGATATCGAACGAAACTTGGCCAAGCGAACCCACCAGCGGCAAGGAGGCGGGGGTGTCGAGCAGCGTGATCGAAGTCAAGAAGGGCGATCGGGTCCGCCTCGCGACGAGGCCCGAGTGGGGGCACGGCGAGGTGCTCTCGGTTATCTCCACCATCGTCGACAACGAGCCGACCAGGAAGGTCCGCATCCGCTTCGCCCGGGCCGGCGTGCGCGAGGTCATCGACTCGCCCTCGCTCACCCACGACGAGGACGGCCCGGTCAACATGGACCCCGCCGCCCTCAACGAGCGGATGACCACGCTGCCCCAGCCGCTGCGGGACCCGCTGCGAAGCAACGCCGACCGATTCCGTGAGACTGGGGCCATGTTCCGCTTCAACGGCCGCGGCGGCTCGCTCATCGACTGGGCGGCCACGCAGACGGGGCTGGTCGATCCGTTATCGGCCCTGCCCCGCCACGAGATCGAGGACGCCTTCGCCCGCTTCCGCCGCTCGCTCGAGGAGCACCTGTGGTCGCTGGGCCGCCAGATGAAGCAGGAGAACGAGGCCGAGTTCCGCCGCATCGCGTTGCAGATGCCCGACGACGCCCAGTCCGTGTTGCGCGGACGCAACGCCCGCCGTTGAGCCCGGGCAACGGCCCGCACCAGCGTCCGGCCTTGCCCAGTTTCGCCGATCCGCACAGATGGACCGAGAATCCGCCCTAGGCAGCCCTGGGGCGTTTTTTATTGGACCATTGCAGTTTTCTGGCACGCCGGCCCGCTTTGGGCGCGGCGGTTGTACTTGTCCCCACAAGGCCGCGGGGGCGGACAGCTCAAGAAACAGAGAATCGGAGGCAGCCATGAACGATCGCGACTTCCACGCACGCCTGGGCGAACTGCTCACCAAGATCAACGACATGCCCGAGGGCGAGCGCGATCGCCTCCGCAAGCTGGCGGACGAGACCAAGGGCCGCCATGACCGCGTGAAGAAGGCCATCGGCGAGATGCAGGAGTCCCTCGACTACCTGCGCCTGAGCGTGAAGTACCTCGTGTTCGATCTCGAGGCCACCCGCCGCGAGAACCGCTACCTCAAGGAAATGCTCGCCCGCTCGGCCGGCGACGAGAGCTCCGAGTAAGCGACACACCCAGGGCTCTCACGCCGAAAGGCATGAGCGCACCATTGCAACCAACTGATTGCAGCCCTCCGCACGCCCGGTCTGGACGCAGGCCGGGCGTTGCTTTTTTTGTGTCGTGGGCACTGTCATGCCTGATTCGGTTTGTACTTGTGCTTCGGTCGCGCGTGCGCCTCGGGTATCAAATGCGATTGGCATAGTCGACGAAGTAGTAGATGGAGATAGCGAGCGCGGTAAGGCATATGAGCAATAGCAACAAGGCAGCAATGAGCCCGTTTCGTCCCCGCCTGGCAATCGAGATCGTCATCCAGAGCATAAAGAGAGATATCGCGCTCCAAAAGGGTGGAGGCAGAACCATACCTGAAATCGGGATGGGTACATTCTTCGAAAGCACATCATGCTGCCACCACGCTTGCATGGATATCGCGATCACAGCGCCACAAACCCCACACACCAAGGCCTGGGGGTTTAACACCCATAGACCTCCTTGCTGAGTACGTTCGGGCTTCGTGGTCACTCTTTGCTCCCGAATGGGTCGGCTAGCGATCGGGACTAGGTTGTTGCACGAGACACACTCACGGTGCATGGAATCGTTGGCCCGATCGGCTGCCGCCATGTCTTGAATTCTGTGCTAGGAGCAATTGACAGCCTTCTAAGCACGCACGAGCTAATTCGTCTGTGTATATGTACGCCCGACTCAAAGAGAAAGCGCGTCAGGCTGTTTATGACAGCTCCAATTAGGCACTGACACAAGTGAGCTCACGCCAAAGAGCTTAAGCGGACGCCATTTCTACCATCAAATGGCAACGAACTGATTCGAGCCCGGTACTTGCCCGGTCTGGACGCAGGCCGGGCGTTGCTCCATTGGGTGAGTCAGAACCCGCGGCTCTTCGCGATCCGGAACAGCTCGATCACGTCGACGATCAGCGACACGCCGCCGTCTTCGCGGACGGTGGCACCGCTGACGGCGCTGGGCTCGTCGTGCATCTCGCCGAGTGGCTTGACCACGATCTCGCGCTGGCCGATGAGCTCGCTGACCATCAGGCCCAGGCGGCGATGTCCGCTGTGCATGACCACGGCGAACGGCGCGTCCTCGCGCTGGCCGTCGGGCACATCGAAGATGTTGTTCGCCTGGATGAGCGGCAGCACGTCGTCGCGCAAACGCATGACGGGGTGCTCGCGGATGGTCGAGAGCTGCTCGTCGGTGGGGCGGACGATCTCGACGATGTTGGACAGCGGAACGGCGTACCGCTCCGAGCCGACGCGCACCATCATGGCCTGCATGATGGCGATCGTCAGCGGGATGGCGACGGTGAGTGTCGTGCCCTTGCCCTTCTCGCTGTCGATCGACAGCGTGCCCTTGAGCTTTTCGATGTTTGTGCGCACGACGTCCATGCCCACGCCGCGGCCCGACAGGTCGCTGACCTGGTCGGCCGTGGAGAATCCGGCTTCGAGGATGTAGCGGAAGACTTCGCTGTCGGTCTTGCTGGCGATCTCGGCTTCTGTCGCCAAGCCGCGCTCGACGGCCTTGGCGCCGATGACCTCGCGGTCGAGGCCCTTGCCATCGTCGGCAATCTGCACTTGCACGAAGGAGCCCTCGTGGCTCGCGGTCAGGCGGATGGTGCCCTCTTCGGGCTTGCCCGCCGCAGCACGGACGTCGGGCATCTCGATGCCGTGGTCGCCGCTGTTGCGCAGGATGTGCACGAGCGGGTCGCCGAGCTCTTCGATGACAGACTTATCGACCTCGGTGTCGCCGCCCTCGACGACGAGGCGGATCTTCTTGTTGGTCTTGCCCGCCAGGTCGCGGATGAGCCTTGGGTACTTGCCGAAGAGCTTGTCCAGCGGCTGCATGCGCGTGCGCATGACGGCGACCTGGATGTCACCCGCCACGCGATCGAGCGCGGCCGAGGCGCCGATCAGGTGCTCGCCGAGTTCCTGGTCGGCGTGCTGCGCGAGCGATTCGTCGGCCTGGCGAGAGAGCGCGCCGATGCGGTTCTTCTGGAGCACAAGTTCGCCGACGAGGTTCATCAGCGTCTCGAGGCGACCGACCTCGACTCGGACGGTCTGCTCCACGACCGGGCGTCCGCCCGACTCCTTGCCCTCGGCCTTCTTCGGCTCGGGCTTGGAGTCCTTGGGAGCGGGCGTGGGATCTGCCGCGACGGCGGGCTCGGTGGATGCGGGTTCCGCTGGCGTTGTTGTCTCGGCCGGGGCGGTGGCCTCGGGCTCTTGTGGCGTCGCGGCGCTCTCGGTGTCTGAGGATCCCAGGATTCCGTCGACTGCCATCGTGTCCTTCACCGACGCGTTGGCGGGGAGCTGGTCCTCGGATTCGATGCTGCCGCCATCAACGAGCACGCGGATGCGCTCGCAGAGCGTCTCGACCTGCCAGATGTGGCGCTCGCCGGAGGCCAGGGCCTCGGCTTGGTCTCCCAGCACGTACAGGGCGGTCCGGAATCGGGGGAGGAACTGGTCGTACGCCGCCGCGAGGGTGTTCGCGCCGTGCTCGCCGGCCTCCTCGATCACCCGGGCCAGATCCGTCATGTCCTGGAAGTCGAAGAAATCGACGGCCTTGCACAGCTCGCTGCCGATCCCACCGATCTCCGCGAACGCGGCGTCTGCCCCGTGCTCGAGCTTGTCGATCGCCTCGGCCAGGTGCTTCAGGCTGGTTTGGACGTCGTCGACAAGGAAGTCGAGAAGTGCGGCCTTGTTGTCCGGCAGGTCGAGCGGCTCGGTCGTGTAGCCGTTGCCCGAGTCGCTCGCCGACGAGACGTCAGCCGATACCGACTCGGCCTCGGCTTCTTCCGGATCGCCCGAACCCAGGTTGGCCAGGCGATCGACCAGCGTCGGATCGGCCTCGGTGAGATCCGTGTTGCCCGCGTTGAGTTCGTCAAACTGGGTGCGAAGCGCGTCCGTGGCGGCCAAGAGATCGTCCATCACCTCGGGTGTGATGGAGAGCTTGCCGCTCCGTGCCGCGTTTAGCGCAGTCTCGGAGGCGTGCGCAATCGCGACCAGCGGCGTCAGCGCCAGGAACGAGGCACTCCACTTGATCGTGTGGAGCGCACGGAAGATCGTATTGATAAGGTCGAGGTCATCGCACGCCTGCTCGAGCGAAACCAGATCGCCCTCGAGTTGCTCGAGAAGCTCGCCAGATTCGGTGAGGAAGTCCTGGATGATCTCTGAGTCGAAGCCGCCGATCTGCACTTTTCTTCTCCTGCCCTTGGCGTTCAGGCCTTGCGATAGCAGAACCCACTCCGCTCCGAGCGTGCCACGAAGGGCGCGTCCTCGGGGCGAACGATCTCGGAGTGACCGATGAACAGCGTGCCGTCTTCGGCGAGCTGGTCGTGGAAGGTCCGCAGCACCTGCTTCTTCATGTCGTCGTCGAAGTAGATCATCGCGTTGCGACAGAAGATGATGTCCCAAGTGCCGTGGCGCTTGGCGGCCATCCGGTCCTTGAGGTTGTGCAGCTCGAAGCCGACCATCTGGCGGATCTCATCGCTGAGAACCCACTGGTTGCCCTTCTGCGTGAAGTACTTGCGCTTGATGAGGTCGGGTGTTGTGCGGACGGCGTAATCGCTGTACGTTCCGCTGCCGGCGATGTCGAGGCAGCGCTCGGAGATGTCCGTGCCCAGGATCTCGATGTGCCAGTCCGCCAGGCGAACGCCTAACGTCCGGTGCACCATCATCGCCAGCGTGTGGGGCTCCTCGCCCGACGAGCACGCCGCGGACCAGATCCTCAGGCGCTTGGTGTTCTTTCGGGCCTCGAGCATCTCGCCGAGAACGACACGCTCGAAGACCTCGAGCTGGGCGTCGTGGCGGAAGAAGCTGGTCTCGTTGATGGTGATGCGGTTGAACATCTCCTGGAACTCGTCGTTCTGGTACGGGCCCATGCTGAGCAACGCCACGTACTGATCGAAACTCTCGAGCTCGAGCTCACGCAAGCGGTGACCGAGCCGAGACTCGAGCACGTACCGCCGATTCACCTGGAAGCGGATGCCAGAGCGGTCGTAGATGATCTTCGCGAGCGCCTCGAACTCCGACTCGTTGAGCTTTGGCATCGATGCGGTGGATGGCATGGTGTGCGCCTCGGTTTCTGGGCTGGGCCCGTGCGGTCAGGCTTAGGCCTGCATGGATTCGGTGACGTTGTCGATGGCTTCGGCCAGCTGCCCGCTGAGCAGGTGGTCGAGGTCGAGCAGGATCAGCAGCCGGTCGGGCAGCTTGCCAACGCCCGAGATGAACTGGGAGTCGATGGTCGCGACCATGTCGGGGGCCGGCTCCACGATCGAGCGGCTGATGGGCAGCACCTGACGGACGCGGTCGACGATGAAGCCGATGACCCGGCCGTCGACCTCGACGACGATGATGCGGGTCTGGTCGTCTCGCTCGCGCGTTTCCAGGCCGAAACGCTGGCGGAGGTCCATCACCGGGATGATCTTGCCACGCAGGTTGATCACGCCCTCGATCTCGGGCGGCGCCTGCGGCACACGGGTGAGATCCATCATCCGGTTGATCTCTTGCACGGCGAGGATGTCGACGGCAAACTCCTCCTCGGCGATCTCGAAGGTGACCAGCTGCAGGCTGTCGCCGAGCTGAGTCGCGTCGTCGGTGGCGGTCGGGGTCGCAGTTGTCATCGCGGTGGCTCCAGAGTTGGTTTCCGATGGACTCACGCGTCAAAGGCCGGCACGATGCCGCCTCGATCCCTGCTTATCGACCCGCTGCGGGCGCGCGTTCAGTCGCGTCGTGCGAAGTGTGCGAGCTAGGCCGCGGAACGAAGTCCGATAGCACCCAGCGTGTCGGCAAGGCCGCTGGGGTCCAGCGAGGCCGAGCTGATGCCCAGATCGTCTACCGCCTTGGGCATGCCATACACCACGCAGCTGGCTTCCGACTGCGTCAGCACGCTGCCGCCGGCCTTGACCATCTCCTCAGCGCCGTCGGCTCCATCTCGGCCCATGCCGGTGAGCATGATGCCCAGCGCGCCCGAGCCGGCGACCTTGGCCGCACCGCTGAAGAGCACATCGACACTCGGCTTGTAGAGGTGTTCCACCGGCTCGTCGCTGGTCGTGAGGATGATCGAGCCGGCCGGGCTGCGCTTCATGTGCGTGTGGGTGCCGCCCGGCGCGATGTACACGACGCCGCGCTCACATGTTGTGCGGCCCTCGACGTGGCGCACATCGAGCCCGGTAACCTCGCGCAGCCTGCTGGACATGCGCTCGGTGAAGGGGCGTGGCATGTGCTGGGCGACGACCACGGGCATGCGAAAGCCGGGCTTGAGCGCCATGAGGAGTTGCTCCAGCACCGGGGGCCCGCCGGTTGACGACCCGATGACCAGGAGCGTCGGCTTGAGATCTCGCCAGATGCTCGCGGAATCCGGACGCTTGATCGACCCCGCGGTTGCGGCTTGCGTGCTCGATGCCTTGAGCGTGCGGCGGCGCCGGGCGCTCTGTCCGATAGCCAGCACCTTCTCGATGAGCTCGGGGCCCATGTTGCCCATGCCCGAGCCGGGTGGTGCCTTGGCGATGACATCCGCCGCGCCCGCAGCGAGCGCCCGCAGGGCGGCATCGCTGCCCTCGGCGGTCAGGCTCGAGCACATGAGCACCGCGGGCGCATCGGGGAGCTTGACGATCTCCTCCAGGGCGCCGATTCCATCGAGGACGGGCATTTCCACGTCCAGCGTGACGACGTCGGGCTTCAGCGTGCGAGCCTGCTTGATCGCCTCGCGACCGTCCTGGGCCTCGCCGACCACGGTGATCTTGGGATCCGCCTGGAGCACTCGCTTCAGGGCCGAACGCATGAACTTCGAGTCATCCACGATCAGAATGCGCACCGAGCTTCTCCTCACGGCATGGCCGCGGATGGGGTTTGGTAAAACCACCAGGAGAATCGGCCGATCGGCACGGCTTGTTGAGCTTGGATGGAATGGTGGGAGACGACCTAAGTCGCCGAGGGAAATGCCCAGGAGAGGACTCGAACCTCCACCCCGTTGCCGGGACTACCACCTCAAGGTAGCGCGTCTGCCAGTTCCGCCACCTGGGCTAGGGGCGAGGCCGGGAAACCCGGCGCGGGGTGAGCATAGCGACCGATCCAACGGCTGTCGAGCGTACCATTGCTTGCCGGGTCGATGTACGTCTGATTCCGATCCGAGCATTCCGTTTCAGGGCACCGAGTGGAGGATCCATGTCCCAGCCAGGTTCGACACCAGATATCGCACCCGCGAGCTTCACCGCCTTGCTCGAGCAGTTGCGGGATCGTGCGGACTCCGCCGGGGTCTTTGGCGAGTGTGCCGTGCTCGATGGTCGCCTGGAGTGCAAGGCCGACGGCTCGGCCGAGGACGCGTGGTATCGGGTGTGCTGGGACGGCGGCCGCGTCTGGGTCAGCCTTGAGATGAGCGACCGCTGGCAGAGCGAGTCCATCGAGGCCGACTTGGTGCACACGGGGGACAAGCTCGACGAACTGCTGGAGGAGGAGATGGTCGAGCTCGGCTATGAGGGCGCTCGGCCGTCTTTCGAGCACTTCCGCTCGGACGACATGCTCTTCGTGTTCCGCACCCCCGTCTCGATGCCCGCCGATGCGATGACTGACGCGAAGACCGTCGACGACGTTGCTTTGGTGCTGCTCGGCTACGAGGCGTGCTTCCGCCAATTGGGCGACATGGATGCGGAGAACAGCGAGGACGAGTGAGGGTTCCAGCCTCGCATTCAACACGATGGGGCAGTAGCAGGGCGCTGTCGCCTCCGCCGCGCTCCATTTGGCAACCACGATAAAACGGCCGCTGGAGGTCCCCCCTCAGCGGCCTGCTATTGCTCCGTGCTGTTTGGCTCGACTGAACGCGAGGTGGCTCAGGCCCCGCCAACAACACCGCCGCGGCGGATGTACTCTTCTTCCTCGCGCTGGAGGCGCTCCATGCGCTCCTTCTTCTCAGCCTCGGTCTGGACTTGGGGCTGATACTCGATGACGTTGCCGTCACCGTCGCGGGTGCTCCCGCCGAATGGCGAAGGAATCAAGCCGAATTGCATGGCGAGCACAGCGCCAGCCACCAAGAAAAGGACGCCCGCGATGACGCCCTTAATGACCTTGGGGTCCGGGCCGCCGGAAGACTTCTTCTTCGAGCCTCCGGAATCGCCAACGTCGATGCCGTCGAGTAGGGATGACATGTACCGCCTCCGAAGTTCGGTCGTTTGTTCGTGCCCCCGAGCGGGGGTCGCAGGGCCGCGATGATATCCGAAAGCACGCCCTGCGTATGAGAGTTTAGTCGGTTTTCTACGAAGAGAGAATACGTATTTCAGCGAATCAGGGATGCTAGGGACATCCCTACTATCCAACGTCACGCCGCTGGAACAGCGCGACGGCGAGCGCCAGGAACGCGGCGATCTGGAGCACGGCGTAGATCGCGATCCGTGCCAGGTGGCCAGCCGGAATGTCTCGGTTCTGGGTCACCGCATCGAGCAGCCAGTAATAGTGCATGTTCGGGACCACAGCCCACAGCGTCGCCGACACAGGCTGCACTGTCGTGGGGGTGATGAACACGAAGTCGTCGCGCTCGGGCAAGCGGGCTAGCGGGAGCGGATCTCGCCCGATATTCATGACCTCAAGCGTCTTTTCATCGATCCCTCGGACCATGAGGCCGCTGGGTGAGCCGGGATCGAACAGCCGCGGCGTGTCCGAGAAGTCGCCCTCGAACGGCTGGAAGTTCGTGGAGGTCAGCGCGACCCCGTTTGGGTTGGGCCCGAAGTAGAACGGGTCGCCAACCTCGATTTCCTCGCGCGGCAGTTCGCGGAGCGTGACCTCCATGATGGCCCCGCGCGTTGATGGATCTGGATTGCTGGTCTCAAGCATGCGGGTCTCGAGCACCACGCCGACGATCTCGTTGTTGAAGGCCTGCCGACCCAGGAAGTAGTTCGAGAGCAATCCGCCGACGAACACGCCCGCGCAGATCACGATGGTCATGACCTGGCCGAGGCGGGTCGAGGCCGCCGTCGCCACGGATGCCAAGACCAGGATCGCGAAGACCATCGCCAGGCAGGCGACCACGATCTTGACCGGCAGATCGGTCCGTAACGGCTGGGGCTCCCAGTCCTTCGAGAAGAGCAAGACGCCCAAGTAGGCGAGGAGCACCAGCGGAAGCATGGCCGTGGCCGCCGTCTGGTTGAACGACCAGCCGTACATGTAGTTGGCGGCGGCGGCCAGCACGAGGGACCCGATGACGGCACCAAAGCCGAACAGGACCACGGGCATGTCGAGGTTGTCGGCTGCTGTGGTCATCACCCCATGGCGGATGGCCATGAGCAGGAAGACGAGCATGACAATCGTGGCACCGGTCAACGCACCGGCCACGCCCAGGTACTTGCCGAGGACGACCCACGCCCGAGAGATGGGCTTGCTGACCACCGTGAGCATGGTCTTGCGTTCGATCTCGCTGGACACAACGGCCGTGGCCAGGAATGCCGCCATGACGACGCCGGCCCCGAAGATGGTGGCTAAACCTACGTCCAGCAAGAGTTTGTTGTCGCCGTAGACCTCAGCCGAACTGGTCCGACCCATGCTGAAGGCCGCGGTCCACGTATTGAAGGCCTGCAGGAGCCCGCTGGCCAAGATGAGCAGGATCAGCACCGGCTGGCGGACGCTCTCGACGAAGGTATTGCGAGCAATGGTGAGGATCTGGCTCAGCATGGTCCTTCTTTGGTCCTCGTGAGTGCGGCGGAGTGGAGCGCGGCTCGGCGAGCGGCAGGGACGCGAGGCAATGATTCGCCGCGTGTGGCCTCTGGGGTCGGTCTGTTGGGCGATTTTCTTGCCACCCGTCTCGAACCCTGCGGCCGGGCCGGCGTAGCTGCCGATTGCCGACCCACGTCTTTCTGGGGTTGGCTGCGCCGACGGAGGAATGAGGAGAGCATCGGAATCGCCCGCTGTGGGGTAGATCACCTACCTTCCGCGTGCGAGAATGGGCGGTCTTGGGGTGCGGTGGGCTCGCGGTAGCCGTAGCGCTCCCTCGGCCTGAGTCTGGGCGACACCGTGCGGCTTCGGAGTCTTTGCATGTCGGGCGACTTCAACACCTATCGGCGTGCGGCGAATCACAGCATTCTCGGTCTGGTCTTCCAGGGCGTGTTTGGCGTGGGGCTGCTCTTGTACGGCATCGTCGGCCGGGAGCCGACCGCGGTTACAGGGGCCATCTTCGCCCTCGTGGGCGTCTTCCCATGGATCGTGCTGCTGATCCTCTTCGACCAGCACCGGCGAGAACGCATCGAAGCAATGGAAGCCGAGGCGTTCGCCGCGACCGATGCAGCAACGAGCTCGGTGTTCGATGAAGCCGAGGGCGGGCTGCGTGTTGCCGGGCGGCGGCTCAAGCTCATCCGGACCATCGCCGTTCCCGCAGTTGGGCTCGCGTTTGCCGCCGCGTTGATCCTCGCCGGCTCGCTGCGGATTGGTCCCGGCCGGGAGATGGCCAATCCCGATGAGTTCGTCGCGCCGCAGTTCGAGCTCGTTGGCTTGACGCTCGGCCTCGCGGTCGCGGTCATCGGATTCATGTTCAGCCGCTACACGGCCGGCATGGCCAAGCGGCCGGCGTGGCAGGCGTTGCAAGGCGGCGCGACCGTCGCCGCCGGCACTGCGGTCTTCGGTCTGCTCTTGGGTGTCGGCCACATCGTCGATCAGTTGGGCGCCGATGAGGTCATCCGGGCGATGCTGTACGTGTCGCCGATCCTGCTCGTCGTCTTTGGTGCCGAAGCCGTCCTGAACTTCCTGCTCGAGCTCTATCGGCCGCGGAAGCCCGACGAGGGGTTCCGCCCGCCGTTCGCCTCGCGACTGCTCGGCCCGGTTGCCTCGCCCGAGGTCGTCGCCGAGTCGGTCAGCGGCGCCATCGACTACCAGTTTGGCTACGAGGTGTCGCGCAGCTGGATGTACCAGCTCCTGACGCGGCGGGCGTGGGTGCTCGTGTTGTTCGCCGGCCTGGTGTTCTGGGCCATGTCCGCGTTCGTGGTCGTCAAGCCCGACCAGGTGGGGATCCACACACGCTTCGGCCGCATCGTGGAGGCGAACGTCCAGCCCGGCTTGCGATTCAAGCTGCCGTGGCCGATCGACCGCATCGAGGTCCCCGGCTTCTACGACTACGACGAGGAGCGCGTGCCTCGACTGACCGGCTTCTCGACCGGTGCCGTCCGAGAGATCATGGGCGCGAGCGCGCCGCGGTCGCTCGAGAACGAGGCGTTCCTGTGGTCGAACCTGATGACCGAGGACGAGTCCACGATGCTGGTGCAGCCGGCGCTCGACCAGTTCGAGGTGCTGTCGGACGCGGAGGTGGGCCGAGACCTCAGCCTCATGCGTGTCGAGGTGCCCATTCGCTACACGATCGACGACGTCGAGGCATGGGAGCTCCTGACCCAGGATGCTGCGCACCTGGACATGTTCCACCGCGTGACCCAGAAGGTCGTCATGCGGTACCTCGTCCGCTCGCGCGTCGACGAGTTGCTCGGGCCGAAGCGGGCGTCGATGGCAGAGGAGATCCGCGAGAGGCTCGAGGCCGAGTTCGTCGCGATCAACCCCAAGCAGAACGGCGAGCCCGTCGTTCGCATCCTCTCGGTCGGTGTGTCGGGGGTGGCGCCGCCATCGTCGGTACAGCTGCAGTTCGAGCAGGTCGTGGAGCAGGAGCAGAAGTACCAGGCCCAGCTCAACGCGGCCGAGGCCGACGCGATCCGGACGCTGACGGAGGTCGTCGGATCCGTGGAGCTGGCCGACGAGATCGTCGCGGAGATCGAGGCTCTCGACGCGCTCCAGGCCCAGCGCCAACCGGGGCCGGACGACGAGGACCTCGAAGCGGAGATCCGAGCCCAGGAACTGACGATCGATGCCCTCCTGGCCGAAGCCGGCGGCGAGGCCGCATCGCTGATCGCGATGGCCCAGGCCGAGCGGTGGCAGCGGCACATGGGGCAGTGGGGCGAGGCGCAACTGGCGATCGGCCAAGCCGCCTCGGATCGCGCGAATCGGCCGTACTTCAGGGCCCAGCTGTATCTCGACCGGTTCTTTGAGGCGTTGCAAGGCAAGCGGCTCACGATCGTGCCCGGTGGCCAAGACGTTTCGATGCAGGTCGACCTCAAGCACGGTCGGCAATCAACAAGCATGCTCGAAGACGACTTCCAGTCGTCTGGCGGTGAGTGATCAACGCACGATGTATGGACGGCCCATCAGTGGCCCCAGTCAGCAGGAAGGTATTGCGAAATGCCGAAGCAGAAGTTCATCCTGACGTCCGCTGTGGCGTTCTTGTTCATCGTCGTGCTGCTGGTCTACGCGATGACCTACACGGTGCGGTTCACCGAGGCGGCGGTTGTGACCCGATTCGGCGACGTCCAGACGGAGGCCACCGAGCCGGGTCTGCGGTTCAAGTGGTTCTACCCGGTCGAGGGTGTGACCAAGTACGAGACGACGAACCGCCTGTCCCAGGCTCGCATCGAGACGTACCAGACGCGTGATGACCGCCAGCTGATCGTCGGCGCGTTCGCCATCTGGCGCGTCAAGCCCGAAGAGGTCGGCACGTTCTACCGCCGCTTCAGCAACGCGGGAACGCGTGCGGCCGACCACTATCGGGCGGCGGCCACGCTCGTCGAGGACACGCTGCGGAGCTCGATGTCGGAGATCAGCGCGTACAGCATGAGCGAGCTCTTCACGCCCGTCGAGGGCGCATCACGGCTCGAGGAACTCGAAGGCCGCGTGCTCGCGCAAATGCAGGCGACACTCGAGGGCCAGGGCGAGCGCGCCTTTGGCATCGAGGTCGTAACCGCGGGCATCGCCCGGACCAGCCTGCCGCAGACCACCAGCGAGGCCGCCCTCGAGCGCATGCGTCAGGATCGTGCCCGCATCGTGACCGGCCTCCAGGAGCGCGGCCAGAGCGAGGCGCTCCAGATCCGCTCAACGGCCGAGAGCAACGCCGCGACGATCCTCGAATTCGCGCAGGGGCGTGCTCGCCAGATCCGGGCCCGTGGCGATGAGGAAGCCGCCCGCTACCTCGCCCAGATGACCGAGGTGCCAGGGCTGGCGATCTACCTAAAGAACCTTGAGCTTCTCGAGGACGCGATGTTCAGCCGGGCAACGCTCCTGTTCTCGACCGACACGCCCGGCTTGAACCTGCTCGATCCCGAGCTGTTCCAGGCGGTCGAGCCCGGCGAGATCCCCGGCACCGCGATCTTCACGGGTTCTTCGGACGGCTCCGAGTCGCAGGGGCGTGGCGATGAGTGATACCGGCGGAAGCAACCAGAACGGCGATCCCGCGGGCGGACGCGACTCGCTGGAGTCCATGCTGCCCGCGCTCCGCGAGGAGGCCTCGGCGAAGGCCACCGGCCGCGAGGCGTCGGTGCGCTTGCGCTCGGAGAGCGGCGGCGGTGAGCAGGCCATCAACGACATGCACGCCGCGAATGAGTCACTCGCGGCGGCCTTCCGCACGATGTACCGCGTACTCCAGTTCGCCATTGTTGGCTTGTTGGTGATCTACGGCCTGAGCGGCTTCCGCACGGTCGGGGCCGGCGAGGCGGGCATCAAGGTGGTGTTCGGCCGGCCATCGGCCGAGGTCGTGCCGGCCGGGTTCACGCTGAATTGGCCCTACCCGCTCGGCCAGCTCGTTCGCGTGCAGACCGGCCAGCGGACGATCCAGCTCGAGCAGGAGTTCTGGTTCCGGATGGAGGATCGAGATCAGGGCCGCTCGCTCGAGGATCTGGCGCGAGCGCCACGCAATTCGCTCGATCCGTTGCGTGATGGTTCGCTCATCACGAGCGACCAGAACCTCGTGCACACGCAGTGGACGGTCGTGTACCGGCGCGAGGATCCGCGCGAGTTCGCCAGCAACATCGCGGCGCGGCAAGAAGAACAGATCGTCCGCACGGCGGTCTCTCGAGGGGTCGTCCGGGCGGTCTCCACAACGGCCATCGACGATCTGCTGCGTGAGACGGTCGCGGCTGGTGGTGTGGCGAGCCGCGCGCAGCGCATCGCCCAGGAAATGCTGGAGGACATCGATGCCGGCCTCGTGGTCGAGCAGCTGACCATGCGAACCCGCACGCCGCCACTCAGCGTGTGGCGGGCGTTCACTGAGGTCCAGACCGCAGAGAGCCAGAGCCAGACGCAGCGCGTGCAGGCCCAGAGCTTCGCCTCTAACGAGCTGAACCGCGTCGCCGGCGCGGCTGCAGAGCCCTTGCTCGCCCAGATCGGCCTGTATGAGCAGGCCATCGAGTTGGGCGAACCCGAGGAGCAAGCGGAGATCCTCGCGACCATCCACGGGCTGCTTGACGGCGAGCCGGTGGAGATCGATGGCGAGATCCAGACCTTCCCGGTGAGCGGTCAGGTCTCGCAAATCCTCAACGAGGCCCAGCGTCAGCGGGTGGAGACCGAGCTCTCGGCCCGACGCATCCTCGCCTTGTATCAGGTCAAGCTGCCGCAGTTCCGTCAGAATCCGGACCTCGTGCTGCAGAGCGACTGGGCCCGCGTGTTCAGCGGTCTGCTGGCTCGCGATACCGTCGAGGTCTTGAAGCTGCCAAGCGGCGCCATCAACCTGCTCGTGAATCCGGATCCGGACATCCGGCGGGCGATCGACGAGATCGCCCAGGAGGAGCTCAACGAGGAGGCGCAGCGTCGTCGTGATCGACGCCAGCGGGAACAGCAGTTCCGCACCGATACGGATCTGCGTGAGCGGCAAGGCTGACCGGTACGGTCGCGGCCAGCGGAAGGTGTGCGCATGACACAAGCGACGATCGAGTCGGCCAAGCCGGAAGGGCGCAGCGACGCCGGGGCGAACGGCTCGGCGAAGCCCGTGGTGGCCGTGCAGGGCCTTTCCAAGACGTTCCGGGACTTCTGGATGCGGCCTCGCGCTCGTGCCGTGGCCGACGTTACGTTTGAGATCAGGCCACACGAGATCTTCGGGCTGC
The DNA here is from genome assembly GCA_937899905.1 of uncultured Phycisphaeraceae bacterium. Lineage (GTDB taxonomy): Bacteria > Planctomycetota > Phycisphaerae > Phycisphaerales > UBA1924 > JAHCJI01. Next base: position 30,291 of record CALCCF010000073.1, read on the forward strand.
TCGGTCCCAACGGGTCAGGCAAGAGCACGACCATCAAGATCCTTCTCGGCCTACTCAAGCCCACGAAGGGCCGCGTCGCGGTGTTCAGCAAGTCGCCCACCGATGTGATGATCAAGAAGCGGATCGGGTACCTGCCCGAGGAGAGCTATCTCTACCCGTTCCTCACGGCGCGCGAGACGCTGGACTACTACGGTCGCCTGTTCGGGCTCGACCACGGCACCCGCCAGAAGCGCATCGACGAGCTGCTAGAGATGGTCGGCCTCCAGGCCGCCCAGTATCGGCAGGTTCGTGAGTACTCCAAGGGCATGCAGCGCCGCATCGGCTTGGCGCAGGCGTTGATCAACGATCCCGATCTTCTGATCCTCGACGAGCCGACCACCGGCTTGGATCCGATCGGCACGCGCCAGGTGAAGGACCTGATCATCGAGCTGGGCCGGCGCGGCAAGACCGTCTTGCTTTCGAGCCACCTGCTTGCGGACGTGGAGGACGTGGTCGACCGGATGGTCGTGCTCTACGGCGGGCGCATCCGCAAGGAAGGCTCGCGCGAGCAGATGCTCGAGGCGACCGATCGCACCACGATCGAGACCGATCAGCTCGACGAGCAGACCCTCGCCGAGATCGACGAGCTCATCCGGCGCCGCACGGGCGGCACCAAGGCCGTGCAGCGCGTCTCGCACCCTCGCCAGAAGCTCGAAGAGCTGTTCCTTCAGATCGTCGAAGACGCGCAGGCCGAGCGCCTCGAGACCGCCGGCGCCACGCACGGCGGGACGACGGCCGAGTTCTTGCGCGCCGATGGCGATTCCGAGGCTGGGCCAGAGGGTGCCCAGCTCATCAGCGATCTGGTGCGAGAAGAGCCCGAGCCCGAGCCCGAAGAAGCCCAGAAGGCCGAGTCCGAGCCTGAGCCCGAAGCCGTCGATGAGGTCGTGGTCGAGGAGCTACTCGAGCAGGCACCCGAGCGTGAGCCCGAGGTCGTCGACGAGTCGGTGGACCTTGGCGTCATCGACTCTCTGCTCGATGAGTCGACCTCGGACGAAGAGCGACCGAAGGAAGGCGGCCGATGAGCGCACTCTGGGGCCGCATCGACCGGTTGCAGAAGTCGCGCGGTTTCAAGATCGTCGCGTCGGTGCTTGCACTTGTCGTCGTGGTTGCGATTGGCATCGTGTACGTTGCCCAGCTCAATTCTGCGGGCGGCGCGAGCGAGCGGATCGAGTTCTTCGACACCTCAGCCATCGAGGATCCCGAGATCCGGGCGCAGGTCGAACGCCAGCAACGCGTCGTCCAGGACGTGCTCTCACAAGATCGCAGCCCCGCCGCCGTGTCGATCGGGCTGACGGTTGGCCTTGGCGTTGCCCTGATTGTGATCTGGCTCGGCCTCTTGCTGACGTATCTCGCGCTGGGTTTGGGTGTGATGCTTGTGGCGGGGCCGATGCTGCTGCTCTCGTACTACGAGAGAGCGGGGCCGTCCATAGGGGCGCTCGGACGGATCATCGTCGGCGCCGCCGCGCTGACCGTGTGCTTCACGGCGGTGCTGGAGGTCCTTCGGCTGCTGCTGTCCGTGCCGTCGGGCCCGGTGTTCGCGGTCGCGCGCAACGTGCTGGCCGAGGCGGTCCGCATGAAGGTCTCGTTGGTCTTCATCGTGCTGCTTATCTTCGGCCTGGCGGCGGTGCCCATGCTGCTCAACGAGGGCACACCGCTGCGGTATCGCATGCAGGCGTTCCTCCAGTATGGCACGGCGGGCGCGTTCTGGATGATCGCGATCCTCACGCTGCTGCTGTCGGCCGCCACGCTGACGTTCGAGCAGCGCGACAAGATCATCTGGCAGACGATGACCAAGCCGGTCTCGGTGTGGAAGTACTTGCTGGGCAAGTGGCTGGGTGTCATCACGCTCAATGCCGCGTTGCTCGTGGTGTGCGGCTCAGCCATCTTCTTGTTCGCCGAGTACCTGAGGCAGCAGCCCGCCGATGGCGAGCGTGAGGCATACGTCTCCCGCACGGCCGAGACGGGCGGCCCGATCCTGAGCGAGGACCGGCGGATCTTGCACAACCAGGTGTTGCAGGCCCGGAAGGCCCGCGACATCGACGTGCCCATGGCCAAGAACAGCGAGCAATTCGCCGGCATCGTCGATCAGTTCATCGAGCAGCGTGAGGCGTTGGACTCGTTCGACGAGTTGGCTGAGGCGCCACAGTCGCGCAGCAAGGTTGCCGACGATCTGTACAAGGACTACATCTCGCGTTTGCGAGCGATCGATCCGGGCCAGAACAAGACGTACGTCTTCAGCGGGCTTGAGGAGGCTGCCAAGCAGGATGCGCCGCTCCTGCTGCGGTATCGCGTGGAGTCTGGGGCGAATCTGCCCGACGAGTTCTACCGGATCATCTTCGACTTCGGCGGCGGGCTGCGCTTCGATCGCGAGGTCGGCCTGGCCCAGACACTCATCATCGATGACATCCCGCCGGCGGCGATCAACGAGAACGGCCAGCTCGAGCTGACCATCGTCAACGGCGCCGTCATGCAGAACCAGCGTGGCGAGCTTGGCATCATGGCCAACCCAAGGGCGATCTCGTTCCCGCCCGGCGGGCTCGAGCTGAGCTATAGCGTCGGTGGCTATCGGATGAACTTCGTTCGCGTCGTGGCCGTGCTATGGATCAAGCTGGCATTCCTGTCGCTGCTGGCGATCGCCGCATCCACGGCCCTGAGCTTCCCGGTTGCCTGCCTGGTGGCGTTCGGCGCCTTCTTTGCGGCCGAGAGCGCGATGTTCCTCCAAGACTCGATGGAAGTGTACAACCCGTTCTTCGGCGAGGGCATCGGTCCATACATCCTCGCCGTCGTCGAGATCGTCTCTGCCGGCGTGATCTGGATCTTCCGCGTGTACGCCGAGCTGAACCCGATCGAGAGGCTGGTGCAGGGCGAGCACGTGTCCTGGGGTAGCGTGGCCCAGGGCGTTGCCGTGCTGGGGGTGTGGTGCGTGGTCCTGTTCGGCGTGGGGTGGATGGTCTTCCGCTCGCGCGAGCTGGCGATCTATTCGGGCCAATAGGCGATTGGTCGCCGGCGCGACCCGTGGTCGGATTCGTGGCGTAGCAGTTTGGCGGGTCGTGGGTGGCCCGAGATCGACAGGAGGCAACGAGCCATGCCCCAGGGCCGAATGACCCAGCTGATCGCCATCGTCGTGTGCTTTGCGCTTTTTGGGCTTTCGGGCTTCGTCTCGGCAGACCTGACGGCGTCGGCCGGCCGTCACAAGCTCTCGTACACCGAGACCGCCGAGGAGGGCGACCCGCCGCAAGTCGCGCTGGGCATCGCGATGGGCGCGTTCCGCGGGCTCTTCGTGAACATCCTCTGGATCCGCGCCAACGAGCTCAAGGAAGAGGGCAAGTACTACGAAGCGGTCGATCTCGCCCGCGCGATCACGCGCTTGCAACCACGCTTCCCGCAGGTGTGGGCGTTCCACGCCTGGAACATGGCGTACAACATCTCGGTCACGACCAACACGCCGAGCGAGCGTTGGAACTGGGTGAGCCAGGGCATCGATCTGCTGCGCTCTGAGGGCATCGTGCACAACCCCACCGACATGGTGGTGCACAAGGAACTGGCCTGGCTGTTCCTGCACAAGGTGCAGGCGTTCGCCGACGACGCGCACTGGTACTACAAGCTCCAGCTGGCCGCCGAGTGGCACGAGACGCTCGGCCCGCCGCCGATGCCCGATCCCGGTAACAACACGCGCGCCGAGAGGATCGCGCTGTTCGAGGCATGGCTCCAGCCGATCGTGGACGCGCCGTCAACGATGCCCGAGGTTGTTCAGGCCAACCCCAAGGTCGAGGAGCTGGTCGATCGCATCGCGGCTTTAGACTTCGATCCCTCCGGGCAGCGCCTCCTGAGGAACGTCACGCGCGTTCGTGTTGCGAGGGCATCTGCCGTGTGGCCCGAGCTGCGCGACTCGGCCGACGACCGCTTCTTGAACATCACCGAGCTCGTGCACGATCCCGAGTTCGAGCAAGCATGGGCCGACCTGCTCGCCTTCACACGCCGAAGGGTGCTCACCGAGAGGTACAATATGGAGCCGCGGCGCATGCTGCGGTATACGAGCACCTACGGCCCGCTCGATTGGCGCCACCCCGCGAGCCACGCGCTCTACTGGGGGCAGAAGGGTGTCGAGGGCGCCATGACGCGCTTCGACTTCGTGAACAGCCAGAACTACGACTTCATCAACACCGATCGCATGGTCGTGCACTCCATCCAGGAGCTGTGGCGCACCGGCAATCTCTGGTTCGACTACAACGGCATGATGCTCAATCGAGACCAGCAGCCGTTCTATCTCGGTATTCCCGACACGGCCTACATCCCCGTCTACGGCGAGATCCTCGGTGACGTGAGCGAGCGCAGCTACTACGAGGGCGACGAGCGGGCCTACAGCTCTTACGCGGCCGGCTACGAGAACTTCATGAAGGACGCCATCCGCTTCGTGTATCGCCGCGGCCAGCGAGAGATCGCCAATCGCATGAAGAACGAACTGGCGACCTTCGAGTTCGCCAACCTGAACGACGCCCGGCGGGCCCAGTGGCTCGCCCAGGACATCGATCGGTTCGTGCAGGCGGAGGTCGCGGATCGCATCGGCTCGCCGTCGGTGGCGCTGCAGGAGGTCACCGGCTCGCTCCAAGAGGCGATCCTGACCGGCCTCGTCGGCGGCGATACAGATGTCTTCGAGTCGGCGATGGGTTATGCCCAGCAGTTCCACGCTGCGTACCTGACACAGCAGCTGCGTGAGAATGCGCAGGGCGGCATCGGTCGCATGGAGTTCCTCGACCGCCGGTTCGACTTCGTAGCCGGCCAGGTCTTCGCCAGCATCCTGCCGATGCTCGACATCGATCTTGCGCAGCAGGCCTATTACAACGCCCCCGAGGACATGCGTCGCTGGGCCTACGACGAGCTCGTCATGCGATTCCGCCCGGTCTTCGACGATGAGGAGGGCAACCCGCTGGTCGAGGGGCGAGGCTTCGACGCGGTGTTCCCCGAGCCGGCTGGAATGCCCCAGTTCCGCGAGATGGTCGATCGCGAGTTCAATTCGAGGCGACGCGACCTGCAGCGTGAGCTGAAGTAGCGGGGCGGCAAGCGCTTCATTCGCGTGTCAATAGCTCCAGGGCCGTCGCGTACCGCTCGGCGGTCTGCGCGACGATCTCGCTGGGCAGCTCGGGCCCGGGGTCGCTCTTGTCCCAACGCCCGGCCTTCACGAGGCCGTCCAGATACTCACGCACGAACTGCTTGTCGAAGCTCGGCTGGCTGTGCCCCGGCTCGAATTGATCGGCCGGCCAGAACCGAGAGCTGTCGGGCGTCAGCACCTCGTCGGCCAGCATCGGTGAACGATCGCCGCCCTGGCGATCGAGCGGGAAGGCAAACTCGAACTTCGTGTCCGCCTGGATGATGCCGCGAGAGAGCGCGTGCGCGGCGGCGGCCGTGTAGATCGCCAGCGAACGGTCCCGCAGCTCGGCGACGAGGTCGGCTCCGAGCAAGGCCGAAGCCGCCTCAATGGAGATGGGCTCGTCGTGCTCGGGCGGCTCGGCCTTGGTGCTCGGCGTGAAGATGGGCTCGGGCAGCCGGTCGCACTGGCGGAGGCCAGCTGGTAGTTCTACACCGCTTACGGCACCGGTTGCGGTGTAATCGCGCCACCCCGAGCCCTCGAGGTACCCACGTACGACGCACTCCAGCCGGACGATCTCGCCGCGTCTGGCGATCGTGGTTCGCCCCGCGAGTGCTGAGGCATCCGTCGCGCCGTCGATGCCGAACGCAGACCCGGGAAGCTCGGGCGTGTCGCTCAGGAAGTGCGTGGGCCCCAAGGCCCGGGACTCGAGCCACCGGAACCACCACGAGGACAGCGCGGTGAGCACCGCACCCTTTCCAGGGATCGGGGTTGGCAGCACAACGTCGAAGGCCGACAGCCGGTCGGTGGCGATGATCGCAACCTGGCCGCCGCCCAGGTCGTACACCTCGCGGACCTTGCCCCGATGGAGGAGTGGGAGGGCAAGGCGGGTCTGGGCTATGGTGGGGCCCCCGGCCGGCTCGGTGTGTGGCATGGCCGTATCGTAGAGCGATGGGCCGGACGGCTGGCGAGGCCGATTCGTGATCGGCGGCCCAGGGTGGAGAGAATCCGGCCTCATGCTGAAGTTCTTGGTGCATCGCGATGGAGGCCCGGCCGAAGGCTGGCCGCTGGCCCACGCGGGCATCATCGCGCCCGATGGCTCGACCGCCCCCGGTGAGATCCGCATCACCCACGGCGAGCTCACGGTGGTCCCCAAGGATCAGGGGCCGGTCTCGCTGGAGATCCTCTTCCCGCTCTCCGAGAGCGATGCCAACACCAAGGCCGACCGGAAGTTGTTGCTGACCACAACGCTGCTGCCGCAGCGCGACCGACCGTACTTGCTCTCGCTCGAGCTCGCACGCAAGCAGCTGATGCGCTTCCTCAACGCGCTCGAGGAGTGGAACCTGGCCATGCTGCCGGCCGACCACGAGGCGATTCGTACCTTCGAGCGCGCCCGCGAGGACTTCTCTTCGGCGCTCGTCTCCTGGCGCAGCGTCGAGGGCCACGGCGCTCAGCCGGACGATCCCGCTTTGGTGACGGCCGAGTCCAAGGCCCGCCGGGCGCTCATCGACGCTTCGGATGCCGGCGAGCTGCTGGTGCGCGAGGCGGCGGGGCAGGGGCTCAAGGCCCGCGCCGATGGCTCGTGGTTCAGCGATGCCATGGCGCGCGCCGAGCGGTCCATCGGCCGGCCGGCGGGCAAGGCGATCGCCGTTGTCAAGGCACCCGAGGCGCACGGGGTGACGCTTGCTGGCGTCGCTCGCGTGGGAGGCGCCGTAGACCCACGGGTGTTCGCCGAGCCCGGGCAAGCCGCGCTCGTGAAGTCGGCCGACTTCGTAACGGTGCCGATGCCGTGGTCCGCCGTCGAGCCCGACGAGGGCAAGTACCAGTTCGCGACGACCGACCGCTGGATCGAGTGGGCGGTGCGCAAGGCCAAGCTTCCCGTGGTGGTCGGCCCCGTGCTCGACTTCGCGCCTGGCATGCTGCCCGAGTGGTTGTTTATCTGGGAGAACGACCACGAGACGCTGCGCGAGCTGGTGTACGAGCACATGCGGCAGGTCGTCACGCGATACCGGCGCACCGCCCAGTGGTGGACGCTCGCCAGCGCCCTGGGCGTCGAGGGCGCGTTGTCGCTCAGATTTGAACAGATCGCCGACCTGCTCCGTGTCGCATCGACCGTCACCCGAAAGCTCCATCCCCAGGGCCGCGTGCAGATCGAGATCACCGACCCGTTCGCGCTGTACGCCGCACGCACCCCACGGTCGGTCCCGCCGCTGTTGCTCGGTGAGCTCATCGCCCAGAGTGGCACGCACGTCGACGCCATCGGCCTTCGCGTGGACCTCACGGATCCGGGCGTCGCCGGCGTTGCGCGCGACACGATGGCCTTCTCAGAGATCCTCGACCGCTACGCCGGCCTCGATCGTCCGGTGTCCGTGACGTTCGCCACCTGCCCTTCAGTGTCCACCGAACAAGAGCGCGAGCAGGGCACCTGGGACGGGCCTTGGTCACCCGCATCACAGGCCGAGTGGATCACGCGAGTGTTCGCCGTTGCTGCTGCCAAGCCCTACGTGCACTCCATCTGCTGGGGCCTGGTACAGGACACGCCGAAGTCGATCGCCGGCGCGGGCCTCGTCGATGCGCAGGGCGCTGCTCGCCCGTCGCTCTCGGCACTCGCGCACCTGCGTGAGTCCGTTCGCGCCGGTCGGCAGGCCGAGGCATGACCTACCACCCGACCACGCACGGCGCACGTTGGGTCGCGGCGTTGCTGGTCTCGGGGGTCGGTCTGGCGGGTCTGGGATACAGCCTCGCGACGCGGCCAACGCCCGCACCGAATCCGGTCGTGTTCCTGACCGAGCCGGCAGAACCGCGCACCGGGCCGATCGACTCTGGATCCCAGCGCACGAGTGCGTCGACCAAGCCGCGGCTCCCGGCTGCCGACGAAGACGCCGAGCCTTCCACCGCCGATGTTCCGACGAGCTCTGGATTGCTCATCGACCTCAATGCCGCGCCGGCGACGCAACTCGAACTCCTGCCGGGCATCGGCCCCGCCCGCGCCGCGGCCATCGTCGCCAACCGCCAGGCTTTGGGCCCATTCCAAACCATCGACGATCTTGAACGCATCCGCGGTATCGGCCCTGCCACCGTCGAGGGTTTACGCCCGTTCGTGACGCTCGGGCTGGCGGGCGAGGGCGGCTGATCCGCTATCATCTCCCCGCGCTTGCACGAGTTGCTCGAACAACTCGGCGGACTCGATGCGTTGACCCAGGCCATCCGCGGCCAGGGACGGCCACGCGTGCGCGGCGCGATCGGGGCGTCGCCCAGCTTCACTGCGGCGGCCCTCGCGAACTCGCTCGAGCGCCCGGTGGTGCTCATCCACGCCCACGTTGAGGACGCCCAGCATGCCGCCGACGAGATGGAGGGCCTGGGCCTTCAGGTCGTGGAGTTGCCCGCCATCGAGGCCGAGGCGACCGCCCAAACCCTGGCCGGCCGCGTTGCGGCGGTGCGGCGCGTGCAGACGCTCAGCGACCAGGGTGGTCCTTTCGCGATCGTGGGTTCGATCCACGCGTGGATGCAAGCCGCGCCAGCGGCCGATGCGATCGATGCGCTGAGCCGGATGGTGCGCAAGGGCGATCGTGTCGATCCGACCGAACTCGCACGCTGGCTGGGCGAGGCGGGGTACGACCGTGTCGACGCGGTCGAAGAACCGGGCCAGTTCGCCCAGCGCGGCGGCATCGTCGACGTGTTTCCCGCCGCGCCCGGTGCCGATCAGGACAGCGCCGTGCCCGTCCGGCTGGACTTCTTTGGCGATGAGGTCGATCGCCTCGCCGAGATCGACGTGCAGAGCCTGGCGAGCGTGTCGGCGTTGGACTCGGTCGAGCTTCCCGCAGCGTCTGAATCCGAGGGCGCGCCGACCGAGGGCGTGTGCTTCCTCGAGCATTGCCCAAAAGACGGATTCGGACTCTTGATCGAGACGCTCGAGGTGAGCGAGCAGGGGCGCGGTTACTTCGAGCGTGTGAAGGCCGACTCGGGGATCATCGCGCACACCGACGTGGTCAAGCAAGCCCAGAAACGCCTGCACGCCTTCGCCGAGCTGAACCAATACTCAAGCACGGGCGACGCCGAGGAGATCTCGCTGCCCATCGAGCGGCCGCCGGACTTCCGCGGTGAGGCGGGCACGAGCGCGATCGATGCGATCACGGCGGTGGGGGCGTGGGCGAGCAGTGAGAATGCGCGGGTGCTCGTGCCGTGCGCGACGCCCGGCGAGATCAGCCGCCTCGGCGAGCTCATGGCCGAGGCGGGTGTCAAGAACCTCGAACCCTGGCACGCCGCCATCGCGCATGGGTTCGTATGGCGTCAAGAAAACACGCTCGCCGTGCTGCCGCTGCACGAGCTGCTCGGTCGTGCGCCAGTGCGTCGTCGGCACGCGCGGCTGAAGGGCCACCGCACGGTCGACGCGTTCCTCGATTTCGCGCCCGGCGATCATGTCGTGCATGCCGATCATGGCATCGCGAGGTTCATCGGCCTGAACCTCATGGCAATCGAAGGCTCGGGTTCACGAACGAGCAAGGGTGGCAAGAAGGGCGTAAAGAAGAAGCGGACGGACGATCCGAACGTCGAGGAGTTCTTGACGCTCGAGTTCAAGGACAAGGCCCGTTTGCACGTGCCGGCAACGCAGATCGACCTCGTGCAGAAGTACGTCGGCGGGTTCAGCGGCTCGCCGCCGCTCAGCCAGCTCGGCGGGCAGCGTTGGAAGGGCCAAAAGCAGAAGGTCGCCGAGTCGGTGAAGGACCTTGCCGGTGAGCTGCTCCGCGTACGCGCCGCGCGTGAGGCGAGCCCTGGCATCTCGTACCCAGCCGACACCACGTGGCAGATGGAGTTCGAGGCCGAATTCCCGTACCAAGAGACCGACGACCAGCTCGCGGCACTCAGCGCCATCAAGCGCGACATGGCCAGCGGGCGCCCGATGGACCGGCTCATCTGCGGCGACGTCGGCTTCGGCAAGACCGAGCTGGCGATCCGAGCCGCCTTCAAGGCCGCCGAGTACGGCAAGCAGGTCGCCGTGCTCGTACCCACGACGGTGCTTGCCGAGCAGCACGAGCGCACGTTCCGCGAGCGCTTTGCGGCCTATCCGTTCCGGGTCGAGAGCATCTCGCGATACAAGACGACCAAGGAGAGCAACGCCACGCTCAAGGCGTTGCGTCAGGGCGAGGTCGACGTCATCATCGGCACGCACCGCCTGCTCAGCAAGGACGTGCGATTCAGCGATCTCGGGATGGTCATCATCGACGAGGAGCAACGCTTCGGCGTCGAGCACAAGGAGAAGCTCCTCCAACTGCGTACCGAGGCCGACGTGCTCACGCTCAGCGCGACGCCCATCCCGCGCACGCTGCACATGGCTATGCTGGGCTTGCGCGACATCTCGAGCCTGACGACGCCGCCGGCCGAGCGGCAGAGCGTGGTCACCGAGGTCATGCCGTTCGATCGATCACGCATCGAGCAGGCCATCGCGCGAGAGCTGGCACGCGAGGGCCAGGTGTTCTTCGTGCACAACCGGGTGAAGGACATCAAGGCGAGGGCCGCCGAGGTCCAGGGGCTGGCTCCTGAGGCCAACATCGTCATCGGCCACGGCCAGATGCCGGGCGGCGAGCTCGAGGAGGTCATGCTCAAGTTCGTGCGCCGCGAGGCGGACATCCTCGTGAGCACGACCATCATCGAGAGCGGCATCGACCAGCCCAGCGCGAACACGATGGTCATCGCCGACGCTGACAACTTCGGATTAGCCGACCTGCACCAGCTCCGCGGACGCGTCGGACGGTCGAGCCGTCGCGCGTACTGCTATTTGCTCTTGCCCGAGGACGGCATCCTGAGCGCGGTCGCCAAGAAGCGTCTGGCCGCCGTCGAGCAGTACGCCATGCTCGGGGCGGGCTTCAAGATCGCGATGCGCGACCTGGAGATCCGCGGCGCGGGCAATCTGCTTGGCTCGGAGCAGTCCGGCCACATCGCCGTTGTCGGGTACGACATGTACTGCCGATTGCTCGAACAGGCCGTCCACGAGATGACCGGCCAGCGTGTCGTGACGCACAGCCGGATCGCGCTGGACGTTGGCCTCAAGGGCTTCATCCCCGAGAGCTACATACCCGGCGATGTGCGCCGAATGGCCGCGTACCGACGCATGGCACTCGCGGCGAGCGTCGAGGATGTGCAGGCGGTCCGCGACGACCTGGCCGAGGCGTACGGCGATCCGCCGAAGTCGGTCGATCGCCTGCTCGCGCTCGCCGAGCTCCGCGTGGCGCTCGCGGCCGCCGGCGTCAGCAGCGCGGCGGTGCGTGGCGCCGACGTGATCCTGTTCGCCGCGAATCCGGAGCCCGCGCTGCAGAAGCTCGACGGCATTGCCGGCACGCTCACCAGCCTGGCGCCCAGTGCGGGCGGCGGCAAGCGCCGCGACGGCGACACGGGTGAGCCGCTGCACGAGATCTTCTGGCGCCCGCCTGAGCAGTATCGGCAGGGGCGCACACTCGTGGACGTGCTGTGCCGGCGTCTCATGGATGGCGCATTCAACGATCAGCCGCAAGCAAACGCCAGGCTCGCGTAGCCCGCACAAAGAATCGACGCCCCGGAGTGCCGCGTTCGCACCCCGGAGCGTCTGTGTCAACCATGCTGGTTCCGAGAAAGCCCGTAACTTGCGGACTACGCCTCGATCTCGTGCGCTTCACCCGCGCCCTTGGGTAGGCGGATGCTCTCGACGAGGTCCTGCACGTCCTTCGGTGGCGGCTTGGTGATGTAGCTCACAAAGAACGCCACGAAGAAGTTGATGGCCATGCCCACGGTACCGATGCCCTCTGGGCTGATGCCAAGGAACCAGTTGTCCGAGCTGCCGCCCAGGAACTTGAAGTAGATGATGTACGCGGCGGTGAACGTGATGCCTGAGATCATGCCCAGGATCACGCCCTCGCGGTTGGCCCGCTTGACGAAGATGCCCAGGATGATCGCCGGGAAGAAGCTGCTGGCCGCCAGGCCGAAGGCGAAGGCGACCGTTGCCGCGACGTAATCGGGCGGGTTGATACCCAGGTAGCCCGCGCCACACACCGCGACCGCCGCGGCGATGCGCGCCGCCAGCAGTTCTTGCTTATCGGTGATGTTGGGCGCGACCATCTTCTTGAGCAGGTCGTGGCTGATGGCCGTCGAGACCACGAGCAACAAGCCCGCGGCCGTCGAGAGCGCGGCGGCGAGCCCGCCCGCGGCGACGAGCCCGATGACCCAGTTCGGCAGCTGCGCGATCTCCGGATTGGCCAGCACCATGATGTCCTGGTCGACGAACAGCTCGTTGTCGTTCTCGTTGAGCGTGTTCGAGAGCAGGGCTTCGCCGTGCGCGCCGCGCAGGATGTCGCCGTTCTCGTCGCGGGTGAAGTCGGGCCTTCCCGCGAAGGGGTCGACCTTCGCGCCGTCCTGGCCCAGGTACTGGATGCGTCCGTCGCCGTTCTTGTCGACCCAGGCGAGCAAGCCCGACCGCTCCCAGGTCTTGAACCACTCGGGGATGACCTTGGGTTCTTCGATGCCGGCGACTTCCGCCGATTCGGCGCTGTACCACGCGTCGGTCACGGCGTCGAGAAGGTTCACTCGCCCGAACGCGCCCACAGCGGGGGCGGTCGTGTAGAGGATGGCGATGAACAGCAGCGCCCAGCCCGCGCTGATGCGAGCATCGCGGACCTTGGGCACCGTGTAGAAGCGGATGATGACGTGGGGCAGCCCGGCGGTGCCGACCATCAGCGCCGCGGTGATGCAGAAGATGTCGATCATGCTCTTTGTGCCTTGCGTGTAGGCGGTGAAGCCCAGCTCTTCGTTCAAGCCGTCGAGCTTGTCCAGCAAGGAGATGCTCTCGCCCGCGGCGATGCGGTTGCCGATATCGCCGGCGAGGTCGCCGCCGAAGCCGATCTGCGGGATCGGGTTGTTGGTGAGCATAATCGACAGGAAGAACGCGGGCACCATGAACGCGAAGATCAGCACGCAATACTGCGCGACCTGCGTGTACGTGATGCCCTTCATGCCGCCGAGCACGGCGTAGAAGAACACCAGCCCCATGCCGATGAGCACGCCGTACGTGACGTCGACCTCGAGGAATCGACTGAACACAACGCCCACGCCTCGCATCTGGCCGGCGACGTAGGTGAAGCTCACGAACACGGCGCAGATGACCGCGACGAGGCGCGCGATGTTGGAGTAGTACCGATCGCCGACAAAGTCGGGCACGGTGAACTTGCCGAACTTGCGGAGGTACGGCGCGAGCAGCAACGCGAGCAGCACATAGCCGCCCGTCCATCCCATGAGGTAGACCGAGCCGCCGTAGCCGAGGAAGCTAATAGCCCCGGCCATGCCCAGGAAGGACGCGGCCGACATCCAGTCGGCTCCGGTCGCCATGCCGTTGGCCAGCGGCGGAACGCCGCCGCCGGCGACGTAGAACTCCTTGGTGCTCCCCGCGCGCGCCCACAGGGCGATGCCGATGTACAGCGCGAAGGTGAGCCCGACGATGATGAATGTCCATGCTTGTACGTCCATGGCGGGTCAGTCCTCCTGCACGCCGTAGCGGCGGTCCAACCGGTTCATGAGCACGACGTACACGAAGATGAGCACGACGAACGTGTAGATGGAGCCCTGCTGGGCGAACCAGAAGCCGAGCTTGAAGCCCGATCCGGGGATGCGGATCCGGTTGAGCACGTCGGCGAGCAAGATGCCAAAGCCGAACGATACCGTGAACCAGATGGCCAGCAAGATCATCAGGATTCTGATGTTGGCCTGCCAGTATTCGGCGGTATTTGTCGAACCACTGTCGTCATTGGTCGGTGTCGGCGTGCTCGACGGTGTCGTGTCCGGTGCTGGTTGCTCGGCCATGCCATGCTCCCACGTGGTTTCGGGCGGGTTTGCCAGTAAAGAGCGGCGCTGTGCAGCGCCGCATCGTGTTTCAGAAAATGAACTGGAACTGCGCGCGGAGCGCGAGCTGGTCGTCCTGGCCGTCCAGCAGGCCCGTGCCCGCGTTGGGCCCAAACCCGATGACGCCGGTGTCATCCGGCGGGCCAAACGAGTACACCGCGTCGACCGACAGCTTGGCCGAGTGCCCGCGGATGTACCAGTTCAGGCCGCCAGTGATGGCGTGGTACGTGTCGTCGGCAATGACATCGCTGTCTGGAACGATGAACTCGTAGCGGCCGAAGACCTCCAAGTCCTCGCGCACCATGTAGCCGCCCTGGGCAAGCCCGCCAAAGGAGAGTTCTTCCTCACCGGCCGATGGCTCAAGCAGACGCACAACGCCAGCAGCCATGAGCGCGAGATCGCCGACCTCCCACGACACGTCGGCGGTGGCCTGCGTGAGGTGATCGATCGAAGCCCCGCGGAAGCTCTCGGTCTCGCCCTGGTGGTGGACGGCCGCGCCGAACATCAACGCGTCCTGTTCGGCGTTCAGCGCCGTCGCATCAGAAAACTGGCCCCACTCACCGAACGCTAGGTACTCGCCGCGAGCCGTAAGCGCATAGTCCGCTTCGGCGTCGTTGTTAAACGCCGTGTTGAACGATCGCAGGCCGTCGCTGAACGCGAAGTTGGCCCGTACGTTGCCGTCGTTGAATCCCACCTGCACGCCCTGCGCGTAGATCGACGCGTAGGTCGCCGTCACCTCGCTGCGCTCGATCGGCAGGATGAACCGCTCGCTGATCAGCCACTCGCGCCAGAACGGAAGCTTGAACTGGCCGGCCTGCACCGTCCAGTGCTCCTCCGCTCGCCAGCGAACCCAGGCGTCGAGTATGCTCCACGTGCCGCTCGGCCCCGTGAAGGGAAGCAGCAGGTAGTCGAACGTTGGCCCGCCCTCTTCGTCGCCGCCGATGCTGCCGCGAACGATGATGCGCGCCCGCTGCAGCTGGAAGCCATTGGCGAAGTCTTCACCGCCGGCGTCGTCGAAGGCCGTGGACAGATACCGAAACTGGATGTACCCGCCGATGATGGGGCCCTGCTGCTCGGGCTGTACCGAAGCCGCCGAGACGCGCTCGCCGAGCGCCCGCGTCTCGGCCTCGAAAGCGCCGCGGAACAGGCCCTCGGTGTTCGAGGTCGCCTCTTCGGCTAGCGCCGGCCCGCCTGCTGCCAAGAGCGCGAGGCCGGCCCCGATCTGTCGAACGGCACGCCTCGGGCGTCGACTCTCTCGCTCCTCCAACAAACGTCGAGCGGATTGAAACATCAGGTTTCCCCCCAATTGCAGCGCTGGCATACCAGCGCATCGATGACCTCACTACCGCTCTATAGCCAACCTGTTACGGAAAAATCTAGTTGTTTATAGATTTCCAGAGAATATCGATGCGAATTACAGGAGACCCCCAAGCCAGCCCCGCTCGGCCGGATGAGGGAAAGCTCGAAGCCTCAGCACGGGTGCGTTTCTGTGGACGCGAATCGCCGGCCTTCGCCGCACGACGCTGTCCGAGGGCGGCGGCGTTCGGTCCTTCGCCGGCTCGCCGCTGCACGGGCCCGTCCCGCCACGCTCTACCCTGCGCGCATGAACACGAACCTCTCCGGACGCACCGCCCTCGTCTGCGGCTCGAGCCAGGGCATCGGCCTCGCCTCAGCCATCGCGCTCACGCAGCTGGGCTGCCGCGTCACGCTCTTTGCGCGTGATCCAGACCGCCTCGCTCAGGCCAAGAACGCCTTGGCGGAAGTCGATGACGCCCACCACGACACGGCATCCGCCGACTTCCACCAACCCGAATCCGTGCTCGGTGCCGCGAGCGCCGCGATGGAGCGCGCGGGCGGCGCCTTCGACATCCTGGTCAACAACACCGGCGGCCCACCCGGCGGGCCCATCGCCGAGGCCGATGGGCAGGCATTCCTCAAGGGCATGACGAGCCACCTCGTCAACAACCAGAACCTCGCTCGCCTCGTCCTGCCCGGAATGAAGGCCAACGCCTTCGGCCGAATCGTCAACATCACCAGCACGTCGGTGAAGTGCCCGATCCCCGGCCTTGGGGTCAGCAACACCGTTCGGGCCGCCGTCACGGCCTGGGCCAAGACGCTCGCGGGCGAGGTCGCGGCCGACGGCATCACGGTGAACAGCGTGCTCCCGGGCTTCACAGACACCGCCCGGCTGGCGAGCCTCTTCGATGCCAAGGCCACCCGACAGGGCGTGGGGGCGGACCAGGTCCGAGACGACGCCATCGCGTCCATCCCAATGGGCCGGTTGGGCACGGCCGAGGAGGTCGCCGCGGCGGTCGCCTTCTACTGCACGCCCGCGGCCGGATACATCACCGGCACCGTTCTGGCGGTCGATGGCGGCCGGACGCCCGCGTTTTAGGCGGACGATCGGGCCGCGAAACACGCGTCAGACCGTGCGGATTGCCTTGTGCGCCCGGCGATTTCGTGGTATCCTTCACGATCAGCCTTGGGCGGTACGGGTTGGCCCGCCTGTCTTCGATGCCCCTTCACACGCCCAGCGATCGCTTCCAGTTCCGACCCGTCGACCCGCAGGCCCGTACACCGACAATCGTGTCCCTCGGCCGCATGGCTGTCGGGCCAGATTCGAGACCCATGCGTCCTTTGCATCGACATTGACCCTTTTGGATTGAACCGAATCGGCTCGTACCGACCAAACCCAACGCGACCCCTTCAGGAGCACTCCACGTGAGCAACGACAGGCGAGACTACAACGAGCGAGGTGAGTACCGAGGCGGCCGTGGCCGCGGCCGCGGTGGTCATGGTGGTGGCCACGGCGGTGGTCGTGGTCGAGGCCGTGGCCGCGGACGCCACGGAGGCCATGGCGGTCACCACGGTGGTGGGCACGATCGCCAGGGCATCCCGCTCAGCGCGCTCGACCCCGAGCTGACCGACATCAGCCGCCGCGTCATCGGCTGCGCCATCGAGGTGCACAAGGCGCTCGGCCCGGGCCTTCCCATCGAGACGTACAACAAGGCCCTGCAGATCGAGATGAAGGCCGCCGACATCGATCACGTGGCCAACAAGTCGATCGACATTCGCTACCAGGACACGTTGGTCGGCGAGGTCACCGCGTCGCTCTTCGTCGAGGATCGCTTCATCGTCGACCTCGTCGCGCGCCCCGGTGACGTTGGTACCGGCGAGCGTCTGCAGACGCGCGCCAAGCTTCGCGCCCTGGAGCTGGAGCTCGGCCTCATCATCAACTTCGCCCAGCGCCGCCTCAAGGACGGCCTCGTCCGTGTGCTGAACCCCGACCAGCTCAAGGAGCTGCTCGAGGAGCGCCAGAAGGCCGAGGACCAGCACGACGAGTACGAGAGCGACGAGTACGAAGACGAGGACGATGACGAGTACGAAGACGACGAGGAAGACGAAGACGACGACGAGTACGAAGATGAAGAAGAGGAAGAGGACGACGACGATCGCTGATCGCCGAGCACGTTGAAGGGAAAGGGTCGGCCCAGCCGTTGAACGCCTACCTGGACAACAACGCCACCACGCAACCGCTGCCCGAAGTGGTCGCTGCTGTCAGCGAGTGCCTGGAGAATTGCTGGGCGAACCCGTCGAGCGTGCACCGTCCGGGACAGGCTTCGCGAGCGCGCATCGAGAAGGCCCGTCGTTCGGTGGCGGATCTCATCGGCGCTGGGCATCGAGAGGTGGTGTTCTGCTCGGGTGGCACCGAAAGCTGCCAGATGGCAATCCGCGGTGCGCTGGACTGGATCCGTTCCCAGTCAGATAACGGCGAAGCACGCAACGTCCTCGTGACGAGCCCCGTCGAGCACTCAGCCGTGCGCGATCTGGCCAAGGGCATGGGCGAGTGCGGCCAGGCCGAGGTCCGCTGGCTGCCCATCGGCTGCGGCGGCATCATCGATGCCGAGGCCTCCCGTTCCCTCTTCGACGATCGCGTCGCTGTGCTCAGCGTGCAGTGGGCCAACAACGAGACGGGCGCCATCCAGCCCGCGATCGAGCTTGCACACATGGCCAAGGAAGCCGGCGCGATCGTGCACGTCGACGGCACGCAGTGGGTCGGCCGTTTGGAGACCGACGTCCGTGAGCTGCCGTTCGATCTGCTGACCTTCAGCGCCCACAAGTTCCACGGTCCGAAGGGCATTGGAGCGCTGTGGATCCGCAAGGGCGTGAAGCTCTGCAAGCAGACCCCCGGCTCGCAAGAGCTCGGCCGCCGCGGCGGCACCGAGAACGTGCCGGGCATTGTCGGCCTGGGCGAAGCGGCCAAGGGTGCCGCGTCTTGGCTGGCCGATCCGAGCAACCGGGTACGAATCGCCGAGCTGCGCGACATGCTCGAAGCCGGCGTGCTCGAACGCGTCGAGGGCGCGTGCGTCAACGGCACGACCGATCCCGACAAGCGATTGTGGAATACGACCAACCTCGCCCTACCGGGCGTCGACGCTGAGATCATGCTGCTCACGCTCGCCGAAATGGGCGTGTGCGTGTCGGCCGGCTCCGCGTGCAGCAGCGGCTCGCTCGAGCCCAGCCCCGTGCTCTGCGCGATGGGGCTCGATAAGGCCCAGGCTGCCGGCTCATTGCGGCTCAGCCTGTCACGGTTCTCGACGGAAGCCGAGGTCCGCTCCGCAGTCGACTCGATCGTCGAGGCCTGGCACGCCGTGACAGCCAGCGTCTGACCGCGCTACGCCACAATCGCGAGTCGGCCGGTCGGCTCCCCCGCGGCTTGGCGGGCTATCCTCGGGCATGGCCGACAACCCCTATGCCCAGCCCCAGGACTTCGCCGGCGAGGCCCAGTACCTCGAGCCCAAGACGAGCATCCTGGCGATCTTCGCGTTCGTCATCTCGCTCGTAGGCCTGCTCGTCTGTTGCATCCCCGGCATCGGCCCGCTGGGCCTGCTGCTCGGCGTTGTTTCACTTGTGCTCATCAGCACATCCGGCGGACGCAAGAAGGGCGGGGGGTTCGCGATCGCGGCGATCATCATCGGCCTTATCTCCGGTGCCATCAACATCGCGGTCGTCTACGGCATGGCCGTGGCCGGCAGGGAGTACTCCGCGCTCGGTGGTCTCGTCGAAGCGGTCGAGAACCGCGACTTGAACGAGACGCAGAGCTTCTTCATCAGCGCTGAAGCCCAGATGATCGACCAGGCAACCATCGAGGCCTGGGGTGGAGCGCTCAATGCCGACTACGGCGCGATGCAGCCGCGACCCACCGGCATGCTCGAACTCATCATGCAGTTCGCCGACGTGGGCCAGCGGATCGAGTCGGTCCAGGCCGACGTCGAGCAGGAATACCCCTCCGGACAATTCGCGGGCCTGCCTCTCGCATTGCCGTTCGATCAAGGCTCGGTGCTCTTCATGCACATCATGCCAGCGGACGCCAACGGCATCGTCGGTAGCATCGTGAACTCCGCCTACGAGGCCCCCGACGGCTCGATCGTTTGGCTGCTCCCGCCGCCGAGCGGCCAGGGCACCGCCGCGCCCGCCGCACCGCCGGCTGGCACTCCCGACGCGGCCGATCAGTCGGGCGGAGGCTGAGCCGTGCCGACTCGCGCCGACGAGCCCACGCCCGTCGTCAGCGTGCGAGGCCTGCGCAAGAGCTTCGACGGACGCGAGATCCTGCAGGGCATCGACCTCGACGTCATGCCCGGCGAGACCATGGTCATCATGGGAGGCTCAGGCTCGGGCAAGAGCACGCTCCTGCGCCTCATGATCGGCTCGATCAAGAGCGACCAAGGCTCCATCAGGATGTTCGGCCAAAACATCTGCGGCATGGAAGAGGACGACCTCAACAAGATCCGGCTCAAGTTCGGCATCCTCTTCCAGAGCGGCGCCCTCTTCAACAGCATGACCGTGGCCGAGAACGTCGCGCTGCTGCTGCAGGAGCACACGCGCCTCAGCCAAGAGATCATCGACATCCAGGTCAAGATCAAGCTCGAGCAGGTCCAGCTGCGCAACGCGGCCGACCTGTTCCCCGCGCAGATCTCCGGCGGCATGAAGAAGCGTGCCGGCCTGGCCCGCGCTATGGCCCTCGACCCCCAGCTGCTGTTCTGCGACGAGCCCAGCGCGGGCCTCGACCCGGTCACCAGCGCCCAGATCGATCGCCTCCTGCTCGACCTCACCAAGAAGCTCGGCATCGCGAACGTCGTCGTTACCCACGAGATGGACTCGGCCTTCACCATCGCCGACCGCATGGCCATGCTCGACAAGGGACGCATGCTTGCGGTGCAGCCGAAAGCGTGGTTCGAGCGGATCCGGGACGTCCCGGACGATGAGCTCCCGTCCCTGTCCGAGGACGAGCAACTCATCCGCCAGTTCCTGCGCGGCGCCGCCGAGGGCCCCCTGAGCGAGCGCATGAGCGAGAGCGACTGGGAACAGGACATCCTCGGCGCGCGCCGTAGCGTGCCGGGCATGAGGAGCGTCGAGCCCTCGCGTATCGTTCCACAGACCGAAGACGAAGGCCTGCTGCAAAGGCTCCGCCGCATGCTCCAGGCCTGATACCCCGATCCCCCGAGGCGTACCAACACCGGAATCGCCTCCAAGAAAGGAACCCAGACACCATGCCGGCGCCCGGTGGACGAAACGCGATCGTTGGTGCGTTTTTTATCTCGGCGGTGGCGCTCACCGTGGTTGTCGCGGCGATCCTGAGCGATCTCGGCGCCGCGCTGACGCCGACCACGCGGTATGTGGTCCGGTTCCAACTGTTCGACAACGCCGGCATGCTGGCGCCCGGTGCCGAGGTCCGCGTTGGTGGCATCCGTGTTGGGAGCGTCGAGCGTCTCGAACTCGCCGACGACGGCCAGTCGGATGCCGTCGACGTCATCATCGAGGTCGACGAAGACCTCGTGCTGCGACGCGACGCGATCGCCCGACTCGAGATCCCGCTGCTTGGCACCGGAACGGTGGTGAACTTCATCAGCACCGGGCAAGGCGAGCCCCTGTCCGAAGACGGCCGCCTCGTCGGATTGCCGTCACCGGGCCTCCTCGCGCAGACCGGGCTGAGCGACGAAGACCTCGAGAACATCCAGCGATCGATCACGGCGCTCGCCGACTCCAGCGAACGCATCGGCCGCATCATCCAGGAGGTCGAGCCCAACGTCAGCGAGGCCGTCAATGGGCTCAACTCGACCATCGACGACGCCCGGGCCATCGCCGAGGACCTACGCGGCCGCATGCCCCGCATCGGCGACGAGGTCGAGGGCGCGCTCGCCGACGTGCGCGAGAGCGTCGAGGTCTGGACCGGCCTGGCCGAACGCCTCGACGAGCGCACGGTCGAGCTGGCCGCCGTCATCGAGAGCGCCCGATCGACCATCGACGAAAACCGCCCCAACCTCGATCGCGTGATTGCCGACCTCGCGGACATCACCAGCCGGACCAGCGAAGAGATCATGCCCTCGGCCATCGAGACCGTAGAGAACGCGCGGCTTGCGTCGGCCGATGCCGCGGAACTCGCCGCCGACACCCGTGCGCTTCTCGATGCCGAGACCCCCGGCGTGCGTCGCGCGATGGCGAATCTCAGGCTCGCCACCGACCAGGCCAAGCTCACCATGCTCGAGGTTCGCCGGAGCCCGTGGCGCCTGCTCCAGCGTCCGAGCACGCGCGAACTCGAAGGCGAGCTGATCTACGACTCCACCCGCGCCTTCGCTCAGGCGGCAAGCGATCTGCGTGTCGCCAGCGAGAGCCTCATCGCGCTGAGCACCGACGAGGAGGGTCCCGTCGACGCGGCCAGCCGCCAACGCGCCATCGAGCGCCTGCACGAAGAACTCACGAACAGCTTCGCGCGATACCGCACGGCCGAGCAGAACCTGCTCGACCGCGCGCTGCGGCTGGGTACCGGTGACGTCGCCGGACCGGATGGGACGGCGCCCTAAAGAGCCGATCCGAACTCCGGATCAATCGCAGCCGGCGTCGAAGGCGTTCTGGAACTCCAGGAAATCGAACACCGTCAGTGCGCCGTCGCCGTCGAAGTCGGCCCGAAGGTCGCCCGCGTCGAACAGCGTCTGGAACGCCAGGAAGTCGAAGATCGTCAGCTCAGTGTCGCCATCAAGGTCGGCGGCGCACCGCTCGGGCGCGATGAACGCGTTGTCACCGATCTCGTCGCCGATGCCCGTGTTCCGGCGGATGATCGTCGAGAGCGTCTGCGCGTTGACCAGGTCGATCATGTCCGCCGGCAGGTAGGCCTCGTACCAGAACCGGTCGCCGTCACGAACACGCACGAACTGATCGACGAGCGTCGCCTGAAGCGTCTCGCCGACCATGCCGCCATCGACGGCCGGCTCGGCCAGCATGCCAACCCATGGATCGACGTCATCGCACGTCGCGTACACCGAGGCCAGCTTGGCCTGCACCGCGGGATCGGGCGAGATGTCATCAAAGTCATCGACGGCCGCAAGGCCAAACGCCTGACGCACCGTGTTGTAGTCCGGAAGGCCGTGGTCGCGACCACGCTGGATGTTCAGCGACGCAAGATCGAACCCGCCCATGCCCGGCATGCCAAACAGAAAGTTGCGCACGTCGTCGATCATCAGGTGATCGAGATTCTCCGCAATCGACAGGCAGGCCCCGCGCAACGCAGAATCGATGCCGTGATCGCCGATCTCCTCGGGCGCAAAGAACGCCTGACGGAGCGAGAGGTGGCCCTCGGTCGCCTCAAGGCCATTGCTGTCGAGCCGCTCAAGGAACGGCGGAAGCATCGAATGTCCCAGGCGGAACGAGGCCGTCGCGAACACGTTGCTGATGCCCGGATCGACGGTCGGGTCGTATCCACTGTACGCCGGGATCGCATCGGGTCCCAGCAGCAGGGGCAGGAACTCGTTGTACGTGATCGCCTGCATGATGCCGGACATGATCGCGCGAGCGTGCTCGTATACCTCGTCGCCCGTGAAGTCCGGGTTCGCCGCACGGATCTCTCGGGCCCAGTGGTTGTGCTCACGAACGAACAGCGTGTGGATCGCGATCAGCGTGACCGACTCGTTCGAACGCACGTCGCCGGCTAAGAACAGCGTCGGGTCGTCGGCGTCGTTCGCGTTCGGGAAGCCATCAGCGTTGTACGGCATGAGGTCGCCGTCGCTCGTCGCGAGCTCGCCGGTGCCGTCGTTTGCACGCAGCGCCGCCGCGCGCGCCGGATCGGAACCGTAGATCAGCGACGCATCGATGAACGCCGTGATGCGGTTGACCTGTTCGCGCCGTCCGTCGACGAGCTGGTACCCCGAGCGATCGAGTGAGATCTGCCGCGTGCCGCTCGAACCGGGATCGAACCACGGGTCGCCCACCGGCACGGCGATATCGAACGGCTCCATGGGCATGGCGATCGGGGTCTCGTCCATGTCGTGGTCGAGGAACTGGCCCCAAAGCCAGAACATGTTCGAGTCGCCGAAGCGGCTGGGGATCAGCTCGTCTCCCAGATCGAGCACGGCCTGGCTCACCGCACGCGGGCTGGGCCCATCGATGCGCGCCGGGATACGGCCGGACGCGTCGCCGTACGCCGGCGATGCGATGCGGGTGAACGGGATGCCCGCCGAGCCCCACCAGGGCCGGGTCAGGTTGTTGAACCGGCCGTTGATGGTGCGGATGTCATCGGGGAAGGTCGCCGGATCATCCGTGCCTGGGCCGTCGGGCAAGCCCTCGGGCATCGCGGGCACGATGCGCGTGAAGTAGCCCCGCTGGAACAGCGAACTCCGGCGCTCCGGGGACACCTTCTCGGCCCCATCCGTTTGGTGTTCGAGAGACTGCGCGGCGGCGGCCTGGCTCAAGCCAGCGGCCGCAATGAGCGCAGCGACAGCACGAGATCGTGTACGAGTCATCTCAATTCCCCCGCGACCGGGAACAGCCTGCAACGGCCGTGCGTCAATCCCGTTCGCCAGCGCAATATACCACGCTCGCGCGGCCCGTCCAAGCCCATTTTGCCGCGATATGGACCAAAACAGACTGGCTCGGCAACAAAACGAGCGATACGCGACAGATGGTCCAATAAGCCACTCAGCAGCCCGCGTCGAACGCGTTCTGGTAGGCCAGAAAGTCGAACAAGCTGAGCATGAGATCTCCGTCGAAGTCGGCCTTCAGGTCGCCGGCATCGAAGGCGTTCTGGAACTCCAGGAAGTCGAAGACCGTTGCGCGGCCGTCGCCGTCGAGATCGGCTGAGCAGCCAATAGCCTCGGCATTGGCGCGCACCATCCACGTCCCAGGAAACGGCCCGTCGGACATTCGCAAGATGAAGGGGGCTGCCCCGAGATCGATGAGCAGTTCGCCGTCGTAGAACAGCCAGCTGTGGGTCCCCAGCGTGTCCTGATCCATACGCGCCACCGACTGGCGTTGCGGCACGAAAGCCGCGATCGCGACAAAGAACCCAGGAGCATCGACCAGCGTTGGTCGGATGGCGTACGTCGCGAATTCGCTCGTCGACGTTGCCAGTGACTCGTGCGACGCCGCCAATCTCAGTTCCGCGTTGGTCGGATCGCCATCACCATCAGGATCGGCGTACACCAGCACGGTGATCGGCGTGCCCTCCGGCAGGCTGCCCGCGAACGACACCTCGACTTCCGTAAGCCACGCGCAGCCGGCCGAGGGCTCGAAGTAGTTGCCCCAGGTCACCATCGCGTCGAAGTCGCTCGGGCCGATGGTGAATCCACCCGAGCCATCGTCCAGGGCATAGCCGGGGCATTGGGCCAGGCAGGGGGCCGAGAACAAGAGCGTGCAGAGCACGGCAAGGGCGGTGGGTTTCATGGCCGAGCCTAGGCAATGGACTTTTTTTGAACGTTTGGGAATGGGACGCACGGGAGGGCTGTTCACCCTTTCAATGTTAGTAAATGCTTACTGAAGACCGCCCGTTCATCGGGCCCCTCACCACCGACTCGAAAGGAAGCCCGAAATGAACGCCAAGCTCGCCACCGCCGTCACCGTCCTAGCCGCCACCGCCGCCTTCTCGCTGGCCCCGGCCGCCTCCGCCCAGTCGACCCAACCCCAAGGTGGCCAGGCCACCCAAGAGGCCAAGCCCGAACCCGTCCGCAACACCAAAGAGTGGAACCTGCCCCGCCGAAACAAGCTAGCCATCAGCGGCTACGACCCGGTCGCCTACTTCCCCGAGGGCGGCGGCAAGGCCAAGAAGGGCTCGAAGAAGATCGAGTTCACGTACAAGGGCGTGACCTACCGCTTCGCCAGCGAGCGGAACCGGCAACTCTTCCAGAAGGCGCCCCTCCGCTACGAGCCGGCGCACGGCGGATGGTGCAGCTGGGCCATGGCCAGCGGCGGCACGACCGAAGCCAACCCCAAGAGCTTCATCGTCAAGGACGACCGGCTGTTCCTCTTCTACGACGGCCTCTTCGGCGACACCCGCAAGGATTGGCTAAAGGGCGACCACAATCAGCTGGCCGGTCAGGCCGACCGCGAGTGGAAGAAGCGCAGCCGCGAAGAGAAGCGTCAGGTCGCCAAGCCCGAGAGCTAATCTCTACTCAAGGGATCAGCACGATCCAGAGCAGCGCCAGAAGCAGCCCCAGCGCCACAAACACGCCAACCACCACAACGCCCGACACCCGTCGGGCGTTGTGCGTGATGAGCGCTTCGTCGGAATCCCGATCGGGCCGGGCATCGGGGAAGTCGTACACCACGCCGCACCCCGCGCAGCGGCCGTCGTCCTGGAGCAGCTCCAGCGGAGTCTTGCAGTGTCGGCACCGCAGCATCTTGACCCGGGCGACCTCGCGAAGCTGGACGATGCGCGGCCGCGGATCGAGCTTCGGCGGCGGGGGGCGTTCGTAGCCACACTCCGGACACGTCAGGCCGGGCAGGCCCTCGACGGGGTATCGGCAGCGTGGGCACTCGGTAACCGCCACGGGAGACTCTACCTCCGATGAACCGTGGGAATGAAGGCTCTAGAATCTCCCTTACCCATAAACACCCAGCCAGACGCCCCGGCCTAGCGGCCCCCGCGTCCATTCAGGAGGCCCCCCGCCCATGTCTAACCAGCCCGTGATCGTCGCCGCCAAGCGCACCCCCATCGGCAAGTTCTTCGGCAGCCTGGCCAGCACGCCCGCCCCCGTGCTGGGCGGCTACGCGATCGAGGCCGCCATGGCGGACGTGCCCGCGCTCAAGCCCGAGATGGTCGACGAGTGCGTCATGGGCTGCGTGCTTCAAGCCGGCCTGGGCCAGAACCCCGCGCGTCAGGCTGGACTCAAGGCCGGCCTGCCCGACACGCTGAGCGCCAAGACCATCAACAAGGTCTGCGGCTCGGGCCTCGAAGCCGTCATGATGGCCGCCCAGTCGATCAAGGCGGGCGACAACGACGTGGTCATCGCCGGCGGCATGGAGAACATGACCGCCGCGCCGCACTTCAGCCATGTGCGCCAGGGCGTGAAGTTCGGCGATACCAAGCTCACCGACGTCATGGCCCACGACGGCCTGACCTGCGCCTTCGAGCACTGGATGATGGGCAACGCCGCCGATCACATCGCCGAGAAGTACGGCATCAGCCGCGAGGAGCAGGACCGCTTCGCCGCCCAGAGCCACCAGCGCGCCGAGAAGGCGACCAGCGAGGGCTGGTTTAAGGACGAGATGGTTGCGCTCACCGGCCAACAAGTGGGTAACAGGAAGGTGCCCGGCCCCGAGGGCGGCTGTAGCGCTGATGCGGGCATCCGCCCCGGCAGCACCGCAGAAGGCCTGGCCAAGCTGCGCCCCGCGTTCGACAAGGCCGGCACCGTGACCGCCGGCAACGCGAGCCAGATCAACGACGGCGCCGCCGCCACCATCGTCATGAGCGAGGGCAAGGCGAGCGAGCTCGGCATCGCGCCCATGGCCAAGGTGATCGCCTACGCCACCAGCGGCGTCGCGCCCAAGGACATCTTCGCCGCCCCGATCACCGGCGTGCAGGGCGTGCTCGAGAAGGCCGGCCTTGGCATCGACGACATCGACCTGTTCGAGCTGAACGAGGCCTTCGCCGCCCAGGTGCTGTGCAACATCAAGGAGCTTGGCATTAGCGAGGACAAGCTGAACGTCGCCGGCGGCGGCATCGCGCTGGGCCACCCCATCGGCGCCTCGGGCACCCGCGTGCTGACCACCCTGCTCTACCAGATGAAGCGCACCGGCGCCAAGCGCGGCCTGGCCGGCCTGTGCCTGGGCGGCGGCAACAGCGTGGCGATGGTGGTGGAAGCGGTGTGAGCGTTGCGCGGGTAAAGTGGCTCGGGGAAGCGGACATCGCTGTCGATGTCGATGCGACCCGGGCACTCGCCGCTCGTATTGCCGAACGAAACCAGCAGACCGCGCCGGCCGGCTTCGCCGGCTGCGACTGCGCCGAATGTCGAAACCTGGCGTTGTCATTCGATGAGCGATTCCCGGAATCACTCAAGAAGCCGCTGACTGAGATCGGGATTGACTGGAAGCAACCGCTCGAGGCCGCTCGATTGGTTTGCCACGAGGCTGAACGGGCGATATCGCACGCTTGCGAATTCTTCTTCGTTGGCCATGCCCCGCCGCACCTTCACTTCGTGTCGTCGGGCGGTGACTACATCAACATCACCGGCGAGGATCCGCGATTTGGTGGGCTCCTCAGACAACTGCACGGCAGCGACTCGGCGTTCGGGAACATCAGCATCGATTTTCCTAATGTGCCCTGGCTCCTTCAAGAGCCCTTCCCGGAGTACGACTGAAGAGTCGCGTGCCTCATACCAAAACGCGGTGCGCGTGATTTTCGGAGCCTCGTCCGACGCCCCGGCGTCTCTGGCCCCCATAACCCAGCGCTGAGGTTCCATCAGGGGCCCCAAACACGCCATGAGGCACGCCTGACGCGTTGTTTGATAGGCCAAACACGCCATCTGGGTTCGCTGAGTGGCCGTCAGCGGCCCCAGTCGTGATCGAAGGGAACCCGAACGTCCTCTCTGCGGCCCACGATCCCTACCAACGAGCCCCTCGCACGAGCGAGGGGAATAGACGTCCAAGGCTCCGGTGCGTTGATCACTCCGCACCGGGCCCGAACGTCATCCTCCACAACACTCCGCCATGGCGCTCATCGCGTACTTCCTGACGTGGACCACGTACGGCACCCGCGTCCACGGCGACGAGCGTGGTTCGATCGACGACAGCCATAACACGCCGGGAACGCCGCCACTGCCCGCCGATCCATCGCGACACGCGAGAGTTGCGGCGATCATGGCCGAGGCTCCCTTCGTGATGGACGCGCCGATGCGTGATGTTGTCGAATCGGCGATCCGGGATCATGCCGGGTTGCGCCGTTGGCGGGTCGATGCGCTCAACGTGCGCTCGAACCACGTCCATGTCGTCGTCGCGGCAACGGGGCACGAGCCGGAGATTGTCGTGGCACAGTTCAAGTCGTGGGCGACGCGGCGGCTGCGAGAAGCCGGGCTCATTGGCGATCGCCGCCGGGTGTGGACGAAGATGGCGAGCACGCGCTACATCAATAGCGAGGCGTCCCGGGTTGCGGCTGTGGACTACGTGAGCAATCATCAGTAGGGTGCGTATCTGTTGATCGTGCGTCCATACCCCTCGCTTGCGCGAGGGGCTCGTTGGTGTATGAGTACCCAGCTCCAACGCGCTCTGGAAGCATGCAAGCCCGAGAGATCCCCCGTGGCAAGAGCAAACCACACCGCTCCAGATGAGGCCAAGCTCGCGTACCGCGCGCTGCTGAAGCGTTCGAGGGACGTGCTCGTGCGCATGAGGTTCCTGGCGCAACCGATCGACAGCCACATGACGCCCTTCCGGCGATGCGCCGGCGCCTCGACGCAACTTGTCTGGTTCGAGCAGCGGAGGAACCGCGAGACCGCGGGACCGATCGAGTTCACGATCAACCTCGACCTGTTCGTCCACGAGATGGCGCCCGAGGTCGATCGACTGGATCCCCCATGGGGCGAGTACCAGGGGCGCGCGAGGATCGGCAGGCTCTTGGATGAGCCTGGCGACTCGTGGTGGACGCTCTCGGGCGAGCCCGACCTCGAAGACCTCTGGAAGCGGATCGAGCGCATCCTCCGCGGCCCCGTGTCAGAGTGGTCGGAGCAGGCGACGACCATCGAAGGCCTGAAGGCGCTCGCTCGATCACCGCTCTACACGCAGTCGTTTTCCAGCAATGAATTCGTTCGGTGGGCCGAAGCTAGCACCCCGCATCAAACGCGTTCTGAAAACACAGAAAGTCGAACAGATCCAAAGACCCCGAAGCGTCGCAATCCGCCGAGGGATCGCCGCTATCGAAGAGATTCTGGAACTCGAGGAAATCGAAGATGGTGAGCCGCCCATCGCCGTCGAGGTCGGCGTAGCAGCCGCCGGTGACCTCGAGCACGGGCGGGGGCATCAGCGTCACGGGCCGAGTTCCCGCGTCGTCGACGGTGATCGTGATCTCGGCCAGCCCGCCATCGCTGAATGACGACGCGGTCAGGTCGAACTCCCAGATGCCGCCGCCCAGCGACTGGGCCGCGCCAACGTCGATGCTGGGCGCGCCCGCGATCGAGATCTGAGGCTCCGCCGCGCTCATGCCCGCGGCGTTACCCTGCCAGTCGCGCAGCTCGATGCGCAGCGTCGACGTCTCACCACCGCCGATGACCGGCGGGTCGAGCTCGGTCTCGCTCCGCACCGCGTCGGCCAGGCCAACCAGGTCGACCCGCCAGTCGTCGAACAGGTCGCGCAGCTGGAACACCGGGTCCGGATCGCCGCGGCTGGCGAACGCGACGTTGAAGTTCATGAAGTAGTCGCCCGCGCCGCAGCCCGGGCCGGGGGCGAGCGTTCCGCCCTCTGGACCGACAACGTTGCCGATGACCGTGAGGTTGCCGCCCGTCGTGCCGACGAGCTCGTCGAAGCCGTCGCCCGTCAGGTCGGCCAGCTCGAAGTTCAGCGGGAGCAGCCCGGTGCCCACCGTGTCCACCAGTTCGAGCGTGCCCGCGTCGATCCGGTACACCAGGAGGTCGGCCGACAGGTCGCTCACGCGGACGACGACCTCGGTCGCGTCCGGGCTCGACACGCGGCCGACGTTCGCCCAGTTCGGCGAGCGCGGCACCGACGCGGTGACCTGCGTAAACGCCGCGCCCTCGAGGCTCGCGACGACCACCTCGCTCCGCGTGCGGCTGACGCCCACCAGGTCGTCGTCGCCATCGCCGTCCATGTCGGCGGCCTGCAGCACGGTGCCGTCCATGTTGGTGATGCCCACCGGCCCCAGCGCGATGCCGCCCGCGCCATCGTTGAGCACCGCCGCGACGAGGCCGGAGTTGGTCACGTACGCGACGTCATCGAGGCCGTCGCCGTTCAGGTCTCCCACGGCCCATTGCCTGGGTGAGCCCGCGAACGCGAACGTCTCGATGTTGAAGTTGCCAGCGCCGTCATTGCGGAGCAGCGCCGCGTCGCCACCAGAGCCCGCGCCTACGAACAAGTCCGTCGGCCCGCCATCGCCGTCGAGGTCGATCGCCAGCAACGCTCCCGGCACGATGTCGAGATCGGTCGACACCGGGTCGTCGAACACGCCCGAGCCATCGCCGATGCTCACCGCGATCGCGCCCGCGAGGCCGTCGTGGACGACCAGATCCGCGATGCCGTCGCCCGTCGCGTCGGCGACCAGCACGCGGTCGGCCGTCCCGCCGGTGGGGGCCGACCGCGGATCGAGCAGCACCGGCATGGTGCCGAGCGTTTCGCCGCCGAGGTTGTCTCGGATCCGCAGTGCGCTGCCGCTCGACTCCGAGCTGATCACATCGGCGAACCCATCGCCATTGACATCGCCCAGCGCGATGTCACGCGCCACACCGATCGACTGGTAGATGCCGTTGCAGGCGTCGGTATCGCCCGTGCGCGCGATCATCATGTACCCGATGTCGGCGCTCTTGAGGAACCCGACCGGCGGCGTGCCGCACGGCACGGGCAATGGCGTGCAGGAGCACCGCGCATCGCCACCGATCGCCTGCGCCGCCTCCATGCCCGCCATCAGCTTCTCGGCCAGGTCGCCCGGCGTCGCGATGATCGCCGCGACCGCGTCATCCACAACTGCCGGCCCCGTGAGCAGGTTGCCCTGCACGGCGTAGAAGATGCCGTCGTCCATGCCCGTCAGCTCGCCCGTCGAGCCGCCCGCCCACGCACCGGCGCTGGTGCCGCTGAACGTGCCCGTGCCGCCGGTGACATCGACGATGCCGTACTGCCGCGTCTGGTGGCCCGTATCGAACGTCGAGAGGTCGGCAAAGATCTCCGCCGGCGTCAGCCCCTGCGCCAGCCCGTTGCGGATGCGAACGCGGTTGCGGCCGCTCGAGTCCACGAAGCTCTGGGCCGTCGCCGCTCCCACGCCCGTGATGATCACCGGCGTGTTGGCCCGCAAGTCGAAGCCCGTGAGGCACGTCGCCGAGCCCAGCGCGATCTCGCCGGTACGTGTGTCGACCAGCAGGATCGACCACGTGGCGTTCGCGGTGCCGGCAGCGGACAGCAGTGCGGTGGCCGAGGCCAGGGCGAGGGTGTGATAACGACGGGCAAACAAGGCCATAGCCATCCTCCGTGCACGATTCTGGGCGGTGGTTCGGCCCCCTGGAAAGTCCAAAGCGGCCGATGGGGCGGGTCCGCTACAGCGTACCACAAACCCCGCTTCGAGCCAACGCGATATCCCCGCGCGGCAGCGGGGCTCATACCATGGCATTCGCCCCGGTGAGATGACCGGACGCCCTTCAAGAACCACGAAAGAGGCCGCCATGGACCTTGAGACCCGCATCGCCCAGTTCGAGAACATGTGCCGGGAGGACCCGGAAAACGACATGGCCCACTTCTCGCTCGCCGGTGCCTACGCCCAGGCCGGCCGCCCCGAGGACGCCGCCGCCAGCTACATGCGGTGCATCGAGCTCAACCCCGACATGAGCAAGGCCTTCCAGCTCGCCGGCGAGCAGCTCATCGAGGCGGGCAAGACCGAGGACGCCGCCGAACTGCTGACCACCGGCTTCACCAGCGCCAGCCAACGCGGCGACCGCATGCCCGCCAACGCCATGAAGGACATGCTCGAGAAGCTCGGCACGCCCGTCCCCGAGGTCGAGGTGAAGAAGCCCACCGAGGCCGAGCTGGCCGAGGGCGACTTCATCTGCCAGCGCACCGGCAAGCGCGGCCACCAGCTACCACGGCCGCCCTTCAAGGGCCCGATTGGCCAGTGGATCTTCGAGAACATCAGCAAGCAGACCTGGGAAGACTGGATCGGCCAGGGCACCAAGGTCATCAACGAGCTGCGCCTCGACCTCAGCCAGGACAAGGACGCCGAGGCCTACGACCAGCAC
This sequence comes from uncultured Phycisphaeraceae bacterium, assembly GCA_937899905.1. Classification (GTDB taxonomy): domain Bacteria; phylum Planctomycetota; class Phycisphaerae; order Phycisphaerales; family UBA1924; genus JAHCJI01. Next base: position 62,487 of record CALCCF010000073.1, read on the forward strand.
ATGTACGAGTACCTCGGCATCGACGAGTCCATGCTCGCCGAGTTCCAGAGCCAGTCCGCGTCCTAAGCCGACTCGTACCGGTCGTACATCTCGAACAGCACGCCCCGCAACGACTCTGGCCCATTGGCGAGCATACGCGCGAGTTCTGCTGATGTGGGGCTCGCGCCGGGCTCCAATCGTTCGATGATGATTCTTGCCAGCTCCGGCGACACCGATCTTGTGTGTAACTTCGGTAACCCAAGATCCACGTGCGTCGTCACGATCGGCACGACACCGCGCAATCGAAGCCACTTCCGTGCCGCTGCCCAGCCTGCGCGAGTTAGCACGTGTGCCCCATCGATGAACGCGATCGACCCTCGCCCCGCACCACCAAGCCGCGGCGCACGCGTCCGAGTCGCCGACAGCCCACGCTCGAGCGCACAACGGTGCAGGTGAACCAGCAGCGTTGTCTTCCCGCTGCCCATCGGGCCCTCGATCTGACCGCCGCCGGCTTCCAGCGCCCGATCGAGCAGCGACTCGACCCACGCCGACCGCTCATCGCCCTCCTCATCAAGGAACGGAATCACCCCCGGCTGCACGCACTGTACCGCAAACGGATTCGCCGGCTTTCCGGTCCCCAGCGGCTTGCGACCCGTCGCGGCAGCGGTCATAACAATTCGATCCGTTGCGTGTGCTTTGTGTCCAGCGCCATGGGCCGATCGAGCCGAACGCGCATCTCCCAGAACAGCTTGATGAGCGGCCCGTTGTAGCTCGCCGGCGCGAGCGGCGCCTCGAACTCGAATGGGAACTCGCTGACGCCCACCGGCAACTCGGGCCCCTGACCGATCTCCATCTCCAGCGGCTTCTGGCGATCGCGATCGCCCCGGCCCGACGTCTCCCACCGAAGCTCCAGCATCACACGCCGGATCTTGATCGGCTTGGTCGCGTCGATGCGCACGACACCGGTCACCGGTGTGCCACGCAGTAGCGTGCTGCCGCCCTCGATCTCGATATCAAACTGCGTCGCACTCACGCCGCACCGCCCTGGCCCATCGCCCCATCAACCGACCCGCCAACCGCCGGCCGATCGCTGAACACGCCGCCCAAGTCCTCATCCATGCGCAGCACCAGCACGATCGGATACACGTCGAACAGGTACTCCCCGGTGTGCTCGTGATCCGGCGGGAACACGCGCCGCACACGCAGCTCCCAGCGGATCTCATTGTTGCCTCCCGTGAACGAGTGCATCGCGTCCTCGGGGATCTGGACGTCGAACTCGAACACGTCCCCCGGTCCGACACGCTGCAAGCCGGTCGCCTCGAACACCGGCACGTCGACGACCTCTTCGGTTGCCGTCGTGCTGCTCGAACCCTGCCTATACGTCGCGCGCTCCTGGCACACCAGCGAGACATGGATCGAAGACAGCGCCCCGCCCTTCTTAAACCGCACCAGGCCCTGCACCGTCTCGCCCGGGCACACCGGGTCGGCTGACAGTTCCACCACGATCGGCCGACGCCACGCCCGGAACCCTCCGATCACCTTGCGACGCGTGGGCGGGATGATGAGCAGGAACGGCAACGCCACGATCGCGATCGCCGCCAGCATCGCGCCCAGCATGATGATGGGCACGATGAAGATGAGCAGCACCAGAAAGCTGGCGTTCTTGCCCGACCGCGACATGGCGAGTTCACGCGCCAGCGACGCCCCCGGCTTCGACGACGGCTCGGGGACCGAGAACGCCTTGAGGTAGTCGCGGACCCGCTTGTCGCTCATGCGCCGATGCTATCGGCCGCTGCCGCTTCGCACAACTTTTGCACGCGACGTCTTGACCGGCACAAACTCCGCGGTAATGTTGCCCATCATGACCGCCGCAAACTTCCAAAGCTGTCCGTGTTGTCGACCTAGGCGTCGCCCGGGCGGGTTCTGCGCGTAAGCGGTCCACTATCGCACAATTCGAACAGGTTCACGCACGGGTCGCTTCGGAGGGAGGCGACCCGGACGCGGAACACGAATGTCGCGATCCCCTTCGCTCGCAGCACCAAACCTCGGTGACCTTGGCGATACCACTGCGCACACGCGCACGGTGAACGCCGAGCGTTTCCCGCCCGGGCGAATCCACACCATTACCGGCTGACCCACCGTGCGCATGTTGCGCGCGATGTTCCAAGGAGAAGGGCGCATGTGCGCCCACAGGTATCGCATGGCCTGAAAACGCAGGCCAAAGGAGTAGGACGAAATGAAGACGCTCATCAAGAACCAGAACACCACCAACACCGTCGCCCGCGTCGTCGGCGCCGCGCTCTCCAGCGTGCCCGCCAAGCGGACCAAGCTCATCGCCATCGGCGCCGTCGCCGCGGCCGGTCCCGCACTGGGCCAGACGCTCGACTTCACCGACGTCAGCGGCAACCTGGTCGTCCAGGGCGCGGGCGGCGCGCTCATCAACAGCACGCTCACGCTCGACACCGTCGGCAAGTCCGCCGAAGCGATCCTCGGCGACGAGCTCTTCGCCAAGGCGTCCTTCGGCGACGACTTCGCCCAGGGCAGCTTCTCGGCCGACGCGCCCGAAGGCCAGTCCGTGCTCGCGCTGGACACGGGCTTCACCGTCGACCAGGACACCACCGTCGTCGTCGAGTGGGACTTCACCGACATCGACGGCACCGAGAGCGTCGCCTTCGTCGTGCTGCTCGACGCGACCACCGGCGTCACGCTCTTCGAGCAGGCCTCGGGCCTCGTCTCCACCTCGGGCAGCGAGGCCTTCGACCTCACCGGCGGGGGCACCTACCTCTGGGCCTTCGCCGGCACGGTCACGCGGCAGAACGAGGGCTCGGCCAGCGCGTCCATCCGCGTGCTGACCGACACGAAGTCGGCCGACATCAACGGCGACGGCGTGCTCGACCTGTTCGACTTCCTCGCCTTCCAGACGGCCTTCGACGCGGGCGACCTGGCCATCGCCGACTTCGACGACGACGGCTCGCTCACCGTGTTCGACTTCCTGGCCTTCCAGACCGCCTTCGACGCGGGCTGATCACCCCTGGTAACCCAGACCGAGGAGAGAGACCCACACCCAACGCCCCGGCGGAGACGGCTCCGCCGGGGTGGGTGTGTCTTGATGGTGGTTACTGAATAGTCACTTACCCGTCAGTTCTGGAGGCGCCATGAATGCAGGATCGTCTTGAATCAATGCGAGCTGGGCTCTCAGAGGCGCCCTCCTTTGCGACTCAGACAACCACTGGTTCAGTGCGCCATGCAGATCAGCCGAGACTTCAACCGACGCGATCTTCCGATACAGTACTTGCATGTATACGGCGTGTTCAAAGCCCATAGCCACGGCGTCGTCTGCGAAAGTAATCAAATCGGGCCAGTCAAGCCGGTGGGCTTTGCCTTCCCGCCTCAAGCGTTGGAGATACTTGACGGCCGGCTTCCACTTTCCTTGCAGAAGGCTCAATACAAATAGGTCAAGTAGGAGCATTGTTCTGTCGGTCAAAGGAAGCTTGCGGTCATCCAGTGGAGACAGAACGTGAACAGCAGAAGTGAGGTTGTTGGCGTAAAAATAATTGCGAGCTTGAAGCAGACGCGGCTCAGAAGTCTCTAAATCAAACAACTGGATGGCAAGGTCACATCGTTCTATAGCCAGCGCCAGGTGATCAGGCCCTGTTGTTTCGCCTGCTCGATATCTGGATGGCTGGACAATGGCCGTCATCCACAAGACTCTGACTGGAACTCTGGGATAATCAGCTTTATCGAACTTCTCAGCTAGCCTTGAGTCCAAAAAGGACAAGAGTTCGATCGACTCACTATTGGTGTCGTTGTGATTGAACTCTAGAGCGGCAACGATGAGTAGTACGGCATCAAAAAGTCGATGGGCGCGTTGGCTGAACAGCTCTTTGATGGTCTGTGTAGGCTCTCTATTGCTGAAGAGAGCATTGGCATGACGAACTGTTTCTACGAGAAAATCGACCGGGACTTGTGATGTGAGCTTGTAGTTGAGGTGTAGTTTCTCGACTGTGGGCTTGTCCGAGTCGGCTGGCTGCTCCAGCCCCAATACGACAATAGTCTTTAGACGATATCTACGACGAAGTCGACTATGAGTACTCTTGTCTGTGGGGGATATGTGTGGAAAAGCTCGAATAGAAATCGTAGTGGGCAATAGTCCCTCATGGATTACCCGCCTGATTTCTCTTCGAGTATCAGTTAGATCTTCAGAGGGAATCCGATGCGTATCAAAAGCTAGGCCAACTTTATGGCCTCGTCCGCTTCGCCAATACCACTCCCTTCCGATGAACCAGCAGGCATAGCTAATGCCAAAGTAGAACGCGTAACTGAGCAGAGTGTTAACGCCGGCATTGTCAACGAACGGAATTAGTATTTCAAACAGAAGCGCGAGTCCGGAAGCTATTACGGCTGAGAGTATCAGGCCGTACCTCTGGGCAAGCCATTGTTCGAAGTGCCTATAAGTAAATAGGCGCGCTAGGACTCTAGAGATCGTTGCGCTATCTTCCATCAGCTAAATCGCACCCAAGTCGCTAAACTTGGGTGCAAAAATCAAACTCAATAATCGAAGTCATCCCCGCCGCCGGCCGGGACCTTCTCCTTCTTGTCCTTGTGCTCCACGACCGCCGCCTCGGTGGTCAGCAGCAGACCGGCAACACTGGCGGCGTTCTCCAGGGCCACGCGCTCGACCTTGGTCGGCACGATCACGCCCATCTTCACCAGGTCGCCGTACTCGCGGGTCAGGGCGTTGAAGCCGAAGCTCGCGTCGCCGTTCTCCTCGACCTTGCTGGCGATAAGCGAGCCCTCCAGGTCGCAGTTCTTGGCGATCTGCTTGATGGGGGCGGCCACCGCGCGGAACACGATGTCCACGCCCAGGCCCTCGTCGCCGGGCAGCTTCTTGCGGAGCGCCTCGAGCTTGGTGCGGGCGCGGAGGACGGCCGTGCCGCCGCCGGGCAAGATGCCCTCTTCGACGGCCGCGCGGCTGGCGTGCAGCGCGTCCTCGACGCGGGCCTTCTTCTCCTTCATCTCGACCTCGGTGGCCGCGCCGACGTTGATCTGCGCGACGCCGCCGGCCAGCTTGGCCAGACGCTCCTCGAGCTTCTCGCGGTCGTAGTCGCTGCTGGCCGCCTCCACTTGGTGGCGGATCATATCGATCCGGCCCTTGATGTCGGTGCTCTTACCGGCGCCCTCGATGATGGTCGTGTTGTCCTTGTCGATGATGACCTTCTTGGCCCGACCCAGCTCACGAAGCTCGAGCTTCTCGAGGTCGATGCCCAGCTCCTCCATCACGGGCTGGCCGCCGGTCAGGATGCCGATGTCCTCGAGCATGGCCTTGCGGCGATCGCCGAAGCCCGGGGCCTTGACGGCGGCGACCTTGAGCACACCACGCAGCTTGTTGACCACGAGCATCGCCAGCGCGTCGCTGTCGACGTCCTCGGCGATGATGAGCAGGCTCTTGCCGCTCTCGGCGACCTTGCCGAGCACGGGCACGAGGTCCTTGGCGCTGCTGAGCTTCTTCTCGTGGATGAGGACGTAGCAGTCCTCGAGCTCGCACTCCATGGCGGCGGCGTCGGTGACGAAGTGGGGGCTCAGGTAGCCCTTGTCGAACTGCATGCCCTCGACGAGCTCGACCTCGGTGTCCAGGCTCTTGCCCTCTTCGACGGTGATGACGCCGTCCTTGCCGACCTTGTCCATCGCCTGGGCGATGATGTTGCCGATCTCCTCGTCCTGGTTGGCGCTGCAGGTGCCGACCTGGGCGATCTCCTTGGAGCTGGAGACCTTCTTGGACATGCCGTGGAGCTCGGTCACCAGCGCGCCCACGGCCTTCTCGATGCCGCGCTTCACCTCGTTGGCGTTGGCGCCGGCGGTAATGTTCTTCAGACCCTCGCTGTAGATGGCCTCGGCGTAGATGGTGGCGGTCGTGGTGCCGTCGCCGGCGTCCTTCGATGCCTTGCTGGCGACGCTCTTGACCATCTGGGCGCCCATGTTCTCGTAGGCGTCCTCCAGCTCGATCTCCTTGGCAACCGTCACGCCGTCCTTGGTGACGGTGGGGGCGCCGAAGGACTTCTGGATGACCACCACGCGGCCCGAGGGGCCCAGGGTGACCTTGACGGCCTGGGCGAGCTTCTGCACGCCGCGGAGGATGCGCTCGCGCGCGTCGTTATCAAACGCAATCTGTTTGGCTGCCATGGTTCTTGTTCCCTTCGATTCGATTCAAGACTCACCACAGAGACGCAGAGGCACAGAGCAAGGAGACTCCCTTCCGAATGCTCTCTTCTCTGAACCCCAATCCCCCTCTTCTCTGTGCCTCTGCGCCTCTGTGGTAATCTGACTTCTTGGTTGTTACTGGTTCAGCTGGGGCGGCCCGATCCGCACCCAGGCGACGCTCGACGCGTCGATGATGAAGATGCTCTGGCCATCGGTGAGCTTGACCATGCGGTCGCTCTCCTCGGGCACCAGCATCGCGTTATGCACGGCGAGCAAGGCGGCCTGATCGCCGGTGTCGTGAAAGGCGAACGTGGCATCACGCCCGCCGGTGAGTTCCTTGAGCGCTTCGCGCAGCTCGTCGGTAGTCATGCGACGGCTCCGAACTGCTCTGTACGCAAACGAGTCACTTCATTGATTATGCCCGCGACCTTCTCCCCCTGGTTGTCGCGATAGACATACTCAAGGTCAGAAACGAAAGTCGAAGGAACGACGCATCCAACCTGATGAAACAAGTCATGCATGTGTCGTTCGCCCTCGATCTCGCGACCAATCATGTCAAACGAAGCCGACTCTACGTCGCCGTGCCAAAAGGTCTCCCATCCGATCGGGGCACCGTCGTCTTTGTCGAACAGACCAACGAACTCAAGTATCCGAAACTCTCGGAACTTGGGGCACCACAGCCGGAGTTGGAGACCCAGGAAGGCCATTAGCCCTCAAGCACCGCCAGCACGTCACTCTCGGTCATGATCAGCAGCTCCTCGCCGTCGATCTTGACCTCCGTGCCCGAGTAGCTGCTGAAGATCACGCGGTCGCCGGTCTTGAGCTCCAGCGGCACGCGCTCGCCGGTGTCGGTGTTGAGCGCACCGTCGCCTACGGCCTCGATCAGCCCGGTCTTGGGCTGGTCGGTGCTGCTCTCGGGCAGGAAGATGCCCGAGGCGGTCTGCGTCTCGGCCTCATCGCGGCGGACAATGATCTTGTCGTGCAAGGGGCGGATGTTCAGTTTCTTGCGGCTCTTCGTTGCGGCCATCGTGCGTCGCTCCTCTGCGAATAACGCCCGGCTTGGCGGGCAGGGTGTAACTTCGTTTCCTTAATCAGCCTGGGGCCACCGGCCCCGATAGTGACGCGCCAGAACGCGGCGCAGCACCTCCAAAAGCAGTTCGACATCCCCGTGGTGGCTCGGGCGATCGACCACCGCGAACGCATCGGCGAGCAACGCTCGCATCGCCTCGCGGCTGGCCTCGCGAGCCGTCCGGGCCCGGCGGATCACGATCGTCGGCGGCGGGCTCTCCGCACGCCGGAGCAGCTCCAAGAGCCGCAACCCTCCATCCTCATCCGAACCGGCCTCAAGTGGCAATGCCAGGTCGACCACCGCCATGTGGATCGGCGTTGCCCGGATGACCTCGCTGGCCTCCGCCCCCGTGTGGGCCTGGATGGTCCGGACGCCCATCGGCGCAAGCAGCGGCGGCAGCCGATCGGCCCACGACCGATCCGGCCGGCTCGCATCGCTGAGCAGCAGGTTCAGCCGGGTCTGGCCGGTAGGCGCGCAAGCCGGGTTGGGCTCCGAGGGTATCACGCCAGAGGCCTTACAAGCCGCGTGCCCGTTCGAGTTCGCTCGCGAGACCCCGAAACACCCCATCCCAAGGCATCACGGGGCCCCGAGCGCTCCCGCGAGATCCCCAAGATGTCAACTTGGCAGCCAAAGCACCAGAGGAACGAGGCCCGGGCGCAAGCCTGGGCTCCCCGGTAACCAATGGGCGCACCAAAAAACCCAGGCTCGTGCCCGGGCCTCGTTGGGTCCGCGTTGCGATTCGAGATCCGGCGCCGCTCAGGCCGGGCTGGGCGACATCCCGCCGGCCAGCTCCGGGCCCTCGTCCTCGTCCTGTTGGGGCGTGGCCGAGGGCGATGAGGGCCGATCCCGGTCAGCCAGGAGCAGGTCCGAGACCGTGGGCTTGTTCAGCGAGCCGCCGCTGATGAGCAGCTGGACCTCCTCGGCCGTCAGCGTCTCGTGTTTCAGCAACGCCTCGGCGACCGCCTCGACCTTGCTCCACCCCTCGTCGAGCATCCGCTTGGCCTCGGCGTACGCCTCGTCGACGATCCGCCGCGTCTCGGTATCGATGAGCTCGGCCGTGCGATCGCTGTAGTCCTTATCGGGGACGTATGTCTCGCGCGTATCCGAGCCGGCGTAGCGGAGGAAGCCGAGCTTGTCGCTCATGCCCCACTCGGTGATCATCGTGCGTGCCAGCTCCGTGGCCTGCGCGATGTCCTGGCTCGCGCCACTCGACATATCGCCCATCGCCCGTGCCTCGGCGATACGCCCGCCGCACAAGACCTTGAGCGTCGCGTTGATCCACTTGAGCCCGTAGCCCATCCGGTCCTTCTCGGGCAGGCTGAACGTCGCACCGCCCGCGCTCCCACGCGGGATGATGGTCACCTTGTGCAGCGGATCGCCGTCGGGCAGCATGGCCTGCAGCACGGCGTGTCCCGCCTCGTGGTAGGCGACGAGCTTGTTCTCTTCCTTCTCTCGCACGCGGCTCTTGCGGGCCCGGCCGAAGCGCACCTTGTCGCGCGCCTCCTCCAGATCCTCGTGCTCGACGCACTCCTTGTCTTCCATGGTGGCCATGATGGCCGCCTCGTTCGTGATGGCGGCGAGGTCGGCGCCACTGAACATGGGCGTGCCGCGCGCGATCTTCTCGAGGTCCACATCGGGCCCGAGCTTCACCTTCTTCGCGTGCACACTGAGGATCTCGAGGCGCCCCTTGAGATCGGGCAGGCTCACCGAGATCTGGCGGTCGAAGCGGCCCGGACGAACGAGTGCGGGATCGAGCACATCGGCCCGGTTGGTCGCCGCGATGACGATCACGCCGTCGCTGGCGTTGAAGCCGTCCATCTCGACCAGGATCGCATTGAGCGTCTGCTCACGCTCGTCGTGCCCGCCGGTGCTGTATCCGCCACCACGCCGACGCCCAACGGCATCGATCTCGTCGAGGAAGATCAGGCACGGCGAGTTGTCCTTGGCCTGCTTGAAGAGGTCGCGCACACGGCTGGCGCCGACGCCCACGAACATCTCCACGAAGTCCGAGCCCGAGATGCTGAAGAACGGAACGTCGGCCTCGCCCGCGATGGCCTTAGCCAGCAGCGTCTTGCCGCAGCCGGGAGGCCCGTTGAGCAGCACGCCGCGCGGGATGCGCCCGCCCAGCTTGGTGAACTTCTTCGGCGTCTTGAGGAACTCGATGATCTCCGAGACCTCGTGCTTCGCTTCGTCGATGCCGGCGACGTCCTTGAACGTAACACCGGTCATCTCCTTACTGAACACCTTGTGGCGGCTCTTGCCGAAGCTGCCGAGCATGCCCGCACCGCCACCCGCGCCGCGCAGGCTGCGCAGGAACATGAAGATCAGGAACGCAAACAGCAAGATCGGCAAGCCGAGCAAGAGGTAGATCGGCCAGTTGCTACTCGGCTGCGTCCGCGCCTTCGCGCCGGTCTTGACGATTACCTGGTCGCTGATGGTCTGCCTTGTCGCCGCGTTCAGATCGATGCGGATCGACGTCCGCTCGCTGCTGTCGGGCCCACCAAGCCGCACCGCGCGCACGGCCGAGTCGGAGATCACCACGCTCTCGGGCTCGATCTGTCCCGAGTCGTACAGGCTGATGAACTGCTCCAGCGTGATCGGCTGCCCACGCCCGCTCTGGAACATGAGCATCACCATCACCGCCAGCAGCACGAGCGCGACGACAAGGATCAGCATCCGTCCCTGCGGCATCGCCGGGCCGGCGGGCTGCTGCCCGGGGCCCTTCTTGCCGTTCGGTCCGTCGCCCGGCCCTTCGGGCCTCTGGTTGGAATCCTGATCTTGCTGGCTCATCGACATTCGACGCATGAACGCTCCGTGCGGGAGGCTCGCCCGGCACACTCCAGCGCCATGCGATTCCCAGGCAGTTCCGGGCCAACTCATCCATCGGCCCGCTTCGGGGTCATCCTAGAGGCCCATCGCAAGGCAACCTTGCGAAAAAGACGCCCCATCGCAGGCCAACCCGATCGCCGTCCGGACCATTCCGCCCCGCAATCCGCCGCCCGCCGCGTTTGTTACGCCCCAACGGGGTTCCAGGATCGCTACCACACCGAACGCATGGCTTCCAAGATCGCGTCGGCCATCTCCTCCGTCGCGGCGGACAGCCCCAACTCGATCGGCTCGCCAGCGGCGGGGATGAACGTCTCGGTGATCGCCAGGCCACGCCGTTCGGCTAGCACACGCCCGGTCACGGCGCTCCGCCACACGAAATCGGCCCGCATCCGCAAGGCTACCTGTTGGCTAATGCCGCCGTCGGTGTCCTGGGTCACGCGGTTGATCTGGAGGTCCGTGATGGAGCCCTCGAGCACGGTCTGAGCCGTCGACGGGTTCAGCACACGCCACGGCGTGTCACGCTGTACCCGCCGGATCAGTGCGGCACCCAGATCGGCCTCGATGCCGGGATGGAACGTCTCGTTCTCGAACACCGAGACCGAGATGCTCCGCACGCGCTGGTCGTACGAGGTCGCGAAGCTGTAGCCCTGCGACGGATCGCTCGCACACCCAACGCCCAGCGCGGTCACGCCAAGGGCCAACACCGCGACGCACCGACGCCTCACGACCCCGAGTCCTCTTCAAGCCAACCGCGATCACGCAGCACATCGAGCCCCTCCTGCGCTGCAACAGTGCGCGGGTGATCGATCAGCAGACGCCGAAGCACGTACCGAGCCGACGCCTTCTCCCCGCGCTTCAGGTACACCCGTGCCATGCCCAGGAGCTGCTGGCCCTGATTTTCGTCGATGCGAACACGCAGCGCATCAAGCTCGGCCTGCACTTCGAGGTCTCCGGGGTACCGCGCCTCGTACACATCCAGCAGTTCTTCGGTCTCGATCAGCCCCGAGCCGTCGTACTCCGGCCCGTTGTACTGCGAGAACGTCGCCTCGATGCGCGCGAGCAGCACCGCGCGATAGAACGGCGATGTCGGGAACGCCTCCAGGAAGATGCCATAGACGTCCCGAGCCAGCCCAAACTCACCGGTGCGGCGATAGTGCGCGCCCAGCTCAAGCATGGCGCGCTCGGCCAGCTGGCTGCCGGGTAGCCGCTCGGCGATGCGCACCAGCAACTCCTCGCCGTCCCGCCGCGCGTTTGTGAGCCGCAGCCCCAGGAACTTCCGCCGCTTCCCATTGATGTAGTCGACCGCGATAACCAGCGTCCGCTCGGCCGCCTTCACGAACTCCGGGCTGCCCGCGTAATTGCGCGAGATCTCCTCGTAATCGAAGAGCGCCTGGTACTCATCGTTCAGCGCGACCTTCGCGTCCCCACGAACCAACAGCGCCAGCGGCGTCCACGGATTGCCTCGGTTGCGGTTCTCGCGAAGCCAACGGCTCAGCATGCTCCGAGCCTCGGACGCGTCTCCACCAAGCAGCGTCGCCCACGCCTGGCGGATGAACGCCTCGTCGGCGTCCATCGGCTCGCTCGCCTGTGCGGCCTCCCAGCCCTCTTGCGACAGCTCCAAGCCAGAACGCTGCCCCAGCGCCGGCTGGGCGGCCAACGCCGCCAACACAAAGAACAGGGCCACGAGCCGCAACTTGCTCATGGCCCAGTATAGATCTCGGTATCGGACGGGTCGGTCGGCTGTCGAGCCCTAACGGCGTCGGCGAAGGCCCACCAACCCGGTAGCCGCCA
>CALCCF010000074.1 GCA_937899905.1 uncultured Phycisphaeraceae bacterium
GAAGGCCTTGATGGCGGGAGTGTCGGAGTCTTGCCGCCGCGTGAAGAAGATCGCGTCGGGCTGGCTGGAGTCGCTCGCCGGGCTGACGACCTCGCTTTGCGCGATGGACAGGCCGACGAGGTTCTTGTCTTCTCCAAGAACGCGGCTGCAGCACGGGTCGAAGAAGTGCGTGTTAATCGCGACGCTGAGATCGTGCTCTTCGAGGAATTGGCGGGTGGTCTGGGCGTTGGTCTCGAGGGGCTCGTCGCCGTTGGATGGCGTGGTGATGATCTCCAGGCCGTCCGCCTCGGTGTCGACCCTCAGCAACTGGACGGCCATAGCGCGCGGCTTGTCGTACGCCAATTCGGCGTACTCGATGCCCTGGTAGATCGGTCGCCAGGCCGGCGGATTGGCGAAGAAGGGCTGTTCGGGCGGCCGTGAGCCCAAGCCCGCTTCGTCCTCGCCTGGCAGGTGGCCGGCGGGATGTGCACACGACGCGGCAAAGGCGGCCAATGCCAGGAATGGAACGCAAACGGCACAAGAGTTCGGGCGGAGCGGCATGGCGGACGGTATGGTCGTTGGGGGGAACAGCCGGGAGCGGAGCACCAGCATCCGTTCGGGGTTTGGAAGTGCTATCGTCACGGCTCGGGGTCGAGCGAGGCTCGGGTCGAACGGAGCGAGATGAGCACGGAAGCAGCGGTCATGGCGTCGTCATCAAAGAACGCGAAGCGGAAGGGCGAGATCGAGCCCAAGCCACCCAGGGGTGGGCGGAAGCGCGGCGGCGTGATCTCCTCGGCGCCGCCCACGGTCGAGGGGCCGTCGATCCGCGTGAAGGGCGCGCGCGAGCACAACCTCAAGTCGATCGACGTCACCATCCCGCGCGACAAGCTCGTGGTCATCACCGGGCTCAGCGGCAGCGGCAAGAGCTCGCTCGCGTTTGACACGATCTTCGCCGAGGGGCAGCGCAAGTACATGGAGAGCCTGTCGGCGTACGCCCGGCAGTTCCTCGACCAGCTCAAGAAGCCCGACATCGACGAGATCGAGGGCATCCCCCCCACCATCGCCATCGAGCAGCGGTCGGCGGCGCACAACCCGCGATCGACCGTGGCGACGACCACAGAGATCTACGACTACTTGCGGCTTCTCTTCGCTCGGTGCGGCACGCCGTACTCGTGGCGGCCGACCAAGACCAAGCGTGACGGCACGGTGACCGCGCGCAGCGGCAAGGTCATCAGCGCCACGAGCGCGACGCAGATCGTCGATGCGGTGCTTCGGTTCGGCGAGGGCACGAGGTTGATGGTGCTCGCCCCGGTCTTGCGCGGCAAGAAGGGCTTCCACCGCGACGTTCTCGAGCGTCTGCAGGGCATGGGCTGGCAGCGGGCGCGTGTGGACCGCAATGTCGTCGACCTGCGCGACGTGCTCAAGGAGCCCAGCGATAACCCGCTGGATCTGGAGCGGTACGCCAAGCACGATATCGACGCGGTCATCGATCGCATCGTGTTGCGAGACGACGTCCGGCAGCGGCTGGCCGAGTCGATCGAGGCGGCGTTGCAGGTCGGGCTTGGCTCGGTTGTGATCGCCGTCGAGGACAAGGACGCTTGGAACGACCATAGCTTTAGTGCGAAGCTGGCCGACCCTGACGACCCGGCTTATGCGCTCGACGAGCTCGAGCCCCGCGTGTTCAGCTTCAACTCGCCGTTTGGTGCGTGCAGCACGTGCCTGGGGCTTGGGCACATCCTGGAGTTCGACGAGGAGCTGGTTGCGCCCGATGCCGACCGCGGCATCCTCAAGGGCGGCATCGCCCCATGGAAGAAGAGCGGGCCGGGTGGCATGGTGTATCCCAAGCGGCTGCGGTGGTTCTGCCGCAGGTTCGGCGTGCCGCAGACCGCCACGCTCAACGACCTGAGCGACGAGGTCTACGACATCCTCATGCACGGCACCCGGCCGGAGCATGAGGAACAGTTCAGCGACTCGTGGCCCGGCGTGCTGCCGATGTTGCACGACTGGTTCAACAAGACCGAGTCGAGCTGGGTGAAGGACCACCTGCACACGTTCCAGAGCGAACGCGTGTGCCCGGATTGCAACGGCGATCGGCTGCGCATCGAGGCGCTGCACGTGTGCGTCGAGAGCTCGCACAAGGCGGACATGGGTCGTGGCGGTTCGTCGACGGTCATCGGCCGGCCCAAGAACGACGGCAGCATGCTGAACATCAGCGAGCTCAGCCGCCTGACCATCGGCGACGCGATGGCGTTCATCGAGGGGCTCAAGCTCAGCGAGGAGGGCATGGCGATCGCCGAGCCGATCGTGCGCGAGGTGGGCAACCGGCTGCGATTCCTGCAGAGCGTGGGGCTGGACTACCTCTCGCTCGACCGCCGAACGGCGACGCTCTCGGGCGGTGAAGCGCAGCGCATCCGCCTCGCGACGCAGGTCGGCAGCGGGCTTGTTGGGGCGTGCTATGTGCTGGACGAGCCCACGATCGGCCTGCACCAGCGCGACAACGATCGGCTGATCCGCACGCTGCGCCACCTGACCGACATCGGGAACACCGTGCTTGTCGTCGAGCACGACGAGGACATGATCCGCTCGGCCGACCACGTGCTGGATATCGGGCCGGGTCCGGGCGTACACGGCGGGCGTGTTGTTGCGCAGGGAACCGTGGACCAGGTGTGCGCGGCGAAGGGATCGCTGACGGGCGAGTATCTCTCGGGCAAGCGGAAGATCGAAGTACCCGAGTCGCGGCGGAAGCTGAACGCGAAGACCGCCGTCGTCGTGAAGGGTGCCAAGGAAAACAACCTCCGAGGCGTCGACGCGGCGTTCCCGGTCGGCGGCATCGTGTGCGTGACGGGCGTCTCGGGCAGCGGCAAGAGCACGCTGGTCAACGACATCCTGCTCAAGGCGCTCAAGCGAGAGATCAGCGGCACGCGGACCAAGCCTGGTGCGCACACTCGCGTGAATGGCATGCAGCGGATCGATCGGATCATCGAGGTCGATCAATCGCCCATCGGGAGGACGCCCCGGAGCAACCCGGCGACGTACACGGGCGTCTTCGACGACATCCGCAAGGTCTTCGCGAGCACCCGCGAGTCGAAGATGCGCGGCTACATGCCCGGGCGGTTCAGCTTCAACGTGCCGGCCGACCGTGTGGGCAAGGCCGGCGCGGGCGGGCGCTGCGAGTCGTGTCAGGGCCAAGGCGTCAAGAAGATCGAGATGCACTTCCTGCCCGACGTATTCGTGCAGTGCGAAGTGTGCAAGGGCAAGCGGTACAACCGCGAGACGCTCGAGGTGCTCTACAAGGGCAAGAACATCTCCGACGTGCTTAACATGACCATCGAGGACGCGTGCGACTTCTTCGAGGCCCAAGGCAAGATCCTGAGGTTCGTCCAGTGCCTGCGTGATGTTGGCCTCGGCTACCTGACTTTGGGCCAGCCCAGCACCACGCTCTCGGGCGGAGAGGCACAGCGTGTCAAGCTCGCGACGGAGCTGGGCAAGGGCACACGCATCGACGGCACGCCCAGCACCGAGCACACGCTCTACGTGCTCGATGAGCCGACGACCGGGCTGCACTTCGAGGACATCAGCCGGCTCGTCTCCGTGTTCGATCGCCTGGCCGACGCGGGGAACACGCTGGTCGTTATCGAGCACAACCTCGACGTGATCAAGCGGGCCGACTGGATCATCGACCTAGGCCCCGAGGGCGGCGATGGCGGCGGCACGATCGTGGCCGAGGGGACGCCGGAGACGATCGCGAAGATCGACGCAAGCCATACGGGAAGATACCTGAAGGGCATGCTAAAGACGACGTAACGAGCCGACGCTCGTGGGGGGATCGATGGGCCTGGACATCAGCGGGACGGCCAAGACCGCGGGTCGCGCCAAAGAAGCGTTACTGCGCATCGCCGAGTACTTCGATGAGCACTTCGGCGATGACCTCGTCGGAGAGCCGAACATCATCGAGGATGGTCGCGGGCTGCTGGTCTCCTTCTCGACGACGTCAGAACCGATCGCGTTTGAGGCCGTCGATGGCGCCACGATCGAGGTGCAATGCCGGTGGAACCAGCTTGGGCCCGGATACTGCGTGTTCGTGTGGGAGCGACTACGCGAGCTCGCGGAGTTCGGCCTGACATGGGAAGAACTGGACGCGGAAACCGAGGAGGACGAGCTCACGCACGAGGGGGCAATCCGGGCTGCCCGAGCATGGCTGGAGGCCTTGTGCAGCGGTGTTCTCCAAGACTCACCCGAGGACATGAGCGGCACGCGTCTTTGCATGCCCATGCACTGGGCGCCGCACGATGTCCCTTTCGCGATCACGCCGCTCGGCCCGCGAGATCGTGCGTGGGTGGAGAGTGTCGCTGAGGATGGATCAGCCGGTGACGACTTCTTCGCGTGGTGGCAGCCCGATCTGGGGCCGGCCGCGAAGCTCCAACTCGCGATCGCGACGATGTGGAGCAACGTGCCATGGAGCCCGCCCGCGGTTGAGGATGATTTCGTGGCGATCGGGATGGCGCTGGAGTGGCTGGAACGCGGATACGACGAAGACGGTGGGCTGCCCTATCCGTGGCCCGAGTGGTCGGAGATGATCAGCAACTTCAACAGCGCGCTCGATGAGATTCCTGGGGATCATGAGCGCCCACGCATGGCCGAGATGGTGCATGATCGAGCCTGTGGGCGAGCGGGGACCATCGGCTATCGCCGCGGGAGCATCAAGCACATGATCGGGGGAGGGTGGAGTCTCACGCTTCCCGGTTCGTTCGGCACTGCGCTCGAGGAAGACGAAGACCACAGCGCGTGGCTCGCGAGCGATGGCAGCATGACCATCCGCGTGTCGCCTGCGCTCGCGCCCAACGACATGCCCGGCACGAAAGAGGAATTCGCCGAAGCCACCGCCGAAGAGGAAGATCCCGGCGTGGAGTGGGAATCGGACACGTGCATCGGCCGCGGAGACTGGGGCGAGCAAGACGAAGAAGGCCAGACCGTGCTGATGCTTCAGGGCATCTCGATGGCCGACAACCGCTCCGTCGCGTTCGTGTCGATCATGTTCGGAGATCCCGAGTTTCGGGAGCGAGCTATGGAGATCTGGCAATCGCTTCGATGCGAGGCGGCGTTTGGGGACGACTAACGCGGCTGAACGCAATACCAGCCGAGTTGTCTACAGCAGCTCGACCGGAGCGCCATCTTCTCTCAAGTTTTTCGGCACGTTCAGGCCCCGATCAGCAATGAGCACCGCGCTTTGCTGCGGACCGGCACCTTTGTCTTTTGCAAAATTGATGTTCATGTCGACCTCTTCGTTGTCATCAACCCACTGCGAGCAGGTGACAAAATACCAGCCGGGTTCTACGAGAACCACCGGCGCGGTCTCGTACATCGTTTCTTCCGGCCCCATAACGACAAGCTTGCCGGAAGGTAGGTAGAGAGGGCACCGGATCGATCTGCCCGCTCCGCCAAGATCGGCGATCGGATCAAATGACACAGTGAGCCGTGCAGTGCCAAACTGCAAAATGGTGCCAAAGGCCAAGACCTTCTCTCGCCTGACGAACCCCTGATTCACGTGCTCATCGGTCCATTCACAGCCGTGCTGTTCCTCAGACTCATCGAAAACGAAGCACTGCGAGTAGCTGAAGTACAGGTTGCGAAGGACTCGTCTCACTTCTCAGGCTCTCCCAAGCAGCACCACACTTTGACTACGGGCGAGCCAGCATAGCGCGTGCCGATATGTGGACGCGCGACGCTACCAGGCGGGCTCCGACTCCACGCCAGCTTCCAAGATCTCAGGCAGCCTGGTGGCCCTTCGCCGATCACTCAGCCCGGCAGGATCACCCCGCCCTTGGCCGAGCCCTGACGGAGTTGGTCGTCGAGGTCGGGCAGCCAGCGGCGGGCGATGGCGCAGTCGAAGCGCTCGGGGAGATGTTGGGGCGTGGAGCCCTGCCCGAGATGCTGGAGCACGAGGCCGAGCAGACGCTCGAGCATGCGGCTGGGCGCAAGTGCGCCGCCGCACCAGTAGTCGTGGTCGTGCCAGCACATGGTGATGCAGTGCCCGGTTGTACCAGACGGCCCCGTGAGTGTGACGTCGTACGACCAGCCCCGGCTCGTTGCCGTTTCGATGCCGATCTCGATGTCGATGGGAGTCTTCGTGGCCACCCTAGATATCCCTTGGATCTCGAACGCTCAATCCATATACGCACGTGGGCGTGGACGGATCGGCTGCGATCTTCGCAAGGGCACTATCGGGTACTCAGCCCCCCGGGTTCACCGAAACCGCGAGCAACTGCCGACGCTTCTTGAGAACGGCGAACGCCCAGAACGCGGCGCCCTGGAGACCGAACTTGGCGGTCCAGAACAGCTTCGGATGCCACGCGCTCGTGAGAACGCTGCACGACTTGACGTCGTACCCGGCTTCATACAGCGTGTTGGCCAGCAGCCTGGGCGTCCACGTGTGCAGGTGGTGGTCGACGTCGTCCTTCGAAAAGCCACGCTGGAGGCCGGCGCGAAAGTCATCGACCGGGAGCTTCAGGATGAGGCGACCGCCCGGAACAAGCTGGCGGCGTAGTCGCTCGAGCGTCGAGCTCGGATCACGCACGTGCTCAAGAACGTGGTTGCTCACGATGGCGTCGAACGTCATGTCGTCGGGCAACTCTTCGATATCCGGGTACACGTCGTAGCCGCGCTCGCGCGCCATCGCCGCTGCGGCGGGGTTTACCTCGAGCCCCGTCGGCGAGGCGCCAAAGTCCTTGATTCGCGAGAGCATGCCGCCGTTGCCGCAGCCGAAGTCCAGCACGCGATCGCCGGACTTGAGATGGTCCCTGAAGAAAGCGAAATTGAAGTCATAGCCGGGGCTGTCGGCCGAATTGTGCCGAGCCTCGGCGTAGTCGCGTCCGGCTTCACCGCGATAGTGTTCGCTGACTTCAGTGCTCATTCGGCCCTCGCTTTCACGCCCGAGTCATGTCTAGGTTACCCGCAGAGGCCCCGGATATCACCCTTGGGTGCATCCACGGTCTACCCGATACGATACCATCGGGCCATGGCTTTCCTGCTTGAAACAATCCGCCTTGGCATCGCAAATCTTCGATTGCACAAGCTGCGCAGCTTCCTGACGGCCCTGGGCATTATCCTGGGCGTGGCGGCCGTGATCTGTATGGTGTCCATCGGCGAGGGCAGCAAGCAGGAGGCCCTCCGGCAGATCGAACAGTTGGGCGCCCGGAACATCATCGTTCGAAGCCAGCGGCCGCCGGAGACCCAGCAGCAGGGCGAACAGCGGTCGTTTGTCGTGAATTATGGGCTGACGTGGAACGACCTGCGCATCATCGATGAAAACTTCTCGGACGAAGCTCGGATCGTCGCGCTCAAGGAGGTCGGCGCGGAGCTCATCCGCGGTGCCGAGAAGCAGACCAGCCAGTCCTACGGCGTGGATCCCGAGTTGGCCGAGGTCGCCAACCTGCGTGTGGACCGGGGTCGGTACCTGACCGACGGCGACAATGACGAGCGGGCGATGGTGTGCGTCATCGGCTCGGAGGTCGCGCGGCGGTTCTTCCCGCTGGACGACCCGCTGAACAACACGATCTCGATCGACGACAAGGCGATGCGGATCGTGGGCGTGCTGGAGCCCGTTGGGCTCGCGGGCGGTGCGGGCTCGGCCCTCGTCGGTCGCGACCTCAACTTCGACGTGCACATCCCGATCCAAACAGCGAGGTATGTCTTCGGCGACACCGTCGTCCGGCGCACGTCGGGCTCGTTCAACGCGGCGCAGGTACACGTGTCCGAGCTCTACATGACCGCACCCGCACGAGAGGATGTCATCGGACTTGCGCAACGCATGGAGCGCATCCTCGAGACCAGACGCGAGGGCATGAGTGACGTCTCAATGGTCGTGCCCTTCGAGCTTCTGGAGAATGCCGAGCGTGCGGCCCTTCGCGGCACGCTCATGCTCATGGCGATCGCCGGCATCAGCCTGCTCGTCGGCGGTATCGGCATCATGAACATCATGCTCGCCACCGTGACCGAGCGCACGCGCGAGATCGGCATCCGCCGTGCGCTTGGCGCCACGCGCAAGCACATCGTGTGGCAGTTCCTCGTCGAGACGAGTGTGCTGAGCCTCATCGGCGGGCTCATCGGCGTGGCTCTGGGCGTGGGCATCAGCCTGTTGCTGGGCTGGGCCGTGCCCATGCTGCCAAACCTGCCATTGGTCGGCCAGTTCATCCCGGCCGACGCGAGCCTGCCGACGCAGCTCGCCTGGTGGTCGGTGATCGTGGCGATGACGGTGGCCGTGCTGACAGGGCTGATATTCGGGCTCTACCCGGCGCGCAAGGCGGCGCGGCAGGATCCGATCGTGGCGCTGCGGCACGACTAGGACGCCCTACTCCACCGCTCGAAGCGTCTTCGGTGAAAGCGGCATCGGGAACTTGCCGCCGCTCTTCTTTAGGAGTTCGAGGCGAAGCTCGAGGCGTTGGGCTTCGAGACGCTCGTGCAGCATCGAGAGGAGCGGCTCGGCGTGCCGGGGTAGCTCGTCGGGCATGATCGGTTCGCCGTAATGGACGCCAATGGGGCCGCGAAACAGGCTTGGGCGCTTCTGGCCGGGCGGGAACACGTCGTATACGCCGTCCACGGCGACTGGCAGCAACGGGCAGCGGGCCTTGCGCAGGATCAGGGCCATGCCCCGCTTGAGCGGCATGACGTGGCCATCTCGGGTCCGCCGACCTTCAGGGAACAGCAGCACGGCACCGCCGGCGTGCAGGCGATCGATGACGGCGTTGAGTGCGGCGCGATCGCCGGTGTCTTCCTTGATGGGGAACGCATTGAACGCGCTGATGAAGCGGCCGAAAAGAGGGTTCTTAAACAGGCCTGCACGCGCCAGGTAATCGAGGGGTCGCTTCTTGATGCCACCGCCGATCAGGGGCGGGTCGTAGTAGCTCTGATGATTGGCGACGACCAGCACCGGGCCGGAGTCGGGCATGCGTTCGGGGTGGAACCACTGGGCATTATGAAAGGAGCGGAACCAGACACGCGTCATCGGCTGGCCGATGCGGTAGGCCAACGTGTGCGTTGGGCTGGTCTGGATTTCGGCGTCGCCAGCTTGGCTCACGTCACCCACTTCGCCGGGCCCTCGGTTAGGCCACGCCCACGCGGTCGAGCACGTCGCGGCCGAGCCGATCGACAACCTGCTCGAACGTGAGGTCAGAGGTATCGACGGTGATGGCGTCGTCGGGGCAGATGAGCGGGCCCTCATCACGATTGCGGTCGGCCTCGTCGCGCCTGGCGAGCTGCTCCATCAGCTCGTCTCCCTCAGCCGGATAGCCGGCGGCGCGGAGCTGGTCGGCGCGGCGTTCGGCCCGGACTTTCAGATCGGCGTCGAGGAAGAACTTGACGAGCGCGTCGGGGAACACGACCGAGCCCTGGTCACGCCCCTCGGTGACCAGACGGGGGTGCTGGTGGGCGATGATGCGCTGCTTGCGCACCATGTGGTGCCGAAGGGGCACGATGCCGGCGATGATCGAGACGGCCCGCGTGACGTCGGGTGTGCGGATGCGTTCGTTGATCGGCTCGAACTTACCGAGCGCCTTGGACCACGCCATGATGGCGGGCGGGTCGGTCGTCCAATCGAAGTGGACATCGGCCTCGGTCACAACCTCGACGAATCGAGCGATGGCAGGGTCGCGGGTGGCTGGGTCGTCGGCCTCGATGTCGTCCATGAGGCCGCGGTCGATCGCGATGGCGGCAGCGGCGCGGTACATGGCGCCCGTATCCAGCAGGTCGAGGCCCAGCCGCTCGGCCAGGGCCTGGGCGACGGTGCTCTTACCGGTGCCGGCCGGCCCGTCGATGGTGACGATGATGTCCACGTCCTGTGGGATCACGCTGGCATGCCTCGCCGACGCCTGGCCGGAGTCCTTGGGCTCGGTCAGGCTGTTGGCCCCGCTCGCGGGTCTGCCAGCGTGGGCCGATGGATCGCTGAGCGTATGCCCGCGCGGTTCTCCGGCGTTCATGACTCGTCCTCCGAGTCGGCTTCTGACGTGGGCTCCGCCGAATCCTGGGCGGCGGATTTCTTGCTGGTCTTCTTGGACGACTTCTTGGTGGTCTTCTTCTTCGAGGACTGTTTGGTGCTCGTGGTCGCCTGCTCATCGGCCGCGGACTGGTCATCCGCACCCTCTGGATCGGCATCTTGCGAAGATTCCCCACTGTCGCCGGCGCCTTCCTGGTCTTCCTCTTCGTCCTCGTTCTCGTTCTCGTCGTTGAAGATCGCGTCGAGCAGGGCGGCCGCGGCGGCGTCCATCTCGTCGTCGATCTCCTCATCCTGCACCAGCGAGAAGGGCCCTGGGTTGCCAGCGAGGGCATTCGCGAAGGCCTCTCGGCTGCGACGCAGGCCCATCTCGAGATCGCCCGGTCCGCGATAATCGAGGCCGACGGCGCCGTCGTATCCAACCGCGGCGATAGCCTCGACGGCGGCGCCGAGGTTAAAGCCATCGTGATCGACGATGGCGCGCTCGTCTTCCAGTTCGCCCTCGATCACACCGAAGCCCAGCGTCGTGCCGAGCACAGCGGAGGCGTACGGCGTGACCCGGCGCAGGTACGCGGGCATGTCCTCGGCACTGGCGGCGTCGGCAAAGTCGGGCATCGTCCCGACGCGGAAGCCCCCGATCTTCTTGAGCAGGTCGGTGAGGCGATCAGGCGACGAGGTCAGCCCCTGCTGCGGTGTCGACGGGCCGGGCAGAATGAGCAGGTTGAGCTCGCGCTGCTCGGCGTCGCCCATGAGCGCCTTGAATCGCTCGGCGACGATGTCGAGGGCCTCTGGTGTGTCCGGCGCGGCCACGGCGACGGCGGCGGCGTTACAGCCCAGCAGGCTGGCGGCGGCCATGACGCGACCAATGCGCTCGGCGGCCGCGCTGGCGTCGGCCCCAGCGAGCTGCTGCGGGGTTTCCTCGAGCAGCACGAGGCAGGAGCAGCGGGCCCGGTCGGAGGCGTCGCGCAGCCGCGTGAGGTCGTCACGCGTCCGCCCGGCGAGCAGATCGGCCGACAGCATCAGCCCGTGGAGCCCGAGTTGCTCGTGCGTATACCGCGGGAGGTCGGTGAGCGGGAGCGTGGCATCCTTGCCGACGAGCATGGGGCGCAAGGAACGGGCGGCAAGGGCGAGCAGCATTGAACGACTGTAGTCGCCCAGCCACGGGGCATCCCCCGCATCGGTGCGGTCTGGGGGGCAGTCTTTCGGGGGTGGGTGGCCCGACCGGGCATCGGCTCTAGCATTGGCTCCGGCGGGGGGCTCGACCCCGTGCCGGCTCAGCCGAGACGTACACGAACGAAGAAAGAGCGCACCCATGCCCGCACCCGATGACCGTCGCTACAGCGACTCCCACGAATGGCACAAGCACGAGGGCGATGTTGTCGTCTTGGGCATCACCCAGTTCGCCGTCGACCAGCTCACCGATGTCACGTTCGTCGAGATGAAGCCCGGCGGCACGAGCGTCTCCAAGGGCGATCCCGTCGGCGAGGTCGAGTCGGTCAAGACCACCAGCGATATCTACAGCAGCGTCGACGGCGAGATCGTCGAGGTGAACGAGGCGCTGGGCGACAACCCCGGGCTTATCAACGAGGACTGCTATGGCGCGGGATGGCTCGTGAAGATCAAGCCCAGTGATCCCAGCCAGCTGGAGGCGTTGATGGATGCTGAGGCCTACGCGGCGAGCGGCGGCTCGTGAAACGATCGGTCCGGCTGGCCCAAGAACTGGCATGATCCGCTGCACGGGACTGCACAAGCGGTACACCCTCGGGGAGCGCACCGTGCATGCGCTGCGCGGTCTCGATCTGTCGATCGACGAGCCGGGCTTCTATGCCATCATGGGCCAGAGCGGCAGCGGCAAGAGCACGCTGCTGCACCTGCTCGCGGCGATGGATGCGCCCGATGAGGGCGAGATGGAAGTCGCCGGTGTTCGCGTTGATCGGCTCGATGAGCGGGCGGCGAACGCGTACCGCCGCGAGACCATCGGCATCATCTTCCAGCAATTCAACCTCATACCCACGCTGACGGCACGTGAGAACGTCGAGCTTCCCGGCTCCCTCGCAGGACGGGACGGCAAGCAGCTACAGGAACGGTCGACCATGCTCCTCGATCGCCTGGGTGTCGGTGAACGGGCCGACCACCGGCCCGATGCGCTCAGCGGCGGCGAGCAGCAGCGCGTGGCGATCGCGCGGGCGCTGCTGTTCGAGCCGAGAGTGATCCTGGCCGACGAGCCGACGGGGGCGCTCGATTCTCAGACGGGCGAGAAGCTGTGGGCGTTGCTGGGCGAGGTGGCGCGTGAACAAGAGGCGGCCGTGCTCATGGTGACGCACGAGCCGGCGGCGGCAACGCATTGCGAGCGCGTGTTCGTGCTCCGCGATGGTGTGATGGATGGACAGATCGAAACGGAGGGGCTCGATGCGGCCGGCGTTGCGGCTCGCTATCACCAGCGCGTGGCGCAGGCGGGTTAGGACCGGCCTGCTCATATCCGCGGTGGCGCTGTCGGCGGCGCTGATCGCCGCGGTCGCCTGCGCGCTCAGCTCTGCGACGAACGCCGTCAACGAACGCATGGACGCGACCTTCGGCTCGGCCGAGCTGCGCCTCGAGCCGACCGGCCGCGGCGGCTTCATGCCCGAGAGTGCGCTGGACACGGTTCTGGCATGGCCCGAGGTCGAGGCGGCCGCGCCGAGGCTGTCGCGTGACCTCGCGTTACAGATCACTCGCGAGGTCTACACGGTCAATGACGATGGCACACTTCGGCAGCGGCGGGCCAACTTCCGAGTCAACGCGATGGGCATCGGCGTTGATCCCAAGGCCGAGGCGTCGATCCGCCCGATCCGCATCATCGCCGGCCGCGGGCCCGAGGCGGACGACGAGGTCGTGCTCGACGCGACACTGGCCGGACGGCTGACCTGGGACGGCAGCCTGGAAGAGATCCGAAAGCTCGGCGTGCTGAACCGGGCCGATCCGCTCATCGCGAAGGACGGCGAGGCGGCATTGCCTCCGGCCCCCACTACCCCCCCATCGGACGCGGTCGAGGCCGAAGCCTTTAACTCGCTGCAAGGCATCCGGCTTGGGGACACCATCACGGTTCGACGGCTCTTCGGGTCTCGCGAGGTCCGCGTCGTCGGCATGAGCGAGCCGCCGCCGCTGGGCGGGCGGCCGCAGGCGTTCATGACGCTTGACGGCCTCCGTGCCGCGACGGGCCGCGGCGAACAGGAACTAACCCAGGTCGACATCAAGGTAAAGCCGGGAGTCGATGCCCAGGCGATCGCCGAGGCACGGCAGGATGAGTCTCCCGAGGGCTCGCTGCTGCAGACGACGGAGCGCATCACAAGCGGGCTGGATCGGAACATGCGCAGCGGGCAGTTTGGCCTGGCACTCGCGATAATGCTCGCGTTGCTCTCGGCGGCGTTCATTATCGTGACCGGCCTGGGCGCGGGCGTGGTCGAGCGTCAGCGAGAGCTGGGCATGCTGCGATGTATCGGGGCTAGTCGCGGGCAGATCGCGCAGGCACAGCTCGTCGAGGGACTACTGATCGGCGTCGCGGGCGCGTGCATCGGTGTGCCCTTGGGAGTGGGCGTCGCTGGGGCTGGAGCGTGGTACTACCGGGAGGTCTTGCCGAGCGGGCTCGCGACACCCCCGGCGTTGCTGGCGCTGGCGTTCTTTGGTTCGATCTTCGCGGGCGTGCTGGGCGCCATCTGGCCGGCGATCCGCGCGAGCCGCACGAGCCCGATGGGCGCAATCGCCAGCCGGGCGCGTGCTCCAAGACCGATCACGATGGTCGTGCTGGGCGTGCTTGGTCTCGCGTTGATCGGCGTGCAGGGCATTGCGGTGGGCTTGCCCGACAACGGGCAGGTCGTGTTCTGGAGCTACGCGACGTTCGGGCTGCCGGCGATGTTCCTGGGCTACTTCCTGCTCGGTCCGCCGGTGCTTCTGGTGCTCTCCACGCTGCTCGCGGGCCCACTCTCGCGCGTGCTCGGGCTGCCCAGCAAGGTAGTCAGCCGCAGCGTGCGTTCGATGCCGTACCGGCTCGGCTTCACGTCGGGCGCGCTCATGACCGGCCTCGCGCTCATGATCTCCAACTGGATCACCGGCGGCGCGGTGCTGCGTGATTGGCTCGGGCAGATCGACTTTCCCGACGCGTTTGTCAGCGGCATGCGTCTGACCGAAGAGAGCCGCGAGGCCCTCGACGAGCTGCCCTATGTCCGCAGCACGTGCGCGGTCACGCTGTTCCCGGTCGAGACCGACGCGTTCGGCATCCGCGCCTTGCAGACGTACCAGACGACCTTTGTCGCCTTCGAGCCCGAGCCCTTCTTTGAGATGACGCGGCTGGTCTGGGTCGAGGGCGACGGCGAGTACGCAAAGCGCCGGCTCGTGGAGGGCGGCGCGGTCATCGTTGCACGAGAGTTCAACGTAGCCCAGGGGCTGGGCGTCGGCGATACGTTCACCTGCCGCGTGCAGGGCGAGAGCTTCGACTTCGAGGTCGTCGGCGTGATCGCCAGCCCAGGGCTCGAGATCGTCGGCCAGTATTTCAACGCCGGCGAGGACCTTTCGCGGCAAGCCGTACACGCGGTATTCGGCACGAGGCGAGACCTGGTCGAGCGATTCGGCGTGAACGCGATCCACCTCATCCAGATGGACCTGGACGACGACATCGACGACGACGTGGCCGTCGCGGAGATCCGAGACGTGCTCTTCGGCAGCGGCGTCCTCGATGCTGGCAGCGGCCGGCAAATCAAGCGCGAGATCGAGACGGTTGCGGGAACAACGCTGGTGGTCTTTTCTGCCGTCGCCGTCATGGCGATGCTCGTGGCGTGCTTTGGTGTGACGAACCTGATCGTGGCCGGCATCCATGCGCGGCGGTACGAGCTCGGCGTGCTCCGCGCCGTCGGGGCATCGCGTGGCGTCACGGCTCGGCTGGTCTTGGCCGAGGCCGTGCTCATCGCCTTGGGCGCGATCGTGCTCGGCACGGCCCTTGGCTTCCAGGCCGCGTGGGCCGGACATCGGCTATACGAGCTGCTCGCCGGCCTCACGCTCTCGCTGAAGCCGCCGATCGGCCCGCTCGCGTTCAGTTGGACAGTAACGATGGTGCTGACCCTCCTGGCGGCGGCACCGGCGGTCATCGCACTCGCGAGGCGCAAGCCGCTGGAGTTACTGGGCGCGCGTGGCGGATGATCCGATACCATCGGACGTGACAAGGCCCACCGAATCCAGCACCATCGAGCGAGCGACGAGCTACCCGAAGCACAAGATCCGCTTCGTGCTGCTCGAGGGCATCCACCCCGCGGCCCGCGAGCAGCTCGAGCGAGATGGCTTCACGGTGGAGCAGATCGACGGCTCGCTCAGCGAGGCAGCGCTGGCCGAGGCCGTCCGCGATGCCCACGTCATCGGCATCCGCAGCAAGACCCAGATCGATGCCACGGTCTTGGCGCACGCCCAGAAGCTCCTGGCCATTGGCTGCTTCTGCATCGGCACGAACCAGGTCGACCTCGCCTCCGCCGCCGCTCGCGGCATCCCGGTGTACAACAGCCCGTTCAGCAACACGCGGAGCGTCGCCGAGCTCGTGATCGCCGAGATCATCGCGCTTCACCGAAAGCTGTTCGATCGTTCGGCTAGTGCGCACGCCGGCCGCTGGCAGAAGAGCAGCACGGGCAGCCACGAGGTGCGAGGGCGCACGCTCGGCATCATCGGGTATGGCCGCATCGGCTCACAGGTGAGCGTGCTGGCCGAGGCGCTGGGCATGCGTGTGATGTACTTCGATGTCCGCCCGACGCTCGCGCTGGGCAATGCGCGACTGGTGGCCTCGCTGAACGAGTTGCTTGAAGCGAGCGATGTCATCTCGCTCCACGTTCCCGCCACGGATCGCACGCACTCGATGATCGGCGCCGACGAGATCCGTCGCATGAAGCCTGGCGCTCTGCTGCTAAACAACGCGCGCGGGAGCGTGGTCGACCTCGCTGCGGTTGCCGACGCGCTGAAGAGCGGTCATTTAGGCGGCGCGGCGGTCGATGTCTTTCCAGAAGAGCCCTCGAAGAACGACGACGCGTTCGAGTGCGCGTTGCAGGGCCTCGACAACGTGATCCTGACGCCGCACGTCGGCGGCTCGACCGAAGAGGCCCAGGCCGCGATCGCCGTCGATGTCGCCGGCAAGCTCGCTCGATTCGTCAACGACGGCTCGACGACCGGGGCGGTGAACGTGCCCGAGGCGGACCTGCCCGAGCAACTGCCAACGGACAAGGGCCGACCGCACCGCATCCTCCACTTCCACCGCAACGTGCCCGGCGTGCTCAACACGCTGCACCAGGTGCTGGCCAGCCACGGCGCCAACGTCAGCGGCGAGGTGTTACGCACCAAGGACGATCTCGGCTACGTCGTGCTCGACGTCGATCCCGGTGACTCCCGGCCGGTTGCCGAGGAGCTCGAGGCGATCGCGGAGACCATCCGCGTGCGGGTGTTGTGGTAGGGATCGACGAGAGCGGGCGGCGGGAGTTTTGAGTTTCCCGCCGCCCAGCGGCATTCGGAGATGCTCTCAGTTCGGTCGTGTGTGTCTACGGGCAGCCATCATCAAACGCGTCCTGATAAGCGAGGAAATCGAACGTGTTGAAGAGACCATCGCAGTTAAAGTCGCCCTCTGGATCCATGTCAGTGAACGCCGTCTGGAACGCCAGGAAGTCGAAGAGTGTGAGCACGCCGTCGCCGTCAAAGTCGGCCCGGCAAGGATCGCACGCGACGAGCCTCGCGATTCCTCGTGCAGCAACCGAACCCGAGTTTGAAAAGAAGCCACCCGCGTAGAGCGCCGGGCCAGATCCATCATCGTGGGCTAGCAGCGCAGCCACATTGCTGTCGAAGCCATCTCCCACGGCAGACCATTCCATGCCGTCCCACCGCGCGACTCTTAGAGCAGTCATGCCTCCGGCGGTGAGAAAGGCACCACCTGCGTACAGCGCAGCACCCGATCCTGATCCATCATCAAATACCTCGAGCGCAGAAACGAAAGGCTGTGTTGAACCGCCCACGCCCGTCCCAGACGCTCCGGTGAGATCATCCCATGCGGAGGGTGCCCACGAGGCGATATTGTTCGACAATACACCGCCTGCGTTGTCGAAGTCACCTCCCGCGTACAGCCGCGTCGATGACGTGAAGGGAGTAATGCCCGGGTCAAATTCCTCCAAAGCCAAGATGAATCCGTCGCTTCCGGTGCCAGATGGCCCCGACAACGCGGTAAGCGTGGAACCGTCCCACTTCACGATGTCGTTGTAGACTGTTCCGCTGATAGAGGTAAAGCTTCCGGCGATGAAGAGTGCCGGTCCCGAGCCCGATCCATCATCGAACACCTGCAGCGCATTGATCGAAGGAGACGACAATCCTGAAACAGCTGACCAAGAAGTACCATTCCACTTAAACAGACCGCCGGAGAAACCACCAACTCCTTGGCCTCGACCGGCGTAGAGCGCAGGCCCGGTACCGTCATCGAAAACGGCAAGCGCCCTGACAGCGCCTCCGCCACTCACAAGGCCTCCCGAACTCGACCACGAGGTTCCGTCCCATCGAGCGATGCCGTTTGCGGTGAATCCGCCGACGGTCGTGAACTCGCCACCAACGTACAGGTCCTCACCCATGCCATCATCAAATGTGGCAAATGACCATACAGGGCCATTCGGCTGTTGGCCGGCAACCCCAACCACGGATAGAGCGGTGCCATCCCATCGAGCAATGTCCAAACCACCACCGCCGATGAAAAACTCGCCACCTAGGAAGAGTGACGGCCCGGAGCCTGTGCCTTCATCAAATTCGGCGAGAGCTAGAACACCCATCATGCTTGAGACGCTCGTACCTGCTCCAACTTGCTCCCACTGAAGGTCGCAGCACGGATCCGTCTGGGCAAGACCAGCGGTTGGCGCCATCAGAATGCACAACATGGCACCGCGAGCCAGCTTCGACGACAACGACAATCTAGAACTGTTCATACGACAACCTCCGCCCTCGTCTGAGGGCGCACAGCGCTCGTGTTGCGCGACAACGCATCGCGCATTGAAAGCGCTCGCCCACCCAAGCCGGGTGGACCGTCACGATTTGGAAAAGACTGACGGACTCCCGCAGCAGCGCCTCATGCTACTGCTTCCTCAGTATACCCGAAGCAAGTTTCGCCACAATACCTGAATTCTCTAATTTATACAAGTTTTACCGAGTGATCATCGCTGAAGCATGCGAACCACAAAGCCGATGCCCGATCAAAACCACGAGGTCTGGTCGTTGATCTCATCGCTGCATGCGCATCCCTGAAGACCGATTGCCGATGCGCATTGAAAAACCGGCCACGCAAGTGGCCGGCACAAGTGGCGAGGGAGGGACTCGAACCCTCGACCTCCGGGTTATGAATCCAGCGCTCTAGACCAGCTGAGCTACCTCGCCGAGGATCGGCCGGCTCGCGGGCCGGCGGGTCGAGATGATAGCGGGGTTGCCGCCGACGGGCCGCGGCTCAGCTTGTGCGCGGCTGGCCATCGCCCTGGGTGGCATCGGGGGCGGGGCTGGGAGCCGGTGCCGGTTCGGCCGACTCCTGCGTCATCGGATCGTGGTATGCCGTACCGCGGGGAGCCTCGAGCTCCGGAGTCGAGGACTGGCCGAGCTCGCCCGGCTTGCGCGACTCTTCCTCGATCTCGTCGGTGATGCCCTTGACGCCGCGCTTGAACTCGATGATTGCCTTGCCCACGTTCCGGCCGACGTCTGGCAGCCGGCGCCCGAAGAGCAGCACCGCGATCACGAGGATGGCACCGATCTCCCAGGGCCCGAGGGGGCCGATAAGGGCGAGTGGCGCGTTCAGGATGGCGGTTGTGAGCATTGTTTTCCTCTCGGAGAATCCAAGTCGGTCGGGGCTGGCAAGTCAACCGGCGGCCGGGAGTCCACACGGATGCCTTGTGGCGTAACGCCTTGCACGCCTGACACTTGCAGCGAATGCTCGCTCACAGCCCCAGGCGGATCAGCACATCATCAAGGATGGCGCGGGCGGTGACCTCGTCGCCGGCGGGCTCAATGGTGATCGTCTGGCCAACGGCCGCGGGCGTGAGGGCCGTGCGGACCACCACGCGCCGATAGCCGGCCATCACGGTGGCATCGGGGCCCCGGGCCGACACGTAGCCCCGATCGGCGGTCGTGTCGTCGGATTCGATGGCGTAGCCGCGAGCGATCAGGGCTTCGACGGCCGCGTAGTGGGCGCCCGGAACACGGACGGGGTCGGGCAGCTCGACGCTGAGCGTGCGGGCCTGCCAGGTGGCGACGAGCCCGGATTGGCCGTGGTACCGCAGCGACTTCTGGCACCCAGGCGTCGAGAGCAACGCCGCACTCACGCACGCGAGGGCCGCGATCAGTCGGATGGCGGGTTGTCGTCCTTGGGCAGCCACGTGCTCATGTCCAGATCGGCCGGGTCGAGGTGCAAGCCGGAATCTTTCAGCAGCTCACGCACGTCCGCGGGCAGTTCGTCGGCGGCGGGCTGGGCCGGCCTCGGTGGTTCGGCTGGCGGGGGCGTGGGCTTACTGGGTGCCTTGGGGTTGGCCGAGGACGACGCGGCGCCGCCTGCATCGAGCAACTGCTTAGGGACCTTGAGCCGCTCGTGGGCGTGGGGCGAGGCCGCCCGCTTGCGATCGCGCGCCTTGGCCTGCTCGGCCTGGACGCCTCGGAGCGCTGCGGCCGAGACGTCGGGCACCGGGCGTTCGCCCGGCGGCGGCTCGCTGTCCATCGAGCCGTACCCGAAGAGGCCCATCCAGTAGCCCACGGCGTACTCGTTCAGCGGCACCTGCGTGGCGAAGCCCGGCAGCGCCTTCGCCACGCGCTTCTCGCTATCGCTCGCGAGATGGCGGAGAAACGCGTCGCTCGTGAGGCTCTGGGCACGCCGGCGGCGGGCGGCCCGGGCGAGGCGGCGATCCGTCGACACCACGACCAGACGCCGTGGCGCCGAGTCGCGTGCGATCAACAGCTCGATCACGTCGTCGGCTTCCTGGTCCCGGCCCGCGTACACGACGTCCAGGCCCGCGATCTCCTTGCCCGAGGGCGCGGTGTTGGTCGAGACCGCCGCCCCCGTGCCCCCACCGCCTGGGGGCGCTTCCTGCTTTGCGCGATCGGCTGGGCCCACACCATCGCAAACCAGCACGGCCCGACGCCGCGCGTATCGGCTGGTGGAGATCAGCTTCGCGAGTTCGGGAACATCGATGCCGGCGAGATGCTCGGGCAGCACGCCGGTGGTGTGGAGGACGTTGCTGACGTCGATCAGCAGCATGCGCTAGGCGGGCTGCCCACCAAGCACGCGACGCGCGTGGTCGGCGATCAGTTCGCGCCAGGAGGCTTCGTCCATCGACTCGGCACGCTCGGGCGGCACGAGCGAGGCGATGCGCGCGATGGTCTTGTCGAGCTCTCGGCCACGCCGCAGTGCATCGGCGTAAGGCACGTTCGTGAAGCTCACCATGTTGTACAGGGGCGTCGCGCGTTCGGGCATCTCTTCGCCGAGCTGTGCGTGTACGGCTTGCTCGACACGCTTGTGGTAGAGGAACGCTTCGTCGGCGACCTTCTCACGCATCTCGACGAAGTTGGCGATGGCCATGTCGGCAATAGCGTTCGCGTTGTCGACACGAGCTCGCCAGAAGGGGTCCATCACCGACTCGAGATCGCCGTTTGCTTCCGCGATCATCTCGGACAGCACGCGGCAGTCCTCGAACGCGGCGTTCATGCCCTGCCCGAAGAACGGCACGATCGCGTGGGCCGCGTCGCCCAGGATCAAACCCCGGCCCCGACGCCAGGGCCGGCACCGCACGGTGACCAGGCTGCTCGTCGGGTTCGCGCGGAAGTCTTCCACCAGCGTGGGCATGAGCCAGCGTGTGTCGGGGTAGTGCTCGTCGAAGAACAGACGCAGCGCCTTGTCGCTCAGCGGCTCGACGGCATCGAAGCCGTGCGTGCCGGCGTAGGGCCAAAAGAGCGTGCACGTGAACGACTTGTCGGGGTTGGGCAGCGCGATCATCATCGACGCGCCGCCGCCGCGGCCCGCCCAGATGTGCAGGCCCTTGGAGTCCATGGCGTACCCATCGAACTTCTCCGAGACGCCCTTCGACAGATCGGGCAGGTCGGCCGGTGCTGGGATATGCAGTTCCTTGTAGCCCGCTTCAAGGTACTGCTGGCTGTAGTCGAAGCGGTCGGAGGTCTGCATCGCCTGCCGCACCGCGCTGAACGCGCCATCGGCACCCATGATGACGCGGCCCTCGATCTTTACCTCGCCTTGCGGCGTGTCGAAGGTTGCCGTCGCGTTTTCGAGGTCGACGTGGGTGCAGCGGTGCTCGAAGCGGATGTCCACGCCGGGCGTCTGGTCGGCGGCGTCGAGCAGGGCGACGTTCAGCCCGCCGCGCGAGACGCTGCGTATCGCGTCGTCGGGGTCCTGGCTGTAGGGCTGGTAGACGGTGCCCTCGCCGGTCGCGTCGGTCAGCGTGTCGGGGTGCATTATGCGCCCGGGCATCGGCAGCGCGTCGGCCAGCACCTGCTCGGCGATGCCCGCGGCCTGCAGGGCCGTGACGCCCCGGACCGAGAGCGCGAGGTTGATCGAGCGCCCGCCGACATAGCCCTTCGCCCGCGGGTCGCCCCGCCGCTCGGCGACGACGACCGGGAAGCCCTGCTTGGCGAGCAGGACGGCGAGGAGCGAGCCGGCCAGGCCGGCGCCGACGAGGAGGATGGGTTTGGGATCTGGCATCTCGAAATGCTAGGAGAAAGGCTGGTCTAGGCCTTGCTGTGAGGGCGACTACTGCCAGGACCGGGCAAACGCTCTCAGTGGCTCTCGAACGTGCTCGGGAACCTCAGACACCAAGCGCTCGCACTCTTTCAGCAGTTCACCAGATAGCCGGGGCACATGCCAGTCGATGTTCCACTCAATCGCCTCTTCGACTTCCTCCGTACTGACGTGACGCCCTCGCGGGACAGATCCCGGGAGCAGTTCTAAGCAGGACAGCGCCACCTTCACGAAGCACGCGGTTTCGCCAAGCCCCCTTTCCAACTCCGCATCGAGCAATGCTGCGAGGAACCCGGCGCTGGGCTCGGCCCAGTCTGGCAGGTCGCGAACCACGGTCAGCGCGATGACGAGGGGCAACTCATTGTGCCCCGATCCGGCACTCTCGCACCAGAAGATGCTGGTGAGCAGCGATGCGGCGCAGAAATGACGCACCTGGGACTTCTTCGCGGTGTGCTTGCTCGCAGAGTCGTCGTCGACGCTCGCGATGTTCCGGAAGTGCCTGGCGACAAGCAGGTCGAGCTCATGTGCGTCCCCGGTGAGATAGCGGGCAACACTCTCACGGAAGTCGTCGCTCGGAAAGTAGATGTCCCCCACAGAAGATGGATCCGGCGATTCAAAAGCGGCAAACCTGCCGGGATGGAGGTGCTCGGAAGACAAGTCCTGCAAGTGGTTGAACGGGCAGTTGTTCACAGCCGTGGAGCCTACGGGTACAGAAAGGCGACGGCCCCGAGGTCTCCCCCGGGGCCGTCATGTGGTCGCGTGCGGCCTGTAAGCCGAGTTCTGTGCCCGTCCCGGTGCGAACGGCCCTCCGGGTTGGGCGACGGCCATTTCTCTGGCCACGCCGTTGCCGGCGTGATCGGAACCGAAGTTCCAGCGGTCCACCCGCCGCCTGCCGCCCGGGCCGGGCGTCGACAGTCGAGACTGTCGCGACGGCTGCATGACCTTGCACGCGGTGGGGTTTGCCTTGCCCCGGCTGTCACCAGACGGGCGGTGCGCTCTTACCGCACCATTTCACCCTTACCTGTGCCCGCCCCACCTTGCGACGAAACGGGCCATCGGCGGTGTGTTTTCTGCGGCACTGTCCCTCGCCGGCTCGCGACCTTTCACGAATTCCGACGGGTGGGCGTTACCCACCACCGTTGCCCTGCCGTGCTCGGACTTTCCTCGAGCACAAAGATCGCTCCTCGCACCCGCGACCGTCCGGCCACACTACTCGTACACTGCATAGTACGCGACACGAATCCTTGCCACGCACGGAGCCGCTGTGGAACGATCGCTCGCCATCTGGGCTACACCCGAGCAGGCGCCGCTCTTGGGCGCACTCTCGAAAGAACTCGACGCGACGATCGTGGCGGCAGCATCCCCCGTCCGGGCTCACGGCACCACGCTGGCGTCCTCGCTTGATACCGAATTCGCCGGAGATGCACTCGATCTGATCAATGTCGGTGCGAGGTGCGTGCTTCTGGCGACCGCGTGCGACGGGTATGGGGCGGCGCTGCCACAGGCGGTCTCGCGAGCGGCCAGCGAGGGGCACGCGATCGCCTCGCTCACGCCGCTGCCGATGCCCCCCACCGACGCCGCCGGCCCGTGGCATGCGCCGCTGCGGGGGCGCGTGCCGATCGACGCGGTTCGCTTCGGTCCGCTGCTCCGCCGGGGCTCGGCCGCCGAAGACGCCGAGGAGACGCTGCTGGCCTTCGGCGAGATCCGCAGCGCCATGTTCGCGGGGTTTCGAGACCCGACCCTGGCCGGCGAGGGCGCGACTGGTGCGTTGCTCGTCGATGCGCTCGACCTGCTGGTCGGCGTGCTGGGCGAGGCCGAGCGTGTAGAAGCCGCGCTCGCGGGGCCAACCGGCTCGGGTAAGCCGCCCGCCGACATGAACCTGGGCGCGCTCACCGGCGACCTCACCGCGCACGCGCGCTTCGAGGGCGGCGCGTCGGCGGTCATTATGCTCAGCGACCGCGCGGGCGGCTGGGGCCGGCTGGCGACGCTGCTCGGTGAGGCTGGGAGACTCGAGCTCGGCGACGACGGCCACCGCTGGATCGATCCCTCGGGCAAGACCGTGGACAGCACCGAACGACGCGCACGAAGCCGGCGTGGTGACAACGAGTCCGATCAGGCTCCCCCCGCGGCCATCGACGCGCTGGTCGCTTTTCTGGCACCACTGCTCGACGGCCGCGCCACGCCACCGCTCGACACCCGCCACCTCGGCCCGATGGCCTCCGCCGTGATGCTCAGCGCGCGGACGGGGCAGGCGGAGAGCCCGACGACGCTGCGGGCGATGGTTTAGCCGCAATTCGCTAATCGTTCACCCAGACGCCGCGATCGGGCGCGTAGTGCAACGAGAAACCTCGTGCGGGAAACACCCTGTCGTGGTTGTGGCTGAGCATTGGCTGCGCCCGGATCCGCGACAGGAATCGCAGGTCCTCGCCTCGAACACCGAATTCTCCGACAACCGCACCTGCGAGGCCGGCCAATGCCAAGGACATCGAAACGACGACGAGCCGTCGGTAAGTCAGGTATGGCGGAGTCACCTCATGCTGACGGCCGCACTCCGGGCACGGTCCGGCCTCAGTCGAACGCTCGTACGCGCAGTTCCAGCACAATCCAAGCCTCCGGCGACGCTGCCAAACGTAGTCGGGCCAGAACGATGCCACCAAGTACACGGGGGTGACTGGTACCGCGAGCACGATTGAGGTCACGATCAGCGAAAAGAGAATGCCGGTGATCGTATTGGGGATCGGCGGCAGGTACGTAAAGCCACGGAAATTCGCGTGTATGAAACAGACCGCCGATGCCATCGCAAGGCACGCGAGAACGAGCAGGAATGCCAAGCTTGCTCGCGTCATACGCAATGATAGTTGTCCCAATTGGCACGACGAGGGATGAGTGTTCGTGAAGCTGACGCTTGAACGGCCTAATCCACCCGCGTCAACCGCGCATACTCCAGGATCAGCGTCTTCACCCCGATCCCCATGAACTCCACGCGTGCTCGCGCACCGGGCCCGCTGCCGCAACTGAGGACCTCGCCCACGCCGAACTGGGGGTGGCGGACGCGGACGCCGATGGGCAGCGCGGCGGCCTTCGGCGCGTCTTCGTCGCCCCACGGGTCGAAGTCGTCGCTGCCGCTGCTGCCACCAAAGTCGTTGAAGTCGTTCGCGCGATCGCTGAACAGGACGTGGTCGTCGCCCTCCTGGCCGATCTCGCTGAGGAATCGGCTGGGGATCGTGCGCTCGGGCACGCCGCGGACGGCGCGCACGCGGGCGCTGGTGATCATCAGCCGCTTCATCGCGCGGGTGATGCCGACGAACGCCAAACGTCGTTCTTCTTCGAGTTCGGCCTCACTCTCTCGGGCCCGGCTGTGCGGCAGCGTACCCTCTTCGAGCCCGATCATCGCGACGGCAGGGAACTCCAGGCCCTTGCTCGCGTGCAGGGTCATGAGCGTCACGGCCCCGCCCGCGGCATCGACGGCGTCCTGATCGCTCACGAGCGCGACCGTCTCGAGCCACGCGCGGAGCATCGCCAGCAGCGGCGGCACCTCGCCTTCGTTGCCCGCACTCGCCTGCTCGGCATCGGTGAACGCGAACGGATCGCCCGCGGGGTCGTACTCGCGCTCGAACTCGGCCGCGCCGGTGATGAGCTGGTCCAGGTTGTCCAGCCGGCTCTCGTCCTCCTCACCACCCGAGCGTGCTCGCTGCTCGTACATCTTGCGCAAACCACTATCGTCGACGACACGCGCGACGAGGTCGGCCAGCGTCGCGCTGACCTCGGCGCCCATGAAGCTGCCGTGGCCGGTCCAGCCCTCGACCATCTCGACGAACTCGCGGCAGCTCTTGCCCGAGCGGGCCGTGACATCCGCGTGCTTGTCGGGCTCGCGGAGCATCTCGAAGAGCGGCACCCCTGCCACATTCGCGGCGGCATCGAGCTTGTTGAGGCTCGTCTTGCCGATGCCGCGCGTGGGCGTGTTGACGATCCGCAGCAGCGAGATGTTGTCCGCCGGGTTCGCCACGACGCGGAGGTACCCGATCGCGTTCTTCACTTCCTCGCGGTCGTAGAACGCCGTGCCACGTGCGATGCGGTACGGCACCGCGTGCGAACGCAGCGCGTCCTCGACGACACGGCTGAGCGCGTTCGTGCGATAGAACACGGCCATATCGCGCCATTCCAGGCCGTCCTCCGAGCGCGCCTTGAGCCAATCGGCGACCAGCTCGGCCTCGTGCCGCTCGTCCTGGCACAGCACGGCCTCGATCGCCTCGCCGCCATTGGTCCGCGTGAACAGGTCCTTGTGCTTGCGCCGCTTGTTCTTGGTGATGAGCGTGTCGGCGGCCTTGAGGATCGAGGCCGTGCTGCGGAAGTTCTCGCCCAGCGGGATGACCTGGCACGCCGGGTACTGCTGCTCGAACTCGAGGATGTTGCTGATGTCCGCGCCGCGCCAGCCGTAGATGCTCTGGTCGGGGTCGCCGACGACGCAGAAGTTGGGGCCCTTCTCG
Organism: uncultured Phycisphaeraceae bacterium; assembly: GCA_937899905.1. Classification (GTDB taxonomy): domain Bacteria; phylum Planctomycetota; class Phycisphaerae; order Phycisphaerales; family UBA1924; genus JAHCJI01. The sequence continues at coordinate 26,207 of CALCCF010000074.1, forward strand.
CCTCGGCCGTCCTTGCCCGCGTCGCCGGCGAGCAACGCGGCGATCTCGAACTGGGCGCGGTTGGTGTCCTGGTACTCGTCGATGAGCAGGTACTGCCAGCGTTCGCGGAGCTCGGCGCGGGCGGTGTCGCTCTTGCGTAGCAGCCGGGCAGTGAGCAGCAGCAGGTCATCGAAGTCGACCGCGCCCGCGCTCTGCATCGCACGCTCGTACGAGCTGTAGATCCGCGCGATCTGCTTGCTGTAGAAGTCGAGCGCCTCGGCCGCGTAGGCGTCGGCATCCTGCAACTCGTTCTTAGCCCCGCTGATCGCGTTGAGCACGCTCCGCGGGTTCCAGTTGCTCGTGTCCATGTTCAGGTCCTTGATCGTGCGCTTCATGAGCGCGACCTGGTCGGACGTGTCGTAGATGGTGAAGTCGGGCTTGAGCGTCGGCAGCGCCTCGTCGTCGGCGTACCGCCGCAGCAGGCGGGCGCACAGGCTGTGGAACGTGGCCACCGTCAGCCCGCGCGTGCGGCGCGGGTCAAACCCGGACCGCCCATCGTCTTGGCCAGGCTCGGCCCCCTCGAGCAGCACGCCCACACGCTCGCGCATCTCGGCGGCGGCCTTGTTGGTGAAGGTCAACGCCAGGATCGACCACGCCGGCACGCCCAGACGGACGAGGTGCCCGATGCGGCGGGTGATGACCCGTGTCTTGCCGCTGCCCGCCGCGGCCAGCACCAGCACCGGCCCCTCGGTCGCCAGCACCGCTGCGCGCTGGGGCTCGGTCAGATCGGCCAGCAAGGAATCGGCATCGGGATCCCCACCGGCCGGCACGGGAGGCATGGCGTTGGGGTCGTAGGGATCGTGTTCCGGCGTGTGATCTGTCGTGTCGTCGGTGGGCGTCATCGTGCCATCCGTGGCGTGGGCGTGGTCCATCTGAGTACAGTATGGACCACGGCTTGGCGCTTCCGCCGAACAGGGCTATTCGGACACTGTCTCAGTGACAACATCCTCGGGCTCAAGCGACTCAGAATCCTCGTGCCGTCCATCCACCACGGCGCACGCCGCCAGATCGCCCGTGACATTGACGGCGGTGCGAGCCATGTCCAGCGGCCGATCGAGACCCAGAACGAGAGGGAGGCCCGTGGCCGGGATGCCCGCGCTGGCGGCGATCTGTGCGAGGATGACGACCCCCACCCCCGGCGTGCCGGGGGCACCGATGGAAGCCGCGACGATCGAGACGACGACGCCGATGGTGACGCCAATCGACAGATCGAGCCCCGCCGCCTGGGCCAGGAACAGGATCGCGATCGTCTGGTACATCGCCGTCCCGGCCATGTTGATCGTGGCCGCGAGCGGGATGACCAGGTTGGCCGTCTGCGGTCGTACGCCCAGCTTGTCGACCGCGGTTTCGATCGACATCGGCATGACTGCGGCCGTGCTCGACGTAGAAAACGCCATGAGCTGCACCGGCGCGATGGCGCCGGCGAAGCCGAGTATCGAGTGCCGGGTCAAGACCGCCGCGATGCCCATGAACATGGCATAGAGCAGCATGAGCCCGAGCAGCACGGTCCCGGCATAGGCCGCAAGGGTGCCGATGGTGCCAAGCCCGACCTGGATCACCAGTTGCGCGATGAGGCCGAGCACCGCGAGAGGCGCAAGGAACATCGCCCATGTGACGAAGCGCATCGAGACTTCGAGCACGGCCGACAGGACATCCAGCAATGGGCGGACCCTCTCGCGGCCAAGTGCGGTGCACGCGATGCCCAGCAGCACCGCAAAGACCACGATGGCGAGCATGTTGCGCTCGAGCACGACCGCGGTCAGATTCGTGGGCAAGATGTCGACGATGAGGTCCGGCCCGCTCGCCAGGAGGTTGCCTCCAACGCCCGGGTCTTCCGTCATGGCTGGTACGGCCTGTTCCGACGCCGCCTCGGACTCCGCGGCCTCAAGCACCCCGTCCTTGAGCATCTCCCCCGGCCGGAGCACCGTTGCGAGCACGACACCGAGCACCGCCGCGACGGTTGTGGTCGAGACGACGAAGACCAACAGCCGCCCGCCGAGCCGACGCAGCGTCTCGCCACCGCCCGAGCCGGTGATGCCCTGGACGATCGATACGAGCACGAGCGGCACGAGCACGAGGGAGATAAGCCCTAAGAAGATCCGACCGGGGATTGCTAGCCAGAGACCGATGATCTCGCCTGCGTCGGGAGACACGAGCCCAGCATCGGGGCCGAGCAACGCACCCAGAAGCACGCCGACAACCAATCCGACAAGCACCTGGGCCCACAACCGCGCTCGCACCCATGCCCGCAGCGTGTGCTGACGCGATCTGCCAGTTTCGTGAGTGCTGTGCATCGCTGGGCTTCACGTCGTTTGCTGTGCGATTCAGTCGTTCGCGAAGGACGCTACTGCGTCATCAACTCTCTTCGCAGCGTAGCACCATGCCAACGCTCGCTAAGCCAGCCACGGACGCGTGCGCAATCGGCTAGGGTCGAGACAGCGGGAATTCGTACATCACCACCGCCGAATCCTCGTTGCCACCTCGCTCGGCCATGACGCGTCGGTACACCGCTCGCGCTGCGGCGTTCTCGTGCTCGGTCGCCAGCCACACCTCGCGATAGCCGCGTGCACAAAGCACATCGAGCATCCGCCGCACCAGCTCGGTTGCGATACCCAGGCCGCGGTACGCCTCGAGCGTCGAGAGCTCGTTGATCCACGCCTGCGGCGGCTTGTCGGGGTGCAGGTAGCCATTCGCGCTCACGAAGGCAACTGGCAGGCTTGTCCCATCATCGATCGCCAGGATGATGTGATGGCGTCGGTCGGCCAGGAACGCGGCCGCCTGCTGCGCATCGATCGCGTTGTCGAACAGACCGTCGGGCGCGGCAGCCAGCAGTGCGGTGTCGTTGGGCCCAAGCTCGCGATACTGAATGGCCATGGCGCAAGCCTGCTGCGTTGGTCAGAACGCCGTCACGATGTCCGCAAGCTCGGGGCGGGCACGCTCGTCGCGTTCCTCCGTCTGCGTGCCGATGTGCATGAAGCCGGCGATGTGCTCGTGCTCGGCAAGCCCCATGGCCGAGAGCACGACACGATCGAAGGCATACCACTCGGTGAGCCATAGGGCCCCGAGACCGTGGGCGTTGCACGCGTGGATCAGATTCATGCACGCCGCGCCGGCCGAAAGGGCCTGCTCGAGCTCGGGGACCTTCGGGTGCTTGCCGGGTCGATACACGACGGCGATGACCAGCGGCGCGTGGGTCATACGCGAGCGGGCGTGCCCACGCTTCGCTTGGTCGGCGTCCGGATGCAACATGTCGAAGCGATCCCCGATGACCGCATTCAGCCGGTCGCACCCTTCGCCGGCGATCGTGATGAACCGCCACGGCACCAGCCTCGCATGATCGGGAACGCGGGCGGCGATCGTCAGGATGTCACGCAGCTGCGCTTCGTTCGGGCCGGGCTCCACGAGGTCCTTGAGCCGGGGCGACCGCCGCGTGCGCAACGCGTCGAGCACCACGAGTTCGACCGGGCTGTTACGGCCGGGACGCGCCGCCTCGGGGGCGTAGACCTGGATAGGAGCATTGGGTGCCGTAGATTCTTCGGCATGCTTCGAGTGCATGCATCATCGTATGGGCAGAACGGACGAGAGCATCGCGAGCGCGAGGTCCGGGAAGGAGGCGAGCCCGATCTACGGGCAGCCGGCGTCGAAGGCAGTTTGGAAGGCGAGGAAGTCGAAGATGGTCAGCGAACCATCATTGTCGAGGTCGGCGATGCACGTGTCGCGCACCGCGAGCACGACGGGTCGGCTGGGCACGGAGCCGATCGGGTTGGAGACGACCACGTCGTACACGTCCGTCTCCTCGCTCGATGCACGGATCGCCAGCTCGCTCGTTCGCACGCCCTGGTACGGCGAGCCCTCGATCAGCGGTACGCCGTTGCGTCGCCATCGGTAGGCAAGCGGCGGCGTGCCCAGCCCGGCCTCGACGGCGATCCGGACAATCGTGCCCGAATCGGCAACGACGCTGAGCGGTGGCTGCTGGGTGACGACCGGCAGGAACGACGAGCACTGGTTGATGCGGATCTCGATGTTGTCGTCACCTGTCGTGGCGATGTCCGTCGCGCCGTCATTGTCGAAGTCGGCTAACAGCACCTCGCTTCTTGTACTCGTTGACGCCAATGTCTCCACGTGTGTAAAACCTCCCACTCCGTCTCCCAGCCACAAGAAGGTGCTCGAGTCGAGAACGCCGACCGCATCGATACGGCCATCTCCGTCGATGTCGCCAACGGTGAGGGAGAGATTCGAGTCAGATTCGACCGAGAACACCGGCTCACCAAAACCTCCGGCGCCGTCGTTGAACAGCACGGTTGGGGTCAGCGGCCGATCGAAGGCCGTGGCCGCGGCGAAGACGATGTCCGGATCGCCATCGTCATCCGCGTCCGCGATAGCGACCGACCGCGACTGGAAGATGGAGGTCGCGAACGGCACCGCTCCGCTCAGCCCGCCGGGCGAGCCGAAGAAGACATCGATGTTGGTCGCCGTAGAGAGCACGACGTCGGGGCGATCGTCGCCGTTGAGGTCTGCCACCGCCAGATCACGTGGGAACGCGCTGGCGTTCAGCAGCCTCGTCACGCCGAAGGTGCCGTCGCCGTTCCCCAGTCGCACACCGAGGACGGGCTGGGACGCGCCCTCTTCGTCTCCGACGATCAGGTCCGCATTGCCGTCGCCATCCAGATCGGCGATAGTGACGACCCTGGACTGATCGCTGAACCGCCACTCGGTGGGGTCGCCGAACGTGCCGTCGCCGTTGTTGAGGAGGACGAGCACCCCGGGGCTTGAAGGATCCGACGTCGTCTTCACCGCCGCGATGTCGAGGAAACCATCATCATCGAAGTCACCGAGGGTGACGTCTAGAAAGGGAAGACTCGTTGGCCCCCCGTATGCCACGGCCGGACCGAACGTACCCGGTCGCGTCGCGAGCAGGACATACACGCCATCGCGAGAGTGCCCTGCGACCACATCCAACGCCCCATCGTTGTTGAGATCGCCGGTGGCCAGGTCGTCGCTTGAGCCGGACCAGGTGCCAAAGGCCTGAGCATCGGGGAAGAGATCCGCCGGCTCGCAGTCCTGTCCGTAGGCGACGGCGGACGTGGCGAAGGCCAGCACGGCGACCATCGATCGGTGCATATGTCGGGCTCTGCGCATCTCGGGGCTCCTCGTAGCCACAGCATACCGAGGCCCGTCCGCGCACGCAAGGGCAAACCACGCAAGCGGCACGGGAGCACGTGAATCCGGGCGATCTGCGCGCTACGGGCACCCAGCGTCGAACGCATTCTGGAACTCCAAGAAGTCGAACAGCGTCAGCACCCCATCGCCATCGAAGTCGGCGGCGGGGTCGCCGGCATCGAACAGGTTCTGGAACGCAATGAAATCGAAGAGCGTCAGCTCGCCATCACCATCCAGATCGGCACCGCACGGCGTGGGAGTGATGAGCAGGGCCCAGTCCTCGTTCGACATCGAGGGCGGCTCGCCCAGCGGCACGCTCGACGACGACGCCTCGGTGCGCGCGTCGCCGACGAACTCGCCCAGCCGCGGATCGAACCAACGAAGCTGCGCGCTTCGCGCGCCATAGGACGACAGGTCGATGCTGCCCGATGGGCTCGCGTCGGGCAGGTACACGCCGATCGGGCCAGCTCCGTCGGTGGGCGCGAACACGACCGCGCCGCCCCACTGCCCGTCCTCGCCGCTCACGAGGTCGGCATCGGGCGACATGATCCAGAACGGTAGATTCTCCTCGATGAACCGGCGGGCGATGGTCGTCTCGCGCCACACCTGCTCGAACTCGCGGAAGTCTTCGAGCGACTGATCGCGATCGTTGATGAACCACTCGACGCCGCCGCCGCTGAGGAGTATGTCCCACATCATCCGCCGGCGCACCTCGTCGAAGTTGCGACCGACATCGCGCGTGATCGAGCCGGGCTCGTCGATGTGCACGACCAGTGGCCGCCCCTGGTCTGCCGTGAACGCCCGGTAGTCGGCGACGGCCGTGTCCCAGCCGTCGAGCTGCCTCGCACGCTGCAGGCTGGTCATGTCGAAGTCGTCCTCGCCGATGAACGGCGCCCACGGCCCGCTCGCGGGGTTGAACGGGTTGCCCGCGTTATGCACGGTCAGCGGGTGGTCGTAGGGATCGACCGCCGACAGGTACGCCGCGAAGTCCTTGACGGCGTCCACACTGAACAGCGACCCGCCGAGGTTGTACTCCTCGCTCATGTTCCAGGTCAGCGCGTTGTGGTATCCGAAGCGCGCGACCATCTCGCGGTAGAACAGCCGGCGCTCGACGCCCAGCGTGCCATCGTCGAGCTCGCGCTTGTTGGGCTGCTCGGCCTCGTTCAGGACAACGTGCAGCTTGATGCCCTTCGCCTGCGCGTGGTTGAACACGATGTCCCACTGAGCCAGCTTGCTGATGTCGTACTGGAGGTTGTCGTTGCCGCCCGCGCCATCGGGGTTCACCGGGCCAACGTAGGGCCACGTATCCTGCGCGTCGCCGCCGATGTTCATTGGCAGGAAGTAGATGCTGTTGATCCCCTCGCTCTCCAGGTAGTTGAGCGCGCCGATGATCGCGCGGCCCGCGTTCGCCATGGGCGGGTCGGTGCGGTCCCAGTCCGGGTCGCCGGGGTTCCAGTCCATCACGTGCGGCGCGAACTCGTGCAGCCCGCTAGGCGTGCCCGGCCCGCGGCCGCCGTTGACCGTGTTGTCGAAGCCGAGGTACCCGAGCCAGTTCTCCGGGCTGTCGGCGCCGCCCTTGATGTAATAGCTGCCGTCGCGAAATTGCAGGTAGTGCTCTCCGACGTAGTCGAGCCGGCCCTTCGAGAAGAAGCCGGGCGCATCGGTGTCGGGCGCATCGACCGTGAACACGCCGCTGGCACCATCGAACGCCAACGGCGAGCCGGCGCCGGCATCGAGCTCAACCGCGACGTCCTCGCCGCCGCGGAAGCTCGCCGACCACGACCAGTCGCCCGGCCCATCGGGCGTGAAGCGCACGCGCCACGTGTCGCCCTCGAAGCTCGTCGCCGTCGCGCCCGTGCCATCGCCCGCAAAGAACCCCGGCACGTCGAACACGCGGCCATCGGGCGCGGTGAACGAGACCTGCAGCCGCCGATCGAGGAACGGGCTGGGGTCGCTCGACGTCTCGCTGAGGACCTCGCCCGAGGCGAAGTCGATGGAGATGGGCTGGTACGCGACCGGCTCGGCCGGGTCGAGCGTCTGCCCCACGGCCGCCTGGCCCAAAACCGCGAGCGCCGCGGCCGCAATTACGGCCGCGACGCCCCGGCGAGTTGGGAAGGGAGCTCGGTGGTTGTCCGTGGTGGTCATCTCGGGTCTCCTCTCTTTCCCCAAAATGCCCATTTTTCCAACGGAATCCAAGAGGGGTTCCCCGCAAGGTCGGGGAGATGCGGATGGGCCGCGGGCGGCCTGTTCGGGGTCCGGGGCGGCGGTGACGGCCCCCCGCGCTTCCGTGACGGTCGTTCGCGCGGCGGTGACGGCGGCTCGGGTGGCTAAGCGCGGAGGGCGGGTGGCTGTGACCGAACGACGCGCGGCTGAGCGCGGAGGACGGGTGGCTGAGCGCGAAGGACGCACGGCTGTAACCGAACGACGCGCGGCGGAGCGCGAAGCTCGGGTGGCGTAGCGCGAACAACGCGCGGCTGAGCGCGAAGGACCGTCACCTGTGTTCTCGGGCGTTGGCGGGCCGCCGCCCCCCATGGATGGGGGGCGAGCCGGCGGCCATGGGATGTTAGATTGCCCGATGCCGTACACTGCCCTGCCATGGAGCCCGCACGGTTCGAGCACCACCCGACGAAGATGCCGCGCCTGCCATGGACGCGGCTGCGCGAGGCCGCGGCCGAGGGCCGCTCGATCGAGGTCCGCGGCTTCGAGTTGGGCCAGAGCACGCACGAGGCGGCCCAACTGCTTTCCTTCGCGGGCTACCGATTCGAGGGCCGGGTCCGCTTCCATCGCTGCGTCTTCCGATCATTCGTCGATCTGGCCGAGGCACGGTTCGACCAGACCCTCCACCTGACCGAGTGCGAGTTTCGCGCCGGCCTCAAGCTGCACGATGCCGTCGTCAAGGGCCGCTGCTCGCTGCGCGGCTCGACGCTGTGCGACGACAAGAACATGTGGCTCGACTGGCGCGGCCTCAGGACCGGCGCCGACCTTCGCGTGCAGGGCGTCATCGCGGCCGCCCCCATCGACCTGGCCAACGCACGCATCGGGGCCGACCTGCGGCTGGACGGGCTGCACGTGGAGGCGTGCGGTCGCACAAAGGAAGAGGTTTCAGAGCGGGCACTCACCGGGGAGACCGGTCTCAGCCCGATGGCCGCCGACATGGCGGGCAAGGCCCTGAGCCTGCACGGCGCGAAGATCGAGGGGCACCTGCTACTGAAGAAGTTCACGCTCGCCACCGGCGTCGCCTACCGCGGCGCATTGCTTGGGCGGCGATCCCAGCGAACGCGGCTCGCGGGCCAGTGCGACATGCGCACCCGCGTCGGCGGATGGGTCATCTTCGACAACGCGGCCGTCGACGCCGGGACCGACCGCAAGGCGATCGACATGGACTCGGCGGAGGTGCGTGGGACCGTCCACTTCATCGGGGGCACGCGTGTCACCGGGTCCATCGACCTGCGGGCCAGCGTGAGGGGTCAGGTCGCCTTCCAGGGAGCCGCCGTCGACGCCGGGACGGAAACCAAGGCACTCACAATGGAATCGGCGAAGGTAGGCGGGGCGGTCTTATTCCTCGCAGGCACGCGCG
>CALCCF010000075.1 GCA_937899905.1 uncultured Phycisphaeraceae bacterium
TTGCAGCCGCTCCGGAGATGCGCCCAGCCCTAGAAACGACACTGGCGTACGCCGAGCAGTGGTACAGCACACTGCCCGATGACGGCCCAGAGCAGGACGCCATGATGGCCTCGGTCATTGAGCCCGCTCGCGAAGCTATCGCCAAGGCGAAGGGCGGTGAAGCGTGAGCAGCCTGAATGTTGTTGCAGCCGTTTTTAGCGAGTACAACACCGAAGCCGTCGAGAAGCTTCGCCGACACTTGCGGGCCGAGGTTGACCGCATCACCATTGCCGAGGGCTGTGGTGCCCGACTGGACGACGCGGATCAGATGCTGGCATTTGTCAACGACTGCTGCCGCTTGATCGACAGCGGTGCAGTGGATGGCCTGAGCAATGCCAGCAATGGTGCCTATCGAGCACTGCTGGACGTTTCCAAGGTCGCGTTCAAGGCTCGTGCCGCCGCACTTGACGACGAAGAATGTTGGGCCGAGTTGGAGAAGATCGAGAACATGGCCGACAGGGCCGTGGATGAAATCGAAGAGGCCGAGGGCTGCAAGCCGCGCACCGCCATGCCGAAGGCTGGTGCCGCATGAGCCCCGGCGACCGCTACGCCTGCCCCAACGGATTCGGCTGGATCGTGAAGAGCACGACCTACCGGCAGCCCGGCTATTCCGGCGACCTCGTCCTGATCGAGCGGGACCCGGCCAACAACCCCAACCCCTGGGCCTCTCAGCGGTGGATGGCCCGGGATACCTTCCTGGCCATGTTCGATCGATACCGGCCCGAGGGCGAGGCCGTCGAGGCCGTCGTGTGCGCCTTGGACTCCGGCGGCATCGAAGGGCTCAACGACCTCAAGGCAAGACAGGCCCGCAAACGGGCGGAAGGGAGGATCTGATGAACGCCAATGCAGTGCGAGTTGCGGCCATTTCCGATCAAGCGTGGCAAGGTTTGCGCGAAGCTAGTGCCGACATGCAGCGGATCGTCGAATCTGGCTTTGAAACCGATCGGGATCTGGACATAGCCAAGATGGCGATGCTGTGTGTATTGAGCGACCTTAGCCTGATGGAATCTGGCCTAAATCGCCAGTGGGTCCAGCAATAGCAACACACCCGCCCGAGGCTTAACGGCCGCGCGTGGGCTTATGAGCGACAAACCCATAGCCGCCTACCTCCGCGTCTCGTCCAGGATGCAGGCCGAGGATCGGTCCACCGAGTCTCAGCGGCGCGAGATCGATCGATGGCTCGCGTACCAGGAAATCGATCCCAGCATGGTCGAGTGGTACGAGGACGAGGGCCACACCGGACGCGACATGGCCCGGCCGGCGATGAAGGCGCTCACCAACGCGATCAAGGCCGGCAGGCACGAGATGATCGTCGCGTGGGATATCTCGAGGATCAGCCGCGGGTTTCGGGCTGAGACGCTTGAGTGGCTCGGCAAGCTAGAGAACCACAACGTCCGCCTCGTCCTGCTCCAGGTGGGCGTCGACACCGAAACAGCCTGGGGCAAGTTCTTCTTCCGCTTCCAGTGGCTCATGGGCTGCCTCCAGTCCGACCTGATCGGCGAGGGCTGGAAGCGTGTCATGGACCGGCGGCGCGACGAGGGCAAGGCGGTCGGGGGCTCTCTGCGATGGGGCGACGCGACCGAACGCAACGAGCTCATCGTCAGCCTCAAGCAGAGCAACCCGGCGCTCACGCTCGATCAGATCGCCCAGTTGGTCGGCCGGGAGACCGGGACTAAGCCGGATCCCAGCACCGTCAGCCGCGTGCTCAGCAGAGCGCGGGAAGCGGAGCAGTCCTAGAGAGCACGCGCCGTTGCATGGCCTCGATGATCTGGGGCAGCACGCGCTCGTCGATGTCGATCACCGTGTGCTCGATGTGGCACGGGATGCCGTCGGGCCACTCGAAAGACAGACGCACGAACCCCTCGTCGTGTCCATCCTCGACGACGTACGCGGCTTCGGAGCCTGGGAGGGGGATGCGGACCCTGTCTACTGCCAACGCGAGCCTAGAGGCGAGAAGTTGTTCGCCGGGGTGCCCGAGCCTTGGACGAGCGACCTGAGCAGGTACGTGCCGGGGCCGACGTCGTAGACGGTGACGAGCTCGGGATCGCTGCCGGCGCCCGCGACCTCGACGCCAGTGATGGACGCCAGGCGTCCGGTGTTGCTGAGGACCGCGGTCTTGGGAAGGCGTTCACCAGATCGTCCGCCGGCCACAGTCTGGGCGCCCGCCGTCCAGGAGATCGAAGCGATGCGCTCGACCAGGACCGACTCGCTGGTGCTGCCGCCCGTCCTGATGTTGCACGGGCTCACCAGATACAGCTCCTCCTGAACCACCTCGTCCTCGGCGTCTGTGATCCCCACCGTGAGGCGTGCGCGCAGCGTCCGGGCGTTCGGCCCGCCCGGGTCGCCCATCTTGAGCAGCACGGCATTGGGAGCCGCGGCCCTTAGGGCGTCGAGGGTCTCGTACATTGAGTTGAGCGTCGGCTGGGGCTGCGCGGTCGTCAGCGCCGCGTCCGTTTGGTACGCAAGCGGTTCGACCTGTTCCTGCGAGGATGTCTTGATCGGCGAGTGCATGGCGGGCTCCGTGTGGTCAGACTGAGTTGCCGCCGCGGACAGCTGGCACCGCCCACTCCGGCTCAAGGTTGATCGGTTTGTGCAAGACTGGCTCGGCTGGCTCGACGCATCGGACGATGCGCGGGTGCAGGTCCTTCTTGGACTCGATGGCTCGGCGTGCGCCCTTGAGCGTCCTGAACCGACCCGGCCATAGCTCAAGCGACTCCATCGTCTGGCTGTCCAAGACCTCGACCCGGTATGGGAATTCAGGCATTGCGTTCTCCGAGTGAAACTCCGAGGAGTGGGTTCGAACCACCCTTCCCATCTGCCGGAAATCTCTGGCCCCAGGGCCGTTCCCTGCCCCTTCGTCCGGCGGGACCGCCCATTGCGGCCTCGGCGTGGTGACTACGCAGCCTTCGCGGCAGTGATCGCCTCGATCTCGCGCTGTCGCGCCTGGGCCTCTCGGTTCTGAACTTCGGCCTCTCGCTTGTCGGCCTCGGCCTGGCCACGTCGCTTGCGTTGCCGCTGACCGTCGACGAACCCGCCGATGCCAAGCAGGCCCAGCGCGCCCTTCGTGAGCCACTCACCCAGGTCGCCACCCACGGTTGCGCCCGCGGGTCCGCCCACAGCGCCGCCAACGATCGTTCCGGCCGTGCGGCCAACCTCTGGGGCAACAGCAACCACGCGATCGCCGGCTTCGGTCAGGTCCGCAGCAGGCTCGCCCCACTGCACCTGGCCGCTCATGCAACCAGACAACACAAAAAGCCCGGCCACAATGACCAGGGTCAGCACCGTCCGCAGTCGAATGTCTCGCATAGCACCGCCTCAACGGCGGCCAGGGGGTCTCAGAGAATCATGTACGGCCGGCAATGCGTGGTCAAGTTGGTAGCTACGAGTCGCTCTGGCTTCCGCCACGGCCAAAGACAAATCCAAGCGCCCCGCTCATCACTGCGATGATCGCTGTTGCAATGTTGCCGAGCGTAGAAGCCATGCCGTCCTCCGCACTGCTCATCATCCAAAGAACAGCGACTAGAAGTAGACCACACAAGACGATTGCAACAAATGCGATGTTGCCCGCTTTTTCTTTCTTTCCGCCGATCACCTGCCCAATCCAGCCAAGCTGCTGGGCGTAGTGCTTCTGGTGATTCGGCGTGAATGGGTCGGAACCAGACGCAAGAGCGTTGCCTTGATCTCCGACTTCGACGGGCGCATTTCGTGCCTCAGCGAGCGAGATGGTCCGAGACTCTGATTCGGTCATGCTTGAACTTGACGTGCAAGCTGCACGAAATGCTCTCGGATGTCGCGGTCTGGGATGTACTGCAATCCGGTGCTACGTGCCTTTGACCAGGGCGTTCCATCAGCATGAGTCATCGCTGACAGTTGAGTTCCCGACAGACCGCCGTATCGCTCCCAGACAAGGCTGAAGATATCGTCGAATTGCGAATGTGGATCACTCACATAGCTTGCGACGGTCTTTCCCGTCCGTGGATCCACATCGCTGGCGAGTTGGGTGATCGCTGTGAACTTGTAGTGCTTAAATGTGTGATAGAGCGAACTGAGCACTGGCCCATGCGGCCAAGCCTCGAACCGCTCGCCGACCGCCGGACTCCCCGTGATGGCGAGATGCCAGCCGTGGAAGCAGTACACAAGCTTTTGGATCTTCAACGGATCGATCCGCTGGCCCGTCTCACTGCCTCGCATGAGAAAGTTGTTCGCCACCCACGTGGGCTTGTAAACGCGTGGAATGTTGTCGTGAGCACCCATGTTGTCGCTCGCTATCTCAAGCTTCATCACTCATCGACAGTCTAGCCCGATTCCTTTCAAAACCCTACCAGATTTTCGCGCGATCTACAGATTTTTGCATCTCGTGTACAGGATCGGCCCCGCAGGCGGGCCCGTCCGGCAAATCCTAGTCGCCTCCGGCCATCAGTACGCTCCATCCCGCCTGTGCTGGACCTTCACCGCAAGCTGGACGATGTGCTCGCGCGGCACGATGATCGTCTTAAGGACTTCGCGGAACCATGGCGTCTCGCAGATATCGCCCTTCAGGGTCGTAGACGGCGATCATGCCTTGCGCGTCGCCTTCTACTTGCCCCATGCCCACAATCTTCCTGCCATCTCGATCGCTAAGCGTGAGCATGCCACTACGGGCCTCGCTCAGAGCAAGCGATACGGCAAAGTCTTCGCCACTGGCGTTCATCTGGACGAGGCCTGGGAACAGCCATGTATTCATCTGTGACTCGCCACTGAGAATCACGTTGCCTGGATATAGCGTGACCCTAGAGGCGTTAGGCCCCGCATCGGCATCATGCACAAAAATGCGTTTTGCAGACAACTGCTCAACTTGCAGAAAGCTCGGTGGATCTTGCTTGACGGCCAGCACTGCGATTGCTCCAACGAGCAAGGACACGACCGCCAGTACCAGCGATGCAACAGCAATGGCCTTGAGCCCAGCAATCTGTCGCTTGCAGGACTCGAGTTGGGCTTGGAACTCTGAATCTGCCACGAGTTTCCCCATTTCGTAATCGTTCGTCAGAACAATTCAAACGAACGGCGCAACTGAATCGCCACGGACAATTGCTCAATGTGCGACCGATCGATCAGGATGGAATCGAACTCCGGATTGTCTTTGCCAATCTCCACCGTGTTGTCGTCTTTCAGTCCTAGCCAACGCCCAATCGTGACGCCAGCCTCGACCGATTCCATGCTGCGCCGCACCAGCACAATCGAGCCGACCTTTAGCTTCTCTTGAGCGTTCGGAATGTGGATGACGTGCGAGAAGAAGAGTTCGTCGCCCTCAACCAGGGCGGGGTACATAGAGGTCCCGGTGACAATAACGCCAAATGCCATTGGGTCTTTGATGCCTTCACGAAGAACGTATCGGAACCCTTCTCCTGTATCTGGGCCCCACTCTTCGAAGTCAGTTACGACTCCCGCTGGACTTTGGTTGACTATCGGAACCTCAAAATTCCAAGTTCTTGTGCTGCGGTGCGGCTGCATCTGCCGGTGCACGCTTTCGCGCATTTCAGATAGAGATATGCCAAACGCCCGAGCCCAGAACTGAGCATCTTCCAAGAACAGGACTTCACGCTCTTCCGAGAAAACGACTTGGTCTTTACTGACTCCGGCACGCTCAGCCAGCTCTTCGACCGTCCACCCCTTTGACTGGCGCAGATCCGCTATCGCCGCTCCCGCGACCGATTGCAGACCTCCGCCATACTGCATCTCGCGAATCTCAGGCTCTAGCGGCCGAAGGGCCTTATCCAACTTCTCGATGTTCTTCCGTTGCTCTGCGATTCGCCGGAGAAACTCGTCCACCGGCACGTCCAGCAACTCCGCGTATTCGGTGATCTGAGTGTCGGAAATCCGGTTCTGCCCCTTTTCCTTC
>CALCCF010000076.1 GCA_937899905.1 uncultured Phycisphaeraceae bacterium
GGGGCGGCGTGTGGGAGTGCCCGACCTTCACGATCCCGCTGCTGAACCTGACCATCGAGGGTGGGCCGGTGCAGATCGCCGCCCTGCCGGTGAACGTCGGCGTCATCTACATGATCGCCATCGGCTCGCTTGGCGTGTACGGCATCACCCTGGGCGGCTGGGCCAGCAACAACAAGTACTCGTTCCTGGGCGGCCTGCGAGCCACGGCTCAGATGCTGGCCTACGAGCTTCCCCTGGGCATCAGCCTCCTGTGCGTGCTCGTCATGGTCGGCAGCCTGCTGCCGATGGACATCATCGCCTACCAGGAGACCAACGGGTGGCTGCTGTTCAGCCAGCCGATCGCGGCCCTGGTCTTCTTTATCGCCATCCTGGCCGAGGCCAACCGGGCCCCGTTCGATAACGCCGAGGCCGAGAGCGAGCTCGTGGGCGGCTACCACACCGAGTACAACTCGATGCGGTTCGCGCTCTTCTTCCTGGCCGAGTACAGCCACGTGGGCATCTCGGCGGCCTTCTTTGCCCTGCTCTTCATGGGCGGCTTCACCCTGGTGCCGTTCCCCGGTATCAGCGATCCGCTGACCGCGACAACGGCAACCGGCCTGCTCGCGGTCCTCGCGAAGCTGGGCATCTTCTTTGGCAAGGTTGGCCTGCTGGTGTTCATCATCATGCTGGTCCGCTGGACGATCCCGCGACTGCGATACGACCAGGTCATGAGCACCGCCTGGCAGGGCATGATCCCGCTCTCCCTCGTGCTCCTCGTGCTCACCAGCGTGGCCGTGTACTTCGGCATCCCCCAAGGCTTTGCCCACATCGGCGTGATGCTCGGCGGGAACGTCGTCGTGCTCGCGGGCCTGTGGTTCATCGTCCAGCGCCTGCCCGCGTACAACCCCAACGAGAAGATCCCGCTCCTAGGCTCGCGGTTCAACCCGCTCCCCGGCGAACGCGTCGATCACGCGCCGAGCGACCCGATGGCTCGCGAGGATCGCCCCGTCCAGGGCACCGTGCAGAGCGGCTAAACCCACCCCGCTCAGGCGTGACCGTACGTCCCGAGTAGGGGCGTACCCTCGCCCATGAGCGAGTCATCACGTCGGTATGCCGTGCTCCGCGAAGCCACCTTCGATCCGAAGCTGGCCAGCTACCACCTGCTTACGGGCACGATCCTGTTCGTAGTGCTCATCGTGACGATCCCGATCGCAATTATCTACCTGCTCGTCGGCCGGTACTTCATCAACAAGTACATCGAACGCATGAGCTGCACGCTCACCGAACGATCGCTGGAGATCCGTAAGGGCTGGATCAGCCGCGTCGAGAGCACGATCCCGCTCGAGAAGATCACCGACCTGCAGATGATCCAGGGCCCAATCATGCGATACATGGGCCTGCACGGCTTCAAGGTCGAGACGGCAGGCCAGAGCGCGGGGCCGGGCAGCCACCTGGTAAGCCTGATCGGCATCGTCGATGCCCCCGGCTTTCGCGAGGCCGTGCTCGACCAACGTGACGCTCTCGCCGAGGGTCGCGTGCGCTCGCCTCGGGCCGAAGTTGCTCAGCCTGCCGAAGGCGTTACGGGCGAGGGGGTCGTCGAACTGCTCACCGACATCAGGGCGTCGCTCCATCGCCTGGAGAAGTCCGTCGAGAACCGCACGGACGGTTAAGCCTGCTGACAGCCCTCCTCTCCAGCAATTCGCTGCGGACACGAAAAAACCCGGCCGAAGGCCGGGCTTTCAATTGCGGAGGGTGTGTCGAAACCGGATTAGCGGCGACGACGGGCGGCGGCGAGGCCACCGAGGCCCAGCAGCGCGAGGCTGGCCGGGGCGGGCACCGCGCGGATCTCGACGTCGTCGATGTACCAGCCGGTGCGCTCGACAACGGTCGTCGAGGTGAAGTTGAAGGTGATGTCGACGCTGGACAGGCCGGCGTAGGCGTTGAGGTCGAGGTTGACCGCGCGCCACGCGTCCATCGAGTCGCCGTCGCTCAGGTAGAGCTGATCGCCGTTGACGATGACCGAAGCCATGTCGAAGGTCGAGCTACCGCTGTCGCTCCACTCCTGGAACGACAGGCTGATGTCGGTCAGGCCGCTGAAGTCGAAGTTCTGGCTGAGCTGCTCATCGCTGCCAACGCCGTGCAGAGCGCCGATGCCGGTGCCCCAGACGAAGTCGCCCGAGAAGCCGCCGACGGGCGCGCTGCTGGCGAAGCCACCGAGGGCCGAGCCATCAGCGCCGACCGGGATGCCACGCTCCCAATCGCCGTTCACGCCGCTGGCGGTGAAGCCACCACCATCGGCCTCGAAGTCCGAAAAGTAAACAGTGCTCTGGGCGGCGGCCACGGAAGCGGCACCGGCCAGGGCAACAACAGTCATCGCGTTACGCATGTCTTATCCCTCATCCTGGGTTGCGACGGCCACCCGTTGAGAATGGCCCACACGAGGAAACAGGTGAGAATTCGCACAACTCGAACTCTCTCTCACCGCAAACAGTACCGAGATTCCCAGTCGATTGCGAGAGAATATGAGCAAAAATGGCCAGAAATCTGCCTTTCGGACTGGCAGACGTCCATACTCTACATTTGTTAGGTATCGTTATCGGCGAAGGTCGGATTATGCCGGCGCGCCGAGCAAATCTTGCTTCAAAGCCCGCTCGAGATAGTGGATATCCACGGCGCCCTCCCTGAAGGCGCTGTGCTCGAGCAACCGCAAGTGCAACGGGATCACCGTCTTGATCGGCCCCACCCGGAACTCGCGCAGCGCCCGAGCCATCCGAGTGATGCACGCCTCACGGTCGTCCGCGTGGGCGATCAGCTTGCCGACCATCGAGTCATAGGTAGGGGGCACCACGTACCCCGGCACCACGTGGGTGTCCATGCGGATGCCCGGTCCGCCAGGCATCTCCCAGTGGTCCACGCGTCCTGGGCTGGGCATGAAGTTGCGGGCCGGGTCCTCGGCGTTGATGCGGCACTCCATCGCGTGGCCGTTGACCGAGATGTCCTTCTGCCGCACACTCAACTTCTCGCCGGCGGCGATCAAGATGGAGTTCTTGACGATATCGACGCCGGTGATCATCTCCGTCACCGGGTGCTCGACCTGGACTCGGGTGTTCACCTCGAGCATGTAGAAGTTCTGCTCGTCGTCCATCAGGAACTCGACGGTCGCCGCGCCGGCGTACCCGGTGTTGCGGATGAGCTTGGCCGCGTTCTCGCACACCGACGTGATCTTCTTGCGATCGACGCCCGGGGCGGGAGCCTCCTCGATGAGCTTCTGGTGCCGACGCTGCATCGAGCAATCACGCTCGAAGAGGTGCACCGAGCTGCCGTGCTTGTCGCCCAGCACCTGGACCTCGACGTGCCTCGCGTGCTCGAGGAACTTCTCGATAAAGACGCTGCCGTCGCCGAAGGCGGCCAGGGCCTCCGTCTGCGCCTTCTTGATGTTCTGCCGCAGCGTGGCCTCGTTGTGGCACACACGCATCCCACGGCCGCCGCCGCCCGCGGCGGCCTTGATGATCACCGGGAAGCCGATCTCGCGGGCGACCTCAACGGCCTCGTCCTCTTCCTCGATGGCGCCTTCCGAGCCGGGGAAGAGCGGCACCGTGGCGGCCTTGGCGGCCCGCGGGGCCTGCACCGTGTCGCCCAGTTGGCCCATCGCCTCGGGGCTGGGGCCGATGAACTCGATCTTGCACTCACGGCAGATCTGCGCGAAGTCGGCCCGCTCGGACAGGAAGCCATACCCAGGGTGGATTGCGTCGGCGTCACTCACCTCGGCCGCCGCGATGATGCGCGGGATGTTGAGGTAGCTCTCCTTCGACGGGCCCGCGCCGATGCAGATCGCACGGTCGGCCAGCCGCAGATACGGCGCGTCCTTGTCGGCCTGCGAGTACACGCACACGGCCTCGATGCCGAGCTCTCGGCATGCCCGGATGATGCGCAGGGCGATCTCGCCACGGTTCGCGATCAGGATTCGGCGGAACATCGGTTAGGCGGGCCTCACCATGAAGAGGGCCTGGCCAAACTCGATCGCGTCGCCGTCCTTCACGCACACACGCTCGATGGTGCCCGACGTCTCGGCCTTGATCTCGTTGAAGACCTTCATCGCCTCAACCAAGCACACCACAGAATCGGGGCCAATCGAAGCCCCCTGTGCCGCAAACGGCGGCGAGTCGGGATCCGGGGCCGAGTAGAACGTGCCCACCATCGGAGACTCGATGGCGACCAGGCCGTCATCGGCCGCCGGAGCGGCGGGGGCGCTCGTGGCCGGTGCTGCTACAGGCGCGGCCGCCGGCGCTGTGGGAGCGACGGCCGCGACGGGCTGCGGCGTGATCGCGAAGCTGCCGCCCATGCCCCGCTTGATCGTGATCGACTGGTCTTCGTCGCTGACGTCGACCTCCGTCAGATCGTGCTCTACCATGAGGTCCACGAGTTGGCGAAGCCGGTCGATGTCGATCATGGGCGAAGTACTCCGAAAGGCGAGGCGCGTCTATGGGGCCCAAGATGACCCCGTCGCGGTCGAGATGTGGCGGGATGATACCGACCGCCGGCCGTCCAGGCTGGTTTATGGCAACACGGCCGATCGCTCAGCCGCGATCAAGCAGCCGGTACTGAACCGTCTCGGCGATGTGCTGGACATCGAGACCCTCGGCACCCTCCAGGTCGGCGACCGTCCTCGCAACCCGCCGGACCTTGTCGTACGCGCGAGCCGACAGCCCGAGCTCGGCAATGGCCTGGCCCAGCAGGCTCCGGGCGGGCTCGCTCATCGGTGCGAGCGTGTCGAGTTCCTTGCCCCGCAGCCTGCCATTGAGCACGTCCTCACCCTGCCGGGCGGCCTGCGTCTTTCGAGCCCTGAGCACCCGCTCACGCATGGTGGCCGACGACGTGCTGCTCGACTCGCCTGTCGCCGACAACTCCTTCCACGGCACGGCCGGCGCCTCGACGTGGATGTCAATCCGGTCGAGCAAGGGGCCGCTGATGCGAGCCCGGTATCGTTCGGCCGCCTTCTGGCTCGCCGCCGTCGGCCCCGCCGAGCCGCCGGGCGCCGGGTTCATCGCCGCGACGAACAGGAAGTTCGCGGGGAATCGCACCGTGCCCCGCGAGCGAGAAATGGTGACGACATGGTCCTCCAGAGGCTGGCGGAGCGTCTCGAGCACCGTCCGCGGAAACTCGGGCAATTCATCCATAAAGAGGACGCCGTGCGTGGCCAGCGAGACCTCGCCTGGCCGGGGCACCGCCCCGCCGCCCACGATGGACGCCGCCGACGCGGTGTGGTGCGGCGTGCGCACCGGACGGGTGGCAACCAAGCCCTGGCCCGCCGGCAACTCGCCCGCAGCCGAGTGGATGCGCGTCGTCTCGATGGCCTCGGCGCTGCTCATGGGCGGCAGCACGCCTGGCAGCGCCCTGGCCATCATCGTCTTGCCCGTGCCGGCCGGTCCAAGCATGATGACGTTGTGCCCACCGGCCGCCGCAATCACGATGGCCCGCTTGACGGCCTCTTGCCCCCGGACCTCGGCAAAGTCGATCGGGGCTTCCGCGGCGCGGAGCATGGCTCCCAGGTCGGGTGGAGGATGAGGCTCGAGATCGAGCAGTCCGTTCAGCAGGCCCACGACCTCCGCGAGCGTGCGCACACCGAACGTGGTCGGTCCGGCGACAGCAGCCTCCGCCGCGTTCTCGGCCGGCACCAGCACGGCATCGAGCCCTTCCTGCCGCGCCAGGTCAGCCATCGCAATGACGCCGCGCACCGGCCGGATCCGCCCGTCGAGCGCCAACTCCCCGGCCATCATGCAGCGATGCAGACGAGGCGGGGACTCGTCGGGCCGATGGTCGCGAATCACGCCGGTGGCCTGCAGCAGCGCGACCGCGATCGGCAGGTCGTAGATCGGGCCTTCTTTCCGGACATGCGCCGGTGCGAGATTGATGACCAGTCGCCCGTTCGGGAACTGATAGCCAGTGTTGGTCAGTGCGGCCCGGACACGTTCGATCGACTCTCGGATGGCGGCGTCGGGAAGACCGACGATGGTCTCCTTCGCCAGCGCCGCCTCGTCCAGGTCAACCTCGACCTCACAGGGGTCGGCATCGACGCCCCGCATCAGAAATGATCGGATCTTGGACGGCATCGGGCGGAGCATAGCCGCCGTGAGGATCGCCGGGTTTGCCCGCCTTGTATCGTTTGTACGGATTTTGCTCGAATTCCGGATAATGCCAATATTTTTGGCCTTTTTCCTTGCATTCCCAGAAAAGCCTTGATCTGGCCCACCGGTTTGTGGTATCTTTGCGTGTTCCAGGAGAGATTCCGTTCCACCGTCTTCAGGAGAGACGAGACATGACCCAGTTGAAGATCGCCGCTGTTGCGGGTGCTGCCGTCGGCATGGCTGCCGTGGCTTCCGCAAGCGTCACCCCAAACACTTATGAGATCCGCGTCAGCAACGTGGTGAGCCCGAGCCAGCCGTCCACCACCGTCGAGGTGTGGGCCGATTGGGATTCGGACCTCTTTTACGCGTTCGCCGCCGCCGAGTGGAACCTGCTCGGCGACATGACGGGCGATTTCTCCGGCCCCGCCTCGGCGTTTACCGACCCGGGCCAGGATGGCGGCACCCCCATGGACGGCAACGTCATGGACATCGTCACCGGTCAGCTGCAATTCCCTCCCGGCAGCCTGTTTGCCGATACCAGCGACCCGGTCCTGATCTGGAGCGCCACGTGGAGCACCACGGACTTCACCGCCCGTACGGTCGATCTGGCGACGGACACCACTCGCTACAGCCTGTACGTCGATGACACGGGCCTGAGCTCGGACGTCACCACCACGGTTCTCGAGGGTGCTGGTGCGATCGAGGTCATCCCGGCCCCGGCTTCGCTGGCGCTGCTCGGCCTCGGCGGCCTCGCCGCCACCCGTCGCCGCCGCTAAGGCTTCGGCGACTCACATCTCCTGTGATCCACGCACAACCCCGCACGATGCGGGGCTGTGTTGTTTGTGTGCTTATCGGAATGAGCGAGTGGAGTTGTACCCTCCGAACGACGATGTTCGGGTGTGGCTGCGCTCGATCAATCCAGCGCTGGAGCCCCGGGATCATCGGGGAAGTCGCCCGCATTGGGCGGCGGGCTTGCGCTGTCGCACGCCATCATCCCCAAGTCGTTCGAGGCCCAGGCCAGTGAGCCGCGGCGGACGTTCCGGGTCGATCATCCAACCGCCGGCGGTCCGACCGGACCCGAGATCGAGGTCGCCTCACCCGAGGACGCGTTTGCGGCCGCGCAGGCCTCGTGGGTCGCCTTCCACGGCATGCTCGAGCTGGATGTCGAGCAACGGGCCGCCATCCTCGAACGCATCGCCGACGGCATCCACAGCCTCGGCGACGATCTCGTGAAGCTGGCCGCGCGCGAGAGCGGGTTTAGCACGGTGCGGATCGTTGCCGAACGCGAGCGGCTCATGCAGACGCTGCGCATGTTTGCCGGCGTCGTGCGCGGCCGCCAACTCGACAGGACGCGTGTCGATACCGCCGAGCCCAGCCGCAGACCGCTGCCCAAGCCAGACCTTCGTCGTGCGCGGCGTGGCATTGGCCCGGTGCTGATCCTTGGCCCGGCCAACCAGCCGCTCACCGGCGGCGCGATGGGCGCCGACGCGGCGTCCGCCCTCGCTGCCGGCTGCCCGATCATCTGCAAGAGCCACCCCAATCACCCGCTGACCGATGCCATGGTGGCGCGCGTGGCGATGGACGTTGCAGAGTCGGTTGGTGCACCCCCCGGCTTGATCACGTTGCTCCACAGCGATCGTCAGGGGGAACAGGGGCTGATCCGCGGCGTCGTCGACCATCCCTGCGTGCGCGGCGTCGCCTTCACCGGTTCGAGGCAGGGGGCCGACCGCATCGGGGACATGGTCGCCCAGCACGGCCCGAGCACCGCATTCTCGGCCAACATCGGCACGATCAATCCCGTTTTCGTCCTGCCCGGCGCGATGGAGTCCAACGGCGACGTCATCGCCGAGCGGTTGTTCCAGTCGTGCACGAACGTGGCCGGCCAGACCTGCACGCGGCCCAGCGTGGTCTTCGTTCAGCGCGGCGCCGAGACCGAGGTCTTCGCACGCCAGCTCGCGTCGCTCTTCGACCAGATGCCCGCCGCCCGCATGCGGAGCGGCGAGTTGGCTGGGCGGTTCCTCCGTTCGGTGGAGCAATGCCTCGACACCAGGGGCGTCCGCCTCGAGGGCGGCAGCTTCCACGCGCCCGAGACCGACGCCACCACGGTCGCGCCCGTTCCCGGATGCCTGATGCGGTGCGCTGCGGACGCGTTCGTTCGCGAGCCCGGCCTTCACGAAGAGGTCTTCGGACCGGCGATGCTCCTCGTCGTCGCCGATGACGCCGCCCAGCTGTTGTCAGCCGCGGCTGCAATTGGTGGTTCGGTGACCGGCTCGATCTGGATGGGCGCCACCGATGGCAACGTCGGCCGTCGCCTCTCGGCCACGCTGGAGCACCGGGTTGGCCGGTTGGTGTTCAACGCCACACCTACGGGCCTCGAGCTCTGCCCGTCGCTGGTCCACGGCGGCCCGTACCCGGCTTCTCTGGGCAACCCGTTCACATCGGTCGGCCCCGATGCCGCGGAACGCTGGATGCGAGAGGTCTCGTACCAGAACGCGCCCGAGGCCGTCCTGCCCAAGGAACTCCGTCTGAGCAACCCGCTCTCGGTGGCACGGCTGGTGAATGGCGAGTGGGTCGACCCGGCCGATGAGGCCGACAGCACCGGGGACAATGCCGATGACGACGCCGGGGATGGCGAGGCGACAGAGGCCGGTGCCAAGCCGGCTGCCGGCGACGAACCGCCCGCCAAGCCGGCCAATCCGACGAAGGCGGCCTGACGGCATCCGGGGCATTCCTGCCGCGCGCGGGCCCGGTGAGCCGATACCGTTGGTCCATGGCATCTCGGGTCACGGATGACGATGGGGCCTCGATGGCCCCGGTTCTGCGTTGGATCGCGTGGCTGGTCATCGCCGCGCTCTGGCTGTTTGTCGCCGCGAGCCTGATCGGCTTCGACGCGGGCGATGCCCCGGGCTTCGCCGCCTGGCCGCCCAACGAGCCCGCCGCCAACTGGATGGGTGGCATTGGGGCTCTGGTCGCGTATTGGTCGTACTACACGCTTGGCTTGGGGGCCTGGGTGTTCCTCGCCGGCCTGGCCGTGCTCATCGGGCTGCACTTCGGCGGCGCTCGCGTGGACCACCCGCTTGTGCGGATCGTCGGCGTGCTGTTCATCGCCGTCGCTGGCGCGGGCGTGCAGGCGCTGCTGGCACCCGGCACCGCGAGGCTGCCCGACCTTCCCGGCGGCTCCATCGGCTTTGTCGGAGCCGGCGAGCTACGCGAGCGTTTCAACGTCGCCGGCTCCATGCTATGGATGCTGGTCGCCGCCGTCTTCGGCCTCATCATCGCCTACGACCGCTGGCTCGTACCAGCTGGCGCGGTGTTGCTCCGGCAAGCGGGCTGGCTGGGTCGCACGGCCGGCGGTGGGGCGGTCTCCGTGCGCGACGTGCTCCCGGCGATCGGTTCTTGGCTGCTCGCGATCGCCGACCGCCTGCGCCCGATCAAGCGTGTCCCGGTTCGTGCTACCGACCTCGACGACGACGAGCGCATGCGGCCCAAGGTCGCCAAACGCAAGCGTGCCGAGGCTCGCGCCAAGAAGATCGAGGACGAGATCGACACCGACGTCGGCGAACTCGAGGAGGACGAGTACGAGGAAGACGAGTACGACGAGGAAGAAGACGCCGATGAGGAGGAAGACGAGGAGTACGAAGAGGAAGAGGAAGACGAAGAAGACGAAGAGCCCATTGCCGAGGACGAGGACGAAGCGGAGGGCGAAGACGAGGACGGCCCCGGCGCCCCCCAGGTGTTCAACGAGGATCGCCTGCGCGAGAAGATCAGCACCATGCCCGTGCTGTTCGCCAACCAGAACCGCTCGGTCGCCAAGGAAGAGGACCTCCGCGACCTGCAGGGCGTCGAACTCGAGGGCTACACGTTCCCAGGGCTCGACCTGCTCGAAGAGCCCGAAGAAGACTTCAACGACAAGCTCGACGAGATGGTGCGTGACGGAGCAGAGGCGCTCGAACGCGCCCTGCACGAGTACCGCATCAAGGGCGAAGTCGTCGGCATCGAGAGCGGCCCGGTCATCACCCTCTACGACGTGCGGCTCGCGCCGGGCACGAAGGTCAACCAGCTCAACGCCGTAAGCAGCGACATCGCTCGCGCGCTCAAGGCCGTCAACGTTCGCATCGTGGCCAACCAGGTCGGCCGCGACACGGTGGGCATCGAGGTGCCCAACCCCACGAAGGAGAAGGTGCGTCTCAAGGAGCTCATGGGCCGCCCCGAGAAGTTCCAGGGCATGAAGCTGCCCATGTTCCTTGGCAAGGACGCGTCGGGCGAGCCGCTGATCGCCGACCTCACGAAGATGCCCCACGTGCTCATCGCGGGCACGACGGGCAGCGGTAAGTCGGTGTGCATGAACACGATCATCATGTCGTTCCTGTACACCAAGAAGCCTAACGAACTGCGGCTCGTCTTGGTCGACCCCAAGATGGTCGAGATGAGCCAGTTCAAGGACATCCCACACCTGATGTGCCCGGTCGTGACCGAGATGCACAAGGCGGCGGCGATCCTCGAGTGGGCCGTCACCAAGATGGACGAGCGGTACGAGCTACTCGCCGAGGCCGGCTGCCGCGATATCTCCAGCTACAACGATCTCGACTGGGAAGAGATCAAGGAACGCCTCGGCCACGAGACGGACGAGCAGGCCGCCAGAGTACCGCGCAAGCTGCCGTACATGGTCTTCATCATCGACGAGCTGGCCGATCTGATGATGACCAACAAGGAGGTCGAGGGCGCGATCGTGCGCATCGCCCAGAAGGCTCGCGCCGTCGGCATCCACCTCATCCTCGCGACGCAACGTCCGCAGGCCAACGTCGTCACGGGCCTGATCAAGGGCAACATGCCCTGCCGAATCACGTTCAAGGTCGCCAGCGGGCTGGACAGCCGCATCATCCTCGACCAGAAGGGCGGCGAGCTGCTGCTCGGCCAGGGCGACATGCTGTTCCTGAGCCCGAGCAACCACAAGCTCATGCGCAGCCAGGGCACGCTGGTGGACGACATCGAGATCCGCCGCGTGGTGAAGTTCATCCGCGAGGTCAGCGGCCCGACCTACGAGCGGCAGATCATGCAGCTCGGCCAGCCCGAGGGCGCCCTGAGCGATGACGATCGCCTGCTCCAGAGCGCCAACAACAACTCCGCGAGCCTGCGCCGGGCGCTCAAGGACCCGCTCTTCGATCGTGCGGTCGAGATCGTGCTGGAGACCAAGCGCGGCAGCGTCAGCCTGCTGCAGCGCCGACTCGCGATCGGCTACACACGCTCATCACGCCTCATCGATCTCATGGGCATCGCCGGCGTCATCAGCGACCACAAGGGCAGCGTGGCGCGAGACGTGAAGATCACGGCGGAGGAATGGGCCGCTATGAAGGAGCTGGCCGCCCGCGACGCCGCGAAGGACCCGGAGGACAAGGACCTCGCGGGCACCGATGACGTGTCGTTCGAAGACGCGCCGTTCGACGAGGAAGAGAGCGTCGAGGTCGAGGTCGTCGGCCATCTTGAGGATGGGCCAGAACAGCCCGAGCCCGAACCGGAACCGGAACCCGTCGAGGAAGATGTCGGCGACGTCACGGAAGAAGACGTCGACCAAGCCGAGCCCGACGACGAGGAAGGGGACGAGGAAGAGGACGAAGAAGACCTCGAAGAGGAAGATGGGGACGACGAGGAACTCGAAGACGAGGATCTCGAGGAAGAGGAAGAAGACGAAGAGCTCGAAGAGGACGAGGAAGGCGAAGAGGAAGACGACGGCGAGTACGAAGAAGAGGATGACGCGGAGTACGAGGACGATGCGGACGCCAACGAGGACGACGAAGAAGATGGCGAAGAAGAAGAGGACGAGGAAGAGTTAGACGGCGAACTCGAGTACGAGTACGAAGACGAAGAGGGTGAGGAAGAGGACGACGAAGAAGAGTACGAAGAGGAAGAAGAAGCCCCCTTCGAGCCCGACCCGCCCAAGGCCGGCCGCCGAGGTCGGCGCTAACCTCCCCGCTTGAGCGACACCAGCCCCCCCGAGCCCTCCCTCAACACGCCGCCCACCGCACCAGGAACGATCCCCGATCCCTTTCGCGGCCCGGTCATCGCCGCCGGCTGCACGGTCGCGCTGATCGCCACCGCCCCCGGGCAAACGGTTGTCGTTAGCCAGTTCAACGAGTCGTTCACGACAAGCCTGGGCCTCTCGGCGACCACGCTCAGCACGGCCTACCTCGTGGGCACAGTGGCCGCCGCCGTCCCGCTGACGTTCGTGGGCGCAGTCGCCGACCGCTTCGGCCCCAGACGCGTCATGTTCGTGATCGCCGTGCTCTTCGGCCTCGCGTGCGTCGCCACGGGCCAGGCCCGCTCGCTCGCTGTGCTCACGCTGTGCTTCTTTTGCCTTCGCTTCCTAGGCCAAGGCTCGCTAAGCATGCTCAGCGGCCACATACTGGCGCTGTGGTACGAGCGCAAGCTCGGCACAGTCAACGGCTTCAAGATGGTGTTCGCCCAGGGCGGCTTCGCGCTTTCTCCATGGGTGGCCATCGCGCTCATCGGTTGGCTCGATTGGCGGTGGGCGTACGCGGTCCTCGGCCTACTCGTGTGGCTGACGGTGCTGCCTCTTGCCGGGTTCGTGCTGAAAGACCGGCCCGAAGAAGTGGGGCAACTCATCGACGGCGACCATCCGCGCGGTACAGGGGACACTGCCGCGCCACAGCACCACGACCCCGCGTTCACACTCAAGCAGACACTGGCGACACGCTCTTTCTGGATCGTCGCCGGGGCCACCGTCCTGAGCGGCTTTACGGGAACCGCGCTTTTGTTCCATTCGCAACCGATCCTGACCGCCCGCGGCTTTGACGCCGATCTGTCGGCCGCCATGAGCATGAGCTGGGCGCTCGCCGTGGCGGTGTTCGTGCTGCCCGTCGGGTGGCTGAGTGATCGCGTGCCACCGCGCGGCCTGCTCGCGATCGCCGGCCTGCTCATGGCGGCCTCGCCCGCGCTCGTGATTGTTGCAGACTCGGTCGTGCTCCTGTGCGCGGCGATGTCAATCTACGGTGTGTCCATGGCGATCGGCTCAGCCGTCGGCGTGCCCACCATCGCGCGGTACTTTGGACGCAAGCACCACGGCTCGATCCGCGGCTTCACCACGTTCCTCGGCGTCGCGGGCACTGGGCTCGGTCCCGTCGTGCTTGGGTTGAGCCTCGATGAAACGGGCTCGTTCACCGCGGGCCTGGCCCTCTGCGCCGCGCTGGCAATCGCGCTCGCGGTTGCGAGCCTGACGCTGAAGCAGCCGAATTCTCCCAATTTGACAGATAAGCGCGATGCGGGTTCTTCCCCGCTGTAGCCCAGCCTGGGTGCCCAGTGAGGCCGCGTGGCACCCTATCCTCACGCGTGAATACGCCCACCGTGCAGCAACCCAAGCCGACCGAGGTCCAGCCCGTCGCCGACGAGAGCCCGTCGGTGGGCAGCGGTGCGCCGCGGCGGCAGGCCATCCTGCTCACCGGTGCCGGGGGCGAGGTCGGGCATGGGCTCATCCACGCCCTCAGCGAAGCTTCTGACACGCCCATCGTCGCGTTCGACCTTCGGCCGCTCGACGAGACGCTGGCGAGCCGATGCCATGCCGTGTTTACGGGCGATATTCGGAATCCCTTCGCGCTCTCCGAGATCATGGCCCGGTATGAGATCACCGAGGTCTACCACCTCGCCGCGCTCCTGTCCTCGACCGGCGAGCGTAACCCCGATCTCGCCCACGAGGTCAATACGCAGGGCACCATGAACCTAATGCGCCTGTGCGCCCAGCAGGGGCAGGCAACCGGCCGCTCCGTCAAGTTCATCTATCCCAGCTCAATCGCCGTGTACGGCCTGCCAAGCGAGGCCGAGAAGCGCCGTGCCGGTGCCGTGCGAGAGGACCAGTACCTGACGCCCATCACGATGTACGGCGTCAACAAACTGTGCTGCGAGCACCTCGGGCGGTACTACAGCGAGCACTACCGCCTGCTTGCGGGCGGCGACGCGTCGGCTCCGATCGATTTCCGCTGCGTGCGATACCCCGGCCTCATCAGCCCACACACAGCGCCGAGCGGCGGCACGAGCGACTATGGCCCGCTCATGCTGCACGCTGCCGCAAGGGGTGAACAGGGCGTGTGCTTCGTCGATGAGGACGCCCGCCTGCCGTTCATGCTGATGGCCGACGCCGTGGCGGCCACGCTTGCTCTCGCGCAGGCCGACACGCTGGGCCAACGGATTTACAACGTCGCGAGTTTCGCGCCCCGCGCGGGTGAGCTCGCCGCGGCCATCTCTGAGCACTTCCCGAGCTTTCGCGTTCGCTACGAGATCAACCCCAGCCGGGCGGGCATCGTCGCCAGCTGGCCCGCCGACGTGGATCGGTCTGCCGCGGCCCGTGATCTCGACCTTCCGCTTGATCGCGAATTCGAGCGGGTGCTGGCCGAGGAGCTCGTGCCCATTGTCAGGAAAATGTACGGATAGTGGGCAAAATTGAGCCCGTTATGCGGACCGCTTCTGGCGAATGCGCATTGAAAGTGCCGACCTAGCCAGCGACCTATCATTGGGACTCGCTCGGAGTCCGGGCCCTGGGCCGTATGTGCGGTGTCCAGTCGGCCGACGGAGGAAGCCACCTGATGGGCGACAGCCAAACTCGCGTTCGATTCGGTGAATACACCATCACGCGCGACCTTCCCGATTCCCCGATCGCTCGCCGCGTGGTCGCCATGGAGCCCGATGGACGCCACGCGAAGGTGCTCCACTTGTTTCCGATCCGCCCCGAGGATCCCCAGGTGGCGGTGCTCCGACGCGCCATCGACAACCTACGCACCATCGACAACAAGCACGTCCTCAGCGTCGAGAGGCTGCTGCTCGGCATTGTGCACCAGCCCTGCGCGGTCGTTCCCTACACGGGCCACCAGGACGGCTTGATCGATCTCGAGATGCTGCTCGCCGAGAAGGGCGGCCAAATGGAGCCTGGCGAAACCGACCGCTTGCTCCGCCAGGTATTCGACGGCCTTCAAGCGGCCCACTCGGTCCTGCTCCACCATGGCCCCGTCTCGGCGCGTGACGTGCTCGTTGATCGCCGTGGCACCGCAATGATCGAGATGCTGGGCGTTGCCCGATCGCTCGAGGGCCTGCGAGGATTCTCGACCGAGGTGCAGCGCGACGAGGTGCGTTCGATCGTCGAACTCGGGTTCACGTGCCTGACCGGTCACGACGCCACGACGGTCGGGCTGCCCGCGAGCAAGCTCGTGCGACGGCTCGACCCGGCGTGGGACGAGTTTTTCGACCGCGGCCTTGACCCCATCGACGGCTTCGACACCGCTGAGCAGGCGATGGACGCGCTGCCAAGCTCCGGCTTCGATCGCGAGCCAACCTCGCAGAAGACCGGTCGTACGGGCCTGCTGACCAATCTGCGCCGCACGAGCATCGACCGCTCCTAAGCGTCCGTCGATCGCTTAGCCCGCCAAGCTGGCCCACGGGCTGGCGGGTGTCAACACTACCTCGTGGCAGAACCCGCTCCCGAAACGACATCCCAAGACGCGAGCCCGAAGGCCATCGAGCAGGAAGAAGCCTCAGAGCGCCCGTCACCCAAGGGTCCGATGTCGATCGACCTCGCGGGTTTGGGCCTTCAGAGCCCGATCATCCTCGCCGCCGGCACGGCTGGATACGCCGACGAGATCCTGGATGTGGCCAAGCCGTCGACCCTCGGTGCGGTGACCAGCAAGTCGATCACCGCCCAGCCGCGCGAGGGGCATCCGACATGGCGGCTCGTCCCGGTGCGTGGTGCGATGCTCAATGCCATCGGGTTGGCAAACACCGGCATCGAACGCTTCGCCGAGCACGTTGCGCCAACACACCGCCTCAACGCGCACGGCGTGTCGCTGTTCGCATCGGTCGCGGGCGACACGATCGAGGGGTACGTGCAGGTTGCCGCTCAGCTCGACGGCCTCGAATCGATCGATGCCGTTGAGCTCAACGTTTCCTGCCCCAACGTGCACGGCGGTGCAGACTTCGGCGTTGATCCGCCCGCGCTCGCCGAACTTGTCGGCCACGTGCGCGCGGCGTTGCCATCAACACGTCTCATCGTGAAGCTGCCGCCCGTAGCCACCGGACTAGTCGGCATCGTCCAGCTCGCACGCGCCGCCATCGAGGCGCAAGGCAAGCCAGATGGCCCCAACCTGCGACCCGGGGCCGACGTGCTGTGCTTATGCAACACGATGCCGGCCATGGCCATCGATGTCAAGACCGGCAAGCCACGCATCTCCAACGGCACGGGCGGGCTTTCGGGGCCCGCGGTGCACGCGATCGTGGTCAAGATCATCCACGATGTGTACACGAGCATTGCGCGTGAAGAGGGCGTGCCGATCATCGGCTTGGGCGGCGTGACGAACTGGGAAGATGCCGCCGAGTTCGTCCTAGCCGGTGCTTCGGCCATCGGCATGGGCACCGCAACCATGGCCGACCCAACCTCACCGACGCGGATCCACCGCGGGCTCCTCAAATGGACCGAGCGCATGGGCGCAATCAAGCTCTCGGAGCTTGTGGGTCGCGTTCGTTTGGGTGTGTAAGCCGCGGGAGCGGTCGGCTCAGGAGGAGACATCCTCGGAGTCGCGCGAGGGCCTCTGCGGCGATGATGCTGGCGTCGACCGGCGGTTTTCGCGCGGCTCGCTCTGAGGCTCGGCCACCGGGATCCGTCCGGACATGTGCGCACGGAAGCGAAGGACATCGGAGAACAAGGCCTCCGCCTCGGTCCTGCCAACATCATTCAGAGGCTGCTGCGGAGCTCCGGCGAGCGGGCCACGGTAGCCGTAGCCCTGCTCGGGAACGTCGTAGTAGCGATTGGCAATCCCGTCGGCCCAGGGCTGCCAGGCCTCGACACCTCCCATGAAGTGGATGGACGCCGAGACGATCATCGCGATGACCGCGGCTGCGGCAAGCGGCGGCCTGAGCGAGAACTGAAGCGGGTGACGCCTGGATCTAGAGTCGCGGTAGAGCGTGACCCGATCCATGCCGGATTCACGCTGCCGCTGGGCCGCGAGATTCGACATCACCCCGGTACGGACCCGGAGCGGGGCCGATTCTGAAGGCCATCCGGCCGGATCGCGCAGAAACTCCACAGCACGGGACTTTGCACGCCTCGAGCGGGCCGGATCGCGGTGTGAACTGTTGGTGCGACGAGCCACAGGAGTTAGCCTCTCGAAGGGACACGAGGGGTCCCGACGCCGATCATTCCTGAGGAGTATTCGCTCGATTCATGCCTTGCGTAACGCGGCATTTTACAGAGTCCGAAAAGCCTATGTCAGTTCGGGATTCCCCGGAATCCGAAGGGCCCTCGGGCTGGATGATGTCCTCGGCTCGGTCGCGGATGGCCTCACCCAGGACATTCCGGGCCCTGAGCAGCATCACGCGGACCGCAACGCCAGATTTATCCATCACGCGGGCGATCTGGGCGGGGCTCAGCCCCTCGACGTACCGCAGCCAGACTGCGGTCAGCTGGTCGCGGTTGAGCACGGATTCGGCGATGCGCCAGATCCGCTTGCGGTCATGGCCGGCATCGGGGTTGGCCGGCAGCAGGCAGGGAGCCGCCGCGTCCACGTAGCCCAGCGACGACTCGGGAGCCACGCGGATCCGGGCCCGACGCCGAGCAGCGGAAGCGGCCAAGCGAGCGGCGATGGTGAGCAGCCAGGGCGCCAGCGGACGCTCGGGCTCGAAGGTGTGCAGCTTCTGCCACGCCCGCAGGAACGTCTCCTGGGCGATGTCTTCGGCCTCGGCCGATGAACCGGTGCGTCGGAGCAGGAAGCGGTACACGCGGTCCTGGTAGCGGACGACCAACACGTTGTACGCGGGGACCGAGCCCTCCTTGGCCAACTCGGCCAAAGACCGATCATCCAATTGGTCGACCGGCTTGCCGGGGCGGCCCTCGAGTGGGGCTTCAAACGGGATGGGGCGGGCAGCCGACGCGGGCATGGTCATTAGAATAACACATCCGCATGAGATTCCAAAGCGGATCCATGCTTGGGGTTATCCGAAACCAAGGGAAATTACGACCGTTTGTGACGCCCCGAGGGTTATGGGCCCCCGGGGCTCGGGCTCGGCTGTTCGGACCCCGTCGCCAGGCTCGGGCGGTCTTCGTGTTCAGTGGCCGGCTCTCGGGTGACCGCGATCCGCTCGAGATGCAGCCGAACCACGCGACCTTCCTGGCTGACATCGCACGCATCGATGAGCGGGAGCATCGCGATCATCCTGGGCTGGCTGCGAGAGAGCTCTCCGATACGGTCACCCCAGTATTCGATCATGTGGTTGAGCGAAGACACGATGCCGTCGACGTCGGCGGCCTCATGCCCGAGCAACTCCATTCCGGCGAAGACGGTCAACTCGCCGGCTTCTTCCCGGTATCCCAGGTGGGCGACCATGCTCTCGGCCGAGGCCAGCACGCCCGAAGTCAGCGGCGGGTGAGCTTGGTTCAGGTTTCGAGCGATGGCGAAGATCACGCTGCCCTCGGGCGGCCGGCAGCCGTCGAGGATCGAACCGGGCTCCCCATCTGACTTGGGCGCCGGGGAGGCGGCGGGCCTTGCCGGCGACGCTGGTTCGCGTTCCACCAGCAGCGTCTCGATGCACGCCTGCAGACGCTGCGAGTTGTCCGAGAGCACGGCGACGAGTTCGTGCGAGTCCGGGGCGCTCGCCGCGGGCTGGAAAGGCAACAGCGCAATGTGCACCGACATGCCCTCGAGTGTCCACGCATCGATGTTGCGGCCTTGTGCTTGCCAGGCCTTGGGCAGCATCAGCGTGTAGCCATTGTGGCTCTCCACGTGCTCGTAAATCGCGCTGCGGAGCGCCGGCCCACCGACCAGCATGGTGGTGGTCTCGCCGCGTTGGTTCGGCCCACGCGTGATGGTGCCGAACATCGTGATCGTGAGCAGGTCGAGCCTCGGATCGATCCCCATGTCGGCAAGGCTGGCCCCCAGGCCCGAGGCGGCCAGCGCATCGAAGATGGGCTGCAGCGTGTCGGACTGTGACAACCGCTTGGCGTCGATGTGCACGACCCAGTCGGATCCATCGGGAACCCAAGACTCGTGCATGGGCCCGCTGCCATGGGCGGACGATGCCGCGAGCCCAAAGGCCACCACAGCGCCGAGCCACGCCCGAACGATCCCGAACGTGTTTTGAACACCCACCACGGGTCGGATCACCACAGGACTCCCACGGGGAAGGTAGGGGGTATCGGTCGCCGGCGTTTCGTCTCGGGATTCTCCTGATCCGGCGACTCGCCTCAGCGGGGCCGGGTGCCCGAGAACGGCTCGACGACCCCCAGGGGCGGTACCATCGAGCCCGCAGTGTGGTTGCGGGGGGTGGATTTTGGGTTTCGGAGGTCGCTCGCGCCCATGCTGCTGGTGTACACGGCCGCCATCTTCGTCGCCGCCGCGCTGCTCTTCTGCGTGCAGCCGATGCTGGCCAAGATGATGCTGCCCCGACTCGGCGGCAGCCCCGCGGTATGGACGGCCTCGATGCTGTTCTTCCAGATGGGCCTCCTCGTGGGATACTCCGCCGCCCACGCGCTGGGCTCGCTCGGCGGAAGGCGGCCCAGGATCGCCGTCGTAACGCACATCGTGCTGGCCGCGGCCGCCGTGTTAGCCCTGCCGCTCGCAGTACGCGGTGGTGCTCCGGATGCCTCGCCCGCGCTCTGGGTGCTGGTATCGCTCGCCGCGGCGGTGGGGGCCCCGTACGTCGTGCTCTCCACCGTTTCCCCTGTGCTGCAGAAGTGGATCTCGACGACCGACCACAAACTGGCCGCAGACCCGTATCCGCTCTACGCCGCAAGCAATGCCGGAAGCCTCCTGGGCCTGCTCGCGTACCCGTTCGTGGTCGAGCCCATGCTGAGCCTCGAGCAGCAGCGGCAGTGGTGGTCGATCGGCTACGTGACGCTGGTCGTGCTGCTTTCGCTCGGTGGCGCACTGGTGGCTAGACGCACCAAGCCGGAGGTTCGCAAGACCGACCAGTCGGCCGAGCGCCCGACTTGGCCTCGAAGGTTGGCGTGGATCGGGCTCGCCGCCGTGCCCTCGAGCCTGATGCTGGGCGCGACGCAGCACCTGACCACGGACATCGCCGCGGCGCCATTGCTGTGGGTCGTGCCACTCTCGCTGTACCTACTCACGTTCATTATCGCGTTCGGCGTGCGACGGCCGGGGCTGGAGCGACTCGTGCAGCGGCTGGCACCGATCGCCGTCGTTGGCGTTGTCGTCGCGATGCTCCTGCACGCACGCCAGCCACTGTGGGCGGTTGCGGGCGCACACGTTGCGGCGTTTTCCCTCGCGGCGTTGCTCTGCCACCAAAGGCTGGCCGCGCTACGCCCGCATGCCGGAAGGCTCACCGAGTTCTACCTGTTGGTGGCCCTCGGTGGTGTGATAGGGGGCGCATTCAACGCCTTGCTTGCCCCGGTGATCTTCGATCGCGTTCTCGAGTACCCGATCGCGATCGCCCTGGCCATGCTCGCGTTGCCAGGCTTGCCCAAATGGAAGGCCAAAGACACATCTCGGGCAGAGGCCCCGTCGGTGCAGATCGCGCTGGGCGTCACGATCGTGCTCGTCTTTATGGCCGTGCTCGTGGCGCTTGGCGCTTTGGGCCTCCAGCCGCTCTCGGCGTCCGCAAGCCTCGTCGAGCGTGCGATCGTGATCGGCTTGCCCGCCATCGTGCTCTATGTGATCCACACCATGCCGCTCTCGCTGGCCCTCGCAGTGGGTGGCATGCTGCTCAGCGCGACCGTATGGAAGGGGCCGGCCGAGGTCGTGCACATCGAACGCACATTCTTCGGCGTGCACACCGTCGAGCGTGTCATCACGGCGCAGCCCGATGGCGGTGAGGCCGCCTTCCACCAGTTGCGCCATGGCTCGACCGCGCACGGCATCCAACGCCTCGGCCCGGGCTTCGAGCAAGAGCCGCTCGCGTACTACCACCGCATGAGCCCGATCGCCGAGGTTTTTGCGCTCATCGATGGGCAAGCCGCCCCCGGGCGATTCAACGCGCTCGATCGCGTGGCGCTCGTTGGTCTGGGTACCGGCGCGTTGGCGTCCTATGGCCGCCGGGGCATGTCCATCGACGCGTACGAGATCGACCCCTCGGTGGTCAGCATCGCACGCAATCCGCTGTACTTCACGTTCCTGAGCGAGAGCCGGACCGACAAGATCGAGTACTTTGTGGGTGACGGGCGTTTGCTCATGGAGCAGCACTATGGCGAGCCATACGACCTGATCGTGCTCGACGCCTTCAGCTCGGACGCCATCCCGGTGCACCTGTTGACTGTTGAGGCGTTCGAGGTGTACCTGAGCCAGTTGGCCGAGGGGGGCG